>NZ_CP041636.1:0-600000 GCF_007197755.1 Ferrovibrio terrae
ATGCTGGCGAATGTCACGCTGGACGACAAGTACACCCTCGAGCGCGGCCGGGTTTTCCTGACCGGCACGCAGGCGCTGGTGCGCCTGCCGATGCTGCAGCGAAAGCGCGACCTGGCCGCGGGCCTCAACACCGCTGCTTTCATTTCCGGCTATCGCGGTTCGCCGCTCGGGCTGTTCGACCAACAGCTCTGGAAAGCCCGCAAATTCCTCAAAGAGAACCACATCCAGTTCCAGCCCGGCGTGAACGAGGATCTGGCCGCCACTGCTGTCTGGGGCAGCCAGCAGCTCAATCTCTTCCCTAAAGCGAAATACGACGGCGTCTTCTCGATCTGGTACGGCAAGGGCCCCGGCGTCGACCGTTCGATGGACGTGTTCAAGCATGCCAATTCGGCAGGCACCTCGCCGCATGGCGGCGTGCTGGCGCTGTGCGGCGACGACCATGGTGCGGCCTCGTCCACCGTGGCGCACCAGTCTGAGCACATGATGATGGCCGCGATGATGCCGATGCTGCATCCGGCCAACGTGCAGGAGTTTATCGATTACGGCCTCCTGGGCTGGGCGATGTCGCGCTATGCCGGCATCTGGGTCGGCTTCAAATGCCAGACCGAAACGGTGGAAAGCTCGGCCAGCGTGTCGATCGATCCCGACCGCCTGCAGATTGCCTATCCCACCGATTTCCAGATGCCGCCGGGCGGACTGAATATCCGCTGGCCCGATGCGATCCTGGAACAGGAAGACCGGCTCCAGCGCCACAAGGCCTATGCCGCACTGGCCTTCGCGCGTGCCAACAAAATCGACCGTATCGTGATCGACAGCCCGCGTCCGCGGCTGGGCATCATCACCACCGGCAAGTCGTATCTGGACGTGCGTCAGGCGCTGGAAGACCTGGGTATTACCGAAGAGATGGCTGCCGACATGGGTATCCGCCTCTACAAGGTCGGCATGGTCTGGCCGCTGGAGCGCGAAGGCGCCCGCCACTTCGCCGAGGGCCTGGAGGAAGTGATCGTCGTCGAGGAAAAGCGCGCGGTCATCGAAAACCAGCTGAAGGAACAGCTGTATAACTGGCGCGAAGACGTGCGTCCGCGCGTGATCGGCAAGTTCGATGCCGAGGGCAAGTGGCTGCTGCCGTCGTCCGGCGAGATTTCTCCGGCGATTGTCGCCAAGGCGCTCTACACCTGGCTCAAGCGTTACGGCACCAACCCGCGCATCGAGGAGCGCATCGCCTTCATCGAGCAGAAAGAGCGCGAGGCCGCGGCCAGCAGCATCGGCAAGACACAGCGCACGCCGTATTTCTGCTCGGGCTGCCCGCACAACACCTCCACCCGCGTGCCGGAAGGCAGCCGCGCAGTGGCCGGCATCGGCTGCCATTTCATGTCGCTGTGGATGGACCGTTCGACCGCGACCTTCACCCAGATGGGCGGCGAAGGCACGCCGTGGATCGGCCAGGCGCCGTTCACCGAAGACAATCACATTTTCGCCAATCTGGGCGATGGCACCTATTTCCATTCCGGCCTGCTGGCCCTGCGCGCCAGCATCGCCGCCAAGGTGAACATCACTTACAAGATCCTGTTCAACGACGCAGTCGCCATGACCGGCGGCCAGCCGCATGATGGCCAGCTAACCCCGCAGCAGATTTCGCTGCAGGTCTATGGCGAGGGCGTGCGCCGCATCGCGCTGGTCAGCGACGAGCCGGACAAGTATCCGGTCGGCACCGAATGGGCGCCGGGCACCACCTTCCACCATCGCGACGATCTGGATGCCGTGCAGAAGGAACTGCGCGAGATCGAAGGCTGTACCGTGCTGATCTACGACCAGACCTGCGCAGCCGAGAAGCGCCGCCGCCGCAAGCGCGGCACCTTCCCCGATCCCGATCGCCGCATCTTCATCAATGAAGCGGTCTGCGAGGGCTGCGGCGACTGCTCGGTGAAATCCAACTGCGTCTCGGTCGAGCCGCAGGAAACCGAACTCGGCCGCAAGCGCAAGATCAACCAGTCGTCCTGCAACAAGGACTTCTCCTGCGTGAACGGCTTCTGCCCCAGCTTCGTCTCGGTGCAGGGCGGCAAAGTGAAGCGCGCCAAGGTGAAGCTGCAGCAGAATCCGGCCGACAAGACCGATGGGCTTTTCGCAAGCCTGAAGGCTCCTGAGATCGCGCCGCTGGACCAGCCCTACAACATCCTGATCACCGGCATCGGCGGCACCGGCGTTGTCACCATCGGGCAGATCCTCGGTATGGCGGCCCATATTCAGGGCTACGGCACCAGCGTGCTCGACTTCACCGGTCTGGCGCAGAAGAACGGCGCCGTGCTGAGCCATGTGCGCATCGCGATGAATCCGGACGACATCCACGCCGTGCGCGTGGCGGCCGGCGGCGCCAATCTGGTGCTGGGCTGCGACATGGTCGTGGCCGCGGGCGATGCCGCGCTGGAGAAGATGCAGAAGGGCCATACGCGCGCCCTGATCAACACGCATCTGACCCCGACGGCTGCATTCCAGCTCAATCCCAATCTGGTGCTGGATGACAACCAGATGGCGCAGGCGATCCGCAATTCGGCCGGCGACAACCTGTCGGAATTCGTCGAGGCCACCCGCATCGCCACGGCGCTGATGGGCGATGCCATCGCCACCAACATGTTCATGCTGGGCTACGCCGTGCAGCGCGGCCTGATCCCGGTCTCGCTGGATGCCCTGCTGCAGGCCATCGAGCTGAACGGCACGGCGATTGAGAGCAACAAGACGGCGCTGAACTGGGGCCGCCTGTACGCGCAGGATGCCAAGGCGGTGGAAGACATCGCCCGGCCGAGCGTCGCCACTTTCGAGCCGAAGGCGTTTGCCAAGACCACCGACGAACTGCTGGCCGACCGCGCGCCGCGTCTGGTGCAGTACCAGAACCAGGCTTATGCCGAACGCTACAAATCGCTGGTGGAACGGGCGCGTACCGCCGAGCAGAAAGCCAGAGGCATGACCGGTTTCGCTGAAGCGGTTGCGCGCTATGCCTACAAGCTGATGGCCTACAAGGACGAGTATGAGGTCGCGCGGCTCTACACCGATGGCGATTTCCTCAAGAAGCTGAACACCCAGTTCGAGGGCGATTTCACGCTCAGCTTCCATCTTGCGCCGCCGCTGCTCAATCCGCCTGATCCGGAAACCGGCATCGCGAAGAAGAAGCAGTTCGGTCCGTGGATGTTCAAGGCGTTCCAGCTGCTGGCCAGGTTCAAGGGCCTGCGCGGCACGAAGCTGGATGTGTTCGGCTATACGCATGAGCGTCAGACCGAACGCCAGCTGATCGTGGACTACTTCGGGCTGATCGAGGAGCTCTGCACCAGGATGACCCCGGAGAACCATGCGCTGGCCGTGCAGCTGGCGAAAATCCCGGAAGATATCCGCGGCTACGGCCATGTGAAGGTGAAGCACCTGAAGGCGGCGAAGGAGAAGGAAGCCAAGCTGCTGGCGACCTTCCGCGACCCGACCGCTCCGCTGGCGACAGCGGCGGAGTAAGGGGGCGGAGTAAGGGGGCGGAGTAACCGCCGTCACAGTGCCGCAGCGGCATGCCGCTGCGTTACGACCATAAAGGTAATTGCGGACGGCTGAGCGTCATGGCTTGATCGCGCCATGACACTGTCGGCCGCAACACCTGAAATCATCCGCCTGCAGAGAAGCGAAGGCACCAGCTTCGCGCTGCAGGTTTATCCTGCTGCTGATCCGGCAGCCGCCGCCATCCTGATCCAGCCGGCGATGGGCGTGAAGGCCGGCTACTACGCGCCGCTGGCCACTGCGTTGCGCGAGGCCGGGTACAACATCGCCGTGGCCGAACTGCGCGGCCATGAGGACAGCGGCGGGCGCAAGCCGGGCCGCGACTATGACTTCGGCTATCATGAATTGCTGACTGAAGACTGGCCGCAGGCGGTGGCGGCCGTGAAGGCGCGCTTTCCCGCTGCGCCGTTTTATCTCTACGGCCATTCGCTCGGCGGCCAGGTCAGCGCGATCTATGCAGCCCACCATCCGCAGCAGCTCGATGGTCTGATCCTCACCGCTGTGAGTTCAGTGCACTGGAAACTCTGGCCGCTGCCCTTCTGGCCTTATAGCCAGACAGCCGTGCTGGTGTCGAAACTGCTCGGGCATTTCCCCGGCGAAAAATTCAAATTCGCCGGCCGCGAGGCGCGCAGCGTGATCGCCGACTGGGGCCGCCAGGCCCGCACAGGTCGTTTTTACTTCGGCAAGCCCGCACGCACCGACCATGATGCCGTGCTGGCGACGATGGCCATTCCTGTTCTGGCGATTTCGCTGCAGGGCGATTTCTTTGCGCCCAAACACGCGATGAACGACATCGTGCGGCGTTTCCCCAAAGCGACACTGACACGCCAGCATCTCGATCCCAGGGCCATGGGGATCGAGGGCATCGACCATTTCCGCTGGGTGCGCAAACCGCAGGTGGTGCTGCCCACCCTGCTGGACTGGCTCAAAAGCCGCTGAGGCCTTGCGCAACCGGGCGGGATCGGCCAAACCCGCAACATGCTCACGCTCAAACCGCTCTACACGCCGTATCTCGAAAGCCTGGTCGCCAATCCGCTGGCGGTTCTGGCCGAGCATCCGAACCATGCCGAGGTGGCAGACCTCGCCGCCGAAGTGGCGACCGCCACGCTCGATCTCTATGCGCAGACCGGCGCGACCGAACCCTGGCTGAGCTATTTCGCTTTCCGCGAGACCGACAATGCCCTGCTCGGCACCTGCGCCTTCAAGTCACCGCCGGTGCAGGGCCTGGTCGAAATCGCCTATTTCACCTTCCCGGGCTACGAAGGCCAGGGCGTGGCGAGCGTGATGGCGCGCGAGCTGCTGAAGATCGCCTTCAACGAATACGAGATAAAGGCCGTGCTGGCGCATACCCTGCCGGAGGAAAATGCCTCGACGGCGATCCTGCAGAAACGCGGTTTCACATTGGTGGAAGCCGTGGACGATCCCGACGACGGTCCGGTCTGGCGCTGGGCGCTGCTGCGGCCGTAAGACGACGGATTACCGTCCCCCGTAGCATTTCACCCGGGTGACTTCGCCGCTGTCGGTCTCGGTGCTTTTCTCGCGGTAGATTTCCATCGTGCCGCGGTTTTTCAGCTCGCATTCCCCCAGCGGGAACCAGCTCGATTTGAGCTGCACGCGAATATACTCGTCGGCGCCGAGCCGGTCGGGCGCGCAATAGCGGTTCACCTCGCGCGGCTTGGCGATCACGGTGGAATTGACCCGGCCCTCGCGGCGGATGCCGATCGGCCAGTTGTATTCGGTGAGATTGGCGATGGTGACGCAGGCCTGTGCGTCATCGGTGACCGGACGCTGCGGCTGCGCCGCTGCCGCCCCGCACAAAAGAAGCGCGGCCAGACCTGCGAGGATGCCGGACTGGCCGCTGCGCATGCTTACTCCGCCGCGGCGCTGTGGTCGGTATCCATGCCGAGCGCCTCCATATAGACCTGCAGCAGGGTTTCCTGCTCGGCCAGATCGGCCTTGTCGAGCTTGCGCAGGCGGATCACCTGGCGAAGGATCTTGATATCGAAACCATGCGCCTTCGCTTCGGCATAGACTTCCTTGATGTCGTCGGCGAGCGCCTTCTTCTCTTCCTCCAGCCGCTCGATGCGGGCGACGAGCTGGTTGAGCTGCTCGGTCGAGAAGTTGCCGGAGTTGAGTTTCTTGGCCATGACTGCCTCTGCAAGGGAATGGGCTGGGGATTGGCGCGGATTATAGCCGCCACAACACTGTCGCCTATGCCTGCCCGCCACTTATCCACAGGAATGCGCCGCCTGTGGACAGATACCTGTTTTCCTCAGTGTTTATGGTTTTTCTGCGACTCGGCGAATGCCTTCTGCTGTTCCGGCGAGGCGTCCTTCTGATATTTCGCCTGCCACTCGGGATAGGGCATGCCGTAGATCTCTTCGCGCGCCGCCATTTTATCGATGGCGATTCCCTTACCTGTGGCCGCCTCCTGATACCAGTTCGACAGGCAGTTGCGGCAGAAGCCGGCGAGATTCATCAAATCGATATTCTGCACATCGGTGCGGGTACGCAGATGCTCGAGCAGCCGGCGGAACGCGGCGGCTTCGAGTTCGGTTTGCGTCTTGTCGTCGATCTTGTCGGCCATAGCAGCCTCCTAATTCGGAACCTGGAAATTGACGGTCTCGGCGATCAGCCAGTCGACCACGGCGCGCAATGCCGCAGGCTTGTCCGCTCCTGACTCTAGGGCGGCGCGGTAGACTTGCAACTGCCGCTGGGCCGATGTGCCGCGCGACAGGATGCCACGCGCCCGCTCGACCTCGGCCAGGCAGCCCAGTTGCACGGCCTCCTCGCGCACCAGTTCGATCAGTTCCTCGACCAGGGCCGCGTAAGGCACGGCCTGGCCCTTGCCGAAGTCGACCAGCTTGCCCTCGGCGCCATAACGTTGCGCCAGCCAGCGGTTTTCGTCGATCAGCGTATTGGCATAGATGCGCCAGCGCTGGTTCTTCTGTTTCAGCCGCAACAGCGCCGCGAGCAGGCAGCGGAACAGCGCCGCCACCGTGATGCTGTCATCCACCCGCGTACACACATCGGTGATGCGCAGTTCCAGCGTGGGATAACGCGCCGAGGGCCGGATGTCCCACCACAGCTTGGTGGCATCCTCGATCAGGCCGGCCTGCAGCAGGCGGTTGACCAGCCGCTGGTATTCGCCCCAGGTCTCCAGCCGTTCGGGGAGACCCGTGCGCGGCAGGCTGTCGAAGACCGACAGGCGATAGGAATGCAGCCCGCTTTCCTCGCCCTGCCAGAAGGGCGACGAGGTGCTGAGCGCCAGCAGATGCGGCAGGAAATAGCTGACCTGGTTCATCAGGTCGATGCGCAGATCTTCATCCGCGATGCCGACATGCACATGCAGGCCGCAGATGATCAGGCGGCGGGCCACACCGGCCAGATCCTTGGCCAGCCGATCATAGCGTTCGCGGTCGGTGTGCTTCTGCTCGCTCCATTTCGCAAACGGATGCGTCGAGGCGGCAATCGGCGCGAGATTATGCTTGCCGGCCACATCGGCAATGGCGGAGCGCAGGCGTACCAGATCGGCGCGCGCCTCACCCATGTCGCGGCAGACCCCGGTCACGATCTCGATCTGGCATTTGAGGAATTCGGGGTTGATCTGACCAACGGCCAGCGTATCGCATTCCTCCAGCAGAGCGGCCGGCGGATCAATCGCCAGTGCGCCCGTGGCGCGATCCACCAGCAGATGCTCTTCCTCAATGCCGATCGTGAAATCTTCGGCCACGCTTCCCCCTGACAAAAAACTCGTTACGCAGCCGTCGCGGCCGGCGCCAGCACACCGGATTCCACCAGCATGCGGCGGAAGCAGCGTTCCAGCCGTTCGACCCATTCATCCACGCCGGCATCATGCGAGACCAGATCCTGTCGGACCTCGATCATCACATGATGCAGCCCGCGATTCTGGCCATGCTCGAAGATCGAATAGCCCGAATGATCCTTGCCGCTATAGGGCAGATTGTCGCCCACCACCAGATCGCCTTCATCGCGCAACGCCTGCAGCAGCGGCTGGGCCAGCCGGCCGTCGCGATCCCAGACCACGCCGATATGCCAGGGCCGCGCCTCGTCCTTGGCGCGCAGTTTCGGCGTGAAGCTGTGGATCGACAGCAGCGCCGGCTGCGGGCTGCGCTGGCGCGCCGCCTCCAGCGTATCCGACACAGCAGCGTGATAGGGACGGAAATAGCGTGCCAGCCGGCGCTCGCGTTCGGCTTCGGGCAGATCTCGATTCCCCGGTACAATCGTGCCGTCGCTCACTTCGCAGATCAGGGTCGGATCGTCGGGCCGGCGGTTGCAGTCGACCACCAGCCGAGACACGCCTGAAAAGACCGCCGGGGCATCCAGCCGATGCGCCAGTTGTTCGGCGATCGCCGCCGTGCCGGGATCCCAGCCGATATGCCGCAGCAGTTCGTCATCCGGCAGGCCAAGATTGTTCAGCGCCGGCGGCACGGCACGGCTGGCATGGTCGCAGATCAGCACCGCAGGTGAGCGGCCCTGCGGATTCAGCACGCGAAAACTTGGAGGTTCTGACGGCTCAGTCATGGGCAGACAGGTTTTTCAGCCGGTCTGACCGTGCGGAAATCGGGGCGGCAGGTTTGCATAACCAAGGCAGGCTGCACTAAGGTTGCGGCGACAATTTGTCCAATCATAGCCGAAACGAAGCCGTGCTGCACCATATCGCCATAGTTGGCAGCGGTCCCTCCGGGCTGTTTTGTGCCGACGCCCTGCTCCGCCAGCGTCCCGACCTGAAAATCGACGTGTTCGACCGCCTGCCCACGCCATTTGGCCTGGTGCGATTCGGCGTCGCCCCCGACCATCAGGGCACCAAGGCGGTGACGCGGCAGTTCGACCGGCTGTTCGCCGGCGGCAACTTGCGCTTCCTTGGCCATGTGCAGGTCGGCCGCGACCTGCCGCTTGCCGACCTGCGCAACCATTACGACGCCGTGGTGCTGGCGGTGGGCGCCCATGCCGACCGGCCGCTCGGCCTGCCGGGCGAGGACCTGCCGGGCCGCTACGGCTCGATGGCCTTCGTCGGCTGGTATAACGGCCATCCTGATTTCCGCGATCTCGAACCTCTGCTCGACAGACCCGGCGCGGCCGTGATCGGCATGGGCAATGTCGCCATCGACATCGTCCGGGTGCTGGGCAAAACCAAAGCCGAAATGGCGAGCAGCGACCTGACGGCGCATGCAACTGAGGCAATCGCCGCCGCGAATTTCACTGATCTCTACATCCTCGGCCGCCGTGGCCCGGTGGAAGCCAGCTTCACCAGCACGGAGCTGGCCGAACTCGGCAGGCTGGAACGCGTGCGTCCCGTCGTGAAAAAAAGCGACCTGCCGGATGTCCTGCCCGCTGGCCTCGACGTGAACGAAGCGCGGGTGAAGGAAAAGAACTTGTCGATCCTGCATGAGTTTGCGGATCGCACGGACGACAGGCCGATCAAGCTGCACTTCCTGTTCAACACCTCGCCCGAGGCGATCATCGGCAACGGCCGCGTGGAAGGCCTGAAGATCAAGGGTGGCGCCACGCTGGACGTTGGCACGGTGATCAGCGCCATCGGCTATCGCACGGCGGCCGACGGCGACCTGCCGCAAAGCGATGCCCAGGGCGTGATTGCCAACACCGATGGCCGCATCGAGCCGGGCCTCTATGTGGTGGGCTGGGCCAAGCGCGGTCCTTCGGGCACCATCCCGACCAACCGCGCCGAGGCGAAGACCGTCGCCGACCTGCTGCTGGCCGATTACGCCAGTGACACCGCGCCACCGAAGGAAGGCTCGGCTGCGCTGGATGCCTGGCTGACCGGCCGTGGCGTCCACGTCATGGACTGGGCCTGCTGGAAGCGTATCGAGGCGGCGGAAATCGCCGCCGCAGTGCCTGGCAGCCCGCGCGCCAAACTCGCGGCCTGGGACGAGTTGAGAAAACACAAATAATCATAAAAGGCGGGGAAACATGAAGCTCTACAACAACGACGGATCGCCCTTTGCCGCGCGCGTCCGCATGCTGCTGCGTGCGAAGAATGCCGCACCCATCGAAATGCTGAAGCCCGGCGCCGATTACAAGACCATCGCGCCGATCGGCAAGATTCCGGCGCTGTTGCTGGATGACGGCACGCTGCTGCCGGAATCGGAAGTGATCTGCGGCTATCTCGATGCCACGCTGCCTGGTCCGTCGCTGTATCTCGACACACCGGAAGCGCGCGCCCGCGTCACCCTGATGGTGCGGCTGTCGGATCTTTATCTGGCGCCGGCGCTGCATGATTTCTTCGTGCTGCTGTTCACCCAACCGGGCAACCGGGAGGCCATCGAAGCTCTGGCCCCTGCTTTTGCGCGCGGGCTGAAATTCCTCGATATCTACGTGGCGAAAGATGGCTGTGCTGCCGAGGCGCGCTTCAGCCAGGCCGACTGTACGCTCAGCCCCATGCTGTTCTATGTCGACGAGGTGCTGCCCGGCCTGATCGGCCAGAACCTTTTGGAAAAGCGTCCCGCGCTCAACACTTACTGGCAGCGCATCAAGTCGCATCCCACGGCGGCGCCGGTGCTGGATGAAGTCCGCAAGAGCTGGAGCCGCTATCAGCAGAAACTGCAGGCGTCGCAGTAGCGACTACAGATCACCCACACGGAAGTTGAGTTCCAGCACCTTCGGATAGCCTTCCGCATTTGGCGGCATCTTCAGCGGCTGTGCCAAGCGCATGGCGCGCAGGAAGGTTTCCACCGCTGTACGGAAGGCCGCGGCCTCAGGCCGCGGATCGTTGGCGATGCGGTCCCAGTTCTCCACCATCTTCCTCATATCCCAGGGATCGTCCTTGCCGAATGGCGGCGCCAGCATACCGTCGGCCAGCACGCGATAGCGGCCGAAAATGCGGATATCGGCAAAGCGCGGCGCGTCGAAATCGAGCACCCAGGCGCGCTGGATCTGACTGAGGAAAAAATCGCTTTCCGACTGCGTCATCGACGCGCCGGTCTCTCCGGCGGCTGCACCCGGTGCGCCGCGCTGGCGGTTGCCGGTGGTCTGCTGCGAGGGCAGCGTGCGCTGCGCCTGTTGTGGCGGCGCCGGCGTCGTGGTGGGACCCGACTGACCCAGCATCGGCGCGGGCTGCGGCCGGTCGCTAGCCTGCGGACGCGCGCGCTGGCCAGAGCTGGGCGGTGCGCGCGACGGGTCCTGCGTCACCGGCGCCTGCTGCAGCTGCGGCACCGATGGCGGCGGCACGTCTTTCAGTTCCTCCACCACGCGCGGCTGCGTGGGGGGTGTCGGTGCGGGTGGTGGCGGCGCAGCTTGGGGCGCGGGCGGCGGTGCCGGTTTCGGCGCTGGCGGCATCACGAACTCGGCCAGCACCGGGGGCGGCTCGGGCTGAACCCGCCAGGTCCAGGGCTCGATCAGCAGCAGGATGGCCACCAGTCCGTGCAGCAACAGGGACAGCGCCAGCGCCACCCAGAGGCGACGATTGTCCCAATCTTGCGAGCGATATTCTAAAAAGCTGGCCATACCCAAAGACTTAGCGCTGACGTAGCGGCAGGCCAAGGCTTTTGCCCGCGCAAATCGCCTCGGCTATAACCGATTGTCCGACAAACTATAAGACCAAGCGGAGAGAAACGTGTCCGAACCAGTCGCCGTTACCCCAAACGCCGTCAGCTATGCTGTCCGGGATGGCATCGCCGTCCTCACCATCGAAAACCCGCCGGTCAACGCACTGGGCCAGGCGGTGCGCGCCGGGATCATCGCAGGCCTGGATCAGGCCGATGCCGATGCAAGTGTGCAGGCCGCGGTGATCATCGGCGGCGGACGCACCTTCATTGCCGGTGCCGACATCAAGGAATTCGGCAAACCGCCGACACAGCCCTATCTGCCCGACGTGCTGAAGCGCATCGAGGCGATGACCAAGCCGGTCGTGGCTGCGCTGCATGGCACGGCACTGGGTGGCGGCTTTGAAGTGGCGCTGACCTGCCATTGGCGTGTCGGCATCGACAGCGGCCAGGTCGGCCTGCCGGAAGTGAAGCTAGGCCTGCTGCCCGGTTCAGGCGGCACGCAGCGCCTGCCGCGCGTGGTTGGGCCGAAGGTGGCGCTCGACATGATCGTGTCGGGCAATCCGATCCCGAACAAAAAAGCCGCCGAGCTTGGCGCCATCGACGAGATCGTGAACGGCGACCTGCTGGACGGTGCGCTGGCCTTTGCCAAAAAGGTCGTGGCCGAGAAGCGCCCGCTGCGGCTGGTGCGCGACATGAACGACAAGGTCAGCAATGTCGATCCCGCGCTCTTTGCCGACTACCGCAAGAGCATCGAGAAGAAGGCCAAGGGCTTCCTCGGTCCCTGGCGTTGCATCGACGCGGTGGAAATCGCCACCAAACTACCGATCGACGACGGACTGCTGAAGGAGCGCGAGTTCTTCTTTGAATGCATGGCCAGCCCGCAGCGCGCCGCGCAGATCCACGCCTTCTTCTCCGAACGCGAGGCCACCAAGATTCCCGGCCTGTCCGAAGACGTGAAGCCCAAGCCGATCAAGTCGGCGGCGGTCCTCGGTGCCGGCACGATGGGCGGCGGCATTGCGATGAACTTCGCCAATGCTGGCATTCCGGTGAAGCTGCTGGACGTCTCTCAGGAAGCGCTCAGCAAGGGTCTGGGCACGATCGAGAAGAATTACGCGACGTCTGTTGCCCGCGGCAGCATGAAACAGGAGGCGATGGATCGGGCGATGAAGCTGATCTCCGCCACCCAGCATTTCGAGGATATCGGTGACGCCGATATCGTGGTGGAAGCCGTGTTCGAGGAAATGGGCGTCAAGAAAGACGTGTTCGGCAAGCTCGACAAGGTGATGAAGCCCGGTGCCGTGCTGGCCACCAATACCTCGACGCTGGATATCGACGAGATCGCAACCAGTACCAAACGGCCGCAGGACGTGATCGGCACGCATTTCTTCAGCCCGGCCAATGTGATGAAGCTGCTGGAAAACGTGCGCGGCGCGAAATCCTCGCCCGAGACCATCGCGACCGTAATGGCGCTGGGCAAGCAGCTGAAGAAGGTCTCGGTGCTGGCCGGCAACTGCGACGGCTTCATCGGCAACCGCATGCTGCACGGCTATCTGCGTGAGGCAAATTTCCTGCTGGAAGAAGGCTGCAGCCCTGAGCAGATCGACCGCGCGCTGGAGGAATTCGGCCTCGCCATGGGTCCCTTCCGTATGGGCGATCTGGCCGGCCTTGATGTCGGCTGGCGCATCCGCAAGGGCAAGGCACATCTGCGGCCCAAGGACGAGCGCTATTCCAGGGTGGCCGACCGGCTCTGCGAGCTTGGCCGCTTCGGCCAGAAGACCGGCGCCGGCTTCTATACATACGAAGGCCGCGATGCCCGTCCCGATCCGGTGGTAAAAGACATCATCCTGGAGGAATCCAAAGCGCAAGGCATTGAACGGCGGGAGATTTCCGACGAGGAAATCGTGCAGCGCTGCATGTATCCTCTGGTCAACGAGGGCGCGAAAATCCTCGAGGAAGGCATCGCCATCCGGTCCAGCGATATCGACATCGTTTACCTTTTCGGCTATGGCTTCCCCGTCTATCGCGGCGGGCCGATGTTCTGGGCTGAACAGATCGGCCTCGACAAGGTGCTCGCCACGATCCGCGGTTTCCACAAGACCCACGGCAAGTTCTGGGAGCCGGCCAAACTGCTGGTCCAGCGTGCCGAAGCCGGCAAGGGATGGAAGGGCTGACAAGCTCCCGTCCGGAGTCAGAGGTAGCTCAAGAGTCCGATGTCCGAATCTGCAGTCTCATATCCGGGCGCCAATGATCCAATTGGCGCCCGGCGTACTTTCGCCATCATCGCGCATCCTGACGCCGGCAAGACCACGCTGACCGAAAAGCTGCTGCTGTTCGGCGGCGCGATCCATCTGGCCGGTGCCGTGAAAGCGCGTGGCGAAAACCGTCGTGCCCGCTCCGACTTCATGAAAATCGAGCAGCAGCGCGGCATCTCGGTCTCGACCTCGGTGATGAATTTCGAGTTCAAGGGCTGGACCTTCAATCTGCTCGACACGCCGGGCCACGAAGACTTCAGCGAAGACACCTATCGTACGCTGACTGCGGTTGATAGCGCGGTCATGGTGCTTGATGCGGCCAAGGGTATCGAAACCCAGACCCGCAAGCTGTTCGAAGTCTGCCGCCTGCGCGACGTGCCGATCACGACATTCGTGAACAAGATCGACCGCGAAAGTCAGGACCCTTTTGCGTTGCTGGACGAAGTCGGCTCGACACTGGCGCTGGAATGCGTACCGGTGAACTGGCCGATCGGCATGGGCTACGAATTCAAGGGCTGCTACGACCTGATCGGCAAGCGCCTGCTGCTGGTCGGCAAGGAAAACAAGAATCTCGAGCCAGAGGTGATCATCCTCGACAAGGGGCTGGACGATCCGCGCGCCGCCGAGATGATCCCGGCCGCGCAGCTCGCCAAGCTGCAGGAAGATATCGCACTGATCGAAGGCGCCTGCCCGCCGTTTGATATCGAGAGCTATCGCCAGGGCCATATGACGCCGGTTTACTTCGGCTCGGCGCTGAAGAATTTCGGCGTCGATGAACTGCTGAAGGGTCTGGGCGAATTCGCGCCGCCGCCGCGACCGCAGCCGACCGACAAGCGCATGGTGCAGCCGACCGACAAGGGCGTTACCGGTTTCGTGTTCAAGGTCCAGGCCAATATGGACAAGAACCACCGCGACCGCGTCGCCTTCCTGCGGCTCTGCTCGGGCCATTTCAAGCGTGGCATGAAGCTGAAGCAGGTCTCGACCGGCAAGTCGATCACGGTGAGCAACCCGACGCTGTTCTTCGCACAGGACCGTTCGCTGGCGGATGAAGCCTGGCCCGGCGACATCATCGGCATTCCCAATCATGGCGTACTGCGCGTCGGCGATACGCTGACCGAGAGCGAAGACCTGCGCTTCACCGGCATTCCCAACTTCGCGCCGGAAATCCTGCGCCGCGTGCGGCTCGGCGATCCTATGAAGGCCAAGCATCTGCAGCGCGCGCTGGAGGATCTGGCCGAGGAAGGCGTGACGCAGGTGTTCCGCCCCCGGATCGGCGCCGACTGGATCGTCGGCCTGGTCGGCCCGCTTCAGCTGGATGTTCTCGCGGCCCGACTGAGCGAGGAATACAGCCTTCAGGCCGGCTTCGAGACCGCGCCCTTTGAAACCGCCCGCTGGGTGGACGCCGAAAATCCGCGCGATCTGCACGACTTTGTCGAGCAGAACCGCGGCACTATCGCGGATGATCGCGAGGGCAACCCGGTCTTCATGGCGCGCAACACCTGGGAACTCTCCTATATCGAGAAGAAATGGGATAAGATCCGTTTCCATGCGACGCGGGAACGCCATTAACCATATCGATCGCCGCCGCCTGCTTGTTGTGCTGGCGGCCGGCAGCCTGCTGCCCGTAAACGTCTGGGCGCAGGAGAAGAAGGAAAAGAAGAAGAGCGATACGCCGGTGGAAAAGCCGCTGGTCAACACGCCGCTTCTGGTGATCGACGCGGTCACGGCGCCGATCTCGGGTCCGCCGGGCTCCAAGGTGATCATGACGCTGACCGTGGATTGCGGCAACGTCGAGACCGCGCGCAAGGTCGATGACCTGATGCCGCGCGTCTACAACGCGGTGATCCTGGAACTGAACCGCGAACCGCTTGGCCGTGACGGCCGCATCTACGACAATGATATTGAAGGGCTGAAGCGCCGGCTGGTCTACCAGATCAACCGCTCACTGCAGGGCCCGCAGGTGGTCGGCGTCTATATCCGCTCGATGCAGGAAGTGCCGCTGCGCGCCCCCAGCAGCGGCCGCTCATAAAGACTAGTCGTCGCGCGAAAACAGGATCGACTTCGCGTGGATGTCATCGATGCTGCTCAGCAGATCGTCGATCTTCGCTTCCAGCATGTCGGCCGCCTGACGCGCCATGCTGAGCTCTTCCTCCACCGCCTGCAGCATCGCCTGACGTGCCGCACCGATAATGGCGCCGTTCGGCTGGGCCGGGAAACTGACGCATTTCGTCACAAACCGGCGCACCGCGGAGGCCGAGGGCAAAGTGCCCAGCACCAGCTTCGCCGGCAGCGCCACCACCATCCAGCCCGGATTGGCGTGCATCACGGCGAAGTCGCCGTGGCTGAAACCGGGTCGCGACGGCGCATCGGGGGCTGAACCCGGCAGCTGGACCTCAGCGGCCTGCCAGCCAAACGCAAGGAATTCCTGCTCGGCCGCCACCCGCATGTCCTGCAGGGTCTCCTGCTCTGTCCGTTCATCTGATTGCTGGTCGGGGGACTGTTCGATCACGCTTCGCTCCGCTCATTACCGCGTTGCCCGCAGGGCCGCCGCATTGGCCCGCAGATTGGCCGGCGACAGCGTGCCGACCACGATACTGCAAGTGCCGGGCAAAGTCGCGGCTGCCTTCAGCGCGGCCGCAGGATCGATGGCATGGCCGCTGGCCAGCGCCTTCTTGATCAGCACGCCCCTGCCCTGCGCCGCCGCCCGCGCGATCAGCGGCGCTTCTTCCGTGTAACCGGGATTCCAGGTCGCCATCAGCAGATCGACATGCGGCAGCAGGCGGTCGCCGCCGGCCACGGTCTTGCCTGAGAAGCCGGTGGCGCGGATCAGGCCCTTCCGCTTCAGCCGGGCCAGTTCCTCGGCCGCTGGCAGGAAGCGGTCGCCCGCCTCGTCCACGCCATCGGAATGTAGCAGCACGGCATCGAGATAGTCGGTTCGTAACAGGCGCAGGCTGGTCTCGACCGAGGCGCGGATCGCCGTGGCCGAGAAATCGAAGCGCGAAATAGAGTTTTCGAAAAATTCGCCGGCTTTGGTGGCGATCACCCAGTCCTCGCGTTTGCCGGGCCGCAATAGCCCCAGCCGCTGCTCGCTGAGGCCATAGGCCGGCGCGGTATCGAGCAGGTTGATGCCAAGCTCTCGCGCGGTTTCCAGCAATGTCACCACGGCCGCATCGTCCGGCAGGTCGAAGGCCTGCGGATATTTCACGCCTTCATTGCGGCCGAGCTTCACGGTGCCGAGCCCAAGCAGGCTGACCTGAATGCCGGTTGTGCCGAGCGCCCTCATCTCCACGAGACGGTCTCCCATGGTGCCGGCGCAATCGCAGGCGATGACCAGTCGGCCCAGTCAGGCTGTGCATGGCCTGATGGTGCTGAAAGATCGGCCAGGACCAGATCGGCCAGCCGCGGCGCCAGCGCCAGCTTGGTCGGCCAGGCCAGCATGATGCGGCCCTTGCGCTGCAGCACCGGACCATCAGGTTTATGCCCGCTTTCCGTCGCCCCTTCGGCGCGGTCGACACGATGGCCGGCAAAGCGGCTTTGGCTGAAATCCAGCTTCGGCAGCAGCGTGGCAAATTCCGTGCGCGCCGTGGCGATCAGTTCGGTTTCACTTTGCTGCACGCCGTTTTCGGCAATCAGCCCGCCGACATTCCAGACCAGTGTACCGTCTTTCTGCCGATGCGTGGTGATGGTGACGCGCGGCTTGTCGCTGGTGTCGAAGCAATGCGCCCAGAGCGGCGCTGGTGCATTGCCGATCAGCACCTGATGCAGCGGCCGGCGCTGCGCGGCATGCGCCGGCAGCCCGAGTTGCGACAACAGCGCCTCGTTGCCGGCACCCGCCGCGGAAATCAGATGACCCGCAATGATTCTGCGCCCGGCAACATCGAGAATGACATGATCGCCGCGATCCTCGATCTGCGCCTTGCCAGCCTTGATGCAGCCGGCATGCAGAGCGGCCAGCGCCGTCAGCAGCGACGGCACATCCAGCACGCATTCATCCAGCGCATAAACCGCGCCGACATGGTCGGGATCGCGCAGCGCCTGCGGCCAGGCGGGCTGGTTCAATACCTCGACACGACCACGCACCAGCCTGCTGCCGAAGAAACCGGCGACACGGCTGGCCAGCGTGCGCCGCGCCCAGAACAGATGGTTCTCGGCCGCCAGCGTTGCACCGCGCAGGTCGATCTCGCCAGTATCATTCAGGGCAGCGCGCCAGCGCGCCGGCATGTCGGCCAATGCTGCGCTGTCCTGCCCCAGTTTGAGGTCGATGGCGTATTTCAACCCGCCATGGATGATGCCCTGCGAAGCCAGCGTCTGCCCCGCGCCCAGCGCGGCGCTTTCGATCAGCAGGGCGGAATAGCCGGCGCGTTTCAGCCGCGCCAGCAGCCAGAGGCCGGCAATGCCGCCGCCGAGGATCGCGACGTCGACATCAGGTCGCGTCATCGCGCGCTCAGCTTTGCAGTTTCTTGATGGTCGCCGTGGTGCTCTGCCCGGCGACAAGGCGTGACACCTTCACCTCGCCGCCATAGGCCCGCACGATATCGGCGCCCACCACCTGATCGACCGTATAGTCGCCGCCCTTCACGAGAAGGTCGGGCTTCAGCAGGTCGAGCAAAGGCTCCGGCGTGTCGTCGGCGAAAATCACCACGAGATCTACCAGACCGAGCGCGGCCAGAATCTGGGCACGATGGCGCTCGTCCTGCACGGGACGGGTCGGCCCCTTGAGCTTCCGCACGGAAGAATCGGCATTGATGGCCACCACCAGCCGGTCGCATTGCGCGCGCACTTCCGAGAGCAGCGCGAGATGGCCGGGATGCAGCAGATCGAACACGCCGTTGGTGAAGCCGATACGCTCGCCGCGGCTGCGCCACAACGTGACGCGTTCGGCGGCCTGCGGCGCTGTCGCCACCTTGGCCGCGATACCATGCGGATCAGGCATATGCAGCGCCAGCCGCAATTCCTCGGGATGCACCACGGCGGTGCCGATCTTGCCCACCACGATGCCGGCAGCGGCATTGGCAAGGCGGGCGGCCTGTGGCAGCGAACGGCCCACGGCCAGCGCCGCGGCAATCGTCGCCACGACGGTGTCGCCGGCACCTGACACATCGAACACTTCGCGCGCCTCGGCTTTGAGATGCAGTGGCGCAGAGTCTTTACCCTGAACCAGAGTCATGCCGGCACTGCCGCGCGTGACCAGCACATTGGCGATGCCAGCGTCATTCACCAGCTTGCGCGCAGCATTCACGGCACTGTCATCGTCGGCACAGCTTTCGCCAGTGGCAAGTGCGGCCTCGGCGCGGTTCGGCGTCACCAGCGTAGCGCCCTTGTAACGGCGATAATCAGTGCCCTTGGGGTCGACCAGGATCGGCTTACCGGTCTTTGCGGCGGCCTTGACCAGTCTGGACAGCACGCGATCACCGACAGCGCCCTTGGCATAATCCGACAGCACCAGCACGGCATTGTCGGCCAGCGCATCAAGTGCCGCCTTGATCAGGGCGTCGACGGCCTCGTCCGACGGCTGCGCTGAACTTTCGCGGTCGACGCGCAGCAACTGCTGACGGCTGCCGATGAAGCGGGTCTTCTCGATGGTATGCCAGGCCTCGTCGATGACGAGATGCGCCTCGACACCGGGTTCGAGCGCCAGCACCTCGTTGAGCTGGTCGGCGGCAACGTCGTCGCCGGCCAGGCCGAGCAATGCGACCTTCGCCCCGAGCGCGGCCAGATTTCGCGCCACATTGCCGGCGCCGCCGGGCATGACGATCTCGCGCTCAATCCGCATGATCGGGATCGGCGCCTCGGGCGAAATGCGGTCGACGCCGCCATACACGAAGCGGTCGAGCATCACATCACCCACCACCAGCACGCGGGCGGCGGTGAAATCGGCGGGATCGGCGGCGACGTCGGACATGGCTTTTCGATACACCGACAGGGGGTTAAACGCCAGCCTTTAAAGGGATTTTCAGGTCTGGAGCAGGCGCCGGCCGGCCCCTTCCAGCACCAGCGCGGTCAGCCGGCCGGTGGTATAGGCCCCGGTATCGACGCCGATGCGGTTCGGCCGCCATTCCACCTCATGCACGATGGTATGGCCGTGCACCACGATCAGGCCGTGGTCTGTTTCGGAGTTGAGGAAGGCGTCGCGAATCCAGATCATCTGTTCGCGGCTCTGCCGGTCGAGCGGCAGGCCCGGCTTGATGCCGGCATGGACGAACAGGTAATCGCCATACTGCGCCTGCTCCGGCAGGCTGCTGAGAAACTGCTTGTGATGCCGCGGCATGGCGCCGAGCAGCGCGCGCTGGGTGAACAGCAGTTCGTCGAAGGATGCCGGCACCTTCACCTTGTAGCTGCTGAGCGTGGCATCGCCGCCATTGCTGAGCCAGAGCGAAGCGCCATAAGGCGCATCCATAAACTGCAACAGCATGTCTTCGTGGTTGCCGAGCAGCGCCACGGTTTCGACGCCGGAGAAGCGCGGGCCGGTAAAGCGCGGGCGGGTCAGCCGTTCGATCACGCCATGCGAATCCGCGCCGCGATCGACATAATCGCCGAGATAAACGATGACGGTTTTTTCCGGAGCGGTACTGAGATCGGTTTCGATCTTGTCATGCAACTGATCCAGCAGATCGGCGCGGCCATGGATATCGCCAATGGCGTAAACACGGAGTCCGGGCGGCAGCCGGGCCTCCTCGATCAGCATGGATTACTGCGGCGAACGCTTGGCGAGGATGCGCTGCAGGGTGCGGCGATGCATCTTCAGCCGGCGTGCCGTCTCCGACACATTGCGGTCGCAGAGTTCGAAAACGCGCTGGATATGTTCCCAGCGCACACGCTCGGCCGACATCGGCTCGTCCGGCGGCGCTGGATGCGCGGCGTTGCCCACACGCAACGCACGATCCACATCGTCGGCATCGGCCGGCTTGGGCAGGTAGTCAGCCGCACCCGCCTTCACGGCAGCCACGGCGGTGGCGATGTTGCCATAGCCGGTGAGCATGACCACGCGGGCATCCTGCCGCACCTGACGGATGGCGGTGACGACATCCAGGCCGTTGCCATCGCCCAGTTTGAGATCGACCACGGCATAGGCCGGCGGCTTGGCCCGGGCCATCTGGATACCGATCGCAACCGATTCCGCAGTCTGCACCACGTAGCCGCGCTTTTCCATTGCGCGCGCCAGGCGCAGGCGCAGCGGTTCATCGTCATCAACGATCAGCAGGGACATATCAGTCATGCAGGCAATGTACCGTAGCGGAGCAGCAGCGCAACCCTTGCGACGCTACCGCCCCAGCTCACGCGGCCAGTTCACTTCAACCTGGGTGCCACCAGCAGCGGGTCGATTGGCGAAGGCGACCGAGGCCCCGCTGCGGCGCAGCAGGTTCATGGCAATGAATACGCCCAGCCCCATGCCGCCGCTGTCGGGACGGCTGGTCACGTAAGGCTCGCCGAGCGCGGACAGAATGTCGACATTCATGCCCGGGCCATCATCGAGAATCCGCAGGCGGATCAGCCGGTCGTCCCAGTCGACCTCGACATCCACGCTGCCGCGGGCGAATTCCATCGCATTCTGCATCAGGTTGCCCAGGCCATGCAGGATTTCCGGCCGGCGCGGCAGTAAAGGCGGCGTGCCGGTGCCGATCAGGCGCACGGCAAAGGCAATGTCGTCACGCCGCCAGGGCTGCGCCACCATTTCCATCATGTTGGCGATGCCGAGATCGGCAAAAGCTTCGGGGTCGGAGGTGGCCGAAGGCCGGCGCGACAGGCGTGCAAGAATCTCCCTGCAACGATCGACCTGACTCTGCAGCAGCGCAACGTCTTCCGACAGCGCATGTTCCGCCGGCAGGTCGCGGCCGATCTCTTTCACCACCACGGCGATGGTGCCAAGCGGCGAACCCAGTTCATGCGCGGCTGCCGCCGCCAGCCCGCCCAGAGCCGAGACCTGCTGTTCGCGTGCCAGCGCCATCTGCGTGGCGGCCAGCGCGTCCGACATGCGGCGGGCTTCTTCCGCCACCTGCCAGGCATAGGCGGCAAGGAACAGCGTGCCGAGCACCAGCGCGATCAGGTTACCCCATTGCAGCAGCTGCGGCTGCAGCACTTCCGCCGGATTGCTCCAAGGCAACGGGAAATGATGGATGGTGATGACGACCGTCAGCGCAAAAGCCAGCAGGCCCAGCATGACGGTGGAGCGCAGGGTGAGAATGGTGGCCGAAACCGTGACCGGCACCAGGATCAGCACCGTGAAGGGATTGTCGATGCCGCCGGTGAGGAACAGCAGGATGCAGAGCTGCACCAGATCGAAAGCTAGATAGGCCGTGGCGCCCTTCTCGCTCAGACGCTTTGCCGTCGGATAGACGACGAACAGCAGTATATTAAGCATGGCCGAGATGCCGACCACACCCAGTGCCGGCAGCAGCGGCAGCTTGAAGTTCAGGCCGAAATGTACGAACAGGATCGCCAGCAGCTGGCCGATGATGGCGATCCAGCGCAGCAGCACCAGCGTCTGCAGGCGCACGCGACCGGCCGGCTCGTCTGCCGCGCTCAGATGCGGACCGAGACGTTCGCGCAGGCTGTCGAGCAGCGTCGTCATCAACGCCAAGCTTTCATCAGCGCCAAGCTTTCATCAACGCATGTCTTCGTGCCAGTTGCGGCCATCACGCTCGATCAGGCCGATGGCGGCAGATGGCCCCCAGCTGCCGGCATTGTACGGTTTCGGCGCGTCGTCCTGCCCGGTCCAGGCTGCCAGTATCGGCTCGGCCCAGCGCCAGGCGGCTTCTACCTCGTCGCTGCGCATGAACAGCATCGGATTGCCGCGCACCACATCCATCAGCAGGCGTTCATAGGCATCGGGCTGACGGCCCCGGAAGGCTTCGGCGAAGCTGAGGTTCAGCGGCGCGGTGCGTAACCGCATGCCACCTGGTCCCGGCACCTTGCTCATCATATGCAGCGCAATGCCTTCGTCCGGCTGCAGCCGGATCACCAGCCGGTTGGGCACCACGTCGCGTGCGGCGGCCGGGAAAATCAGATGCGGGACGGGCCGGAACTGCACGACGATTTCGGAATGCCGCACCGGCAGGCGCTTGCCGGTGCGTAAGTAAAACGGCACGCCGGCCCAGCGCCATGTCTCGACTTCGGCCTTCACGACCACGAAGGTTTCCGTATTGCTCGAATGGCCGAGTTCGTCGAGATAGGAGGCCGCAGCAGCCCCCTCGACGCTGCCGCGGGCATACTGGCCGCGTACCGTCTTATCGCCCACTTCGCGGTCGGTGATCGGGCGCAGCGCTTCCAGTACCTTGAGTTTCTCGTCGCGCACCGCATCGGCGGCGAATTCGTTCGGCGGCTCCATCGCCACCAGGCAGAGCAGCTGCAGCAGGTGGTTCTGGATCATGTCGCGCAATGCGCCGGCATGATCGTAGTAATCGGCGCGGCCCTCGACGCCGATCCTCTCGGCCACCGTCACCTGTACATGATCGACGACGCCGCGATGCCAGATCGGCTCAAATAATGCATTGGCGAAGCGCAGCGCCATCAGATTCTGCACCGTCTCCTTGCCGAGATAATGATCGATGCGGAAGACGCGGTTCTCGGGGAAGGCGGCGGCGACAGCCTCGTTGATGGCGCGCGCCGAGGCGAGATCCTGGCCGATCGGCTTTTCCAGCACGACGCGGGCTTCGGCGCTGTTGAGTCCGGCCCTGGCCAGCTGCGTGCAGATCGGGCCGAAGAACCGCGGCGCCATGGCGAGATAGAAGACGACGATGCGCTCGTCGCCGCCATCGAGTGCCGATTTCAGGCTCTGATAGTCGTCGCTCTTCTGGGCATCCAGCGTGAGATAGCGGAAGCGCTGCAGGAAGCGGTCGGCGCGCGCGGCATCGAAGTCATCCGCCGCGACATGCTCCCTAAGGGCGGCAGCCGCCATCTCGCGGTAATCCGCATCGCTCATGGCACCGCGGGCGACCGCGAACAGCCGCGCATCGTCATTCAGCTGTCCGGCCACGTCGCGGTGGTACAGCGCCGGCACCAGCTTGCGCAGCGACAGGTCGCCGGTGGCGCCGAAAATGACAAGATCGAAGGAGAAGCTGCCGCTGGGGTTTGTCATGCCGATACCGTGGCAAACTCGGCGCGCCTAATCAATTGCCCTAACCCTCAATGAAATGCGGTTCGGGCTTTTCATGCAGCGCGTCAAAATGCACCAGCGCCGGCTTTGACCCGAGCGGCTGCGGCCGGCCATGTGCGAAAGCCACCTCGCCGCGATCGCAATCCACACTACGGACATAGCCATTGATGTAGAGCCGCCGGTCGGCCGGCGTGACATTGATGCCCGAGCCATGCACCAGATAGGGCGACCACAGGGCCAGATCGCCCGGCGCCAGTTCGAGATCCACCGCCGCTGCCGGATCGAGGCCGACAGCCCGCAAGGCTTCGTCCTGCATGGTCTGGGCGAGGATCGGGCCATCTGACCCGAGGCCGAGATCACCCATCAGATGGCTGCCCGGAATCACTTTCATAGCGCCGCTGGCGCGCGTATGCGCATCGATCGCGAGGCCGGTCTGGATGTAGGAATTCGCCAGGTCGCGGAAGGCTGTGGCCGGGCGGCGGAAGCGGCTGTCCTGATGATAGGCGAATTCCACTTTCGCCGCGCCCGGCGGCTTCCAGTGCATCTGGTTGATGACCTGCTTGAGATTGTCGCCGAGCAGCGGTTTCAGCACAGCGACGAAACGCAGATCGAGGCGCACGCGATCCAGCAGCGCATTGCGCCAGGAGGGCCACTGCACCATGCGCAGGATGCGCCCCAGATGCGGATCGTCGCCCAGCCGGAACAGCAGGTTGCCATGCCGGAAGCTGCGGCCCAGTGCGAGGCCTTCGGCCTGCAGCCGGTCGAAGGCGGCGGCGATCTCGGCCACCTCCCCGGTCGAAAACAGGCCGCGGACCACCGCATAGCCGTCGCGGGCATAGGCCCGGCGGAACATGTCGGGGTCCGGCAGGGCCATCGGCCAGTCATGGCCAAGCTGCCCTTGAGGGTTATTTGTCGCGGAATTCGGTACAGGCACTTGTGGATAACTCCGAGTCGGCCCCGTCGGGCTAAGAGCTTAGCTGCAGCATTTCCATAGATTCTTGTGGATAATGGACAGAGTCCGGTTGACCAAATCTCAATTTTGGAGCCTTTACTCGATCTAGCGGCCAACGCCGATCAAGGGGGCTAGATATGGTATGGACTGACGAAAAGGTTAAACTCCTGGTGCAATACTGGGAATCCGGCCAGTCGATCACCCAGATCGGCAAGCAGCTGGGCATGACCCGCAACGCTGTGGTGGGCAAAGCCCACCGCATCGGCCTGGCCAAGCGCGCCTCGCCGATCATGCGCAGCGAAAAGCCTGCCCAGCCGCGTCCGGCGGCCACGCATGGCGGCGGCTCGAGCAGTGGGGGCGGACATACGGCTGCAGCACCCGCCCCCGCCCGAGCCCCCGTGCAGGTGCGCGAAGACGCAGCCACTCCTGTAAGCCATAGTCAGGCTTCGCAGGCTCAACTGACCGCCGCGATGCTCGCCGCGCTGACGCCGTCGACCGGCCCGCGCTGCAAGTGGCCGATCGGCGACCCGAAGAGCTCTGAATTCGATTTCTGCACGCATGTCGCGCTGCCGGGCAAACCCTACTGCGCCTCGCATTGCGCTGCTGCCTACACCAATTGGAATCCGGAGAGCGCCGTCGAGGCGGTCAAGGCGATCAACGCCGCCTGATCCCTCGGGGACCGGTTTCCATAAAAAAGCCCGGCTGGGGAAACCCGCCGGGCTTTTCCTTTTGTGGTGACGCTGCGCTTATGACGCGGCCTTCATCTCCACCGCGTCCATGCAGTTCACCATCCAGGGCGTACCGAAACGGTCGGTGACCGTGCCGAAAGCCTTGGCCCAGAAAGTCTGCATCAGAGGGCTGGTGACAGTGCCGCCCTGCGACAGCGCGTCGAAAATACGGCGCGCTTCCGCTTCGCTGGTGAGGTTCAGCGTCACCGAGATGCCCTGCATCTTTTCCTGCGGCATGTTCGGCGGCGCATCAGACGCCATCAGCGAAACACCGCCAACTTCCATGCAGGCATGCATGATCAGGTTTTCCGCGCCGGTCATGTCGGGCGCGCAACCGGTGTCGGGCTGCGCTTGACCTTCGGGCATCGGCGGCGCATCGCTGTATTTCATCATGGCGACGACCTTGCCGCCGAGATGCTTCTCGTAATAGCGAAATGCCTCTTCGCAATTGCCGCTGAACATCAGATAGGGATTGATCTGCACGCTACGTTCCTCCTCATGTGACTCTCTGGGTTTGAATACTGCAGGCCGCTGACAGCTACGGTCAGCATGATGATGTCAGGACAAGGCGCGCAGATCGGTGCGCAACTCGTCCAGGCCCGTCGCCGTGACCATTCGATCCAGCACGGCATGGGTCGCGGTCCAGATCGGCATTGCCTGCACCATCAGGTCGCGACCGGCACGCGTCAGCGTCAGATGCTTGCTGCGACGATCGTCCGCATCGGTTTCGATTTTCAGCAGGCCACGCCGCTCCAGCGGCTTGAGATTGGCGGTGAGCGTCGTGCGGTCCATCGCCAGCAGACTGGCGACCTGGCGCATCGGTGCCGGCTCCGGACGGTTCAGCGACATCAGCAGCGAGAACTGCCCGTTGGTGAGATCGAGTGGCCGCAAGGCTTCGTCAAACCGTCGCGCCACGGCGCGTGCCGCGCGCTGCACATGCAGGCACAGGCAGGTGTCGCGCACCATGATGGTGGTTTCATATGGCAGTGGGTTGGCAGCAGTGTCTGGAGAGGCCTTTGACATCCAGTCATTATGTTGATATCAACTCTTTTGTCAAGCGGAGGGCCTTTAAGTGCTCGGCGGCAAAACTGCAGTGATTTACGGCGGCGGCACCATAGGCGGCGCGGTCGCCCGCGCCTTCGCCCGCGATGGCGCCCGGGTTTTCCTGGCCGGCCGCAATCCGGCCAAGCTCTCGACTGCGGCCAATGACATCCGCGCTGACGGCGGGCAGGCCGACATCACCGAACTCGACGCGCTGGATGAAATTGCCGTCACCCGCCATGCCGAAAGCGTGGCGGCACAGACCGGCGGCATCGACATCACATTGAACGCAGTCGGCATCGCCCATGTGCAGGGCGTGCCGCTAGCCGAACTCTCGCTGGAGGATTATTTCCTCCCCGTCTCGGTCTATACCCGTACCAACTTCATCACCGCCAAGGTAGCCTCACGACATATGCGGCGCGACGGAGTGCTGTTCCTGCTGGCCACGCCCGCCGGCAGCATGCCCGGCCCCGGTTTCATGGGGCATAATTCAGCCTGCGCCGCCATCGAGGGCATGACGCGACACCTGGCCGGCGAACTGGCCTCCAGCGGCATCCGCGTGATCTGCCTGAAAAGCCATGCCATCCCCGAAGCGGCGAAGGCCGGTTCGCACAGCGCCGGTGTTTTCGCCGAGGTGGCGACGCGCATGGGCAGCGATGTCGACACTATGCTGGGGGGCGCGGCACAATCCACGCTGCTGCAGCGTTTGCCCACACTGGAGCAGATCGCCGAGACTGCCACTTTCCTCGCGTCCGACCGTGCCGGCGCCATCACCGGCGCCATCGTCAACCTGACCTGCGGCGCGCAGGTCGATTGATCCTGTCCAGGAGCAAGCCCATGAACGTTCTGCCGGATGTCGTTTCGCGTGCGCAGTGGCTCCAAGCCCGTCACGCTCTGCTGCTGAAGGAAAAGGAAATCACCCGTGCGCGCGATGCGCTGAATGCCGAGCGCCGCCGCCTGCCCGTTGTCGCCGTGGACAAGGACTACAGCTTTGAAACTCCGCAGGGCCGCAAGAGCCTGCTGGAGCTGTTTGAAGGCCGCAGCCAGCTGGTGGTCTATCACTTCATGTTCGATCCCGCAGATCCGCCGCCGGGCCAGACACACCCCTACAGCGAAGGCTGCCCCGGCTGCTCGCATGTCGCCGACAACATCCCGCATCTGTCGCATGTTCATGCCCGCGACACGGCTTTCACCATGGTCTCGCGCGCACTGCTTACCAAGATCGCGCCGTTCAAGCAGCGCATGGGCTGGACCATGCCCTGGGTGTCATCCTTCGGCAGCGATTTCAACTATGATTTCGGCGTCACCATCGACCCTGCGGTCGCGCCACCGGAATACAACTACCAGGATGCTGCGGCATTGCAGGCCAAGGGCCAGCTTGAGCATGTGAAGGGGGAGTTGCCGGGCCTCAGCGTGTTTCTGAGAGACGGCAAACGCATTTATCACAGCTATTCCACTTTCGGCCGCGGCCTGGATGGGCTTTTGAATACCCATAACATTCTCGACCTGACGCCCTATGGCCGTCAGGAGGGATGGGAGGACTCGCCGGCCGGCTGGCCGCAAAGCAAGGACTTCTGGCTGCGGCATCACGACAAATACGATGGCCAGACCAAGGTCGCGCCGGAATGTTGTCAGGATTAACAAGAGAGAAGGACGAAAGAGCGATGAGTTATGTGGATGGTTTTCTGATCCCGGTGCCGAAGAAGAATCTGGCTGCCTACATGAAGATGTCGAAGAAGGCTGGCAAGATCTGGCAGGAATACGGCGCCGTTGGTTATTACGAATGCGCCGGCGATGACATGAATGCCGCCTTCGGCCTGCCCTTCCCCAAGCAGATGAAGCTGAAGAAGGGTGAAGTGCCGGTCTTCTCTTTCATCATCTACAAATCCAAGGCCCAGCGCGACAAGGTGAATGCCAAGGTCATGAAGGACCCGCGCATGGAGGCGATGTGCCCGGATCCGAAAAAGATGCCCTTTGACGTCAAGCGCATGGCTTTCGGCGGGTTCAAGACGATGGTTCAGTACTAAAGCCACTGCAATGCACGGAAAGCCCGGCGGAACAATCCGCCGGGCTTTTCGCATTTCAGGCGAAGGGATACGGCCCCTGGAAAGTGCCGATCGGGCAATGATGCGTGATCAGCCCGGTCTCCACGCGCCAGTGATGCAGCAGGAAGGCCGGGGGCTCAAGATAGGAAGCCGGTTTCGCATCGGGCTGCAGCTGCAGGGCAATCGTGGTCGTGGTGCTGGGCGCCGTGCAGAGCGCCGTTCCGCCAAAGCGCAGCTGCATGAAACGGTGTACATGGCCGCAGGTGATACGTTCGACATTGGGGAAACGGTGGATCAGCGCCGCCAGCGCTTCGCCGCCTTCACACCAGTACGGATCCATGTAGGGGATGCCGGTGGCAAACGGCGGCTGGTGCAGCATCAGGATGGTCGGCCGGTCCGGCGCGGCTGACAGAACTTCGTCCAGCCAGGCAATCGCGGGCCCATCCACCAAACCATGATGCTGGCCGGGAATTGTGACGTCCAGCGCGACAATTCGCACCGGGCCGCGATCATCAACCACATAATGAAGCGGGCCATCGCCACGGGGTAGATAGGCCTGATCGGCAAAGGCCGTACAGAAGGCCCGACGCTCGTCGTGATTCCCAGGAATGACCAGATACGGAATCTGCAGCACGGCCAGCAAGGCCCGGGCCATGGCATATTCCGTCGGATCGCCATGATCGACGATATCGCCGGTCAGCAGCACCAGATCGGGACGCGGATCAAGGCCATTCAGATGCTGCACGGCGGCAGAAAACATCGCGTTGGAATCGACGACGCCCTGATAGAGCTGGCCCTGTGGCCGGATATGGGGATCGGAAATCTGGGCGATCAGCATGCCTGGCCAGTATAGCCGGGCAACAGGCCGAAGTCAGTCTTCGAGCAGCCGCTTTGGATGCAGGCCGTTCACAAAGCCCATGAAGGGCGGGTGGATGCTGTAGCCCAGCAAGCGGCGCATATGCTCGCTGCACTGTTTCACACGTTCACGCGAGACCGACAGGCTGAAATTCTCCTGCTGGCGGCACCAGGGCGCGCAATACTGCGCCGTGACGCAGAGCCGGCTGCGGTCGGTGACATTGGCACCGCCGCCATGCCACAGCGTGCCGACGAAGAACAGCACCGAGCCGCTCGGCATCACCGCCGGGATGGCGCGTGCGATATCCTCCGGCCCGGGCATGCGGCCATCCCATCGGTGGCTGCCAGGAATCAGCAGCGTCGCACCATTCTCGAAGGTGAAATCGTCGATCGCCATGATCGTGGCCGCGCCAAGTGCTGCACGGGGTCGGGCCACACGATAAAAGGCATCGTCGTGGTGCAGCGGTTGTGCCGCCTCCCCTGGCTGGATGTCGATGGCCTGCAATTGCGACAGCAGATAGTTCGGCTCCAGTAAACGATCCAGCAGCGCCAGAATCACCGGATGCTCGGCCAGCGCGTTGCAGGCCAGCGTCTTCTCAACCACGGCGTATAGCCGCCTGGTGCCGAAGCCCTCGAAACTGTTGCGACCAAGATGCTGGTGGAAATGCGGCTCCAGTGCGGCGCGCATTTCCGCAGTCTCCTCGGCTGTGAACAGGTTCTGCAGGATCACATAGCCATCGCGCTCGACCTGCGCCATCAGGCCGTCGACCAGCGCAGGATCGACCGGATCCTGGCTGCCCGCCGTGGAGCGGTATTTGCGGGCGAGCTCGGCATTGAAATATTCGCTGACGTCTTTGACGATCATCTTTTCCATGCCGAGCCCTTCCCGTCTCGATGCCTAGTCGCTGAGAGCAGCAAAGCGCCGCTGGTGGAAATCGGCATTGCCGAAAGTGGTGTCGAGCATCATCAGCCGCTTCATGTAATGGCCGACATTGAGTTCGTCGGTCATGCCCATGCCGCCATGGATCTGCACCGCCTGCTGGCCGACGAAACGCCCCGAACGGCCGAGCTGGACTTTCGCCGCAGCCGCCGCCTTGGCGCGATCTTTCGGCTCGGCAGCGGCCTTGAGCGCAGAGAGCAGCGCCAGCGAGCGCGCGCTTTCGACCTGCATCATCATGTCGACCAGGCGATGCTGGATCACCTGGAAGTCGCCAATGGGGCGGCCGAACTGCTTGCGGGTTTTCGCATAGGCCAGCGTGGTCTCGTGCAGGGCCGCCATGGCGCCGACGGCTTCGGAAGCCATATAGGCAATCGCCTGGTCGATCACCGCCTCGACAGCCGGCATCGCATTCGCCGGATCGCCCAGCACGGCCAGCACCGGTGCATGATCAAGCTGAATGTCTGAGGCGCGACGATTGTCGACCGTGCGGTAGTCATGCCGCGCCACGCCGGCGCCCGAGGCATCGACGACGAACAGCCCGAGGCCTTTCGCGTCGGTGTCGCCGCCGGCCGAACGCGCCAGCACGATCAGCTTGTCGGCGCTGGCAGCATCCCAGACCACGATCTTCTTGCCGCTGAGCGTCCAGCCGTCGCCGGTCTTCGTGGCCTTGGCGCGGGTTTCATTCAGCGCGAAGCGCGAGCCGTGTTCGGCATGGGCGAAGGCCCATTTCGCCTTGCCTTCGGCGATGGCAGGCAGCCATTCGGCCTTCTGCCTGTCGTCACCCGCGGCCTGGATCAGTCCGGCGCCGAGGATCACGGTAGAGAAATACGGCTCGGCCACCATATGACGGCCGAAACGCTCGGCCAGCAGCATGGCATCGACCGCGCCGCCGCCCAGGCCGCCAGCTTCTTCCGGCAGCGGGATGGCGAGCCAGCCGAGATCTGCCATGGTCTTCCAGTTTTCTTGTGCATAGCCGAGATCGGTCTTCACCAGCTTGCGCCAGCGTTCGAAATCGTACTTGTCCTGCAGCCAGCTTTCGACGCTGTCGGCCAGCAGGGTCTGTTCTTCGGACAACTGGAAATCCATGGGACGTTCTTTCCTGTCTTAGCTTTTCGTCGCGATCAGAGGCCCAACACCATCTTGGCGATGATGTTGCGCTGAATTTCGTTCGAACCGCCGTAGATCGTGGTGGCGCGATAGTAGAGATAGCTTTCCATGCGGCCCTGCGCGTAGTCAGGCCCGACCGGCGGCTGGTTCGAACCATCCGGGCGGTGCTCGTAAGGCGCGGCGTAATAGCCAAGCGCCTCGCAGGCCAGTTCGCTCAGGTTCTGCTGGATTTCCGAGCCGCGGATTTTCAGCATGCTCGCTTCGGGCCCCACGCCCTTGCCGGCATTCTCGGCCGCCAGCATGCGCAGGTTGGTGTATTCCAGTGCCAGCAGGTCGATCTCGACCGCCGCCACCTTGGCGCTGAAGTCGGCGTCTTCCAGCAGCGGACGACCGCAGGCCTGTTCGGCGCGGGCAATTTCCTTCAACCGCTTGAGACGCTGTTTCGACGTTGCGACTTCGGCGATGCCGGTACGTTCGTTGCCGAGCAGGAACTTGGCATAGGTCCAGCCCTTGCCTTCCTTTCCGATCAGATTGGCCTTGGGCACGCGCACATTGTCGAGGAACACCTCGTTGACGCTGTGGCCTTCATCGATCGAGATGATCGGCCGCACCTTCACGCCCGGATCGGTCATGTCGAGCAGCAGGAAGGAAATGCCCTCCTGCGGCTTGGCGTCGGGATCCGTCCGCACCAAGCAAAACATCATGTTCGCGTGCTGCGCCTGGGTGGTCCAGATCTTGTGGCCATTCACCACGTAATGATCGCCGTCGCTTTCGGCGCGCGTGCGCAGGGAGGCGAGATCAGAGCCCGAGCCCGGTTCGGAATAGCCCTGGCACCACCAGTCTTCCATGCTGACAATGCGCGGCAGGTATTTCTGTTTCTGCTCTTCAGTGCCGAAGGTGTAGATCACCGGACCGACCATGCTGATGCCGAACGGCACCAGCGGCGGCGCATCGGACGACGCGCATTCCTCATCGAAGATATAGCGCTGCACGGGAGTCCAGCCCGGACCGCCATATTGCGTCGGCCAGTTCGGCGCACCCCAGCCGCGCGCGTGCAGAATCCTGTGCCAGGCGACGAAGTCAGCCTTGTCGAGATGGATGCGTTGCCGCGTCTTTTCCGCCAGCGTGGGCGGCAGACTGCTGCGAATGAATGCGCGCACCTCTTCGCGGAAGGCGCGTTCGTCGGCCGTGAATTCGAGATCCATGGCGTTTCTCCCTGTAACGGCGGCAAGGTTAGGACCAGCGGCCGGATCAGGCAAGCACGTGACGCTGCGGAAGGCCTTGCAATCAGGTGATTCGCTTGCTCAAGTCGCGCCGTAACGGAAGGACAGTGTGATGACGTTTGATCCTGCGGCAGCGGGCTGGAAACTGCGGTCCGGCCAGGGGCCGTTCACCCGAGAGGTCGGCCCGATCTGGGTGAAACGCGAAAAAGACGGAGCGGACGGTTCGGCTTACGCCCTGCAGGCGGAAGAACGCCACACCAATTCGCTCGGCGCGGTGCATGGCGGCATGCTGATGACGCTGGCCGACCATGTGCTGGGCTGGATGGTCTGGGATGCCGTGGAGCGCGCCCCTGCCGTCACCGTATCGCTGAACAACCAGTTCATCGCCTCCGCCAAGGCCGGCGATTTCATCGAGATGCGCGGCCGCATCGTGCGCAAGACCCGCAGCCTGATTTTCATCCAGGGCGACGCCACGGTGGACGGCAAGATTGTGCTCACCGCCGAAGGCATCTGGAAGGTGCTCGGCCAGAACTGAGCTCTGGACTGGCCCCTCTTATCTCTGACGCTTGCGCACGATCTTCCTGGCCGGCAGCAGATCGGCGAATGTCGGCTCGCGCTTCTGCTGCTGCGCCGTGATCGCCTCCATCAAGTCGGCGGTGAGGAACATGCCCGACTGCCACACCTGCATGTAGTTCAGCGCATCGGCGACGCTGTGGTCGCGCGTGTAGTTCAGCATTTCCTTGGTGCCATGAATGGCCAGCGGCGACTTCGACGCGATGCTGCGTGCGGTGTCCAGCGCATGCGCCAGCATCGCCGCCTGGCTGTCGAACAACTGGTTCACCAGGCCGGATCGCAAGGCCTCGTCAGCCATCATGCGCCGGCCGGTATAGGCCAGTTCGCGCACCAGCCCCGACGGCATCAGATGCGGCAGACGCTGCAGCGTACCGACATCGGCGGTCATGCCAATGTTGATTTCCTGGATGCAGAACCAGGCATCCGTCGTGCCGTAGCGCATGTCGCAGGCCGAGATCAGGTCGACACCGCCGCCGACGCAGCCGCCCTGAATTGCAGCGATCACCGGCACGCGGCATCTGTCGATCACCGCGAAGCTTTCCTGCATTTCGGCCACCGCGCGGCGAAACTGCTCGCCGACCCGGCCGCGGTCGCCGGTCAGCATGTCGCCGGCGATGGTCCCGAAAGCGGACAGATCGAGCCCGCCGGTGAAATGCTTGCCGGTGGAGGAGATCACCACGGCGCGGATTTCGGGCCGATCCTCGATCTCGGCGAAGACATCGACCATCTCCTGCCAGAAGGGCAGGATCATCGCATTGGCCTTGTCGGGCCGGTTGAACACGATCTGCGCGACATGGTCGGCGGTGGTGAAATCGAAGGTCTTGTAGCTCATCGTTTCCTCCATTGAGGCCTGACGCTGCGTCAAGGCTGGCGACCGGCGGTCTGCGCCGTTAGAGTCGCAAAAAATATCTCGCAAGGATTAAAGGGAAGAACCATGCCGATTGTCTATGACGAACTGCTCGCGCTCGACATTCCGGTCCGCGAGGTCAACTACAGCGACCGCGAGACCATGCTCTATGCGCTCAGCGTGGGCATGGGCCAGGACCCGATGGATCTCGCCGAACTGCCCTTCGTGTTCGAGAAGAGCCTGAAGGCGCTGCCGAGCCTCTCCACCGTGATCTGCTGGGACGACAGCTGGACGCCGCGCACCGGCATCAACTACGTCATGGTGGTGCATGGCGAACAGCGCATCACCATCCACAAGCCGCTGCCGGCCAGCGGGCGCGTGAAAGCGAAGGTCCGCATCAAGGACGTGTTCGACAAGGGTGCCGGCAAGGGCGCAATCATGCTGGTGGAAAACACCATCACCGACGCGACGAGCGGTGAGAAGCTGGTCACGCTGCTCTCCAGCACCTTTGCCCGCGGCGACGGCGGCTTCGGCGGGCCGGTGCGTAAACCCGAGGACCTGCCGCCCAAGCCGCATGCAATCCCGGACCGCAAACCTGACGCCGGCGTGACGCTGAAAACGCAACCAAACCAGGCGCTGTTCTACCGTTTATGCGGCGACCGCAATCCGCTGCATGCCGAGCCGGCCTTTGCCGAGGCGGCCGGCTTCCCGCGCCCGATCCTGCATGGCCTGTGTACCTATGGCATCGCGGTGCGCGCCGTGGTCAAAGCGGTCTGCGATCATGATCCGTCACGCATCGCTGATATCAATGCGCGCTTCACCGCACCGGTTTTCCCCGGCGAGACGATCCACACCGAAATCTGGCGCGACGGCAATATCGTGTCGTTCCGCGCCCGCCTGATGGAACGCGACGTGGTGGTGCTCGACCATGGACGGGTGGAACTGCGCGACTAGCGCTTCAGCTTGACGTCGCCCGGCTTGCGGTGATTGCCGGGCTTGTCGTCGAGGCGCAGCGGCTCCATCTGCGGCACAGGCTCCGGGTAGCCAAACAGATAGCCCTGGCCGTAATCGATGCCGAAATCGAGCAGCAGGCGCGCCTGGTCTTCGGTTTCAACCATCTCGGCCACCGTGCCGATGCCGAGCTCCTTGCAGAGCCAGACCATGCCCTTGAGGATGGCCTGATCGCGCATCTGGCCCGCGCTCTGCAACGCCTTCACATAGGCGCCGTCGATCTTGACGTAATCGACCTCGAGCGCCTGCAGATACGGGAATGACGCAGCACCCGCGCCGAAATCGTCGAGGCAGACAGAATGACCATCATCACGCAGCTGCCGCACGGCATTGGCGGCATGCACCAGATTGGTGATCTGGGTCGATTCCGTGATCTCGAAAATCAGCTGCTTGCGCAGGCCCGGATCGTCAGCGAGAATTTCACGCAACGCGGCCATAAAGACCGAACTTTCCAGGCTGTGGCCAGACAGATTCACCGCCACGTCGAGGATTTCGCCCTGGCGACGGCGCTCGGACAGCAGCTCGACCACGCGATGCACCACGGCCAGATCGAACTCGCCGATCATATGCACGCCTTCGGCCAGACGGATGGTCTCAAACGGCGAGCCGCCGTCTTCAAAGCGCGACAGCGCCTCGTAATGATGCAGCGTGCGGGTATCAAGCCGCACGATGGGCTGAAACACCAGGTCGAACTTCCGGCCAGACACGGCCGAGCGCAGCGCGCGCACCCGCGACACGGTTTTCTGCAGCAGCGCCTTCAGGCTTTCCTCGGTGGAGTGCAGCGCAAAGGCCGCAGCACCCTCGCTGGCGAAACGATCGACGGCAAAGGCCATGGCGCTGGCGGCATCCTCGTCGCTCATCGCTTTCTGGTGCAGGTCCAGCGTCGCGCCGCGCACGCCAACACCCTTCGCGGCGTCTTCGGCGGCCGGAACGCCGCTCTGCTTGATCAGTTCGCGCACCTGCGCAGCGACGGCTTCCTGGTCGATGCTGTTGGCATGCAGGATGCCGTATTTCTCGGTGTCGATCAGGCCCGCGGTGTCGCCGCTGATCGACTTGGCGCGGATCAGCGCGCCGACATCGCCCATCAGGCTTTCGCTCTCGTCGGGCGGCAGGCTGTCGACCAGTTCTTTCAGGCCGACGATCTCGATCAGCGTCAGCTTCACTTCCGAGCCAAGTTCGCGCGCCAGTTTCAGGCGGTCGCCGGCCAGGGTTTCGAAATCTTCCGCCGCCAGCAGGCCGGTCTGGTAGTCGCGTTTGTTGGCCAGCGCGGTTTCGGCCAGCGGCAGGCGCGCATTCGACAGCGTGATGTAATAGCGCCCGTCCTGGCGCGGCAGGCAGCAGCCGCCGAGGATGCAGATCGCGCCGGCAGTGCCATCGGCCTGCAGCAAGCGCACCGTGACCGGCTCGATGCGGCCGCCAACCGCGAGGCCGCCCAGCAGGTTCATCAGGAAATGGCGATCGCCGTCATCGATCAGTTCGGCGAATTTCTGGCCGACCAGCCCTTCGGCCTCGCAGCCGGCAATCAGGCGGGCGGCACCGGATGCGAAGGTGATCAGGCCGTCGCCGGACACTTCGAGCATCAGGTCGGCCGCGGAGAAGGCGAAGGCGACGAAACGGTCGCGCTCCGCCCGCATGTCCTTGGCGCCCATCCTGGCCTCACCTGAAAGCATGAAAATCTGCCCCGGAGTGTGCCAGCCAGCGCGATTCCGCGCAACCCGGCGGCCGCTTTATGCACAGGCGTCTGCCGGGGTGTCGAATGAACCGAATTGGCCTGACGCTGCGCCACGTTGCGCTGACCCCGCCCGGTTCCTAGAATGGCGGGCAGAAGGCTGGCGCTAGCCGGCCGCGTGTTTGAGGTCTAGGGGGACAAAGAATGACCGCTCCGTTTTGGGAAAAATCCTATCCGGCCGGCGTAACCTGGGCGCAGAATTTCCAGGCCAAGCCGATCTGGACCATCTTGGACGACGCGGTTGCCCGCTTCGCGCCCAACCCCTGCCTCGACTTCATGGGCAAGGGCTATTCCTATGCCGCCGTGTCCGATCTGGTCGATCGCGCCGCCAAGGGTTTCCAGCAGCTGGGCGTCGGCCCGGGTGTGCATGTCGGCCTGTTCCTGCCCAACACGCCGCATTACGTGATCTGCTTCTTCGCCATCCTCAAAGCCGGTGGCCGCGTGGTGAATTACAGTCCGCTCGATGCCGAACGCGAGCTGCGCTACAAGATCGAAGACAGCCAGACCGACATCATGGTCACGCTCGACCTCAAGGCACTGTATCCGAATATCGGCAAGATGCTGGGCACCACGCGACTGAAGAAGGTGGTGGTCTGCCGCCTGCCGGATGTCCTGCCCTTCCCCAAGAACCTGCTGTTCCCGCTGGCCAAGGGCAAGGAAATTGCCCAGGTGCCGAAGGACGACAAGCATATCCGCTTCACGGATCTGGTTGCCAATGACGGCCGCTACACGCCGCATCCGGTGAAGGACCCGGCCGAGGAAGTGGCGATCCTGCAGTATACCGGCGGCACCACCGGCCAGCCCAAGGGCGCCATGCTGACGCATGGCAACATCACCGCCACCGTGCATATGTACGGCGCCTGGACCGAGAAGAACGACGCCCTGCAGTTGGAAGATGGCAAGGAACGCGTGCTGATGGTCCTGCCGATGTTCCACATCTACGGCCTGAGCGCCGTACTGCTGCGTATGCTGACCATTGGTGCGCAGTTCTTCCTGCATCCGCGCTTCGAGCTGAAAGCGGTGATCGAGGATCTGCACAAGAAGAAGATCAGCATCTTCCCCGGCGTGCCGACCATGTATGCCGCCATCGTCAACATGGCGACCCTGAAGGACTACGATCTCTCGGCGCTGAAGTTCTGCGCCTCGGGTGGCGCGCCGCTGCCCGTGGAAGTGCAGGACAAGTTCGAGCAGGTCACCGGCCACAAGATGATCGAGGGCTGGGGCATGACCGAAACCTCGCCGGCCGGCACGCAGACCATCTATGGCGGGAAGCGCAAGCGCGGGTCCTGCGGCCTGCCGCTGCCCGGCATCATGATCGAGATCGTTGATGTTGATGATCCGCTGAAGCTGAAAGGCGTCAACGAGACCGGTGAAATCTGCATCACCGGCCCAAATGTGATGAAGGGTTACTGGAACAAGCCGGAAGCGACGGCGGAGGCCTTTGCCGGCGGTCGGTTCCATACCGGCGATGTCGGCTATCTCGACGAGGAAGGCTATGTCTTCATCGTCGACCGCAAGAAGGACATGATCCTGTCGGGCGGCTTCAACGTCTATCCGCGCAACATCGAGGAAGCGATCTACGAGCATCCTTCGGTGGAGGAATGCACCGTGATCGGCATTCCCGACCAGTATCGCGGCCAGTCGGCCAAGGCCTTCATCAAGCTGAAGCCCGACGCCAAGCCATTCACCTTCGACGAGTTGAAGACCTTCCTGAAGGACAAGCTGGGCAAGCACGAGATGCCGGCGGCGATGGACATCCGTGACGCCCTGCCCAAGACCCTGATCGGCAAGCTGTCGAAAAAGGAACTGGTCGAGGAAGAAAAGCAGAAGGCAGCATCGGGCAACTGACGCCGCTGAAGAGCCCAAAAGAAAAAGCCCCGGGATGACCGGGGCTTTTTTTGTTTCTGCGCCGCCGCTATTCCGCAAGCCTATTCCGCAGCTTGGGCCTTGCCCAACCCCTCGTCCCAGGCCCGCAGCGCCTGCGCCGCCGGCTGCACACGCTGGCGCTCGGCTGCATTCAGCCCTGTCAGTAACGGCAGCATCGGGCCCATATCGGCAATGCCGGCAAGGGTAACGGCATCGTGCAGCGTGCGGATCGGGCTGATGCCGTCGCGCAGGTCTTCCAGCGGCAGGAAGGCTTCGCGCAGTCGCTCGGCCGTGGCCCAGTCCCCGTGCTTGATTGCTCCCAGAATGGCCATCGAGCCGCGCGGCGCCAGGCAGACCGAACCTGACGTGAAACCGCCGAGGCCGAACTGGCGCAGATGCGTGATCGCCGGCCGCTCGCCGATGCCGCTGATCACCAGCCTGGAATCGACATGGTCGAGCAACTGCTTCAGATAATCGTCCTTGGCCGGGTCGGCACGCACCGTGCCGTATTTGATGGCGCAGACCGAGCCGTCCTTCATCAGGCGGCCGGCGGCGGCCGGCGCGATGTAATTGTCGGATTTGATGTAGAGCAGCAGCGGCTTGCCCATGGTGACCGCAGCACGACGCAGGCCGGTTTCGATCCCGTCCGACGTGGCCGGGAAGGTCATCGGCAGCGCCATGGCTGTTGGCACCTTGGACCCACGCAGAATGCGGGCCTGGTCGATCAGCTTGCCATAATCCGGACCAAACGACGGGATCAGCCATGTATCGGAGCTGACGGCATCGACCAGGAAGTCCAGCACCTCGGCATATTCGCTGACCGAGATGTTGTAGAAGTTGGCGTTACCGCCATACATCAAACTGCGCACGCCGCCGGCTTCCATATAGCCAATCAGCTGGCGGTTGGCGTCCTCGTTCAGGGTCAGGTCGGCATAGCGCGCCAGTGGCGGTACTGCGAACACTGATGCGGCAAGGTCGGCCGCAACAACGGGCGAAGTCTTCATTCTGCTCGCCCCCTCAGCTGCGGCCGATATGGCCGCGGAACCGCTTGGCCAGATCGCGCGTGGCCTTGGTGAGCAGGCTCTGATCGACGCCGACGGCGACGAAGGTGAAGCCGGCATCGAGGTAGCGCCGCGCATCGTCTTCATTCACCGCCAGGATGCCGGCCGGCATGTTGGCGGCCTTGCAGAGTTCCAGCGCGCGCATGATCTCAGCCTGCGCTTCGGGATGCGCGGCATTGCCCAGATGGCCAATGCTGGCCGAAAGGTCGGCCGGCCCGATAAAGATGCCGTCTACGCCGTCCACAGCCGCCATTTCCGGGATCTTGTTCACGGCATCGCGGGTTTCGGCCTGCAGGATCACGCCGAGTTCGTTTTCCACCGTGGCGTAATAGTCGGTGATCAGGCCATAACGGTTGGCCCGCGTGTTGCCCGCCACGCCGCGCACGCCCTTCGGCGGATAGCGGGTTGCCGCGATGGCCTTCTTGGCCTCTTCGACATTCTGCACGAACGGCAGCAGCAGATTCGGCGCGCCGATATCCAGAAACCGCTTGATCATCACCGTATCGTTCCAGGCCGGACGCACCACCGGGCTGGCGGTGTTGGCGTCCACCTGCATGGCCTGCAGCTGCTGCAACACCATGGGCACTTCGTTGGGCGCGTGTTCGGTGTCGATCACGATCCAGTCGAAGCCGGCCGTCGCCAGAATTTCTGCGGCGGTATTGCTGCAAAGCGAACACCAGAGTCCGATCTGCTGCCGCCGCTCCTTAAGCGCGCGTTTGAACGTGTTGGCGGGCAGTTTCATGGTTTTTGTTTCCTCCGGCGATCCTTGAACGGACGATGATACAACAAAGAATAAATGGCGGCGATACAAGGGTGAACTGTGCTAAAAACGCACAATAGGTCCGGCCGGGACAGGAACCCGGGCCGGCAGGAGGAGTTATGGATCAGCTACCCGCAACCGCCGGCACGCAGACCGGCATCCAGACCGCGCAGGGTAACGGCAACCGGGGCCGCGGCGCACTGCAGGGAGCCGATCCAGTGAGCAGCAACGAGTACCTCACCTTCGCCATCGACAGCCAGCAATACGGCATCGACATCCTGAGCGTACGCGAGATCCGCGCCTGGACCGAAGTGACCAACCTGCCAAACACGCCCGATTTCGTACGCGGCATCATCAACCTGCGCGGCACGATCGTGCCGATCTACGACCTGCGCGTTCGCTTCGGCGGTGGCCGCACGACGCCGACCCGGATGCATGTGGTGATCGTGGTGGTGGCGGTGAACGGCACCTTCGGCCTGCTGGTCGATTCCGTGTCCGATATTCTGTCGATCGATCAGCGCGACCTGCAGGGCGTCCCCAACACCGGCATGGCCGACGACCACCAGTTCCTCAGCGCCCTGGTGGCCCGTGAGGAACGCATGGTCTCGATCCTCGATCTCGACCGGCTGGTGAACCAGGCCACGGCGTCGCAGATGGAGCAGATCGCAGCGCAGCAAAGCGGCCAGGCCGGGATTGCGACGGCGTCTTAGTTGCAACTACAAACAGCTTGCCGCTGCCAGCAGGTAAATTTTCGACAACCTTGTCGTTATCCCCGCAGGCAAGCGAACCCGGACACGCTAGTTTAATCCCCATGGAGTAAGGCCTTATGGGCTTTTAGGGGGGATTGAGCATGAATTTTTCCATTCGCACCACGCTGGGACTGGTCATCGGCATTCTGGGCCTGATGCTGGTGGCCGGCAGCATCAATGCCCTGCTCAACGCACTCGACCGCAATGCCGCCGCCAAACGGGTGGCGCAGCTGGCGCCGATCAGCCAGGCCTTTTTCCAGAGCCTGCAGCAGCACCGGCTCGAGCGTGGCAACATCCTGATCGTCTTCCGCGCCGAAGCTCCGGCTTCCAAAGACAGCATCGACAGCATCACCACACAGCGCGACAACACGATAAAGGCCTACAATACCGGCTATGCCATGTTGTCGGCGCTCAGCAGCGATCTGCCGGGCGCCACCCCGTTGCTGACCAAGCTGAAATCCGCAAATGACGCGGTCGACGCCATGCGCCCGAAGGCCATGCAGATGATCGCTCAGCCGCGCGCCCAGCGCGAAGCGCAGACCATGCAGGACTGGCCGCGCGTGACGCAGAACTACCTCACCGCCGTGCAGGAGGCGTCCGATTTCCTCGAAGCCTCGCTGCAGCTGGTGGATCCCGCCGTCGACCAGCTGCTGAGCGTGAAGCAGAATGCCTGGACGATCCGCAACTATGCCGGCTCGATGGTGCTGCGCATCCTGACCACCATGTCGGCCGGTCAGACCTGGGGCATCGCGGAATCCATGGCGCATGCCGATGATTCCGGCCGCGTCGCCACCGCCTGGGACATCGTCACTGTCATCGCCACGCGCAGCGACACGCCGACGCCGGTGCGCGACGTGGTCAACACCGCGAAAGGCTTCTTCACCGGTCCGCTCGGTACCGAGCGCGAGACAATCGTGAAGGCCTTCACCGCCGGCCAGCCCTCGCCGGTCGAACAGGCGAAGTATCAGCCGACCGTGACCGAAAGCCTGAACATGCTGAACGCGGTGGCCAACACCGCACTGAATGAGCTGATCAAGCGCGCCGATGCGCAGACGGCGCAGACGCAGCGCAGCGTGTTCCTGAGCATCGGTACCCTGGTGGCCGCCGTTGCCTTCACTGCTTTCGGCTTTCTGATCGTGCAATGGCGCGTCACCGGACCGATCAATCGCATGACCGGCGCGATGCAGCGCCTCGCCAATCGCGACCTCGACGTCGAGATTCCCTTCGTCGATCGCGGTGCTGAAGTCGGCCAAATGGCCAAGGCCGTGCAGATCTTCAAGGACAGCATGATCGCGCGCGAACAGGCTGAAGCCGATATCGCGCGCCAGCGTGAAGAGTCGGAAAGCCGTCGCCTGGAGCGCGAAGCCCGCGAAAAGGCCGCCGGCGAGGAAATCGCCGCGCTGGTCAACAAGGTGGCGCAGGGCGATCTCAGCGGCCGCATCAGCGAAAGCGGCAAGGATGGTTTCTTCCTCTCCACCAGCCAGGAGCTCAACCGTCTGGCCGGCACACTGCAGACCATGACCAGCGAACTGGCCGGCGCGATGAGCGCCATGGCCGGCGGCGACCTGACCAAGACGGTACGCGGCGAATACCAGGGCGTGTTCGGCGAGATCAAGGGCGCGGTCAACGGCATGTCGGAGCGCATGCGGGACTTTGCCGGTCGCCTGACCCAGACGGCGCAATCGGTGAAGGTGGCATCGGACGAAATCTCGACCGGGAGCCAGGATCTGGCCAGCCGCACGGAATCGCAGGCCGCTTCGATCGAGGAAACCGCTGCCTCGATGCACGAGATCACCACCACGGTGAAACAGAATGCGGACAATGCGCAGGCAGCCAACCAGCTGGCGGTCGCGGCGCGCGATACGGCGGAGAAGGGCGGCAGCGTGGTCGGCGATGCGGTCGGCGCAGTGACGCGGATCGAGGAAAGCGCACAAAAGATCAGCGACATCGTCGGCCTGATCGACGAGATCGCCTTCCAGACCAATCTTCTGGCGCTGAATGCCTCCGTCGAGGCCGCCCGCGCCGGCGAGGCCGGCAAGGGCTTTGCCGTTGTCGCGCAGGAAGTGCGCGCCCTGGCGCAGCGGTCTGCCAATGCCTCGAAGGACATCAAATCGCTGATCAACGAGTCGAATGCGCAGGTGAAGACCGGCGCGGCCCTGGTCAACCAGACCGGCCAGTCCCTGACCGAGATCGTCACGGCGATCAAGAAAGTGTCGGATATCGTCGCCGAGATCGCTGCCGCCTCGCGCGAGCAGGCCACCGGCCTCGACCAGATCAACACCGCCGTGGGCAGCATGGACGAAATGACCCAGCGCAACGCAGCCCTGGTGGAAGAAACCACGGCCGCCGCCCAGAGCCTGTCCGGTCAGGCCAACGAACTGGCCAATCTGGTCGGCTTCTTCAAGCTGGACGGCAGCGCCCGGGCGCTTCCCCCTACGGCCACGCCGGCAGTGGCCCCCAGGCCTGCCCCGACAGCTGTGCCGAAACCGGCTGCCCCTGCCGTGGCCCGGAAACCGGCGATTCCCCCCGCCGCACCAACCCCGGCTCGGCAAGCTCCGGCAGCCTCGGCCAAGGCCGCTGACGACGACGATTGGCAGGAATTCTGAGCATCTGCACCACATCTAGACGGGGGCAGCCGGGCATGGGTTGACGTGCCCGGCTTTGCTCGGCAAGGTCCGGCCACTTTCGCCGCCTCTGACGCCGGATTCCCCCGCAATGCTGCAGCCTGCCGCCGCCCCCCGCCATTCCGCCCCGGTCAGCCATGCCGAGATGGCCAATGCCATCCGCGCGCTGTCCATGGATGCCGTCCAGGCCGCCAATTCCGGCCATCCCGGCATGCCGATGGGCATGGCCGACGTGGCCACCGTGCTGTTCAGCCGTTTCCTGAAATTCGATCCGAAGAATCCGGCCTGGCCCGACCGCGACCGCTTCGTGTTGTCGGCCGGCCATGGCTCGATGCTGATCTATTCGCTGCTGTACCTGACCGGCTATCAGGACATGACACTGGACGAGCTGAAGCGCTTCCGCCAGATCGGCGCGCGCACGGCCGGCCATCCGGAATTCGGCCATGCCGGCGGCATTGAAACCACCACTGGTCCGCTCGGCCAGGGCATCGCCACCGCCGTGGGTATGGCGCTGGCTGAGCGCGCGATGGCCGCGCAGTTCAACGACAAGCTGGTCGACCACTACACCTATGTGATCGCCGGTGACGGTTGCCTGATGGAAGGCATCAGCCACGAGGCGATCTCGATGGCCGGCCATCTGAAACTCAACAAGCTGATCGTGCTGTGGGACGACAACCTGATTTCCATCGACGGCCCGACGAGCCTGTCGGTGTCCGATGACCAGATCAAGCGCTTCCAGGCCAGCGGCTGGGCCACCATTGCCGTCGACGGCCATGATCCGGAAGCCGTGGCCGGCGCCATTGCGGCTGCGCAGAAGAGCGACAAGCCGAGCCTGATCGCCTGCCGCACCGTGATCGGCTATGGCGCGCCGACCAAGGCCGGCACTGCCGCCACGCATGGTTCGCCGCTCGGCGCCGACGAAATCAAGGGCGCGCGCGAGAAGCTCGGCTGGCCGCATGCGCCGTTTGAGATTCCCGATGCCATCCTGAGTGCCTGGCGTGGTATTGGCGCTGCCGGCACGGCCAAGTCGGCTGCCTGGGAAAAGCTGCATGCCGCCCTGCCGGCCGAACAGCGCGCCGAATGGGATCGCCGCCTCAAGGGCGACCTGCCGGCGAATTTCGACAAGACGATCTCTGAGTACAAGCAGAAGCTCGCGGCCGACAAGCCGAAATGGGCGACGCGCAAGTCGTCGCAGATGGCGCTGGAAGTGATCAATCCGGCGACACCGGAAACGCTCGGCGGTTCAGCTGACCTCACCGGTTCGAACAACACGAAGACCGCCGGCCTCAATCCGGTGAAGCCGGGCGACTACAGCGGCCGCTACGTGTATTACGGCGTGCGCGAGCACGGCATGGCGGCGGCGATGAACGGCATCGCCCTGCATGGTGGCCTGATCCCTTATGGCGGCACCTTCCTGGTCTTCACTGACTATTGCCGCCCGTCGATCCGCCTGTCGGCCCTGATGGAACAGCGCGTGATCTATGTGATGACGCATGATTCGATCGGCCTGGGCGAAGACGGCCCGACGCACCAGCCGGTCGAGCATGTCGCAAGCCTGCGCGCCATTCCGAATCTGCTCGTGCTGCGTCCGGCCGATGCGGTGGAAACCGCCGAAGCCTGGCAGGTCGCCCTGCAGCAGAAGCATCGCCCCAGCGTGCTGGCCCTGACCCGCCAGGACCTGCCGGCGGTGCGCACCACGCATACGGAAGAGAATCTGGTCGCCAGGGGCGGCTATGAACTCGCCGCTGCCGAAAGCGGCGCCGCCAAGGTCACCCTGCTCGCCACCGGTTCGGAAATCGCCATCGCGATGACGGCCCGCGACCTGCTGCAGAAAGACGGCGTCCCGACCCGCGTGGTCTCGATGCCGAGCTTCGAGCTGTTCGACGCCCAGGACGAGGCTTACCAGGAAAAGACTCTGGGCCCCGGCACGGTGCGAATCGCGGTCGAAGCCGGCGTCCGCCAGGGCTGGGACCGCTATCTCGGCATCAAGGGCGGTTTCGTGGGCATGAGTGGCTTTGGCGCCTCGGGCCCCTACGAGCAGTTGTACAAGCATTTCGGCATCACGCCGGAAGCAGTGGCCGCAGCCGCCAAACAACGGTTGTAAAGCCCCTTTCCGACTGCCATATCCGGTTTCCGGCGCCAGCCGTACTGGCCGCAGCGGCTGTCGCGTGCTATAGCACGCGAGCATTTAACGCCTTGGATTAAGACGGATTTCCGGTGACTACAGCGGCCTCGCCCGATAGCTCCCAGCCGGCCCATGCCAGCAGCGGCAAGCTGCTGCGTCGTCTGCTGGCCGAACAGGTCAGGCCGCATCTCGCTTCACTGGCGATTGCGCTCGTCGCGATGATCGTGGTGGCTGCCATGACGGCCGCCACCGCCTGGCTGCTGAAACCGGCCATCGACCAGGTCTTCACGGAGCGCGACCCTTACTGGACGATGATGATCCCGCTCGCCGTGGTGATTGTGGTCGTGATCAAGGGCGTGGCGACCTATTTCGAAAGCACGCTGATGATCGGCTTCGGCGAGCGGGTGATCGCCGATACCCAGATTCGGCTGTACAGCCATCTGATCCGTGCCGACCTTGCCTGGCTGCATGACATGCATTCCGGCCGTTTGATCTCCAGTTTCCTCTTCGATGCCACGCTGCTGCGCGAAGCCGTCACCAAGGCGCTGACCGGCATGGTGAAGGACACGCTCAGCCTGATCTTCCTGACCGGCGTGATGTTCAGCATGAACTGGCAGCTCGCGCTGATCGTCTGCGTGATCTTCCCCTTCGTGGGCCTGAGCACGCGCCGGCTGGGCCGCAAGACGCGCAAGAGCTCTGCCAAGGGTCAGCAGGAAACCGGCAAACTGACCACGATCCTGAGCGAAACCTTCGAAGGCGCGCGCATGGTCAAGGCCTATGGCATGGAGCAGCGCGAGATCGAGCGCGCCCGCCTGTCGGTCGACACCCGCCTCGGCCACCTGATGAAGGTGGTGCGCGCCCGCGCCGCCGCCAGTCCGACCACCGAGGCGCTTGGCGGCATTGCGGTGGCGGTGGTGATCTATATCGGCGGCAGCAGCGAAACGCTGACACTCGGCACGCTCACGGCCTTCATCTATGCGGCGCTGACCGCCTATCAGCCGCTCAAGTCTCTCGCCACCATGCAGACTGCCATGCAGGAAGGCCTGGCTGCGGCCGACCGCATCTTCACCATACTCGACATCAAGCCGGCCATCGAAGAATCCGGCGATGCGAAGCCGCTGCAGGTGAATGGCGGCGAAATCCGCCTCGATGCCGTCAGCTTCCGCTATGCCTCCGACAAGACAGCACTGGATGGCATCAGCCTCGTGGTCCCGCCGGGCAAGAAGGCCGCGCTGGTGGGCGCCTCGGGCGCCGGCAAGTCGACGCTGCTCAATCTGGTGCCGCGCTTCTACGACGCCAGCCAGGGCAGCGTGAAAATCGACGGCCAGGATGTGCGCGATGTAACGCTGACTTCGTTGCGTCGCAGCGTCGCTCTGGTCAGCCAGGAGCTGACGCTGTTCGACGACACCATCCGCGCCAATATCGCCTATGGACGGCCCGAAGCCAGCCAGGCCGAAATCGAAAATGCCGCACGTAATGCAGCCGCGCATGATTTCATCATCGCCCTGCCGCAGGGCTATGATACGGCAGTGGGCGAGAACGGCGTGAAACTGTCGGGTGGCCAGCGCCAGCGCGTGGCCATCGCCCGCGCCATGCTGCGCGACGCGCCGATCCTGCTGCTGGATGAAGCCACCAGCGCGCTGGATACCGAATCCGAACGCCTGATCCAGGTGGCGCTGAGCGAGCTGATGCGCGGCCGCACCACGTTGGTGATCGCCCATCGCCTGTCCACCGTGATCGACGCTGACGTGATCTTCGTGCTCGATCACGGCCGCCTGGTCGAACAAGGCAGTCATGCCGAACTGCTGGCCCGCAACGGTGCCTATGCCCGGCTTTACGCGACCCAGTTCGCCGTCGAGGCTACCGCCTGAGCATGGCCGGGCTGTGGAAACGCATCCAGCGAAGCAAACCCGCCGTGCGGTTCGCGGCGGATGCCATCGCTTTCTATGTCCGCCTGGTGCGCAACACCACGCGATGGGACATTCGTGGCGCCGAATATCCGGAAGCCTTCTGGTCTGAAAACCGACCGTTCATTCTCGCCTTCTGGCACGGCCGACTGCTGCTGATCCCGCCAACCTGGCGCCGCGACCGGCGTATGAACATGCTGATCTCGCAGCATCGCGACGGCGAGCTGATCGCCCGCGCCATGGATCCCTTCGGTATCGGCACGGTCCGCGGTTCCGCCGCCAAGGCCGGCAAAAAAGACAAGGGCGGCAGCGGCGCATTGCGGGTGATGGTGCGCCAGCTCAAGCTCAATGAATATGCCGGCTTCACCCCCGATGGGCCGCGCGGGCCGCGCATGCGGGCCAGTATCGGCGTGATCGCGGCCGCCCGGCTGGCCAAGGTGCCGATCCTGCCGGTGACCTATGCGGTAAGACGCCGCCGTGTGTTAAATTCCTGGGACCGCTTCATCCTGCCCTGGCCATTCAACCGGGGGGTTTACCTCTGGGGCGAACCGATCGACGTGCACAGCGACATCACTGAAAGCCCGGAACAGGCCGCCCTGCGTCTTGAAACGATCCTGAATAGGCTCTGCGACGAAGCGGACCGCCTGTGTGGCCACGCCCCGATCGCGCCGGCCGACCGCCTGCCGGCAGAAGGCGATGGCTAAGACGGCGCCGCATTTCTGGCAGGCCGGCAGCACATCACCGCTGCCCAGGCTGCTGCGTCCGCTGTCGGCGCTGTATGGGTTGGGCAACCGCCTCAACCAGCGCATGACAGCCGCGCAGGAGATCGGCGCGCCGGTAATCTCGATCGGGAATCTGGTCGCCGGCGGCGCAGGCAAGACGCCGACCGCCATCGCCATTGCCCTGCGCCTGGCCGCGCTTGGCCGACATCCGCAGATCGTCAGCCGCGGCTATGGAGGAAAGCTGGCCGGACCGGTGCGGGTCGATCTGACCCGTCACACATCCACCGATGTGGGTGACGAGGCCCTGCTGCTGGCCGCCGCCGCACCGACCTGGATCGGCGGCAACCGCCCCGCCGCCGCCCGTGCTGCAGTTGCGGCGGGTGCCGACTGCATCATCGCTGACGATGCGCACCAGACCTATGCGCTGGCCCGCCGGCTCAGTCTGCTGGTGGTCGATGGCGGCTACGGCTTCGGCAACGGGCTGCAGTTGCCAGCCGGGCCTCTTCGCGAACCCATTGAGGAAGGCCTGGCGCGCTGCGATGCCCTGGTGCTGATCGGTCCGCGCAGCGTTCCGTTGCCTGACTTTGGCCGTCGCCCGGTTTTCGCCGCCACGCTGGACCCCAATCCGGCCGACGCCGTGCGTCTGCGTGGCCGCAGTGTTCTGGCCTTTGCTGGCATCGGCCGCCCGGAGAAATTTTTCACATCCTTGCAACAGCTCGGTGCCACGGTGGTGCAAACGGCCACCTTCCCCGACCACGCCCCCTATTCGCCCGACACTGTGATGCGTCTCGTTGAAACCGCCCATAAGCTGAATGCCATTCCGGTCACCACTGCGAAGGATCAGGTGCGCCTGCCGGCCAAGGCGCGACAGATGGTGGATGTGCTGCGTGTCGTGCTGAACTTTGCTGAACCGCAGCGCGTGGACGACTACCTGCGTTCCAGACTGCATGACGGAGCGACGGCTGGTGCTTAAAAAATTGCTGTTCCCGCATGCAGAGCCGCATGAATACGTTGCCGCCTGGGGTGCCCGGCTGGCGCTGGCGCTGTTTGCCGCCCTGCCGGTGGATCGCGCTTCCGCCTTTGGGGGCTGGATCGCATGCAGGATCGGCCCTCGTCTGGGGGTGCACAGAACTGCGAAAGCCAATCTGGAACTCGCATTGCCTGAACGCAGCGCCGAGCATGAGCGCATCCTGCAGGGCATGTGGAACAACCTCGGCCGCGTACTGGCTGAGTATGCCCATCTGGGCGACATACATATCGGCTCACACGAAGCCGGCGAACAGATCGAAGTCGTGGGCGACGAGCATCTCGCCGACATCCGCGACGGCAAGAAGCCCGCGATATTCTTCTCCGCTCATTTCGGCAATTGGGAAGTGATGAGCATCGCAGGCGTGCATTACGGCATTCACCTGGTGCAGGTCTATCGCGCCGCCAACAATCCACTGACTGAAGAGATTCTGCAGAATCTGCGCAAGCCGGTTGGCGGCCAGCGTGTGCCGAAGGGCATGCAGGCAGCACGCGAACTGCTGAAAGCCCTCAAGCGCAATGAATGCCTGGCGATGCTGGTGGATCAGAAACTCAACACCGGCCGCGCCGTGCCTTTCTTCGGTCATGACGCCATGACCGCCCCGGCGATTGCGGAACTGGCGCTACGTACGGGCTGCCCTGTTGTACCGATCTATGGCGAACGCCTGGGCGATAGCGCCCGCTTCCGCGTCACCATCCAGGCCCCGATCCAGCTGGAAAATACCGGGGACCGCGAAAGCGACATCGACAGCGCACTGCGGATGATCAACCAAAATCTTGAAGAGCGGATTCGCCGGAACCCCGAACAATGGTTCTGGGTGCACAAGCGCTGGAAGCGCTGAGCTACGGCTTTTCCGGCAGCAGGCGCTGCGGATCGAGCCGCACGTCGAACCAGTTCACCCGCCAGTCGAGATGCGGACCGGTCGCGCGGCCGGTCGCGCCCACCGTACCGATCAGTTCGCCCTGTTTCACCTGCTGCCCGACCTTCACGTTGAGGGCATGCAGGTGCGAGAAAGCCGAATTGATCCCCATGCCGTGGTCGATGATGATCGTTCCGCCAGTGAAATAGATATCCTTCTCGGCCAGCACCACTTCACCGGCCGACGGCGCAACGACAGGGCTGCCAGTCGGCGCCGCGATATCGAGACCGTAATGCGGCGTGCGCGGTTCGCCGTTGAGAATCCGCTGGCTGCCATACACGCCGGAGACCGGGCCTTTCGCCGGCCAGATCCAGCCCTGCAGGAAATCCTGCCGCGCCGTGTTGCGCTGGCGCACAGCGGCAATCGCCGCATTCTCGCGCCTGATGCGCTCCAGCACGGCCGGCGGCGGCGTCACCTGCGCTGGCGGCAGGCCATCGATGCGCTGGATGTCATAAGTCTGCGGCGCGATCCGCAACGTCACCGGTTCGCTGCGGCCGCCATCGCGGGTTACGGTCAGCGTCATTGTGGCGGATTCATCGCGGCCGAAGCCAAAGACGAAACGGCCATTCTTTGCTACCGGAACGATCCGGTCGTTCAGCTTGATCAGGATGCCGGGCTCGGCTGCGCCGGTGACTAGGCCGCCTTGGCTGAAATCACCCTGCCAGGTGATGCCGGCCGGCGCCTCGTTTGCTTCAGCGGCAGTCACGTTGCCGGCGGCCATAAGAAGCAATACGGCAAGCCAGCGCCTCATGCGCGCTTCACCGGATCGATGGCCAGTCCGCGCGTGGCAATAACGGCATCGGCATAGGCTTCCTGGCGGTCCACGCTCCAGTAGCGCAATTGCTCCAGTGCGATGCGCTGGCCAGTGACCGCGCAGGTGACATACGAGCCGGGGAAGACGATATCGAAAGTGCCATGCCGGAAATACAGCCGGGCTTCGATGTCGCGCGGCAGCGGTGGCGGCGGCATCAGAACAGACTTTCCTGCTTGGTCGGCTTCGCGGCGGCAGGCGCTGCTTTCTTCGCCACGGGAGGTGCGGAACCGCCGCCGACAATCTGCGCATCGCGGCGGCCATCATGCATCTCGATGGCGACGGCAGCACCCGGCGCCATCGCGTCAGCGCTGTTCAGGGGCGTGCCGTCCGCGCCATGGATCACGGCAAAGCCGCGTGCCAGCACATTGCGGTAGGACAGGCTCTCCAGCAGCTTGGCCGGCTGACTCAGGCGCTGCGCTGCATCGGCCTGACGCTGGCGCATGGCGCGCAGCAGTCGCGCATCGGCATCCTTCAGGCGTCGGCCATACTCTGCCACTTCCCGCCTCAGCAGCGCCGGCCGCAGCCGGGCCATCGCCGTCTCCATCCGCGCGCGCTGCGCCGCCACGCCGACGCGCAACGCATGCCGCAGACGGTCCGAGAGATCGTCGAAACGCTGGCGCGCCATGTCGAGCTGTTCGCGCGGACCACGCAGGCCACGGCCGAGGCTGTCGAGATGCCGGCGCTTGTCCTGCGCCATGCGCGTGATGCTGCGGCGCAGGCGTTCATCCAGCCCGGCGACGCCGGCAACCAAATCGAGCCGCACAGGCACGGCCATTTCGGCCGCCGCCGTCGGCGTCGGTGCACGACGGTCGGAGGCGAAGTCGATCAGCGTCGTATCGGTTTCATGGCCCACCGCCGAGATCAGTGGAATATCTGAAGCCGCGGCGGCGCGCACCACCACTTCCTCGTTGAAGGCCATCAGATCTTCCAGGCTGCCGCCACCGCGCGCGACGATCAGCAGATCGGGCCGCGGCACGCCTGTTGCCCCTGAACCATTCTCCGGAAGGGCATTGAAGCCGCGGATGGCTTTCGCCACCTGCTCGGCGGCACCCTCGCCCTGCACCAGCACCGGCCAGACCAGCACATGGGTGGGGAAACGGTCTGCCAGGCGATGCAGGATGTCGCGGATCACGGCGCCGGTCGGCGAGGTCACCACGCCGATCACGCGCGGCAGATACGGCAGCGGCCGTTTGCGTTCGGCGGCGAAGAGCCCTTCAGCCGCGAGCTTCTGCTTGCGCTGCTCCAGCAGCGCCATCAGCGCGCCCAAGCCCGCCAACTCCATCCGCTCCACGACCATCTGATACTTCGATCGGCCAGGATAGCTGGTCAGCTTGCCCGAGCAGATCACCTCCATGCCGTCTTCGGGTTTGACCCCGAGACGCGCGGCACTGCCCTTCCAGCAGACGCCATCCAGCAGCGAATCGGCATCCTTCAGCGAGAAGTAGAGATGGCCCGACGCCGCCCGCTTGAAACCGGAGATTTCGCCGCGGACCCGCACCCAGCCGAAATTGTCCTCGATGCTGCGCTTGAGGCGCAGCGAGAGCTCGGTAACCGTATATTCCGGCACGTTTCCGGGCGCTGTCGGGGCGCCGGCCGCACCAGGCTGGGAAGGCTCGAAATCGCTCATGGAAAAGCCTCGGGGGGAAGCCTTGCGTCTGTTCCGGCCATGATACAAACATTGCCGCCATTCCTCCAGTCGCCACGACGTTCCCAGAGGCCCCTATGAATCTTCTCGTCATCGGATCCGGCGGGCGCGAGCATGCCCTGTGCTGGGCGCTGAGCGCCTCGCCGCTGGTCAACAAGCTGGTCTGCGCCCCCGGCAATGCCGGCATCGCGCAAGTGGCAAAGCTCGCCCCGGTCGATCCGCTCGATCTGGATGCCGTGCTGCAGCTCTGCCGTGACGAGCATATCGATTTCGTCGTGGTCGGCCCCGAGGCTCCGCTGGTGATTGGCCTGGTCGACCATCTGGAGGCCGCGGGCTTTGCCTGTTTCGGCCCGAACAAGGCCGCGGCCCAGCTTGAAGGCTCCAAGGGCTTCATGAAGGACCTCTGCGCCAAATACGGCATCCCGACCGCGGCCTATGGCCGGTTCAGCGATGGCGCCGCGGCGGAAACCTTCATCCGCAAGCACGGCGCCCCCATCGTGGTGAAGGCCGACGGCCTTGCCGCCGGCAAGGGCGTGGTCGTGGCGATGACGCTGGAGGAAGCGCTGGACGCCAGCGCGGCGTTGTTCGCCGAGCCCGGCGCGCAGGCGGTGATCGAGGAATTCATGGATGGCGAGGAAGTCAGCTTCTTCGCTCTGGTGGACGGAAAACATGCGCTGGCGCTGGCCTCGGCGCAGGATCACAAGCGCGTCGGTGATGGCGATACCGGGCCCAACACGGGCGGCATGGGCGCCTATTCCCCGGCCAAGGTCTTCACTCCTGCCCTGCAGCAGCAGGTGATGGAGCAGATCATCATGCCGACGGTAAATGGCATGATCGCCGAGGGCATGCCGTTCAAGGGCGTGCTGTTCGCCGGGCTGATGCTCACCAAGGACGGCCCGAAGCTGCTGGAATACAATACGCGCTTCGGCGATCCGGAATGCCAGACTCTGATGCTGCGGCTGAAATCCGACCTGCTGCCTGCGCTGATGGCCTCGCGCGACGGCATGCTGAAGGATTTCGACCTGCGCTGGAAGGACGATGCCGCGCTCTGCGTCGTGATGGCCGCCGAAGGTTACCCCGCCGAACCGCGCAAGGGCACCGCGATCGAAGGGCTTGATGCCGCTGCGGCCGAAGCGGATACGATTGTGTTCCATGCGGGCACCAAGCCGGGCGCCGATGGCGCAATACTGGCAAATGGCGGTCGCGTGCTGGGCGTCTGCGGCACAGGCAAGACCATTGCGGCAGCACAGGCGCGTGCCTATGCCGCTGTGGATAAAGTCCGCTGGCCGCAGGGTTTCTGCCGCAGGGACATCGGCTGGCGGGCGATCGCCCGCGAGCAGAAGTAACTGGCGCTGGCGTGCCATCGAGCGTGAAGCTCGGGCCCGTGAACAGAAAAACCGATCGCACACAAGCAGTAACACAGCGTCGGAATGCGGATAACCGGGACTGCCGATAGGCGGTTGCGCCGGGCCACACGGCATGGCTATCGTAGTTGCGGGCATGTCGCTATCGTGCCCCAACAACGAGGAAACATTCGCATGAGCGACCAGGATCGCTTCGTCGGCACCATGCCGGTGCAGGAGCGCCACAAGTTCGATGAAGCCGCGCTGGAACGCTGGCTCAGGCAGAACGTTGCAGACTACAGCGGACCGCTGACCATACAGCAGTTCAAGGGTGGGCAATCCAATCCGACTTTCATGCTGGTGACACCGGGCAAGAAATACGTGCTGCGCCGCAAGCCGCCGGGCAAACTGCTGCCCTCGGCGCATGCGGTCGACCGCGAATACCGCGTGATCACCGCGCTGGGCCAAACCGACGTGCCGGTGGCCAGGACTTACGGGCTGTGCGAAGACGACAGCGTGATCGGCACCGCCTTCTACGTGATGGATTGCGTGGAAGGCCGCATTTTCTGGGACCAACGCCTGCCCGATCTGAACCGCGAGGAACGTGCCGGCATTTTCGATGCCATGAACCGGACCATCGCGGCGCTGCACAAGGTGGACTACACAGCCATCGGCCTCGGCGATTACGGCAAGCCCAGCGATTATTTCGCCCGCCAGATCAACCGCTGGAGCAAGCAGTACAAGGCGTCCGAGACGGAAGAGATTCCGGCGATGGACAAGCTGATCGAATGGCTGCCGGCGCATATTCCGCCCGGCGAGGAAACCAGCATCGTCCATGGCGACTACCGCATGGACAACATGATCTTCCATCCGACCGAGCCGCGCGTGATCGCCGTGCTGGACTGGGAGCTCTCGACGCTGGGCCATCCGCTCGGCGACTTCACCTACCACCTGATGTCGTGGCGGCTGGCACCGGAGACCTTCCGCGGCCTCGCCGGCATTGACTTCGCTGATCTCGGCATTCCGAACGAGCAGGACTATATCGCAACCTATTGTCGCCGCACCGGCCGCGACAGCATTCCGCATCTCGAATTCTACATGGCCTACAACATGTTCCGCATTGCAGGAATCCTGCAGGGCATCATGGGCCGTGTGAAGGACGGCACCGCTACCAGCCAGCATGCCATCGAGTCAGGCAAACGCGCCCGGCCGATCGCAGAGCAGGCCTGGGCCGTGGTGGAGCGGATGACGCGGAGCCAATAAGCGATGGCGGCCGCTGACCTGACCCCCGTACAACCGCAACACCGGTTCGACGAGGCCAGGCTGGCGACGCATCTTGCCGAGCATCTGCCCGATTTCAAAACCCCGCTGACCGTACAGCAGTTCAAGGGACCTGCTGCCAGCCCCGCCTTCATGTTGCACAGTCCGGGCCGCAATCTGGTGCTGCGCAAGCGCAGCCAGCCCCGGAAGGGCTCCAGCCTGGCGGACTCGGTCGAGCGCGATTTCAACCTGCTGCGCGCGTTGCACGCGGCCGGACTGCCGATTGGCCAGCCGCAACTGGTCTGCACCGACGACAGCGTGATCGGCGCGCCGTTCTATCTGCTGGACTACATCCCCGGTCGGCATTTCCGCGACCCCAACCTGCCCGGCCTGGATGCCAAGCAGCGGCAGGCACATTACGAGGCGATGGCCGAAACACTGGCCCGACTACATATGCTCACCCCGGCCCAGATCGGCCTGCCCGCCAATGGCAGCGGCCTCGACTACCTGACCCGCCAGGTCACGACCCTGATCGAACAGTATCGCGCCAATGCCACCGACGAGATCGCGGCGATGGAGCGCCTGCTCGACTGGCTGCCGGCGCATCTGCCGGCCGATGACGTCACCAGCCTGATGCACGGCAATTTCCGCATGGAAAGCCTGGTCTTCCATCCCAGCGAACCGCGTGTGGTGGCAGTGCACGACTGGGACCTTGCGCTGATCGGTCACCCGCTGGCCGACCTGGCGATCAACTGCATGCCCTGGCGCGTGACGATTCCCGGCATGGGCAGCCTGCAGGGCATCGACTTCATCGAGAGCGGCATTCCCGGCGAGCCGGATTATCTCGGCGCCTATTGCCGCCATGCTGCGCGCGACGATATTCCGCACTGGAATTTCTATCTGGCCTTCGCGCTGTTCCGCGTCGCGGTGATGGCGCAGGGCATCGTCAAACGCGGCAGCAATGGCACGCCGTCTACTCCCGCCGCAGCACAGGCGCTGAAGATCTATAGCGCGCTGGTGCGGTCGGTCGCCAACCAGGCCTGGAACCTGATCGACAACAGCGACTGAAAAAAGAAGGCGCTCCCCGATCAAGGGGAGCGCCTTCCATCACGTCGCGCGGATGTCGATTACATCCAGAAGGGCGGCACGCCGTAATAGTCGTGCACCTTGCGGCCCCAGGCTTCGTCTTCCCAGTTCACGCGTTCCTTCTCGCCGTAGGTCGGCGCGCCTTCCAGCGTCTTCTTGTCGAGATTGACGACATAGCCGCCCTTGTCGGTGTCGTAGGTCAGCATGCTCCAGGGCAGCGGATGATGGCGATCGCCGATGCCGAGGAAGCCACCGAAGGACATGTCGGCATAGGCCACCTTGCCCGAGGTCTTGTCGATCATGACGTTGTTGATCGAGCCGAGCTTGTCACCCGTGCGGTTGTAAACGGTGGTGCCTTCCACCTTGTCGGCCGAAATGAGACGGTCAGTCATGGGGCGTCCTCCTGGGTTTGCGGGGTTCGAAATGACATGCAATGGGCGGAAATCCGCGCCTTGCCGGCATCTGTAACCTAATAAACGCCAAGAAAATCATAGGGTTCCTGTGATATTTCCCTATCAGAGGCCAAGCCCCGTTGCGCCGGGATTCTGGGGCAGGCCTGCGACCTTTCCGCCCGGTGTGGAACCATGTAACCCGTCGGTCATTCGGAATTGCATGAATACGAATGCCGGTAGAAGATAACCGGGTAGCTGGCGGTGACGGGCAGCCGTCGCAGGTGTGGGATATGTCCAAGCACAACAAAGATCTTGTGGAGACTGAAAGCGCTGGGGACCTGACAACGGAGTCCGCTGTCGCCGCCGATGGTGCCCTTGAGGCTCAGGCCCTGCCGCTTGTCACCGCCCAGCCGGAGCAGAATCCCAGCCAGGCGGAGCAGTCGCGCCAGTTCAATTCCTGGCTGGATCGCGCCCTTCCGCGCCTCATGGATTACCTCAGCAACGGCACAACCGAAGCTGTGACATCCTCGAGCCCTAAAGCTAAGCACTGATTTTCATTATGTAATTTACGGAAAACCGCGAAATTCCATCGCGGTTTTGTCACAGCATGTCTCGGCCTTATCGCTGGCTGCTGGGCGCCGGGACGACCATCCTCTGGTCATAGACGAACACGTCACCGAGACCAAAAAAACGAGGATGTTCCCCATGACCGACGCAATCCACGGCCTGCTGCTGGAGACCCTCCCCTCCCTCAAGGCCTTCTCGATCATGCTGACGCGTGACCGCACCTGGGCCGAGGACCTGACCCAGGAAACCGTGCTGCGTGTGCTGGCGAAGTCCGAACAGTTCCAGCCCGGCACCAACTTCAAGGCCTGGGCCTTCACCATCATGCGCCACCAGCATATCGACCAGGCGCGCCGCCGCCGCCGCGAGGCGACCACCTTCGGCGATTCCAGCGCGATCGAGAACCTGATGGCCGTCAAGGCACCGCAGGAGGACGCCATGGTGCTGGGCGAACTGCTGCAGGCGGTCGATACGCTGAACAAGGCACAGCGCGAAACGCTGATGCTGGTGGTCGGCAGCGGCCTGTCCTACGAGGAAGCCGCCAAGGTCTGCGGTTGCCCGATCGGCACGATCCGCAGCCGTCTGGCCCGCGCCCGCCAGGAACTGGAAGCCAAGATGCTGGGCGAGAGCCCGATGCCACGCAACCCGACCCCGCGGGAGACCCGCCTGGCCGAACTGCACCACTAAGACGAAATTCTCCCAGCGACGTCACTAGCAAACACGCACTGGAAAAAAGAATGGCGGCAGGAGCGATCCTGCCGCCATTTCTTTGCGTGCCCCAAGTTCGCTTACTCGGGCCCGCATATTCGAGGTCGGCTTATTCGAGGCCACGGAAGGCGCGCAGCGCGAAATCTGCGGCACGGCCGGCAATGGCTGCCTTCCAGGCCGGCGTGTCGGTGTAGAAAGCGTCGCGGATCTTGCGCTTGAGCTGCTGACCGAGCGGCGAATTGACGTCGCCGCCACGCGCATGCAGCCAATGGTCGCCGCGCAGCGCTTCCGTCACCTGCTGCCAGTGCTGTGTGCCGTATTCCATCGCAATCGCCGTCACCTCGATCGACTTCGGCAGATCGAGGAAAGCTTCCGGCACCGTACCGGTGACGCGCGCCGAGCTGGAGCTGCCGTCATTCGGGTTGGTGACTTCGGGGCCGAACACCGCCTTGGCACGGGCATAGAAAGCAGGATCGTCCGGGCCGATATAGATCGGCTCGCCATAGCCCATGGGCCCGAGGCCGGTATGGAAATCGACGCTGACCAGCTTGCGGGCCGTGGCCGGCACCAGCTCCTTCAGAATCCGCCGGAAGGTGGCATTCGACCAGGTCGGCTTCTGGCCACCGAAGAACAGACCATCGGGACGCGAATACTGACCACCCGACATCGCCGATTGGAAGGCAAAGGCGCCGTGCTTGTTCTGATATTCCAGAATCGCCTGATCGGCGGCAGCGCGGCCCTGCCCTTCCCAGACCTGCGGCAGCAGCAGGTCATGCACTTCCTCATAGGCCGCGTTCACCGGCAGCGGCTTGGAGAAGTCCTGGAAGTTGCGATTGAGGTCGACATTGTCCTCGGTCACGCGACGGACATGCGCGAAACCGTAGGGGTTGATCGCATGGACCATGATCGCAAGGCTGTTGGCCGGCATGGCGTCGAACAGCTTGTCCTTGAAGTGACCGATCTGCGCGCCCGAGCCGCAGAAACCCTCGGCGCCATGCGTGCCCGAGATAGTGAGATAGACGCGTTCGGCCTTCTCCGGACCGAGCAGCGCGACGTCGGTGGTCAGCGTCTCGCCCTTCGGACCCTTGGCATTGGGATTTTCGAAGGAGACGAGCTTGGCGCCCGCATCCGTCGCGGCGGCACGGAACTTGTCCCGCGCCTCGCCATAGGTGGCGGAAAAATACGATTCAACAGTCATGGGGAGGCTTTCTCTTTTCTGGTCGATTACACACGCAAGCTTTCCTGGCTCAGTTCCAGCGGTCCAGCTCCAGGCGTCCGATCTGGTTGCGATGCACTTCATCCGGACCGTCGGCAAAGCGCAGCGTGCGCGCCTGCGCATAGGCGGCGGCCAGGCCGAAGTCTTCCGAGACGCCGGCCGCGCCATGCACCTGCATGGCCCAGTCGATCACCTGGCAGGCCATCACCGGCGCCGCCACCTTGATCATGGCAATTTCCTTGCGCGCCGCCTTGTTGCCGACTGTGTCCATCTTCCAGGCCGCATGCAGCGTCAGGAAGCGGGCCTGGTCGATCAGGATGCGGGCATCGGCGATACGCTCCAGAGTCACCGTCTGGTCAGCCACCGGCTTGCCGAAAGCGACACGGCTCTTGGCGCGCTTGCACATCTTCTCCAGCGCACGTTCGGCCTGGCCGATCAGACGCATGCAGTGATGGATGCGGCCCGGACCGAGACGCCCCTGGGCGATCTCGAAACCGCGGCCTTCGCCCAACAGCATGTTCGATGCCGGCACACGCACATTCTCGAAGGTCACTTCGCCATGGCCATGCGGCGCGTCGTCATAGCCGAAGACCGGAAGCATGCGCAGCACATTGACGCCCGGCGCATCGCGCGGCACCAGGATCATCGACTGCTGCTGGTACTTGTTCGGATTCTTGGCATCCGACTTGCCCATGAAGATCAGGATTTTGCAACGCGGATCGCCAATACCCGAGGTCCACCACTTGCGGCCGTTGATCACATAAGAGTCGCCGTCCTTGCGGATTTCAGACTCGATGTTGGTGGCGTCCGAGGAGGCCACGGCGGGCTCCGTCATCGCAAAGGCAGAACGTATCTTGCCGGCCAGCAGCGGCTCCAGCCACTCCTTCTTGTGCTCGTCGGTGCCGTAGCGCTCCAGGACTTCCATGTTGCCGGTATCGGGCGCCGAGCAGTTGAACACTTCAGGCGCCCAGTGCACGCGGCCCATGATCTCGCAGAGCGTGGCGTATTCGTGATTCTTCAGGCCGGCGCCGCGACGGCTCTCCGGCAGGAACAGGTTCCATAGACCCTGCGCCTTGGCTTTCTCCTTCAGCTCCTCGACGACAGCAGTAGGCTGCCAGCGGTCGCCCTTGGCGACTTCCTCGTGGAAGCGGTGTTCGTTCGGGTAGACGTGGTCGTCCATGAAGCGGCTGACTTTTTCCTGCAGCTCGCGGACACGATCCGAGAATTCGAAGTCCATTGTTTCCATCCCTTGTTTTGCAAGTTAACCGATAGCGGATACGCCGCAGAGTTTATGCCCGGCAGGCGGCTTCGGCTAGGGATTGAACCAATCGCGGCGATTGGGACGGCACTATCGCTTTGCGGCGAAAAACCCGCGTAACAATTCGGCCGCCGCTGCCTCGCCGATCCCGGCATAGACATCCGGACGGTGATGGCAGGTCGGCTGCGCGAAGAAGCGCCCGCCATGGGCCACGCCACCGCCCTTGGGGTCGTCGGCGCCGTAATACAGTCGCCGCAGCCGGGCGAAGCTGATGGCGCCCGCGCACATGGCGCAGGGCTCCAGGGTGACGTAGAGATCGCAACCGCTTAGCCGTTCGGCCCCCAGCGCCGCGGCGGCCTGGCGGATCGCCAGCACCTCGGCATGAGCGGTGGGGTCGTTGCGCAGCCGCGTCTCGTTGCCGGCCCGGGCAACCACCGCACCGCTGCCGTCCACGATGACCGCCCCGACCGGCACCTCGCCGCGCCCGACAGCCAGCCGGGCCTCGTCCAGCGCGATCTCCATGGGGGTCGCCATGTGTTTTGGGGGTGCTTCGGCCATGGCGCGGAGGGTGCTGGAGGGTTCCCTATACGTCAAGGCACCCCTCGTCATTTCGGGCCGTCCGGCCTATAAGATGGCCATGAACCAGCTCAGTCCCACCCGCCTGCCTTTGATCGGAATCACCCTCGATTCCGAGGAGCCCGGCGGCTATTCGAAATTCCCCTGGTATGCCCTGCGGCAGAATTACTGCTCGGCCGTGACCCAGTCCGGCGGCCTGCCGCTCGTGCTGCCGCATGAGCCCGATGCCGTGCCCGCCTATCTCGATCTGCTGGACGGCCTGATCGTCACCGGCGGCAATTTCGACGTCGACCCGGCCCTGTTCGGAGCGGCCGAGACGCATGACACGGTGAAAGTAAAAGCGGCGCGCACCCAGTTCGAATGGGCGATCACCCGTGGCATGCTGGACCGTAACAAGCCGGTCTTTGGCATCTGCGGCGGGCAGCAGCTGCTGAACGTCGTGCTGGGCGGCACGCTGATCCAGCATATCCCCGACAGCGTGAAAGATCCGCTGGCGCATGAGCAGCCCAATCCGCGCGACCAGGCCGGCCATCCGGTCAAGGTGAGCGCCAACACACTGCTCAGCCGCATCGTCGGGGCCGATGAACTGCCGGTCAATTCGGCGCATCACCAGGCGGTGGATGCCGTGGCGCCCGGTGCTGTCTGCGACGCCATCGCGCCGGACGGCGTGATCGAGGGTATCGAGCATCCGGGCTATAAATTCTGCCTCGGCGTGCAGTGGCATCCGGAATTCTTCATCAGCGAGGGCGACCGCAAATTGTTCTCTGCCTTCATCGCGGCCTGCAAACCATGAGTGATGTAAAGGAAGATGTCGCCGGCGAGCGCATCGCCAAGCGCATGGCACGTGCCGGCCTGTGTTCGCGCCGCGATGCCGAACGCTGGATCGCCGAAGGCCGCGTCATGGTCAACGGCAAAAAGCTGGACACGCCGGCCTGCGTGGTCGGGCCCGACGATGTGATCCTGGTCAACGGTAAGCCGCTCGCTGGCGCCGCCAAGACGCAGCTCTGGCTCTATCACAAGCCGCGCGGCCTGATGACCACGCATAAGGACCCGCAGGGCCGCCCGACAGTGTTCGACAACCTGCCGCCCGGCCTGCCCCGCGTGATCTCGGTCGGCCGGCTCGATTTCAATTCCGAAGGTCTGCTGCTGCTGACCAACGACGGCGAACTGGCGCGCCGGCTGGAACTGCCGAGCACCGGCTGGCTGCGCCGCTATCGCGTGCGCGTGAATGGCCTGCCGCACAAGCAGCATCTGACCGAACTGGAACAGGGCGTCACCATCGACGACGTCAACTACGGACCTATCACGGCGAGCGTCGAGCGCAGCCAGGGCGACAATACCTGGCTGGTCGTAGGCCTGCGCGAAGGCAAGAATCGCGAGGTACGCCGCGTGATGGAGCATCTCGGCCACCAGGTCAGCCGCCTGATCCGCACCGCCTACGGCCCCTTCCAGCTTGGCGCGATCGAGCCCGGCAAGGTGAAGGAAGTACCGGGCAAGGTGCTGAAGGAACAGATCGGCGTCGGCAAGGCGCCGGCGCCCAAAAAGAAATGAGAATAGTGGGCGGCACACATCGCGGCCGGCCGATTGCGGCGCCGGCCGACGTGACCACGCGCCCGACCATCGACCGGGTGCGTGAATCGCTGTTCAACATGCTGCTGCATTCGCCGGGCCTGATGACCGAGGACGGCAGGACGCGACTGGACGGCGGCATCATGCTCGATCCCTTTGCCGGCTCTGGTGCGCTGAGCTTCGAGGCGCTGTCGCGCGGCGCGCATCATGCCTACATGTTCGAGATCGATCCGGCGGCGCGGCGCACCATCCTGGGCAACGCCAATACACTCGACATGGCCGGCCGCATCACGCTGCGCGGCCAGGATGCGTTGCATCCGGGCCCGGCGCCAGCTCCTGTCGATCTCGTGCTGATGGATCCGCCCTATGGCTCAGGGCTCGGCGCACCGGTGCTGACCGCCCTGGCGCAGAACGGCTGGCTGAAACCCGATGCGCTGGTGATCGTGGAGACGGATGCCAGGAAAGGCAGCTCGGAAGGCAGCTTCGACGCCCCGCCCGGTTTCAGCCTGCTGGAAGAACGCCAGCAGGGCCCGGCGCGCCTGACGTTTCTGCTGCGCGACAAGACCGTCGCCTGAAGACCCTTATTCAGTCGGCCAGTCTTACTCGGTAGGAATGGTGCCGGTCTTGGCCAGGGTGCGCCCCCACTCCCACATCAGTTCGGCATCGTCTTTGGCCGGCGCCATGACGCTGCTCGGCGCCGGCACCAGTTCGATCCGCGTCACGACCTGCGGCGGCTGATTGCCGGCTTCGCGCGCCTCGCGCGGTGTCATGCCGAAATAGTCGCGGAACAGGTTGCTGAAATGGCTCGGCGAGACAAAACCGTAATCCATCGCAACGTCGAAGATGCGGCGATGCGCCTGCAGGGCAATCGCCTTGAAGCAGGCCATCAGGCGCCGGCGCTGGATATGCTCGCGCACGCCGCCCAGCGGCTTGAACAGCCGGTACAGCGTGGCGCGCGAACAGCGGAACTGGCTGCACAGGCTTTCGACGCCGAGGCCAGGATCGCGCAGATGCCTGTCGATGAAGCTGCACATGGTGCGCAATGTCGCCTGCTGCGCTGCGCTGGCGGTAATATCGCCGCCCTGCACCAGTGCGCCAAGCAGGCCGAGCGTGCCCTGGGTGATCGACGAGGTCTCGCTCGCTGTTGCCCGCGCCAGGCAGTGTTTCAGCGCCACCATGTGGTGCGAGAATATCTGCGCACTGGCCGAGTCCTGCGCAAAAATACCGCCCAGTGCATCGGTCAGCTGGGGGATTTCACGGCGCACGAGTTCGCGCGGCAAAACCAGCAGCAGAACTTCTGAATCCTCCGATAGCGCTTCGATCTTGTACGCCAGGTTGACCGCGAAGATGTTGCCCGGCTGCTCCAGATACTCGGCCGACCCATTGACCACCTTGTTGCTGCCACGCACGAAATATTGCAGCGACAGGTGATCGGTATCGTCATTCCGCGCCATCATCGCCATGTCGCGCCGGAAACGCTGGGCCTCGAATTTCGAGTCCATGAACAGCGCCTGGCCGAGATGATACTGGTGGATTTCCGGTGGTGATTTCGACTGCGCGGGGTCGAGCACGGGCTCGGAATCGAAATAGGCGGCTATCGCCTGGCTGAACAGCGGCTGCAGCCATTCATCCGGCGCCATCCCCCGCGCCACCGATGCCTTTGGAATTTTCGCTCTCATCCTCGTCCGTCCCCGGCGCAAGTTCTCCCATGCAGCCCCCGACAACGCAATCTCGGATTGATCTTCTAGTTCGTAAGGCGGAGAAGGATGAGACAGGGAGGCAAGGCTTTCGAGCAACTGGGACAAGACATAACGCGTCTGGCCGGCTAAACTTTGTTCTACTGTGGCTTGAAACAGCCATTTCATTCCCAGAAAGGGGATACCATGACTAGGAAATACGCTCAGATTCCACCGCCGGAATCCGCCAATCCCGCCGGCACCTGCGGCAGCGCCATTGCCGACAATCCGGTACTTGCATCGCCGGCCAGCATCGATCTGGCGGCCGAGGCCGCCGCTTTTGAGGCCTGTCAGGTTTCGGCCATGCTGGCCGCAGCGGCGATGTCGCTGACCAATCTGAGCCTCGATGCCATGCCAAGGCTGCTGCAGCGCCCTTAAGCGGGCCGCAGACGCGGGGTCCGCCTACCGAGGGGGTGCGGCGGACCCCGCGCGCAGCAGCAGCCTCGCCGGCCTTACCACATGGACGCTTTGGCGCGCTCCGGCCAGTCGCGGTCGTAGGTTTCACCACCGACGCGCCCCTTGCTGAGCGCGGCCAGTATCTGCCCCGCGGTGGGCAGCGACTTGGGATCGACATGCAGCGCCGGATTCCACAGGTCGGCACGTACGATGGCCCGGGCGCACTGGAAATACACGCTGTCGACGGCGATCACCGCGACCGAACGCGGCGCCTTGCCCTCTATCCTGAAACTGTCGAGCAGCGCCGGATCAGTATCAAGATGGGCATGACCGTTGATGCGCAGCGTATTGCCCGAACCGGGCACGACAAACAGCAGGCCGACGCGCGGATCACGCACAATGTTGCGCAGCGTGTCGACACGGTTGTTGCCACGCCGATCCGGCAGCATCAGAGTGCGCTCGTCGTGAATGCGCACGAAGCCGGCCTTGTCGCCACGCGGTGAGCAGTCCAGCCCTTCAGGACCGGCGGTCGCCACAGTAACGAAGGGTGAAGCTTCGATATAGGCGCGGTATTCCGGCGCGATGTAATCGATCTCTTTGGCAAGCGAGGTTTCCCCCGGCTGACCGTAGAGGGCTTCCAGTTCTTCGACGGTTTTGATGATGGTCATGGCGGCATCCCGAATTGCGAGAGACGGATATGACGATCTTTCTGCCATGGTGGCGCATCGGAGGCCATGGATCGTGGCGCGGCAGGTCTATGGATTTTGATGAAATTTTATGTGGCTTGCAGCGGCAGTATACTGCATCGCCGGATTAAGGCCGCCCAGATCATTGGGCACGCTTCACTTCACGCGGTTAGGCGCCAACCGCATCAACAGATCGAAATGCCGCGACACACCGAGCTTGCGATAGAGGCCGCGCTGCTGGGTGCGGATGGTGTGGATGCTGAGCCCGGTCTGGCGCGCGACTTCCTTGGGCGGCATGCCGGAGATCAGGTAATGGGCCAGCCGGGTTTCCGCCGCCGTCAGCCGATAGGCCTGGCTGGTGGCGCTCAGATCCTGTTCTTCCTGATCGACGATGCGTAAAGCCGCAACAATGCCATTCTCGTCGGTGAAGCGGTTGCGGACGATCACCGGCACGGCCTGGAGCGCATAGGGCGCACGCCCCGATGGTCGCGCGATGGTGACTTCGCTGCGGGACAGCAGGCTTTGCGGATCGCGTGCGCTGGCGATGGCGTTGGTAATCAGTTTTCCGATCGCCTGGGTTTCTTCCCAGCCATCGGCCGCGACCGTGCCGGATCTGTGATACAGGCCATCCATGCCGGCAAAGATGCGTCGCGCCTGATCGTTCAACAGCACACTGCGGCGCTCGGCATCGAGATAGACGATGCCAACATCTTCCTCGCCGCCCTGCAGCAGATGCGGTTCCAGCGCGGCATAGACCTGGGAAAAGGCCTCGCGCATCCCGTAGGCCATCGCCAGGTGCGGCAGGATGTACGGCAGGGCCGCCGCGCGATCCCGGTCGAACGGCCCGGCGCTGCCCGCCCGCAGGAAGCGGACATATCCGAGGCGGCCATCCTTGTTGTAGAAGGCGGCTGACAGCATGTAGCGCCATCCGCTCTTGCGGTATGCGTCGAAGAAGGTGACGGCTTCGCTGCCATCCTGTTCCTGCAGGTCGGCCCAGAACAGCCGGCCGAGATTTTCCGGCAGCCACAGCGGCGCCAGAAAGGGATCTTGGGCGCAGTGCTCGCTGTCGTAACTGTTGATCAGCGGATAGTCATCTGGAATGCCGTGGATATAGCGCAGCAGCGGCGCGCCCGTCGCACCCTGGCGAATGGCCAGCTGGCCATTCTCGGCCCCCAGCTGCCGACTGAGCGTCACCAGGCCGCTTTGCAGCCGGGCGTCGTCGCGCAGAAAACCCTGCAGGAAATCTTCTACCAGCCCATCAAGCATACCGGCATCCGAGACGCTGGATTTCCATTCCACGACCTCCGGGACCACGGCCTGAAGCAGCCCGATTCCGGCTTCGAGAATACCAGATTGGTTGCCCGCGCAAACGATGCCCGGCAATGCCTGCCGGCGGTACGGGACGGCGGCCCGAAAAGTATCGCAGTCCTGAAAGGAATGAGCCGCACAAAAAGAATGGGGGCAGCCTTGCGGCTGCCCCCATCTTTAAGCCTTGGCCTAAGTCTGTGCCGATTAACGGAACAGGCTGAGCAGGGTGTTCGGCTGCTGGTTGGCGATCGACAGCGCCTGGATGTTGAGCTGCTGGCGGACCTGCAGGGACTGCAGGTTGGCGCTTTCAGCGGCCACGTCGGCGTCGACGAGGGCGCCAAGGCCCTTCTTCGCAGCGTCGACCAGGTCGTCGGTGAAGCTCTTCTGCAGGGTCAGCGCGCGGCCTTCGGCAGCGACCGACGCCATCGCGTTGTTCACCTGGGTCTCAAGCGCGGTCAACGCGGTGTTGGCGGTGCCGAAGTCGGTGGCCGGATCGGCCGCGCCAACCGTGGCGAGGCCGCCGAAGGTGGCGATTTCGGTTTCGATGTCGACAAAGGTCAGGGTCAGGCTGGTGCCCGACGTGTCGGCCACGAAGGACGCATCAGCGCCAGCGGCAGAAATCAGGTTCTTGCCGTTGAAGTTCGCCTGCGTGGTGTACGAGGTCATCGTATCCACCAGCTGGGTCACGTCGGCCTGGTAGATGGCGCGCTGGTCGTCGCTGATCGAGCCGCTGCCGAGCAGGGCGAGCTTGGCGCGCACGTCGCCGATCACGTCGGAGATGCCCTTCAGGGCGGCGTTGGTAACCTGGGCGAGACCTTCACCGCCAGCCAGCGAGGACTGGACCGAGGCCTTGGCCTTGATGTCGCCACGGATGCCCTGGGCAACGGCGAAAACGGCGGCGTCGTCCTGGGCATCGGCAACGCGATAACCGGTCTGGACGCGCTTGGAGGTGATGTCGACTTCCTTGTTGACCGCGCGCAGCGAGGACAGGGCGATCAGAGCGCCGACATTGGTATTGACGGAATTTGCCATGACTTAGTTCCTTTCTGGATATTTCGGGACTCTCTCTGAGCTCCAAGCCCTGACAATCAGGACGCCTTCGTTATCGTAGCTTCACTCGAAACGTAAAATCGCTATGTTTTGGTATATTAACGTTTTTATATACCCAAAACTTAGTACGCGTCAACCGGCATTTGTAGTTGCACTTGCAATTATCTACTCGCCTGAACGAATAGGCACAAAACATCATACACAAGGTCAGCGCCGGCCAAAGAGCTTTTCAATATCGGCCAGTTTGAGTTCGACATAGGTGGGGCGGCCGTGATTGCACTGCCCGGAATGCGGCGTGGCCTCCATCTGGCGTAACAGTGCATTCATTTCATCCAGCGTGAGACGCCGACCGGCGCGCACGCTGCCATGACACGCCATGGTGCCGCAGACTTCCTCAAGCTTTTCCTTCAACGGCAGCACATTACCGTATTCAGCAATCGCGTCGGCCAGATCGCGCACCAGATTCTGCACGGCGACATCCCCCAGCAAGGCCGGCACTTCGCGCACCACCACGGCGCCTGCACCGAAACCTTCCAGAATCAGCCCGAGTTCCGCCAGTTCAGTTGCACGCGCCGCCAGTCGGCTCGCTTCTGCTTCGGTGAGTTCGACCACTTCAGGCAGCAGCAGCGCCTGACGCGGCACCTTCCCTGCTTCGAGATTGACCTTCATACGCTCGTAAACCAGGCGCTCATGCGCGGCGTGCTGATCGACGATGACAATGCCATCCGCCGTCTGCGCCACAATATATGTCTCGTGCAGCTGACCGCGCGCCGCACCGAGCGGGTAGCTCTGCAACGGAATGGCCCCGGCATTCGCCATCGCGCCGGCATCTTCGTTGCGGGCCGCAGGCGCGAGGCCGTCGGTCTCGGCCGACATGTCGCCGGAGAAATCGCCATGCGGCGCATTATAGAGTGCCGCTGCTTCGGCAAGGCCCGGCACGGAAGCAGGCCGCAGGTTGTCATAACCGCGCCAGCGCGACGAACCGGCCCCACCAAACGTCGACTGGCCAGAAGTCCCAAAGGGCAGCGGCATGGTCGGCATCGACTGAGGCCGCAGCGCGCCGAGCGCTGCCTGCGCCACCGTGCTGGATGCGCGATGGCCGGCTTCGGCCAGCGCATGCCGCAAAGCGCCTACAATCAGGCCGCGCACAAGACCGGGATCGCGGAAGCGCACTTCCGCTTTGGCCGGATGCACGTTGACGTCGACCTGTTCTGCCGGCACCTGCAGAAACAGCGACACTACCGGATGCCGGTCGTGACTAAGGAAATCGGCATAGGCGCCTTTCACCGCACCGACAAACAGCTTGTCGCGCACCGGACGGCCGTTGACGAACAGATACTGATGCTGGGCATTGCCGCGATTGTAGGTCGGCAGACCGGCATAGCCGGTCAGCGTGATGCCTTCACGCTCTGCCCTGATCGCCACGGAATTGTCGGCGAAGTCGCGACCGAGAATCTGCTCGAGCCGCCCCAGCCGCTGCAGATCCGGACGCTGCGCATCCTGCGGATCGTTGAGCAAATTGTCGGGCACGGCATCGGCGCGGAAACTGGTGCGGCCATCCTGCTGCAGCGTGAATGCGATGCCGGCATGAGCCATCGCCAGCCGCTTCACGATTTCCTGCACGGCCAGGTCTTCGGCACGATCGGTCTTGAGGAATTTCAGCCGCGCCGGCACGGCATAGAACAGGTCGCGGACCTCGATGCGCGTGCCCGGCCCGGCCGCGGCGGGTTTGACCGCGCCGACCTTGCCTGCATCGACTTCGAGTTGCGCGGCACTGTCGGCGGCCTTTTCGCGGGTGACGATATTGAGCCGCGACACGGCACCGATGGACGGCAGCGCCTCGCCACGAAACCCCAGCCACTGGATATTCAGCAGATCGTCGCCCGGCAGTTTGGAGGTCGCATGGCGCTCCACCGCCACCGGCAAATCATCCGGCGCCATGCCCCTGCCGTCATCGGCCACGCTGATCAGCGTGCGACCGCCAGACGCCGTGGCGATATCGATGCGGCGAGCGCCGGCATCGATGGCATTCTCCACCAGTTCCTTCACGGCCGATGCCGGACGCTCGACCACTTCGCCGGCGGCGATGCGGTTGACCAGCGTTTCGGGCAGCCGCCTTATGCCTGTCTGGGAAACAGCCACGCGCTCAGCCCCCCTGCTTTCCGCTGGCCGGCGTTTCGAGTCCGGCCGGCTGGCCGACAACAACCACGAGATAGTCGTTGCGCGCAAACAGACGCTCGGCCACGCGGCGGATATCGTCCTGCGTCACGCTGTTGATGAGGCCGGGATAGGCATCGATGTAATCGGGCGGCAGGCCGGTATTCTGAATCGCCACCAGCATGCCGGCGATCGCTGCATTAGAGTTGAGGCGCAACGGGAAGGAGCCGGTCATGTAGGATTTCGCAGCCGCCAACTCTCTGTCGGTGACGCCCTCCTTGGCCACGCGAGCCAGTTCGGCGCGCACCAGTTTCAGCGCATCGCCGACCTGTGCATTCGACGTGGCGAGCGAACCGCTGACCAGCGCCGCGGCCTTGTAAGGCGCAAGCTGGGTGCCGACCGAGTAGACCAGGCCACGCTTTTCGCGCACTTCCTCAAACAGCCTCGAGGTCATGCCGCCGCCGCCCAGCACCTGGTTCAGCACGGTAGCGGCATACCAGTCCGGATCCTCGCGGGCGATGCCGGGCGCACCGAACAGCAGGATGCTCTGCGGATTGGGGAACGGAATCACCACCGGCTGCGCGGCGGTTTTGGGCACCACCGGCACCGGCAGAGTCACTGAAGCCTGCATTGGCAACGAACCGAAGCTGGTATCGACCAGCCGGGCGAGATCCTCGGGCGCCACATCGCCAACGGCGCCGATCACGAGGTTTGAGCGGGCCAGCAGAGACGTCGTGAAACCCGCCAGCGCCGCGCGATCAATGCGCTCAAGGCTTTCGGTGCTCGGCGCCGAGCGGCGACCATAGGGATGATCGCCATAGGCCAGCTGGGCAAAACGTTCGCCCACCAGGGCATTTGGGCTGGTGCGGCTGCGTTCGTAGGCCACACGGGCCTGGGCCTTCACGCGCTGCACCGGCTCGTCATCGAACCGCGGCGCCGTCAATGCCAGTTTCAGCAGGTCGAAGGCGCGTGCCCGATTGACGGTGAGCGTGCGTATCGTCGCCGTGGTGTAATCGCGCTCGGTGCTGAACCCCATATCGACGGCGGATTCCTGCAGCGCGATCTGGAAATCATCGGCCGAGAGGTCGCCCGCGCCTTCATTCAGCAGGCCGGTGGCGAGTTGGGCAAGGCCCTCCTGTCCGGCCGGTTCGCTCGAGGATCCGCCGCGCCAGGTCGCCTGCAGCGACAGGATCGGAATGCTGGGCTCGCGCACGAACCACACTTCGATGCCGAGCGGCGTCTTGATCCGCTCGATTTTCGGACTTGCGGCGGCCGGCAGTGCAGCCCAAAGCAATGAGGAAGCCAGCAGCAGGACGGCAATGACAAACCGGCGCATCGGCGTCTCCCTCAACTCTGGTCTTTCGGCAGCAGATGCCCGGTGACCGAGCGGCGGATGTCCAGGACGTAGCGTGCCGCCGCCAGCACCTGCTCGCGAGTCACGGCATTGACCAGCCTGGGCCAGGCCTCGACATCTTCCACGGTCAGCCCGGTGGTGAGCGCGACGCCGAAGATGCGCGCGGCACCCGACAGGCTGTCGCGCGCATAGATCGTCTCGGCCTGCATGCCCGTCCGCGCCAGGCGCATTTCCTCGTCGGTGACGCCATTGGCCAGCAGGTCGGCGATCACCTTGTCGAGCGCGGCCTCCACCTCGTCCAGCTTGTGGCCGTTCTTGGGTGAGGCGGCGAAGCCGAAGGTGCTCTGGTCGAGCGACATCAAGCTGTACCAGGCGCCGGCGGAAACGGCGGAACCGTCACCCTTCACCAGGGAATTGTGCAGGCGGCCGGTCGGCGCATTGAGGATTTCCGCCAGCATGGCAAGCGGCACGGCATGCTGCTTCTCGCCGGCTGAACGGCTCGGCGCCAGATAGCTGCGCCGCATTGAGGGCTGCGCAACGCGGGCATCCGACATGCTGAGACGACGCGCGGCCAGTTGGTTCGGTTCCTGCGGCCGGAAGCGTGGCGGGATCGGACGCATCGGGATCAGGCCGTAATATTTCTCGGCCAGTGCCTTCAGTTCGGCCGGACGCACATCACCGGCCACGATCAGGATGGCGTTGTTCGGCGCATAATGGCTGCGATAAAAGGTCATCGCGTCGTTCAGCGTCAGCCGCTGGATTTCCGCCGGCCAGCCGATCACCGGGCGTCCATAGGGATGACTGAGATACTGCGCGGCATCCAGCTGCTCGCCGAACAGCGCGCCGGGATTGTTGTCGGTGCGGCTGAGCCGCTCCTCCATCACCACCTGCAGCTCCGGTTTGGCGTCGGACTCCTTCGGCGCGAGCTGGCTCATGCGATCCGCTTCCATGCTCATCATCAGTTCGAGCCGGTCGCGCGCGATGGTCTGGAAATAACCGGTATAGTCGGACGAGGTGAAGGCGTTATCGCGACCGCCTTCACGCGCCACGATCTTGGAATACTCGCCCGGCAGCACATTCGGCGTGCCCTTGAACATCAGATGTTCGAGATAATGCGCGACACCCGACACGCCAGGCTGTTCGTCGGCGGCGCCGACACGATACCAGACCATGTGATGCACGATCGGCGCCCGGTGATCCTCGATCAGGATCACCTGCATGCCGTTGCCGAGCATGAACTGCGTCGGGTTGAACACCTGGGCCCGGCTGTCGGCGGCCATGCCCGCGAGACAAACGATGGCGGACAGGGCAGCGATCAGGCGTTTCGGCACAGGCAGCTCCGTCGGCTAAAGGACTCCGTCAGAAGATTCCCTCAAGCGGGCCGCGCTCGCGCCGCTTGATGGTCGGGATGGTCCCGGCGCTGAGCGGCTTGCCAGTGGCGGCATTCTCGCGCAGGCGCTGGGCTTCCTTGGCCGGATCGATGGCCAGGCCAGGTTCCGTCGGTCCCTGCCAGAACATCAGGCGGTCAACGAAGCGGCTGTCGCGTTCGGCCAGCTGGGTGAATTCGTCATTCACCTTGCGGCGGATATCGGGATCGACGTTGCCGGCGCGCGCCTGCTGCAACAGGGCCTGCTCACCGGCCGAGCGCGCCGTGGCATTCGGGCCACCAGTACGGCTGAGCGGCGTGATCTGACCGGCGGCATCGGTGCTGGCGCCGCCAAAGGCCGCAGCGGCGCGATCGCGCGCGGGCACTTCCTGCGGACGCGCGGCACCCGGCTCGGGCGGACGCAAGCCGAATTCCGGCGGCAGCACCAGCGGCGCCTTGGTCACGACGACGAATTCATCGGGGGATTTCTTGGTGATGCCGAGCGCATCGCGCGTGCTGTCGCACCCGGCGAGTGCCAGGCTGCCGACGGCGAGCGCGGTGAGGCTGAGCAGCCGCAGTGCGGGCAACCGCAGATGTCGGCCGGCAAGATTCGGTCGACGCATGGAAACAGTCCCTTCTTGAACGCGAGGCGCGAGACCAACTCACACGAGGCCGGGGATTTTAGCCTTGGCACCGGCGGCGGCACAAGGGCGGCAGGCTGGCGCAGATACTCCGAAACGGCCCGGATTTCCGCGCCCGGAGCAGCCCGTTCACGCCGATATGTGCCGTGAGCGGATCAGCCTGTCGCCGATGCCCGGCCGGGCAGGCGCACTGTGGCGGCGGTGCCAGCCGATTCGCTGCTTTCGATCGACAGGCTGCCACCATGCAACTCGACGAATTTCCGGCTGATCGCCAGCCCCAGGCCGGTGCCCTCGCTGCGCCGGCGGATATTCGGATCGCCCTGCCAGAAAGGCTCGAAGATGCGGGACAGGTCTTCCGGGCGGATGCCAACACCGGTATCGCGCACCCGGATGGTCAAATGGCCATCGCTGTCCTGGTTGCCGGTGACATAGATGGCGCCGCCCTGCGGCGTGAACTTGATGGCATTGGACAGCAGGTTGAGCAGCACCTGCTTGATCGCCCGCGCATCGATGCGTACCGGCGGCAGGTCGGCAGGGAACTCGTCGATCAGGTCGAGATCGGCATCCTGCGCCCTGCCCTTGACGATGGTGATGCAGTCGCCGACCACCGTGGTCAGGTCGACATCTTCGAGCGACAGTTCATAGCGCCCGGCCTCGATCTTCGACATGTCGAGAATATCGTTGATGACATGCAGCAGATGCCGCGCGCTCATCACGATATCCTCGGCATAATCGAAATACCGGTCGGAATTGGCGCCCCACATGCGCAGCGTGATCACCTCGGCGAAGCCGATGATGGCATTCAGCGGCGTGCGCAGCTCGTGACTCATATTGGCGAGGAATTCCGACTTGGCGCGGTTGGCGGCGATGGCGTGTTCGCGCTCGCGGGCATAGGACGAGGCCAGCCGTTCCAGATCTTCGGCCTGAGCACGCAGGCGGGAATTCGCCTCATCCAGCGCCTTCTCGGCCAGCTTGCGCTCCGAAATGTCGAGCGCAATGGAAATGATGCCGGTGACCGCACCCTGGGCATCGAACAGCGGCACCTTGCTTTCCAGCATGGTCAGATGTGGCGCATCCGCCATCTGATAGGTACGTTCGATATTCAGCACCGGCTGACGGCTGGCGATCATCGCCTGTTCGTTTTCTTCGCTGAATTGCACGAAGGCTTCGCGGTGCTCGGGCTGGATGCCCGGCAGCGGCAACTCGCTCAGATGCCGACCGATGATCTCCTCCGCCGGCAGGCCGAATACATCGGAGCAGCGACTGTTCACCAGCATGTAGCGGCCGTCGGCATCTTTCAGCGTCACCGGGGCCGGAATGGCATCCAGCACCACGCGCAGCATTTCGCGGTTGCGTTCCACTTCTGACAGGTATTCTCCGCTGGCGCCGAGAATGGCGTTGACACGGTCGGTCAGCAGGCCGAATTCGTCGCGCTCATGCCCCTTCGGCGCCGTGATGGCGGTTTCTTTCGGCCGGCGCGGATCGGCGCGGTCGATCTGCGCCACCAGATTGAGCAGCGGCCGGGTCAGCGTGAAATAGAACAGCACCGCCAGAATGAGCGCGAGCACGAAGTTGCGCACCAGACCGGTGACGATCACCACGCCGGTGCGATTGATCACGCTGCGGGCCAGCAGCGTGCCGTCGACATGCACACGCATCTCGCCGACCAGATCGCGATCGCGTGGCCCGAAGAGCGGGCGCACCAGTATCTCTTCCGTCTCGGGCAGCAGGAAAACCAGCACGCGCGTCACCAGCGACGTATCCATGGGGGCTTCGACGCTGCCCTGGTCGCGCTCCTGCAGCGCCATGCGGCGGCCGTAATTGTCGTAGATCTCGGCGCGCCAGACCGGCTGATACAGCAAAAGCCCGCTGACGACGCGCGCGGCCAGCTGTTCATCGAGGGCATATGCTGCCTGAGACGCCGCGTCGTTCAGCATGTCCATCACCTGCGCGACGGTGGCTTCACGCTGCGTGACTTCGTTGCGGATATCGAGAACGAGCTGGAAGAGGCTGGAGACAAAGCCAAGCACCAGCGCCGCGATGACCGTGACCTTGACCTGGCGGGCGGAAAGACGGTGACGCGCGGAGCGTCGTGCGGGTACCGGCGCGGTCATGCCCAACCTGCAACGCGAAGTTTGCCTTCGATGCGCAGTTGGGGGGCAGCCGTCGGCGCGGCAGAAAGCTGGCCGCTGTGCGTCATCCCCCCTGCCCCGGACCGGTCTTGCCGTCCGGTCCACCCCGACCGAAGCATTCGCCTCTCGCCCCACGCCTCATCTTCAGGGGTGATGCTGCCACCATTCGTGTTCGGGCGCAACGAATCGGCAGAGCAACCACCGAAAGTGGTAATCAGGACTCTCGGGCGTCCTAATCTGCCGTTTTCTGGGGCCGGAAGCCGTCCGCCAGCAAAAGCAGCACGCCCACGACAATGGCGCAGTCCGCCACATTGAAGGCCGGCCAATGCCAGCCGAATGCGTGAAAGTCGAGGAAGTCGAACACGGCGCCGAAGCGGTAGCGGTCGATCACATTTCCGATAGCGCCGCCGATGATCATGCCGAGCGCCACAGCCACCAGCCGGGAATGCGCGCGCCACAGCCACCAGAGCAGCCACACCGTCACCACGAAGGACACCGCGATCAGCGTCCAGCTGCGGCCGGCGCTGTCTTCGCTGAACATGCCGAAGCTGACGCCGGTATTCCACACCATCACCAGATTGAAGAACGGCGTCACGGTAATACCGGTCGGGTTCTGCTGCATCAGGTCGAGGAAGTAGACCTTGCTGATCTGGTCGGCGACGAAAATGCCGAGTGCGATCAGCAGGCCGAGCCTGAATGTACGGCTCATACGCTCACCGCTTCAACGCAGCGCTTGCACAGGTCGTCATGGCCGGGCACATGCCCGACTTCTTCCAGCACCTGCCAGCAGCGCTCGCATTTGATCCCCGAGGCCTGCTGCGGCACCACCGCCACGCCCTTGGCGTCATCGGTGCGGAAGGCGTCGGCCGGGCCGTCACCCACCTGCACGTTGATGCTCGACGTGATACAGATCTCGGCGAAATCGATGCCGTCCAGCGCCGCTTTGTCTTCCGGCACGACATAGACGGTCGGACCGGCCTGCAGGCTGGCGCCGATACGCTTCTCGGCGCGTTCGATTTCCAGCGCGCCGGTGACGGCGCGGCGCACGCGGCGCACCCGCTCCCACTTGGCGCCGAGCGCCGCATCCAGCCATTCGGCCGGGATGGTCGGGAACAGTTCACGATGCACGCTGCCGTCTTCCGATGGATAGCGCGTCAGCCAGACTTCTTCGGCCGTGAAACTGATGAAGGGGGCGAGCCACTTCACCAGGCAGTCGAACAGGTGATCCAGCACGGTGCGCGCGGCACGGCGGCGGATGCTGCCCGGCGCGTCGCAATAGAGCGCATCCTTGCGGATGTCGAAATAGAAGCCCGAGAGATCGACGGCGCAGAAATTGTAGAGCGCCACATACATGCGGTGGAAATCATACTGCTCGCAGCTTTCGCGCACGATGGTGCCCAGCTCGGCCAGGCGATGCAGCACCCAGCGCTCCAGTTCCGGCATCTGCGCATGCGGCAGGCGCTCGGCCTCCTGGAAGCCGGCGAGATTGCCGAGCAGGTAGCGCAGCGTGTTACGCAGGCGGCGATAGGCGTCCGACTGCGCCTGGATGATGGTCTTGCCGACGCTGAGATCGTCGGAATAGTCCGACGACACCACCCAGAGGCGCAGGATATCGGCGCCCGACTGCTTGATCACATCCTGCGGCTCGGTCGTATTGCCGAGCGACTTGGACATCTTGCGGCCCTTCTCGTCCAGCGTGAAACCATGCGTCAGCACGGCGTCATACGGCGCGCGGCCGCGCGTGCCGCAACTTTCCAGCAGCGAAGAATGGAACCAGCCGCGATGCTGGTCGGAGCCTTCGAGGTACAGCGAGGCCGGCCATTTCAGGTCAGGGCGCTGCTCGAGCACGAAGCTGTGCGTCGAACCGGAATCGAACCAGACATCGAGAATGTCGGTCACCATCTTCCAGTCGGACGGCGTGTATTTGTTGCCGAGGAAGTCGGCCGGCTGGGCGGTGAACCAGGCATCGGCGCCGCCCTTCAGGCAGGCTTCCACGATACGCTCGTTCACTTCCTCGTCGCGCAGCAGCTCGCCGGTTTCCCTGTTCTCGAAGATCGCGATCGGTACGCCCCAGGCACGCTGACGGCTGATCACCCAGTCCGGGCGCTGCTCGATCATCGAATACAGGCGATTGCGGCCGCCGGCCGGATAGAACTCGGTGGCGTCGATGGCGGCCAGCGCCTTCTTGCGCAGGTCGTTGGTGGTCATCGAGATGAACCACTGCGGGGTGTTGCGGAAGATCAGCGGCGCCTTGGAACGCCAGGAATGCGGATACTGGTGGCGCAGGCGGCCCTTGCCGAGCAGGCCGTTGGCCTCGATCAGCGTGGCGATCACACGGCCATTGGCGTCACCCTCTTTGCCGGAATCGTCCAGCACGCGGGCCGGCCTGTCGCCACCGAAGATCGGCACATGGCGGAAGTAGCTGCCATCGGCGTCGACCGTATGCGGTACTTCGATGCCGTTGGCGGTGCCGAGATTGTAGTCGTCGGCGCCATGGCCCGGCGCGATATGCACAAAGCCGGTGCCGGCATCCAGCGTGACGAAATCGCCAAACAGCACCGGCACGTCATACTCATAGCCCTGGCCGCGCAGCGGATGCGCGCAGATGGTGCCGGCAAGATCGGTACCCTTCAGCGTGGCCAGCACGCTGCTGCCTTCGATGGCGCAGGCCTTGCTCACGCTCTCGATCAGGTCTTTCGCGATGATCACCTCATCGCCGACCTTGGCCAGTGTCTTCTCGCCGACGGCATCGACGCGCAGTCGCACATACTCGGCGTCCTTGGCAGCGGCAATCGCGCGGTTGCCCGGCATGGTCCAGGGCGTGGTGGTCCAGATCACGACGGACGCACCTTCGGCGGCCTTCGCAACGGTCTTCACCACCGGGAATTTCACGAAGATGGTGGACGAGGTATGCTCGTGATACTCGACCTCGGCTTCCGCCAGCGCGGTGCGTTCGACGATCGACCACATCACCGGCTTCGAGCCCTTGAACAGGCCGCCGTTCATCAGGAATTTCTGGATCTCGCGCACGATCTGGGCTTCGGCCGCGAAGCTCATGGTCGTGTAAGGCTTCTTCCAGTCGCCGATCACGCCGAGGCGCTTGAATTCCTCGCGCTGCACGCCGATCCAGTGATCGGCGAAATCGCGGCATTCCTTGCGGAACTCGTCGATCGGCACTTCATCCTTGTTCTTGCCGGCGGCGCGGTATTTCTCTTCGATCTTCCATTCGATCGGCAGGCCATGGCAGTCCCAGCCCGGCACGTAATTGGCATCGAAGCCCATCATCTGCCGCGAGCGGTTGATCACGTCCTTGAGGATCTTGTTCAGCGCGTGGCCGATATGCAGGTTGCCGTTGGCATAGGGCGGGCCGTCATGCAGCACGAACAGCTCGCGGCCCTTGGAATCAGCCCGCAGCTTTTCGTAGAGGCCGATCTTCTCCCAGCGGGCGAGGATTTCCGGCTCCTTGGCCGGCAGGCCGGCCTTCATCGGGAAATCGGTCGTCGGCAGGAAAACGGTGGAACGGTAGTCGGTGGTCATGGCTCAACTCGGGTGGCGCGCCAGGCCATCGGCGGCGGCGCGGAATTTCAGGAAAAAGTCGAGGATATCCCGGGCCTTAGAGAAGGACCGGGCCGCTAATTCGCGGCGCCTGAAGGTCGACCGATATGGCGAATTGCCCAAGCATGGCGATGATTTAGCATTTGAGCCGGGGGCTGTCGAGGTGGGTCGGCCATGACGGGGATACCGGCGCGGTAATGCCCAAATTCTCCGTCGCCCCCGCGAAAGCGGGGCCCAGTTGGATGGGCTTGTGGCATCCTCAAGGAGAAGCGGATCAAGAAATGGCGCAGGGCGTAGAAGCTTGCCTTGATCGAGCAGAGTAATCCTGATTGACGAGACCTGTATCAGGACCTGCAATCCTGACTGAGCCCCGCTTTCGCGGGGACTACGGGATTAACTCAGGAAGCTGCCAAAACGGCCTTCGCCGCCTCAACATCGGCGGCAATCTGGCGCTTCAGCGGCTCGGGCCCTTCGTATTTCAGTTCCGGCCGCAGGAAGGCATGGAATTCGACCCGCAGGCGGCGCTCATACAGATCGCCGCTGAAATCGAACAGATAGACTTCCAGCTTCACATCGGTCTGGTCGAATGTCGGCCGGACGCCGAGGCTGGCCACGCCGTCATGCACTTCGCCATCCAGCACGCAGCGCACGGCATAGATGCCGAATTTCGGCACCTGGAAATCGGTCAGGGCCACGTTGGCAGTGGGATAACCCAGCTCGCGACCGCGCTTGTCGCCGTGCTCGACGACGCCGACGATTTCCCACGGCCGGCCGAGAATTCGGTTGGCGGCCGTCACGTCACCAGCTTCGAGCAAATGCCGCACGCGTGTGGACGAGAACACTTCACCGTCACCCTGTGGCGTCACGACGGTCACGCCGATCCTGTGCTTCGCGCCCAGTTCGCGCAGCAGGTCGGTATTGCCGACGCGCGCCTTGCCGAAGGTGAAGTCGTAGCCGACCACCACATGGCTGAGCCCCAGGTCGCGGGCGAGGATATGGTCGACGAAATCCTGCGGCGACTGCGCCGCAAGTGCCGCATCGAAGGGCATCGCCAGCGTGGCATTGATGCCGAGATCGCCCAGGATGCGCGCCTTGGTGTCCAGTGCATCGAGCCGGAAGGACGGAGAAGACGGCACGAAGAAGCGGCGCGGATGCGGCTCGAAGGTGATGACGGCGCGCGCCCGGGCTTCCCCGGCACGCTCAGCCGCCTTGTCGGCCTCGGCGTGCACGGCATTGATCAGGGCGCGATGGCCCAGATGCACGCCGTCGAAATTACCGATGGCCGCCACGGCACCGCGAAGTGCCGGCGGAAAACTGGCGCTGGAACGCAAAAGACGCATGCTGGTGAACGAACCCCTGACGAATACCCAAAATTGGGACAGACGGGGGCGCCGTCACCTGGCCTTGCGGGAGACCATCATGGTGGCGACGCCGTCGATCACCACAGTATCACCGACCCGGCATTCGCAGGCAAAGGTCACGCGGCGCTTCTCGGCCACGATTTCGGTCACCGTGACCCTGGCCACCACGGTGTCGCCGATGCGAACCGGCGCCTTGAAGCGCAGGTCCTGCGAGACATAGATGCAGCCGGGACCCGGCAGCCTGGTGCCCAGCACCGTGCTGATCAGGCTGGCGCCCAGCATGCCGTGGGCGATGCGGCCCTTGAAGGGAGTCGCGGCGGCAAAGGCTTCATCCATATGCACCGGATTGGTGTCGCCAGAGACATCCGCGAAGGCGACGATATCGGCTTCGCTCACCGTCTTGGCAAACTCTGCCGTCATGCCGACCTGCAGGTCTTCCAGGTAATAGCCGTGCAAGGCCTGATAGGTCATGGCTGGTCCTTTTGAGATGATTGGGCGAGCGGTTGACGGACTTTTTTGTGGCGGCGACTATAGCGGCCCGTTCGCCGGACCGGCAACCCGCCTGTTCGCACTTGCAGCATAGACATTTGTATATCCCACCGATGGCCGATATCCGTGCCCTGAGCACCTTTTCCACACAGAACCGCAGCCAGATCCGCTACGTCCTGACCGATATCGACGACACGCTGACCACGCATGGTCGCCTGCCGGCGGCGGCCTATGCGGCGCTGGAGCGGCTGGAGGCCGCCGGCTTCAGGGTCATTCCCATCACGGGGCGGCCGGCCGGCTGGTGCGACCTGATCGCGCGATTCTGGCCGGTGGATGCCATCGTCGGTGAGAATGGCGCGCTCTACATGCGCTACGATCGCCAGGCGAAGAAAATGACGCGGCGTTTTTTCCAGACCGAGGCCGAGCGGGCCGCTGCGCGGGCCAAACTGACGGCTTTGTCGGAAACCATCCTGCGCGAGGTGCCGGGTACGGCGCTGGCCTCTGATCAGCAGTATCGCGAATGCGATCTCGCGGTCGACTTCTGCGAGGACGTGCCGCCGCTGCCGCAGGCCGCGATCGACAGGATCGTCGCGCTGTTCGAAGCGGCCGGCGCCACCGCCAAAGTCAGTTCGATTCATGTCAACGGCTGGTTCGGCCATTGGGACAAGCTCTCCATGACGCGCGTGCTGTTCGAGGAATGTTACGGGCTGGATCTGGACGCCGTGCGTGACCAGGTGGTGTTCGCCGGCGACAGCCCGAACGACGCCCCGATGTTCGGCTATTTCCCTTACAGCGTGGGCGTGGCGAATGTGCGGCCGTTCCTGGACCGCATCGCGGCCAAACCGGCCTTTATCGCCGATGGCGAAGGCGGCAGCGGCTTTGTCGAACTGGCCGACGCGCTGATCGCGGCGAGGACTTAGGCCGCTTTTGCCATCTTCGGCGGGCCGAACAGCAGACCCTGACCGAACGGGAAATTCAGCTCGGCGAGCTTCAGCAGCTCGCTTTCCTTCTCCACCTTGGCCAGCACCGGCAGCAGGTTGTGACGGCGGCAGATCTCGGCCAGATCGGCGGGATCGACCGAAGCCCTGGACACCACGGCCGGATCGGTGAAGCAGTCGGCGTTGAATTTCAGGAAGCGCACGCCGAGCTTGGCCATCGCGGGGTAATCAAGGTCGAGACGGCCGATGCCGTCGAAGGACAGCGCGAAGCCCAGTGCCGACAACTGGCCCAGACGATAGAGGCCGTTGCGGTCGAGGTCGCGCACGCCGTCATAGCTGAATTCCAGCACGATATTGGCGGCATGCTCGCGTTCGCGGGTGAGGAAATCGTAGAGCGGATTGAAGGTCTCGATCTGCGCCAGCATGTCGGGCGACAGGTTGAGGAAGAAGCCGACATCCTTGGCGCGCTGCTCCAGCTTGCGCACCATCTGCACGCCGCGCAGCAGCATCAGCGCGTCGAATTCGGCGCGCAGGCCGGCGGCATCCAGCGCCTGCAGACAGGCGGCGGCAGGATAGGACTTGCCGTCGGCATCGCGCGGGCGGGCCAGCAGCTCGAAGAAGCGGATACGGCGCTGCGGCAGGGTGACGATCGGCTGCACATGCAGCTCGACGCGGTTGTTGTTCAGCGCATCGCGTACGGCATCCAGCAGGGTGCCGTCATCCTGCGGCACGGCGGCGCGCAGCGGGTCGGGCACGGTCAGGCGCGGTTCGTTGGCCGGCGGCGTATCCGTGGCCACCAGATGCGGACGGGTCTGCACCGCGTCGGGCGCCACCTCAATCATGGTCGGCACGGCTTCCTGGTCGCGCAGGCGCAGCACTTCCTCGGCCAGGTCCTCGATTTCAGCAAGCAGACGCTTCTGCACCTTGCGGCGCAGCAGAATCTCACGCGCCGCCCAGAAGGTCATCAGCAGGCCGAGCGCCAGGATGCCGGGATGCTGCTGCGCCAGGCCCGGCACCAGCCGGGTCAGTGACACACCGGCGACCAGTGCGATCAGCGACAGCGCGGCGAAGGTGAGCAGGGTCGGCATCGAGAAGCCTCCAGGGGCAGGCAACAAGCTGCTGCCCGACCGGGTTAATAACGCTATAGTTAAGCCTGAGGTGCGTTAATGGAGGCTGAATCAGGAGCGGCCACAGCATGGACACAGAGAATCAAGCGGTTAGCAGGTTGCAGATGCCCTCGATGCGGCGCCGGCTGGTCGGGACGATCGCTTCCCTGCCGCTGATCGCCGCCGCCCTGGTGGCGCTCGGCCCCTTCGGCAGCAACGTGCAGGCCCAGCAGATGAGCAAACGGGGAGGCGCCACCGGCATGACCGCGCATGATTTCGAACTGACCGGGATCGACGGCACGCCGATGCCGCTGAAGCAGTACAAGGGCAAGGTGGTGCTGCTGGTCAACACCGCCTCGCAATGCGGCTTCACCCCGCAATATGCCGACCTGGAAAAGGTCTATAAACAGTATCGCCAGCGCGGCCTGGTCGTGCTCGGCGTGCCGTCGAACGATTTCGGCGGCCAGGAGCCGGGCACCGCGGCGCAGATCAAGGAATTCTGCGAGGTGAATTTCGACATCGATTTCCCGCTCACTGAGAAGCAGGCCGTGAAGGGTCCGCAGGCGCATCCGCTCTACCGCTGGATTGCCGCCGAACTGGGCGAGGACGCGCTGCCGAAATGGAATTTCCACAAATACCTGATCGGCGCCGACGGCCGGCTGATCGAGGGCTTTGCCACGCCGGTGAAACCGACGGATGCCAAGGTCACCACCGCCATCGAAATAGCCCTGCTCAAGGCGAAGGCCGGGGCTTGACGCTTACCTTCCCCGTCGCAATCCCGTAAAGCTGCCGCCATGAACTACCGTCACGCCTTTCATGCCGGCAATTTCGGCGACGTGCTCAAGCATGTCGTGCTGCTGGAACTGCTGGATGCTTTGCACCGCAAGCCCAATCCGGTGCATCTGATCGACACCCATGCCGGCATCGGCCTCTACGATCTCGCCGCCGACGAGGCGCAGCGCAGCGGAGAGTATCGCTTCGGCATTGGCGCGGTGCTGTCCGATCCGCAGGCGGCGAAACTCCTGCCGCGCTACTGGGATGTGCTGCAGCGGCTGAACCCCGAGCTGAAAGCCGGCGGCAGCGGGTTGCGGCGCTATCCCGGTTCGCCCTGGCTGCTGCAGGACAGCGTACGCGCCGGCGACCGCGTGTCGCTCTGCGAATTGCATCCGCAGGATGCCGAGACGCTGAAATACAATATCGGCCGCGATCCGGCCGTGGCGATCCATCATCGCGACGGCTTCGAGGCACTGAAGGCGCTGACGCCGCCGACGCCGCGGCGGGGACTTGCCCTGATCGACCCGGCGTTTGAGGCGAAGGATGAATTCGACACGCTGACCAGGGCCGTGCTGCTGGCGCATCAGCGCTGGGCCACCGGGCAGCTGGCGGTGTGGTATCCGATCAAGGACCAGAAAAGCATCGACAGCTGGAAGGCCTCGCTGGCGCGGCAGCTGAAGGTCGAGACGCTGTGCATCGAACTGACGGTGCGGCCGGCGAAAGACGCGAAGCAGATGAACGGCACCGGCCTGCTGGTGATCAATCCGCCCTGGCAGCTGGGCGAAACCCTGAAGCCGATGCTGGACTTCCTGAAAAGCCGCATGGCGCGCGAAAGCGGCGCGGCGGCGAAGATCACGAGTTTGGTGAAAGCTTCATAAACACAATCGTCATGCTCGGGCCCGGCGGCTTTGCCGCCATGCATATGCTTTCGCGCAAAGCGCGATGGCCGAGCATCTCATGCCAAATGGCGAAAGGCCCTCGGATCAAGTCCGAGGGCGACGCGTTTTTTAATGAATCGTTCCCGATGGCGGATCGAGATCATCGTCGTCGTCATCCTCGTCATCGAGGTCGTCGTCGAGATCCTGGTCTTCGTCGTCATTCGCGCCGGTCGGCGGGGTCGCCACCGGGCCAGCCTGGTGATGGCTGAGCCGCCAGGCCTTGCCCTCGCGCACGAACAGGTTGGAGGCGATCAGATACTGGTCCTCCACCTTCTCGAAGCAGATCACCAGCGCGACATCGCCCCAGAGCGTGACGCGCGGCCCCATCATCTGCAGCGCCGGCTGCGACGGGTTGGACAGGATGCGGCGCCAGCCTTCCAGCACAGCTTCGCGGCCCATCAGCGGCGGCCAGCCCGGATGGATGCAGACCACGGGCGCCTTCTTGGCCCACAGCTCTTCCATGGCGGTCACGTCACGCGAGGCGAACGCCCGGTAGAAGGCGGCGTTGGTGTCGAGCAGGGCGGTTTCGTCGTCAGGCGGCGGCGTCGGCATGCCGCCAGTTTAGAATGCGACCGCGCAGCTTGGTAGTGCCTTGCACCCACTCCTTTGGGATGCTTCCCTCAGGATATGGCCAAGCCTGCCGCGAAAAAGCCCGACTATGCCGTCCTGATGGTCTGCACCGGCAACATCTGCCGTTCGCCCACCGCCGACGGCCTGCTGCGCCATGCCTTGCAGGCGGCCGGGCTGAGCGACCGGGTGCTGGTCGATTCCGCCGGCACGCATGACTACCATATCGGCGACCCGCCCGACCGCCGCAGCGTTGCCACCGCGCAGCGCTACGGCGTAGATCTGGCCGAGTTGCGCGCCCGGCAGGTGACAGAAGCCGATTTCGCCAGCTTCGACCTGGTGCTGGCGATGGATGACGGGCATTACCGTCAGCTGCTGCGGCTCTGCCCACCGCAATACCGCGACCGGGTTAAACTCTATCTGTCCTATGCGCCGCAATTCGGCCGCGACGTGCCGGACCCCTATTACGGCAAGGGTGATGGTTTCGAGAAGGTCTGGCAGATGTGCCAGGCCGTGACCGATGCGCTGGTCACGGACATCCGCAGCCGCCTGCGCTGAAAACGCCTCAGGCCGCGCGGCCTTCCAACCGCCGCTGCATCGCCAGCATGCCCTGTTCCATCATGCCCTCGATGGCCGGCTTCAGGTCGGCCGGCAGCAGATCGGCGCGCCAGACCACACGGCAACGGCCCGGCCCATCATCGATCACCTCGAAAGACGCATTGTGATGGGTCAGGCGACCGCCGACCACCGCATAGGCAAGCCGCCGCCCTGCATCGTCGACATCCACGATCACCTCGCGCGCAACCATGCCGTTGCCGAAGGTGACGATACGCGCCGCGCCGCCTTCCTCCATGCGGCAGTCGGTGACGAAGCCCGGCGCCAGCCGATGCACGGCACCAACATCGCGAAACGCGGCCCAGACGCTGTCGATACCGGCGGCAATCGGCATTTCCTTACGGATGGTCGGCATGAATGCTGCTCCTTCTCAAGCTGCCCAGATCAGCTTTTCTGGCTGCAATAGGCTTCGATCCGGTAACCGTCCGGGTCGATCGCGAAAGCGGCATAGTAATTGTCGCCGTAATCGGCCCGCAGGCCCGCCGGGCCGTTATCCTTGCCGCCCTGCGCCAGTGCGGCAGCATGAAAGGCCGCGACGCTTTTGCGGCTCGGCGCATCGAAGCAGAAATGCAGGCCCGAGGCCATGTCGGCCGGCACCGGCCGGTCGGTCTGGCTGATCCACAGCACCACCGCCCCATTGTCAGCTTCTGGACCATAGCCGAGTGACCCTTCGCCCTCGCTGAGGCAGGTATAGCCAAGCGGCTTCAGCACGGCGTCGTAAAACGCCTTGGTCTTCGCCGTGTCGCGAACACCGATGGACACGTGATTGAGCATTATTTTCTCCTGCAAACTTTCTGGCAAATTTCCGGCAGCAGTCCGCGCCGGGGGCACACCATGCCCCGGTCTCCGGTTCCCGGGCTTGGGGAAAATTGCTATTCTTGGCCCCATGCCCGAACTGTCCGACATCGCCTCTGCCGTCCAGCCGGCCAACCCTGTGCCGGCCGCACGCGTCATCGCGCGCGACGCGGACTGGACGCTGAACGAGTTCGTCTGCCGGGCCGGGCCGCAGGATCGCCCCTTCGAGGAACGGCATGCCAGCGTGGCCATCGCCGCGGTGCTGGAAGGGTCTTTCCAGTATCGTTGCGACAGCGGCCGCGCCCTGCTCTATCCCGGCGCGGTGATGCTGGGAAATATTGGTGCCTGCTATGAATGCGGCCATGAACATGGCAGTGGCGACCGCTGCGTCAGCCTGCAGTTCAGTCCGGCGCTGTTCGAAGAGATCGCTGCCAGCACGGCGAGCAACAGCCGCTTCCGCTTTTCGGCCGCGATGCTGCCGGCGCTGAAATCGCTCAACCGGCCGATGGCGGAAATGGCAGCGCTGGCTGCCAGCCCCCGCCTGCCCGATCGCATGGCGGTAGAAGAACTGGCCATCGACATGGCGGAAGCCGTGGTGCAGGCCGCGGCCGGTGGCAATGCCCGCTCGGTCCTGCTGTCGCCGGCCGACAGCCGCCGCATCAGCCGCGTGCTGCGCCATATCGAAATCCATGCTGCCGAGCCGTTGGACCTGACGACGCTGGCGGCTGTCGCCTGCATGAGCAAATACCATTTCCTGCGCAGCTTCCGGCGCAGCACCGGCGTGACGCCGCATCAGTATCTGCTCGGCCTGCGACTGCGCCGGGCGGCGCAGCAGCTGTGCAACAGCACCGCGCCGGTCAGCAGCATTGCCTTCGATGCCGGCTTCGGTGATCTGTCGACGTTCAACGCCGGCTTCCGCGCGCAATTTGGCGCCAGCCCCGGACATTTCCGCGCCGCCCACGGCCGGTTGATTGCCGCCTGACGGAATACACTCAATCTAATATGTGCGGTTCAGCCCCACCGGCCCGATCCGCATAGTGATCGAAAAATTATTTCTTTTTCCGGCCAGCATCGCTTACAAGGGCGCGGTTACGCCCATTTTATTTCAGGATCAGACGCCATGCGCGGTTACGTTTTCGCTCTCGCCCTGCTGATTGCCACTGCCACGCCGTTCTTTGCCGCGCAGGCGCAGGACAGCATTGCGGCCGCCACTGAAGCCTGCATGCGTGATATCCGCAGCGGCCTGAAGGCTGGTCAGAAGCTGACCGAGCAGCAGCGCATGGTGGCCGAGACGCAGTGCCGCGCCCGCGCCGAACAGTCGGCGCAGCCCGTCAAGAAGTAATCGCGGTTTTCCCGGCGAGGCTTTTCGGCGCTGGCCCACCGGTGGCCCAGTCGAGTAGCTGCACCGTATGCAGCACCGGCTGATTCAGCCCTGAACTGATCTGTACCAGACATCCGATATTGCCGGCCGCCACTGCATCCGCATTGGTCGAGGCGATATTCTTCACCTTGCGGTCGCGCAACTGCGCCGACAATTCCGGCTGCAGCAGATTGTAAGTGCCCGCCGAGCCACAGCACAGATGCGCTTCCGGCACATCCTTCACTGTGAAGCCAGCCTGGCTGAGCAACTGCTTGGGCAAAGCCGTGATCTTCTGGCCATGCTGCAGTGAACAGGCGCTGTGATAGGCCACCGTCACGGCCGGCAGCCCGGCGACGGGCTTCAGGCCGAGATCATGCATCACCTCGGTGATGTCCCTGGTCAGCGCGCCAATCTTCGCCGCCCTGTCTGCCCAGGCTGGATCGCTGCGCAGCATGAAGCCGTAGTCTTTCACGGTGGTGCCGCAACCCGAGGCATTGATCACCACCGCATCCAGTCCCTCGCCCTCGAGTTCGGCGGTCCAGGCGGCAATATTCGCTTTCGCCTTGGCATGGGCGTCGTCCTCCTTGCCCATATGATGTGTCAACGCCCCGCAGCAGCCGGCCCCCTGCGCGACTACCACCTCGCAGCCATGCCGCGTCAGCAGGCGAATTGTGGCAGCATTGATCTCGGGGTCGAGCACGCGCTGGGCGCAGCCGGTCAGCATCGCCACGCGCATGCGCCGTTCGCCCCCGGCTTTGAACACCTGCGGGCGATCCACGTCGGACGCCGGCGGTAATGATGCCGGCGCCAGCGCCACCATGGCTTTCAGTTTCTTCGGCAACATAAAGGCAAACAGCTTGCCGACCTTCGCGAGGCGCAGGCTGAAGCGGAACAGCCCGGGATTGGGCAGCACGCGCGCCAGCACGTTGCGCAGCAGCCGGTCCATCAGCGGACGTTTGTAAGTCTCTTCGATATGCGCGCGGGCATGATCGACCAGATGCATGTAGTTCACACTGCTCGGGCAGGTCGTCATGCAACTGAGGCAGGACAGGCAGCGATCGACATGGCGCACGGTTTCTTCCGTGGCGTCCTGTCCGCCCTCCAGCATCTGCTTGATCAGGTAAATGCGGCCCCTGGGGGAGTCGCGCTCATCGCCGAGCAGCACATAGGTCGGGCAGGTCGCGGTGCAGAAGCCGCAATGCACGCATTTGCGCAGAATCTCGTTCGACGCGGCAATGCCGGGATCGGCGAGCTGGGCAAGGGTGAAGGAGGTTTGCATGGCTCAGGCTCCCGCGCTGGGCGCCATGCGGCCCGGATTGAGGATATTCATCGGATCGAAGCTGTCCTTCACGCGACGCGACAGCGCGGCCAAAGCTTCCGGCTGCGGCTGGAACACCGGCACGGCGGCGCGTGTGGCGAGATCGGCGCGGAACAGCATGGCATGGCCGCCGCCCTGCGCGGCCACCGCATTGCGCACCAGTGCGGCATGGGCGTCGTGTGCGTGCGGCAGCGTCAGCCAGATCAGGCCGCCGGCCCAGTCGTAGAAGAACCGCGCATCCGGCTCTGCCGCCGTGATGGTGGCAGTGACAATCGGCCCGTTCATCGGCGGCACCGACAGGCGCCACAGCACGCGATCCTGCGGCAGGGCAAAGGCAGCCACATCGCGAATTTCACGCCACAGCCAGGCTGAATTCATCGAATGCAGTTCTTCCAGCGGGCCATAACCGCCGAGCAGGTCACGCAACGCCTCGCAGCGCGCCTTCACCGACACATCCGTGCCCTCGATGCGGATCGCGGTGATGGCGGTGCCCGCCTTGGCGACATAGCCGACGCCGGATTGCGCGGCGATGCCGGCCGGCAGATGAGCCAGACCCGCCACTTCATGCGGCGAGGTGGCGGCGGCCGACAGCGCCTGAATTGCTTTCGTGTCGTCGAGGCCGAAGATCAGCACGGTGCGAGTCTTTTCCGGCGCAGGCAGCACCTTCAGCGTCACTTCGGTGAGCGCCACCAGCGTGCCGTAGGCGCCGCAGACCAGCTTCGGCAGGTCGTAGCCGGTGACGTTCTTCACGACTTTCGCGCCGGCCTTGAATATCTCGCCACGCCCGGACACGCCGGCAAAGCCGAGCAGATGATCGCGCACCGCACCAGCCTTGAAGCGACGCGGACCGGCGAGGTTGCAACCGATCGCGCCACCGATGGTGCCGCGTGAAGCAGGCCCGCCCCAGAGCGGGCCGTAGTCGGGCGGCTCAAAGGCCAGCATCTGGTTGCTGGCGCCGAGCAGTTTCTCGACATCGGAGACCAGCGTGCCCGGCCGCAGGGTCAGCACCAGCTCGGCGGCTTCGTAGTCCAGAATCCCGCTGAGCCGACCGATATCCAGCGCATATTCCGTCTGCGCCGGGCGGCCGAGGCCGGCCTTGCTGCGATGGCCATGCAGGCTGAGCGGCTTGCCTTCGGCGGCCGCCCATTTGATCAGATCGGCAACGTCGGTGGTGCCCGAGGGAATGAAGGTTTCAGGCATGGTTCAGAATCTCGGCAGATCCGGAAAGGCCAGCTGCCCCTTATGCACATGCATGCGTCCGAGTTCGGCGCAACGATGCAGCACGGGGAAGACCTTGCCGGGATTGAGGCGGTGGTTGGGATCGAAGGCGCATTTGACGCGCATCTGCTGTGCCAGATCGGCCTCGCTGAACATTGCCGGCATCAGGTCGCGCTTTTCCACGCCCACGCCATGCTCGCCGGTCAGCACGCCGCCAACCTCGACGCAGAGCCGCAGGATATCAGCACCGAATTCCTCGGCGCGCGCCAGTTCGCCCGGATTGTTGGCATCGTAGAGGATCAGCGGATGCAGGTTGCCGTCGCCGGCATGGAACACATTTGCCACGCGCAGGCCGTATTTTTCCGACAGCTGTCCCATGCGGGTCAGCACCAGCGGCAGGGTCTTGCGCGGGATGGTGCCGTCCATGCAGAGGTAATCCGGCGAGATGCGACCGACCGCGGGGAATGCCGCCTTGCGCCCGGCCCAGAACGCCAGCCGCTCGTCTTCGTTCTGCGACACGCGCAAGGACACCGAGCCGCAGCGTTCGGCGATGTCCTTCACGCGCAGCAGCAGGTCATCCACTTCCGCCGGCGGGCCATCCAGCTCGATGATCAACAGCGCTTCGACATCGCGCGGATAGCCGGCATGGACAAAATCCTCCGCCGCGTGAATGGCGGGGCGATCCATCATTTCCATGCCGCCGGGGATGATGCCCGACGCGATGATCCGCGCCACGCAGTTGCCGGCCGACTCTGACGTGGGGAAGCCGGCCAGCACGGCGCGCTGCGTTGTCGGCTTGGGGAGAATCCGCACCGTCACTTCGGTGATGACGCCGAGCAGGCCTTCCGAACCGCAGATGATGCCCATCAGGTCATAGCCTTCGGCATCGAGATGCTTGCCGCCCAGCCGCACGATGTCGCCGTTCATCAGCACCATTTCGACGCCGAGAATGTTGTTGGTGGTCAGGCCGTATTTCAGGCAATGCACGCCGCCGGAATTCTCCGCCACATTGCCGCCGATGGTGCAGGCGATCTGGCTGCTCGGGTCCGGCGCATAGTAGAAACCGCGATGCTCGACCGCGCGGGTGATGCCGAGATTGGTGACGCCGGGCTGCACCACGGCGCAGCGGTTGTCCCAGTCGATATCCAGCACCTTGTTGAACTTGCCAAGACCCAGCAGCACGCCATCGGCCAGCGGCAGCGCACCGCCCGACAGCGACGTGCCGGCGCCGCGCGGTACGATCTTCACGCCGCGCGCGTTGCAGAGCTTCATCACCTCGGCCACCTGCTGCACGTTGCTGGGCAACACGGCCACCAGCGGCAACTGACGATAGGCGGTCAGCCCGTCGCATTCGAAGGCGCGCAGGGATGTCTCGTCGGCGATCACGCCCTCGCCCGGCACGATGCGGCGGAGTGCTGCGATCAGGTCGAGCCGCTGGGCGATGATGTCCTGTTCCGGCGCCGGCATCAGCATGGCGTTACCCCTTTTTCTTCTGGGCTGGTTGCGCAGCCTGATAGCGCGCGGCGGCACCTGCGATATGGCGGCGCGCCGCAAACCCTGCCGCTTCGGCATTGCCCTGCAGGATGGCTTTCACGAGGTCGAGATGTTCGGCCTGCGCGGCCAGGGTGCTGCCGCTCTGGCGCGCCTCGGGCTGCCAGGTCAGCCGGCGAGTGGCGGAAAAGTGCTGCGCCAGAAACGCGGCGAACTGCGCCAGATAGGGGTTATGCGCCGCCGTCGCGATGGCGGCATGGAAGGCATCATCGGCATCGGCACCGTCTCCGCCCTGCTCCAGCGCCTGCTGCATCTGCATGAAGGCAGCATCGAGGGCTGCGATATCGGCCTTGGTGCGGCGCTGCGCCGCCAGCTCGGCCATGCCGACCTCGATCACGCCGCGCAGTTCGAAGACATGGGCGAGATCAGCCGTGTCGAGCTGGCCGGTCCCCTTACTCTGGGCGACAATGCGGAAATTGGCCAGGCCGGGTTTCGCCGCCACGAAGGCACCGGAGCCCTGCCGGCTCTCGACAAAACCGTCGGTCTTCAGCCGGGCGATCGCCTCGCGCACCACGGCGCGGCTGACCGCAAACCGCTCGACCAGCTGCTTTTCGGTCGGCAGCCGGTCGCCGGGGCCAAGGTCGCCGGCATGAATCAGGGCCGCCAGCCGTCCGGCCAGCGTGGCGCTCAGGCCGGTCGCCCGGGGCAGCTCGGAGTCGGTCGGCAGGGGCGGGGTCGTCATGGGATAAATTTGTCAGGTTGTCTGACAAATTTATACAGCCAGGCGCATCTCAGGGCAAAACAAAACGGCCCGGCTGCAGAGCAGCCGGGCCGTTTGAAAAACCGGACAAACCGGGGCGTTCGGCCCCAGTCTGATTAACCCTGGCGCGCCTTGAAGCGCGGGTTGGTCTTGTTGATCACGTAGACGCGGCCCTTGCGGCGCACGACGCGGCAATCGCGGTGGCGGCCCTTGGCCGACTTGAGGGAATTCACGACCTTCATGATACCTGACCTCAGTAACGAAAAACCGGACGCAGTCTTCACCCGCCCGGCGGAAAAGTGGGCCGGAACATACCGGCGGGTCCCCGGACTGTCAACCGGGAAACCCACCCGAAATGGCCCGGCCCGCAGAAGAGCTAAAGCCTTAGAATTCCTGCCAATCCTCGCCGCTTGCAGGCGCCGCCGCAGGGGCAGCCGGAGTCGCCTTGCGCTGCGCTGGTGCCGGGCTGCGCGGGGCTGCAGCCTGGGCAGCAGCAGGCATGCCGCCCGCCACCTTGAAGAAGCCGACCAGTTCGGCGAGCTGCCCGGCCTGGGTATTCAGGCTCTGGGCGGCGGCCGTGGTTTCTTCCACCAGGGCTGCGTTGCGCTGGGTCATTTCGTCCATGCTGCCCACGGCGGTGTTGATCTGGTCGAGGCCGGTGGCCTGCTCGCGCGAGGCGGCCGCGATCTCGGCGACGATATCGCTCACCTTCTTGATGGCGTTGACGATGTCGGTCAGCGAGCCGCCGGTCTGGTTGACCAGCGTGGCACCGGTCTTGACCTGCGCATTGGATTCCGAGATCAGCGATTTGATGTCCTTCGAGGCATTGGCAGACCGCTGCGCCAGCGCGCGCACTTCCTGCGCGACAACGGCAAAGCCCTTGCCGGCTTCACCGGCACGCGCCGCTTCGACAGACGCATTCAATGCCAGCAGATTGGTCTGGAACGCGATCTCGTCGATCAGGCCGACGATGTCGCTGATCTTCTGTGCGCTTGCCTCGATCTGCGTCACGGCGGTGACCGCATCCCGGACCACGCTGCCGCCCTTTTCGGCGGTGTCGCGCGCGGCGACCGCCAGCTGGTTGGCTGCCTGCGCATTGTCCGCATTCTGCTTCACCGTGGTGGTGATCTCGTGCATCGAGGCAGCGGTTTCCTCGATCGAAGCGGCCTGCGATTCCGTGCGCTGCGCCAGGTCCTGGCTGCCGGTCGAGATTTCGGTCGACGCCGCCTTCACCGACTGCGTCGTTTGGGTCAGGCGACCGGCAAACTCACGCAGGCGCTCGGCCATGCCGTTGGCGCTGGATTTCAGCTGACCAAACACGCCGTGATATTCGCCCCGCACGCTGCGCGTCACGTCGCCATGCGCCATGGCGCCCATCACCTCAGCCAGTTCGCCGGCCATGGTCTGCAGCGTGGCCGCCAGACGGTTGAGCTCCTGGCTGGTGGACAGGAAGAAGCCATCCTTGCCGCTTTCATTGATCCGGCCGGTCAGATCGCCATCGGCCACTTTGTTGACCAGCGCGGCAATCTCCTCGCCGGCAGCCTTCTCGCGCGCCTGCTGCTCGATGCGGCGGCGTTCGGCTTCCTCGCGCTGCTGCGCGATCTCGGATTCGGCGGCCTCGCGGGCAATCATGCTGTCCTTGAACACCTGCACGGCCTTGGCCATTTCGCCGATCTCGTCGCGGCGTTCGCTGCCGGTCACTGCAACACCCGTATCGCCGGTCGCCAGCGTATTCATCACGCCGGTGATGCGGCTGATCGGCCGCGTCAGGGTGGCAATGACGATATAGAGTGCCAGCGCGACCGACACGGCAATCGCGGCAACAGTGATCGTGATCAGCAGCGGACGCTGAGCATTGTAATAGGTGGTCAGTCCGGTGCTGACTTCGACCACGCGTTCGGCATTGCGCTTGGTGACGCCGTCGATCAGGCGATTGACCGCCTGGCGGTTGGCGCGGTTGGTGTCGTTGTCGCCGTATTCGCGTGCCTCGCCCGGCTTGCCCTCAAGGCCGAGCCTGGCCAGTTCGCGACGGAACTGGATGAACTGGTTGACCGTGGCGATGAACTGCTTGGCCTCATCGCTGTTGCCGGCCTGCGGGCCGAGCAGAGCAGCCCAGTCCTTCAGCACGGTTTCGATTTCACCGGTAAAGCGGACGATACCGGCCGAATAGGGTCGGGCGGCAGCGGGGTCGGCTGACATGTAGACGCCACGGGAATCCATCACCACGGCATAGACCAGGGCATTGAGCCGCTCGCCGTACTGGGTCTGCTTGGCGATGCTTTCCATGACGTTGGTCTGGCGCTCGAAGCGGTCGAGGGAAATGACACCCATCGTGCCAATGGCGGCGGCGGCAATGGCGAGCAGCGCAACGACAGCGAGTACCCGGGGACCGATTTTCAGGTTCGACGCAAACGACATGGGACTTCCCCCCAGTTTATTCAGCGAGACTCACAATTGAGATATTCTGCCACAAATATTTGAAAATCCGAGGTTAACAATCAGATACACCGGATTTCCCAAATATCTGGACGCCGTTTCACCCCTACGCGCAACCTTTAAAAGGGCACATCTCCGGATTGAATTGTATACGGATCATCCTGATTTCGCCGGATGCGGGCAGGAGCGACCGGCCAAACCTCCCGCCGGTCGTCAGGCCCGAAACGGGCCATAATCATTCCGGCACGAACCGCATCCCCCCTCCCGGACGTTCGGCTATACTTTCCAGGCACTGTTCAGGAAATTCAGCGCCTTAACGTCCCGCCCTCCCGCGTTGCCACGCGCCAGCACACCGAGTTATGAGCCAAGCCCCCACGCCCCCCACCACTCCGGCCATCACTCCGGTCGGTACTTTCGCGCCATTCCAGCACCGGACGTTCCGGCTGTTCTGGACGGCTTCGCTGATCTCGAATATCGGCGTGCTGGTCCAGACCATCGGCGCCAGCTGGGTCATGATGACCATCAGCGGATCGGCCAGCCTGGTCGCGCTCGTCCAGGGCATGAATGCGCTGCCTGTCATGCTCTTTGCCCTGGCGGCGGGCGCGCTGGCCGACAATTTCGACCGCCGCCATGTCATGCTCGGTGCCCAAGTCGCGATGCTGGTCTTTTCGCTCATCCTGGCCGCTGCGGTGTATTTCGACTGGATCACACCCTGGCTGCTGCTCGGGCTGACCTTCCTGATCGGTACGGGCTCGGCGATCAACAACCCGTCCTGGCAGGCCAGCGTCCGCGATACCGTGCCGCGCGACACCCTCTCGGCCGCCGTGATCCTCAACAACATGGGTTTCAACGCCACGCGCAGCATCGGTCCCGCCATCGGCGGCACCATCGTCGCCACGCTGGGTGTCACGCTGTCCTTCCTCTTCAACGCATTCACCTACCTGCCGATCATCTGGGTTCTGGCGAAATGGAAACCCGACACGGCGAAGTCGGATCTGCCCCGCGAGGACTTCCTCAGCGCCATGTCGGCCGGCCTGCGTTATGTGTCGATGTCACCGCAGATCATGGTCGTGCTGTTCAGGACCATCCTGTTCAGTTCCTGCGCGGTGTCGGTGCTGGCCCTGCTGCCTGTCGTCGCACGCGACCTGCTCGGTGCGGGCGCGCTGACCTATGGCGGCCTGCTCGGCACTTTCGGCGTCGGCGCCATTCTGGGCGCCCTGATCAATGCCCGCGTGCGCCGGATGCTGACGGATGAAACCATCACGCGGGCGGCCTGCCTGATCTCGATGGCCGCGACCGTCACGCTCGGCCTCAGCAGCAATATCTATCTCAGCTTTGTCGCGCTCATTCCGGCCGGCGCCTGCTGGGTGATCACGCTGTCGCTGTTCAATATCTCGGTGCAGCTCTCGGCGCCGCGCTGGGTGGTCGGCCGCGCCATCGCGCTTTACCAGGTGACCAATTTCGGCGGCCTGGCCATCGGCAGCTGGCTCTGGGGCTCACTCGCCGATGCCCATAGCGTGTCGACCGCGCTGGTCACGGGTGGCCTTGGCCTGCTGCTCTGCGCGGCTGCAGGTTTGCGCTTCACTTTACAGAATGTCGTCTCGGTCGACCTCGACCCGCTGGGCCAGTTCCAGGCCCCCGCCACCGGGCTGGACATCAAACCGCAGAGCGGCCCGATTTTCGTGATGGTGGAATACCGCATCCGCCATCAGGACGTGGACGAGTTTCTCGCCGTGATGACGCGCCGCCGCCGCATCCGCTTACGCGACGGCGCGCAGCGCTGGGCGCTGCTGCGCCATGTCGAGGATACCGAGTTGTGGACGGAGTCCTATCACGTCCCGACCTGGCTGGACTATATCCGGCACAATTCGCGGCGCACCAAGGCGGATGCCGAAGTGATGGAACAGCTGCGCAAACTGCATCAGGGCGAAGGCCCGCGCGTGCATCGCTGGATCGAGCGTCAGACGGTGCCGCCGACCGAAGACATCCTGCTCAAGCACAATCCGGAACTGCCTTAAATTCGGGAAAGTGTTTCGGGAGACTCTGCAACCACTAACCGAGCCGGAAGAAGCGCACCAGCGTGGCCAGTTCGGCGGCCTGACTCGCCAGCGCCTGCGCGGAGGCTGAAGTCTCTTCCACCAGGGCGCCATTGCGCTGGGTCATTTCGTCCATGCTGCCGACAGCCGTGTTGATCTGGTCGAGACCGGTGGCCTGCTCGCGCGAAGCGGCAGCGATCTCGGCAACGATATCCGACACTTTCTTGATCGCCGTGACGATCTCGGTCAGCGACGTGCCGGTCTGATTGACGAGCGCGGCGCCGGTCCTGACCTGCACATTAGATTCCGCAATCAGCGCCTTGATGTCCTTCGAGGCATTGGCCGAGCGCTGCGCCAGTCCACGCACCTCCTGTGCCACCACGGCAAACCCCTTGCCGGCCTCGCCGGCGCGGGCGGCTTCCACCGAGGCGTTGAGTGCCAGCAGATTGGTCTGGAAGGCGATCTCGTCGATCAGACCGACGATATCGGCAATCTTGCGGGCGCTGTCCTCGATGCGGCTGACCGCGGCAACGGCATCACTCACCACACTGCCGCCCTTTTCGGCGGTATCGCGCGCCGCCACCGCCAGCTGGTTGGCGGCCTGGGCGTTGTCGGCGTTATGCTTCACCGTGGTCGTGATCTCATGCATCGAAGCCGCAGTTTCCTCGATGGAGGCCGCCTGGCTTTCAGTCCGGCTTGCCAGATCCTGGCTGCCGGTCGAAATTTCAGCCGAAGCCGTCTTTACCGCCTCGGCGTTTTCCGCCAGTCGCCGGGCAAAGTCGCGCAGGCGTTCGGCCATGCCATTGGCGCTGTCCCTGAGCCGGCCGAATACGCCCTGATACTCGCCGCTGACTTCCCTCGTCAAATCTCCGGTACTCAATGCTCCAGTGACTTCGGCAAGCTGGCCGGTCACAGCATTTGTCCGGGCAATCATGTCGTTGACCGACTGGCCGACACGCTGCATCACGCCACTCAGTCCGGCCAGTTCGACGCGCCGCGAAAGATCGCCTTCCGCGGCTGCGGCCACCACCTGGCCTATGGCCTGCTCGAAGCGCCGTTCCTGTGCCTCGCGGTCGGCCGCAAACTGCGCCCGTTCGACTTCCTGGGCACGCTCAAGGTCAAGTTTCTCCTCTGCGCCGCGTTTGAACACGGCCACTGCACGTGCCATCTCGCCGACCTCGTCGCGACGTTCCTGGTATGGCAACGCTGTCTGCAGATCGCCCGCCGATACCCGCTGCATCACATCTGTCATGGCGGTGATCGGCGTGGATATGCTGCGGCCGAAGAACCAGGCAACCGCAGCACCCACCAGCACCGCGGCCAGCCCGATGGCAATCGTGATCAGATGCGCGCGAGAGACAGTGGCCGTATAGTCGGTAGAATCCATGACAATGACGACGGAACCAAACGGCTTGTCGGAATAATCGCGCACGGCACCGATCAGCATGGTGCGTGGACCAGCGGTCGTATCGGCCCGCCGCACGATCATCTGACCACCCAGAGCCGCAGATAAATCCTCCGGACGCGTGAGAGCTGCATCCTCGAAAGTGCCGGCAAACCGCTTCATGCCGTCCTTATCCTGGACGAACAGCGCCACATCTACGCCGTAGCGCTGCTTGAAGCTGTCGAAGAAGAACTGGCCGAAGGACATACCGAACTCGAAAGAGCCGATATGCTTTCCATCATGCAGCATTGGTACCATGCCGCGCACACCCAACCCCTCGACACCGAATTCGAGCCCCTGAGTCGGCTTCCTGCTGGCGTTGGTCGCAACGACGGTGTGGCGGAAGGACGACAGGTCGTCGCCGAAGCGGTCCGGCCGGTGCACGCGCAGGAAGGACGTTGCCGGCGGTGTGTGGAACTGCATCTGCACTGCGCCGTAATCCTTGCGCAGCGCCTGGAAGGACGGCACGAGCATCTTGGCGAGCCGGTCGCGCTCTCCGGCCGCCATCGCAGCCTGCACATCCGGCATATTCGCCACCAGGGCGCTGAGCGCCGTGGCTTTGGCGGCTTCAGCGCCGACGGCCGCAGTGATGTTTTCGTAATAGCTGCGCAGTTCGCGCTGTTCGGCCCGGTCGACCAGGCCATCCATGACGAACAGCGACGGCGCGACTGCAGCTATCACGGCCATGGCAGAAACGACGACAATGCAGGCGACAAGTCGCCCACGCAAACGCATGGTCTTCAGCATGATCCCCCCGAATCAGTGCTAACGCCAACCTGACCGGTTGGCGCTTTGTCAGGCGGCGGCAGACACCGACGGCACGCCGCGGCTGAACAGGCGGTTCACGTCGAGCAGCGCGACCATGCGGTCTTCATGCGTCGCCAGTGCGCTGAGGAAAGTGTGTTCCTCGTCGGCAGCCGTGGCCGGCACCGGCTGCAAAGCCGAGGCGTCGAGCGCGAGAATGTCGGACACGGTATCGACCAGCAGACCGACCGACTCGCTGCCGATCTCGACGACGATGACGACATTGGCGCTGGTCGCCTGGGTCACGCCGCCGCCGAGGCGGACGCGCAGATCGAAGATCGGCACCACGGCGCCGCGCAGGTTGATGACACCGCGCACGAAGGGCGGCGTGTTGGGCAGCGGCGTCACGTCGGTCCATGCGCGGATTTCGCGAACGCTGAGCAGGTCGAGGCCGTAATTCTGGTCGCCGATGGTGAAGGTGAGCACTTCCTGGCTACCGCCGAGAAGAGCACCGGCCCTGTCGGCAGTGGCGGGCAGAGCGGAAGCCGAAACGGTCGCGGGCATGGACATGGACTGGCACCTTCTGTTGTCGCGCGGGTCGCTCTTCTGCGGCGGCGCCTCGAAATCTGGTTAGAAACGCCGCCCCCGGTAACAAAGGACGGCGCATGCCCGGTGGGGCGAGTGCTATGGCTGAACCCTTCGGCGATCGGAACCGGCAGCAGGCCTGACGCGCCCGCCACTTCAGGGAAACCATAAATATGATTGGCAAATTTCCGGTAAAGCTGCAAACGGAATCGGGCTTAACGCCCGAGTGTTATCAAGTGTTTAGCACTCTGAGGCGACTCCCCTACCAAAGCTAGTGGCGAGTTCAGAAAACCAACTCAACGAGTTGTGGTCCCCGGGTTTCGAGAGCCGCGGCGAAAGCCCGGCTGAAATCGCCCATCTCGGTGACGCGGACGGCGGAAACGCCATGCCCCTTGGCCAGGGCCACCCAGTCCGGGTCGGGGCGGTCGAGCGTCAGCATGTCGACGGCGCGCGGCCCCGGATTGGCCACACCCACATTGGTGAGTTCGCCGCGCAGGATGTTGTAGGTGCGGTTGGCAAAAATCACGACGGTGATGTTGAGCTGCTCGCGCGCCATGCTCCACAGCGCCTGCAGCGTATAGAAGGCGCTGCCGTCGCCGGTCAGCGCCACCACCTTCCGGTCAGGACAGGCCACAGCGCAGCCGACCGCCATCGGCAGGCTGTAGCCGATCGAGCCGCCCATATTCTGCAGCCAGTCATGCGGACCCGAGGCTTCGCTGGCCGCGAAGATGCCGCGCCCCGAGGTCAGCGATTCATCCAGCACGATCGCATGGTCAGGAATCAGCGCGGCGATGGCGGCGGCGATCTTTTCCACGCTGACGCCGCCCTCGGGCAGCGCCGGCTCAGGCAGCGGCGCGGGCCCCTCGACCTTCCCTTTCGGCGCCTTCAGTGCATCGGCCAGGCGCTCCAGCGCATCGAGCAGATCGTCATCCACGTCCGCGACCGGCGTGATGCGACAGTGATCGGGCGTCAGCAGGCTGGGCTGGTCCGGATAGGCGAAGAAAGCGACCGGACGGCGGCAGCCGACCAGCACCATCTCGTCGGTGTCTTTCAGATAGGCCAGCGCCTGCGACAGGATATAGGGCACACGGCCGACGCGCGGCAGGTCGCCGCCGCGTTCCATGCGCGCACTGGCGCCGGGATTGGAAAGTCTGCAGCCGGTAACCGCGGCGATGCGCGCAGCCACCTCGAGGCAGGGCCGCAACAGGCCATGGCCGCCAAGCACCAGCATGCCGCGCGACCCGGCTTTCTTCAGCGCCGCAGCAGCAGCGATGATCGCGCTGTCGTCCACCCTGGCGCGCGGCGGCGGTGCCACGGCCGGCGCCGGGCCGGTCACCTCGGTCCAGGCGGTATCCGCCGGCAGCACCATGGTGGCGATCTTGCCTGACCCGCTGCGTGCCACCGTCACCGCTTCGGCGCCCAGCTTGGCCACGTCATGTGCGGCCTTGGCGCGGCCGATCCATTGCGAGACCGGACGGGCGATGCCGTCGATATCCGAGGTCAGCGGCGCATCATACTGCAGATGATAGGTGGCATGTTCGCCCACCACGTTGACGATGCCGGAATTGGCCTTACGCGCGTTGTGCAGGTTGGCCAGGCCATTGGCGAGGCCGGGGCCGAGATGCAGCAGCGTCGCCGCCGGCTTGTGCAGCATGCGCCAGTAGCCGTCGGCCGCGCCGGTCACCACGTTTTCCTGCAGGCCAAGCACGCAACGGATGCCGGGCACATGATCGAGCGCCGCGACGAAGTGCATCTCGGAGGTGCCGGGATTGGCGAAGCAGGTATCGACGCCGGAAGCAACCAGGGTGCGGACGAGGCTTTCAGCGCCGTTCATGAATATCTCCACATCTTCGATCCGATTGATGAAATCAGATCGTCAGCATGGGGAGCAAGGCTCTGACGCCCGGAAAACTCAGCCCGCCTTAAAAAAGCTCACCAGTTCCGCCAGACGCTGCGCTTCGCCGGCCAGCGACTGCGCCGAGGCCGAAGTCTGTTCGACCAATGCGCCGTTGCGCTGCGTCATTTCGTCCATCTGGCCGACCGCCGTGTTGACCTGCTCCAGACCCGTGGCCTGCTCGCGCGAGGCCGCGGCGATCTCGGCAACGATGTCGCTCACCTTCTTGATGGAACTCACGATCTCGGTCAGCGACTGACCGGTCTGGTTCACCAGCGCAGCCCCGGTCTTGACCTGACTGTTCGATTCCGAGATCAGCGCCTTGATGTCCTTCGACGCATTGGCGGAACGCTGCGCCAGCGCACGCACTTCCTGCGCCACCACGGCAAAGCCCTTGCCGGCTTCACCGGCGCGAGCTGCCTCCACCGAAGCATTGAGTGCCAGCAGGTTGGTCTGGAACGCGATTTCGTCGATCAGGCCGACGATGTCGGAAATCTTCTGTGCACTGGTTTCGATCTGCGTGACCGCCGAGACCGCATTGGCCACCACGCTGCCGCCCTTCTCTGCGGTGTCGCGCGCCACCACTGCCAGCTGATTGGCAGCCTGGGCGTTGTCGGCATTCTGTTTCACGGTGGTGGTTATTTCGTGCATCGACGCGGCCGTCTCTTCGATGCTGGCGGCCTGCGATTCCGTGCGGCTGGCCAGATCCTGGCTGCCGGATGAAATTTCCCCCGAGGCATCGCGCACGGTGCGCGCGGTCTCGCTCAGTCGGCCGGCGATGTCGGTCAGCTTCTCGGCCGTGCCGTTCGCATCGTTCTGGATGCGGGCGAACACACCGGAAAAATCACCACTGATGCGCCGCGACAGATCGCCGTCGGTCATGCCTGCCAGCATGGCGCTGATCTGCTGCAGTGAGTTGTCGGTCACCGTGAGCAGACGATTGATCCCCTCGGCGATGCGGCCGACCGCGCCATTCAGGTTGGCTGTTTCGATACGATCGCCCAGATGCCCGCGCACGGCAGCATCGATGACCTTGGCCACCGAGCGGTCGAGGGCTTCCTCCTGACGCGCGCGATCCGCTTCGTTGCGCTCGCGTTCAGCGAGCTGTTCGGCCTGGGCCTGGCTGCGTTCGAGCTGCAGCGCCTGATTCTGCACGATCTGCGCCTTGAAGATGTCGAGGCTGCGGGCGATATCGCCAACTTCGTCACCGCGCTGAAGGCTCGGGATGACCACATCCTGCCGGCCACCGACCAGGTCGGTGATGGTGGCGGTGATCTTGCGCAGCGGCCGGCTGACCAGCAGCATCGTGCCGAGCATCAGCGCCACCATGAGCGCCAGCAGCAATCCGCCACCGAGGACGACGGCACGCTGTGAATCACGCGCGTAGCCGGCCTCAAGGTTGGCCAGGCTGAGCGCCAGTGCCATCGTTCCGACATACTCCTTGTCGCGTCCGGCAGTGACCGGCACGGCGACGATATAATGCGTGGCACTGATCGCCGAGACCGGCTGACCGGATTTCAGCGTCTGCACCAGCGCCGGCGTGATCAGGTTCGCCACCTCGCGGTTGGGCGGGAAAGCCTTGCTCTCGAATTCAAGAATGACTTTCTGGCCGACATCGAACACTACCGCATTGGCCAGCGCAGAGCCCTCGAACTGCGCCAGGCTTTCCAGCGCCGGCTGGATCGTCTCCGGCTTGTTCCAGCGTACGCCGCCGGAAATCTGCTGGGCCACCAGTGTAGCCAACTGCTGATTGCTGTTGCGAAAATCGGCAAGCGTTGCCTCCAGCCGCAGTTTCAACTGCAGGAACACCGTGCCGCCAACCATCACACACAGGATCAGGGCGATGACCAGGCCGAGTTTAACGGCCAGACTGAGCCGCAAGCCACTCCGCTTTCCGCCTGTCATCGCCGCCCCTGTCGTCACGCTTGAATTCTGCATTACATGTCCATCAGCATTTCGACATCCAGCCCAACAGTCACCGCGCCGATCACGGCCCCGCCGTCGACAATCGAGATGCTGACCTGGGTCTGGAATTTCTGGGTCGATTCATCCTTGTCGACCTTGTCCACGAACACGGCCGTCGGACCGACCGAGAAGGTCTTCTGCCACTTGGCCTCGTCGCCCTGCCAGTAATCCGAGGTCACGTCGCTCTGACCGACATTCAGCCCCTTGTTGTCCATGACGAAGATTTCGGTGACCAGGCCCTTGCCCTCGGCTTCCTTCTTTTTCAGGAAAGCGGAAAGAACATTTCCCATCACCTCGTTGATCAGGGGTTTGGCGGACGCCTTGGTTTCGGCGCGCCACTGCTTGTCGAGCGCATCGATCTTGTCCTGCGACAGATCGGCGTGTTTGACGTTCTGCGCCTTCACCGCCGCAATCACGACAGGATCCTTCATCCATTCGCGCAGGGTTTTTTCGGCCCAGGCCTGCGCCTTGGGAACATGCTTGTCCTGTGCGGAAGCCGGCGCAGCAAATGTCAGCGGCATGGCTGCGGCGAGAACCAGCGCGATCATGCGGAATGCGAGATGCAGTTTCATTTTTCCGTCCCCTCTTTGCGGTGCTTAGTCGAACCGATCTGATCGGCGCGAATTGCAGCCATTCGTATTCTTATTGTGTCTGTCTGGGACATTAATAAAGGGTAATGCGGCGCAAAAGCCTGCGTCGCTCGCTCCGTGTGCGGCGCACAAAATATCTAAGGCTGTGGAACCGCTCTGTAACAGCGAACTTCAGCGTGCAGTCCACCGCATCGCGCTTCGCCCATCTGGCTTAAGAGCGTGACTGCAACTCAGTCGCTGTTGAGGCTGTGCGAGTTTCCGCGCGTAGCGAAACTCAGACGGTGGCGATGGGTGAAGACGGCGAGCCGACCGCGCCGGTGAGATTGAGTGGCGGCGCGGTGAGCAGGAAGCGGTTGCGTTTGTGCTCTTTCAGATAGGCGGCCAGTTCGGACAGATACCACAATTCGCCCAGCGGCACGCCGAGCTTGAACAGGCAGTGTTCATGCAGCGGCAGCATGGCGTGGCTGCCCTCGGCATCTTTTGCAGGCAAACCCTCGACTGCGTAATTGTCGGCGATCAGGCAGCTCACCTTGCTGTCGGTGATCCAGTTGCGCAGTCTGGCGTCGCGGCCGTCGATCACGGCGCAGGAATTCTCCAGCCGGTGATGATCCGGCTTGCGACCCATCGACATCAGCACCTCGCCGAAGCCGGTGTAGAAGCAGAGCATGTCGCCCTGCTCGACCTCGACCTTCTGCTTGTCCATCGCCTTCATCAGCAGGTCGTAGCCGACCCAGGTGCGCGCATCGCCGCACTCGTCATGCAGGTTGACCAGCACGCCACGCCCCTGCAGGCCATGCCGGGCGAAATTATGGATGCCGAGCGCTTCGGTGCCTTTCGACGGAAAGCGCTCCAGCCGCGGCTCACCGACGCCGCGATCCTCGACATCGGGAATGTCGCTGCCGCCGCGCCAGCCGTTGTAGAAGACGCGCTCGGGCTTGCCGTCGCCATCGGCATCGAACATCGAGCCGATATGGGCGAAACTGTCCCATTGCGTGGAATACTGCAGATAGAGCAAAGCGGCATCGTCGCTGGAGACATCGGTGACGCGCGGATCGAACAGGCCGAGCGGCAGCGCCATGTTCGGCCGGCCTTCACGCACGACGGCAAACAGCTGCGGCGGGAAGCGGCGCGGATTGAGCAGATTGCCACCGGGATATTCGAGCGGCAGCGACAGGCAGAAGGTGCGGCCCTCACGCACTTCGGCGATGCCCTGCTTCACCTTCTCGGCCGTGATCCAGTTAACGCGGCCGATGCGGTCATCGGCACCGAACTCACCCCAGTTCGACCCGTCCGGGCGGTTGGTCCAGCGCTTCGTCATGTCGCGTCCCCAAATAAGGTGATGGCCGGCCGGGAAGAGTCTCCCGATCCGGCCATCACACACAGTTCTGCCAAATCTTTCAAGGCAAGGCGCAGTCTTTGCTTATGCCGCAGCGCGCTCCCGCATTGCACCCACGGAATAATTCTTCCAGCGCGCTTCCACGGCGTCATGCAGATCCTTCTGTTGTCCCAAGGCGAAAACCGTTTCAGCAACGAGGAACATCGGGCCGATCAGGGCCTGCAGCAGATTGTCGGCCAGCGCCGGACGGCGGCCTTCGAAGGCATGGCCAACCAGCTGGAACACCCAGCCGCCAACGAAGAAGGCGGCAAAGGCAATCCAGCCCGTGGTGCTGCCCTGGGCCGCGATCCACTCGGCCAGCATCAGGAAGACGAAAGAGAGCAGCATCATCAGGCCGCCGATGCGACGGTCGAGCCACATGTAAAAGATACCGGTGCCGAACCACAGCAGGGTCGCCAGCGTGACCGTGGTTTGGCCATCCCACAGGGTGAGCAGCGGAACCCAGCTCAGCGGGATGAAAATGGCAAACACGATGGCCGGAATGCCGACGAAATGCGTGGCGCGGTTGCGGGCATCGCGGTGATAGGCCGAATACATCGCCATCTGTTCGATGAAGAAGGGGTTCATCGCGGTTTCCTCCATTTTTTATCGAGTTGCCGAGTCGCGGTGGCGAGACGGAAAATCGCTTTGCTGTGGATAACCCTAACCCGGTCTAAAGCATTGTCAATCGTGGCCTTTTCCGGCTTCCGTAAGGTCACGGGGAAACTCGTTGACTCAGATAGGGCGCCGTCTATCCTCGCGGCGTCGCTATCAGTCTGGCGGGAGAGACGCGAAGCCCGTTCTACACGGGTTTTGCGCGCCGAAGGAGCAACCGCCCCGGAAACTCTCAGGCCAAAGGACCGACCAGACTGGCGATGCTCTGGAAAGCGGAACGGGAGTCCAACCCCGGTCCCACCGAAGGCGTAAGGAGACGCGGTACAGCTTCTCCGAATCTCTCAGGTTCCCGGACAGAGGGGGCGAACGGCGAAACCATCCGCCGGTTCGACTCTGATTCTGTCTGCAAGGGAACCTCGCTTGGGCGACACGACCGAAACTCTCAAAGTCACGCCACTCCACGCGCTCCACAAGGAACTCGGCGCGCGCATGGTCCCCTTCGCCGGCTATGACATGCCGGTGCAGTACCCGACCGGCATTCTGACCGAACACAAGCACACCCGTGCCGCCGCAGGCCTGTTCGACGTGTCGCATATGGGTCAGGTGCGCATGACCGGCGCCGATCCGGCGAAAGCCCTGGAAACGCTGGTGCCCGGCGACCTGCAATCGCTCGATGTCGGCAAGATGCGCTACACGGTCTTCACCAATGACCAGGCCGGGATTCTTGATGACTTCATGGTCAACAAGCGCGACCGCGACCTGTTCGTCATCTTCAATGCCGGTTGCAAGGATGCCGACCTTGCGCATGCCCGCGCCCATCTGAAGGGCGTCGAGATCGAGTATCTGGACAGCCATGCGCTGCTGGCCCTGCAGGGTCCGGCCGCCGTCGCGGTGCTTGCCCGCCTGAACAGCGTGGTGCAGGCGATGAGCTTTGGCATGGGCGCCACGCTGGCGCTCGGCAAATACGAGGCCTTCGTCACGCGCTCCGGCTATACCGGCGAAGACGGTTTCGAGATTTCCGTACCGGGCGACCAGGCCGAAGAGTTTGCGCGCTGGCTGCTGAGCCAGCCGGAAGTGAAGCCGATCGGCCTCGGCGCACGCGATTCCTTACGCCTCGAAGCCGGGCTCTGCCTCTACGGCCATGAACTTGATCTAACGACCACGCCGATTGAAGCCAATCTGAACTGGACGATCTCGAAGCGTCGCCGCGAAGACGGCGGCTTCCCCGGTGCGGCAATCGTGCAGAAGCAGCTGGCGGAGGGCACGACACGCAAGCTGGTCGGCATCCAGCCCGAGGGCCGCGCGCCGGCCCGCGAAGGCACTGAAGTGCTGAACGACAAGGGCGAGAAGATCGGCGTCATTACCTCGGGCGGTTTCGGCCCCAGCGTCGATGCGCCCGTCGCCATGGGCTATGTCGCGCCCCAATACGCCAAAGCCGATACGCCGCTCAGCCTGATGGTGCGCGGCAAGGCCCTGCCGGCGAAAACCTGCAAACTTCCCTTCATCACCAAACGCTACGCCAAGTAAGGAGACGATCCATGACCACCCGTTACAGCAAGGACCATGAATGGATCCGTCTCGAGGGCGATGTCGCCACCGTGGGGATTTCCGATTACGCGCAGAGTCAGCTCGGCGATGTGGTCTTCGTTGACCTGCCCGCCAAGGGCAAGACGGTCGCGGCCGGCGCCGAAGTGGCGGTCGTTGAATCGGTGAAGGCGGCGAGCGAAGTCTACGCGCCCGCCGGTGGCGACGTGATCGAGTCCAACCAGGCGATCGTCGACGATCCGTCGCTGGTCAATCGCGCCGCCCAGACCGATGGCTGGTTCGTCAAGCTCAAGCTCTCCAATAAGGCCGAGCTGGACGCCCTGATGGATCAGGCCGCCTACGACGCCTATCTCAAGACTCTCTAACGTGTAAGGAGCGCACATGCGCTATCTCGGTCTGACCGAAGCCGACCGCCACGAGATGCTGGAGACCATCGGCGTCCCCGGCATTGATGCACTGTTCAAGGATGTGCCGGCCGGCGCACTCAATCCCCGCCTCGACCTGCCGCCGCACCAGGGCGAACTGGAAGTGGAACGCGCCTTTGCCGCCATGGCGAAAAAGAATGTCTCGCCGATGGACGTGCCGTTCTTCCTCGGCGCCGGCGCTTATCGCCACCATATTCCGGCCGCAGTCGACCACCTGATCCAGCGCTCGGAATTCCTCACCTCCTATACGCCGTATCAGCCCGAGATCAGCCAGGGCACGCTGCAATATCTGTTCGAATTCCAGACCCAGGTGAGCATGATCACCGGCATGGAAGTCGCCAATGCCTCGATGTATGACGGCGCCACTTCGGCCGCCGAAGCCGTGCTGATGGCGCAGCGCATCACCAAGCGCAGCAAGGCGGTGCTGTCGGGCGGCCTGCATCCGCATTACCGCGACACGGTCGCCACGCTGATGGACCAGACCGACCAGCCGCATGTGGCGGCGCCGGTCGACCTTGCCGGCAACGAAGACCTGTCCACACTGATCGACGACCAGACCGCCTGTGTCGTCGTGCAGAATCCGAGCGTGTTCGGCCAGCTGCGCGACCTGACCTCGCTGGCCAGGGCCTGCCAGGCCAAGGGCGCGCTGCTCGTGGTCGCCGTCACCGAGATCACCTCGCTCGGCCTGATCACGCCGCCCGGCGCGATGGGTGCCGATATCGTGGTGGCGGAAGGCCAGAGCATCGGCGTGCCGCTCAGCTTTGGCGGGCCTTACGTCGGGCTCTTCGCCACACGCGAAAAGTATGTGCGCCAAATGCCGGGCCGCCTGTGCGGCGAAACCGTCGACCAGGATGGCCGTCGCGGCTTCGTGCTGACGCTGTCGGCCCGCGAGCAGCATATCCGCCGCGAAAAGGCGACCTCGAATATCTGCACCAATTCGGGCCTCTGCGCGCTCGCCTTCACCATCCATATGAGCCTGCTGGGCGAGGCAGGACTGACGAAGCTGGCCGAGATCAACCATGGCAAGGCCGTGCAACTGGCCGAAAAGCTCAGCCAGCTGAAGGGCGTCGCCATCGTGCCGCAGGCTTTCTACAACGAATTCGCCATCACGCTGCCACAACCGGCCGCGTCCGTGGTCGAGAAGCTGGTCGAGAAGAAAATCCTCGGCGGCGTGCCGGCCTCTCGCCTGTTCCCCGGCGACAAGTCGCTGGAGAACGTGCTGCTGGTAACTGTCACCGAGACCAATACCGAAGGCGACATGGACAAACTTGTCGCCGCCCTGAAGGAGGTGCTGTGATGAACCGCCAGGGACGCACCACCACGCCGCATGCCGCTGCCAACAGCGCCGTCACCGGCACCATCACCGGCAATCGCGGCCTGCAGATGGAAGAAGCGCTGATCTTCGAGATCGGCGAAGATGGCCGCACCGGCGTCGACCTGCCCGACGCACCCAATGTGAAAGACCGCCTCGGCGGCCTGAAGCGCCAGGGCAAGATCGGCCTGCCAGGCCTCTCCGAGCCGCAGGTGATCCGCCATTTCGTGCGGCTGAGCCAGAAGAACTACTCCATCGATGCCGGCCTGTATCCGCTCGGCTCCTGCACGATGAAGCACAATCCGCGCCTCAACGAGAAGATGGCGCGCCTGCCGGGCCTCGGCGACGTGCATCCGCTGCAGCCGGTCTCGACCGTGCAGGGCGCACTGGAGGTGATCGACCAGCTCGCCGGCTGGCTCAAGACGCTGACCGGCATGCCGGCAGTGGCGATGTCCCCCGCGGCCGGTGCGCATGGCGAACTCTGCGGCCTCATGGCGATCCGCGCGGCCTTGAAAGCCCGCGGCGACGTGCGCAAACGCATCCTGGCGCCTGAGTCCGCGCATGGCACCAATCCGGCGACCGCTGCGCTCTGCGGCTACACAGTCGATCCGATCCCGGCCACCGCCGACGGCCGCGTCGACCTCGACGCCCTGCAGGCCAAGCTCGGCCCGGATGTGGCGGCGATCATGCTGACCAATCCGAATACCTGCGGCTTGTTCGAACGCGACATCAAAAAGGTCGCCGACATGGTGCATGCGGCCGGCGCCTTCTTCTACTGCGACGGCGCCAATTTCAACGCCATCGTTGGCAAGGTGCGGCCGGGCGATCTCGGCATCGACGCCATGCATATCAACCTGCACAAGACCTTCTCGACGCCGCACGGCGGCGGCGGTCCGGGTTCGGGTCCTGTCGTGCTGTCGGACTCGCTGAAGGACTTCGTGCCGGTGCCCTATGTCGTTCACGGCAAGAATGGCCTTGAGCTGGTGGAAAACGGCGATGCCAAGAGCTTTGGCCGCATGAAGAGCTTCCATGGCCAGATGGGCATGTTCATCCGGGCGCTCGCCTACATGATGAGCCATGGCGCCGACGGCCTGAAGCGGGTGGCGGAGGACAGCGTGCTGTCGGCCAACTACGTACTGGCCAGCCTCAAGGATGTAATGAGCCCGAGCTTCGAGGGCCCCTGCATGCACGAGGCGCTGTTCGACGACCGCTTCCTGAAGGATACCGGCGTCACCACGCTGGATTTCGCCAAGGCGATGATCGACGAGGGCTACCATCCGATGACGGTCTATTTCCCCCTCGTCGTGCATGGCGCCATGCTGATCGAGCCGACCGAAAGCGAGAGCAAGGACAGCGTGGACGCCTTCGTGACCACGCTGCGCGGCCTGGCCGAAAAGGCCAAGGCCGGCGGCGAGAATGTGGCGATGTTCCAGGCCGCCCCGCAGCTCACGCCGCGCCGGCGCCTGGATGAAACCCGCGCCGCCCGCGCGCCGGTGCTGCGCTGGAAGCCGGGCAGCAACGGCGCGCCGATTGATAAGGCCGCGGCGGAGTAAGCAACGCCGAAACTCCTCACCCTCCGATCGCAAATGCGATGGGCCCATCCCTCACCTACGCAGTGGGAGAGGGAATGAACAAAACACCCTCTCCCGCAAGCGGGAGAGGGTGGGGTGAGGGCCTTTACGGCAAATTCAGCTGCCAGCTCACGCCGAAGCGATCCTGCAGCCAGGTGAAAAGCTGGCTGAAGCCGTAATTGTTAGGGGGCATCAGTTCCATGCCGCCGGCCGCCAGTGCGGCGTGCCAGCGGCGCAGATCGGCCTCGCTGTCGCAATCGACGAAGAATGAAAACGATGGCGTGAAGGCGAAGGCATGTTTCGCCGGGCTGTCGATGCAGATCACATCCTGTCCGGCAACGGTGAAATCGGCGCGCATCACCGTGCCTTCCGGCCCGGGTCCGGCAGCAGTATAGCGCTGGATGTCGGTGACCTTTGCCCCGGGAAACAGCGAGACGTAGAAATTCATCGCCTCTTCGGCATTCTGCTCCTGAAACATCAGGAATGGCCGCAGTCGCGTCATCATTTCCTCCTGCTTCTCATGCAAGGGAGGATTCCAGTCGTCGGCCGAAATGTAAACAGCCTATAGGGCTGACAGAATTTTACAGTAGGGCTTCCGTCAATCGAAGAGCGGGAAACTGACGAAAACGCACGTGCCAGCGCTGGAGCTTTCGATATCCATGCGTCCGCTGAGCTGTTCCGCGAGCATGCTCACGAAGCTCAGCCCCTTGCTACCTGCCCGCCTCTCGCCCATGCCGGGGCCGTTATCCTGCACCGTGAGCTTTGCTTCCTGATTCACGGCATTGACACTGAAGCGCACGGCAATCATGCGATCCGGCCGTTCAATGGCCGCGTATTTTATGCAGTTGGTCAGCAACTCATTCAGGATCAGGCCGATCGGCACGATGCGGTCGGCGCGCAGGTTGCGCGTCTCGAATTCGCGCGCCACTTTCGGGCCCTCACCCAGTGAACGTTCCATGTTGTCGCAGAGCGCGCCGAGATAAGCGCTGATCTCGACGACGCTGTCGCCACCCCGCACCATCAGCAGGTCATGGGCCAGGCCGATGGCGGCCACGCGCTCCATGACATCCTTGTATTCGGCGCGCTGCGCCTCGTTGCTCGCGCGCAGACTGCGCAGGCTGAGCAGGGACATGATCATCTGAAAGTAGTTTTTAACCCGGTGATTCTGTTCCTGCAGCATGACATCGGCCTGCACCAGCCGCGCATTCGCCTCCTCCTTGGCCTTGTTCTTCTGCTGCTTGATCTCGCTGTGCTGGATCGCCAGGGCCAGGATGAAACCCATGGTGTGAAGAAAGGCGGCATCATCGTCGCTGAAGGCATCCTGTTCGGTACTGTCGACTTCAAGCACACCCCATACGACGCCGTTGACGGCGACCGGAACATTCAGCACCGACAGAATGCCATGCTTTTTCAGCAACGGGTGATAGCGGAATTCGGCGTCTGCCGGCAGGTTGCCCAGCAGCACCGGCGCATTGATCTGGAACGCGCGGCCGGGTGGCGACCCCATATCGATGGCGAGCACCGCCATCTCTGCAGTATCGGTGACCTCCCAGCCTTTTCCGGCCAGCAGCACCAGTTCCGCGCGTTCCTTGACGTAGCGCAGCACCTTGGAATGGCGTACGCCGATCGCACGCGCCGCCTGCTCCGCGGCAATCTCCAGCAGCCGCGTCATATCGCGCGCCTGCGCTGCAACACGGGCGAATTCGAGCAGGATAACCTGATGCTGTCGAAGGCGTGGGGCCAATCCGCCTCCCGACCGCAACGATGTCTGGTCAGTCATGGCTTTCGCTCACTCTCATGTGGGAGGGTCAGGGCAACACGGCGAAATCTTGATGATCCCGGTGACAGCCCGTCGGTCAGTGTAACACGAGACTTGGCCGGAAAACTGACACCTTTCTCGCGTTTTCGTGAAACTCTTCGCGGCTTACCGCCTTTTATTCAGCATGATGGAAATCCGCGAAGCTTTTACCCTCTTGATCGACGAACTGAAATGGATGCCGGACTGGGCGGCCAGCCTGATCATCCTCGGCGTCGCCCCTTTCCTGTCCAACCTGCTGCATCGCCTGTTGTTCCGCTTCGTCACCAACTGGGTGGCGCATATGGACCTGCTCTGGCGGGCTCTGGTAGCGCGCACCGAAGGCCCGACGCGGCTTGGTTTCCTGATCGCCGGACTCAGCCTGGCTGCCAGCATTGCGCCGCTGCCGCCGGGCTGGGGCGAGATCGTGCGGCAGGTGCTGTCGGTCGGCTTCATCGCGCTGCTGGGCTGGATGGCGCTGACCGCCTTCCATGTCTGGATGGTGGTGCATCTGCGCCGCTTCAAGCTGGATACCGCCGACAACCTGCTGGCACGCAAGCATGTGACACAAACCAGGATGCTGCAGCGCGTGATGAACGTGCTGATCATCGTGATCACCGCTTCGATCGCGCTGATGACCTTCGACAGCGTCCGGCAATACGGTGTCTCGCTGCTCGCCTCGGCCGGCGCGGCCGGTCTGATTGTCGGCCTGGCGCTGCAGCCGGTGCTGAAAAACCTGATCGCCGGCATCCAGCTCGCCATCACCCAGCCGATCCGCATCGACGATGCCCTGATCGTCGAGAATGAGTGGGGCAATGTCGAGGAGATCACCTCGACCTATGTGGTCGTGCGGCTGTGGGACTGGCGCCGGCTGATTTTGCCGCTCAGCTATTTCATCGAAAAGCCGTTCCAGAACTGGACGCGCGACAATGCCGACCTGATCGGCACTGTGATGCTGTATCTCGACCATACCGCGCCGGTCGAGGCGATCCGGGCCAGGACCCAGGAGATTCTCGGCGCGTCGCCGTTATGGGACAAACGGGTGCTGGCGGTGCAGGTGACCGATTTCAAGCAAACGACAATGGAAGTGCGTATCCTGGCCAGCGCCGGTTCGGCGCCGCGCGCCTTTGATCTGCGCTGCGAAATCCGCGAGAAGATCATCGCCTTCCTGCAGCAGGAGCATCCGCATGCCCTGCCACGCTTCCGCACCGACACACCGCAGGGGGCGTCACCGGATGCGACACCCGGCCCGGCACTACAGTCGCGCTAGGCTTCGGGCTTTATCTGGCAGGTTGGTATAGCTGGCATTGCCCAGACCGGTACCAATGGTCAGCGCGGCCCAGCGCTTCACGTCGCGCATGCGGAACACCTCGCTCAACCCCTGCACCACGGCATCGTTATGCAGCGCCACGCTGATGCTGCGTCCGGCGATGCGTGGCATGCGCTCATGCAGGGCTTCGGTCAGATTGAAATCCTCGCCTTCCCAGTTGCCGGGCAGGTTCTGTGCGCCCCGCTTGATCCAGCCATCGCCGGCGATCACGCCGGGGCAGCCGACGGCGATCACCGGCGCCAGCCGCAGCTTCTTCTTGTCCGCGCGATCCGACAGTTCGCGCATCATGCCGCCCAGATGGTCCAGCACCGCCTCGCGTCCCAGCTTTTCATCGCGGTGGCGCCAGTGCAGCAGGCGCTCCACCTTCGCGGTATCACCCAGCCTGTCCTTGCGCCGGATGGTGACGATACCGCAACGGATATTCGTGCCGCCGATATCGATGGCGACAAAGCCATCATGGTCGCGCATCACATCGGGTGCCAGCAGCTGCAGGCCGCCGAGCAGCCCGGCCTCGTCGGGATGGTGGCTGAGCGGCACCATCCCGACATCGAGGTCGGCCTGCCGCAACAGCGTAGCGGCACGCAGGATGGCGATCTCGCCGATCCGGCTGCGCCGCAGCCCGCCGCCGACGACAATGCGCTCCACGCCCTTCCAGGATTGCTGACGCAGGAAGCGCTGCGAGACCGCCGCCAGGTTCTGCGCGAATTCCTCGATGGCCCCCTGCACGATGGCGGCGGCGCCGAGGTCGTCGCCGGTCAGGATGGCATCAAGTTCGGATTTCGACATGTCGCGCGTCGAGGCCATGGCGGCAGCGCCTTTGGCGTCCTTGCGAATCTCTTCCAGCAGTTTGCGGAAAGCGCGGCCGCTGGCCTTGTCGCCGACGAAACCCTCGGCATCGCGCAGTTCGAGATTGTAGCTATCGACATGCACATGCGGCAGGTCGGCGGCGCCATGATAGGGCAGCGCCACTGCTTCGGGTTCGCGACCATCGCCGCGCGTCTGCTGTCTTGCCGTGGAAGCCGCCACATCGCCCTCGCAATCCGCCGGGCGCGGAATGCGGCCAGCGAAGCGTTAACGCTCGATGCGGGCCAGCAGTGCCATCAGGATATAGGCGATCAGGGCAAAGCCGAAGCCGGGCAGCAGGATATTGCTGACGACAAAGCCCCAGTCGACACCGCAGGTGGTGGGAATGCCGCTGCCGCGGCTCATGTCGATCGGGATATTGCCCTGCGCGGCCGGCACCGGGCGGCACAGGCCCATCGGCTCGTAGCCATGGGTGCGCAGCAGCAGGGTACCATACAGCAGCACCGGCAGGCCGAGGCCGGCCACCAGGCTGGTCACGATCCGGCCACCAATGCTGCGGGGACGAATCAGGCGGGATAGGTGCGACAGCACATCTGTCTCCACAATGCGGGAAGTCCTGATAGCAGGACGGACGGCCAGACGCCAGAGCGGCGCTCAGCCGACCGGCAGCGCAGCCCGTGCCCGCGCCAGCGTTGCAGTCCGGTCGCCGGCTGCATCGACGGCGCTCCAGGCGTGCTCGACCTCCGATGGCGGCTGCAGATGCTCAAGCTGCCAGTGCACCACGGCGGCGGTGGCATCGGAAGCATCGCCCTCTCGGCCGGCAACGCGACGAATCAACACCTCGCGGGGTGCCTCGAGCCAGAGGCCGCCGAACGCGACGCTGCAGCTTTTGGCAGCGGCGGCTACCGCCGCGCGCTCGTCCAGCCGGCCAAAGACGGCATCCAGCACGACGCTGCTGCCGGCCTGCAGCAGGCGTTCCGCGCCATCCAGCAGGGCAGCATATGTCTGCCGGCTGGCCTCTGCAGTATAGCTTTCGGGCGGCAGCCGCTGCGTCAGCGCCCGGCCCTGCAGCTGCTTGCGCAGCACATCGCTGCGCAGCACCACCGCGCCCCAGGGATAACCACCAAGTGCGGCCGCCAGCTCGCGCGCCACCGTGGTTTTGCCGGTACCGGAATAGCCGCCCACCGCCACCAGACGCGCGCCTTCGGATCGCAGCGCACGCTGCGCCAGTGCCAGATAGCCGCGCGCGTCCTGCCGCCCCGCCGGCGTCATCGCGGCGATATGGCAGCGAATGGCAGCGCGCAGCGCGACATAGAGCGGCAGCAGCGGCAGGCCGTCATAGTCACCGCTGGCTTCGAGATAGCGATTCAGTGCGCGATTGGCGAGATCGGTGCAGCCATGATGCAGCAGGTCCATCAGCAGGAAGGCGAGATCATACAGCGTGTCGATCTCGGCCAGGCCGTCATCGAATTCCAGACAGTCGAACAGCGTCGGCCTGTCCTCGATCAGGGCGATGTTGCGCAGATGCAGGTCGCCATGGCCATGCCGCATGCGGCCTGCCGCCTTGCGCGTGGCCAGCAGCGGCCGCTGGCGCTCAAACTCGGTCTGCAACGCCGCACGGAACGCGGCCAACTCGGCATCGGACAGGCAATCCGGCGCGCGACGCTCGAAGGCAGCATCGTTGAATGCGAGTGTGCGGGTGACGGTGTCTGTCGCCTCGGCATCGACTGTTTCGGCTTGCGCATGGAACGCCGCGATGGTGTCGGCCAGCATCTCGATCAGTGCCGCGCCCAGCTTTCCCGCCGCCGCAAGATGGTCGAAGGTCGCATCGGACGGAAAGCGCCGCATCTCGATCAGCCATTCCACCGGCTCGCCCTGCCCAACGAAGCTGAGCTGGCCGGAGGCATCGCGACAGACCGCGCGGCAGCCAAGATAAAGCTCGGGCGCCGTGCGCCGGTTCAGCTCGACCTCGCGTTCGCAGGCGGCGCGGCGCTGCTGCAGGGTTGCGAAATCGAGATACGGCAGCGTAAGTGCCTTTTTCAGCTTCCAGGCGCGGTCGCCGCTCAGGAAAATGCGCGAGACATGGGTTTCCGCCACCTGCAGGGGCGGGTCGAACAGCCGGTCGATATCTGTCGGATTTGGGTCCGTCATGCCGGCAGTCTAACCCGGCAGGCGCGGCAGATGTTTGACCAAACGCAAAAGACTTCGTTCAGCGCCGGAGCGCCTGCATCCGCCGGTCGTGCCAGCGCGACAGAGCCAAGGCCGCCAGTGCGCCGATCAGGGCCATGAACATGTCGGACTGCGTGTCCCACTGGTCGCCCTGCGTGCCGAGGAATTCGTCTGCGCCCTGGCCCAGGCTGAGCGCGGCGGCCCATTCGATCAGTTCGTAGACCGCGCTGATCGCCAGGCAAATGCAGACCACGAGAAAGCCGATCAGCTTGCGGCCTTCGATGCGGAAGACGCGGATCAGCAGTTCGCGCGCGACAATCGCCGGCACGAAACCCTGTGCCAGATGGCCGATGCGGTCATACGGGTTGCGCTCCAGCGACAGCCAATCCTGCAGCCAGAAGCCGAGCGGCACGCGGGCATAGGTATAGGCGCCGCCGAGCATCAGGATCAGGCCATGCAGCGTGATCAGCGACATAGCAAGATCGGTGAAGCGGAAACGCGGCCGCATATAGAACAGGATCGGCCAGGCGATCACCGCCGGCAGCACTTCCATCAGCCAGGTCAGGCGATCGGACGGCCCGAAGCTGCTGAGCAGCAGGCCGGCAGCCCAGAGTGCTGTGAGAAGCCAGAACAAAAGGTCAGGCCGCTTTTGACCAGCTGCGGTCCACCAGCGCCACAATGGCGCGCATGATCTGGGTCAGGTTGTAATCCTTCGGCGTAAAGACCCCGGCAATACCCGACGCCTTCAATCGCGCCTCGTCTTCAGGCGGGATGATGCCGCCGACCACCACCGGCACGCCACCGATGCCCTCGGCGCGCATGCGGTGGATCACATCCGTGGCGAGCTCGACATGGCTGCCCGACAGGATCGAGAGTCCGACGAGATGCACGCCTTCTTCCAGTGCGGCGGCGACGATCTGCTCCGGCGTCAGGCGGATACCTTCATAGACCACTTCCATGCCGCAATCGCGCGCCTTCACGGCGATCTGCTCGGCGCCGTTGGAATGGCCATCGAGGCCGGGCTTGCCAACCAGCAGCTTCAGCGGACGACCGAGGCGTTTCGCGACGGCCTTCACTTCCTCGCGCAGGTCGTCCATGCCGTCGTTGCTGAGCGCGCCGCTGGCGGCCGACACGCCGGTCGGGGCGCGATATTCGCCGAACACCTTGCGCAAACATGCCGCCCATTCGCCGGTGGTGATGCCGGCTTTAGCGGCATGGATGCTGGGTTCCATGATATTGCGACCGTCGCGGGCCGCCGCTTCGAGATTCTTCAGCGCAGCCTCGACGGCTGCCTGGTCGCGCTTGGCGCGCCACTCTTTCAGTCGCTCGATCTGCTCGGCTTCCGACGCCGGATCGACCGTCATGATGGCGCCGCCTTCGGTGCCGACCAGCGGCGACGGCGCGCTTTCGGTGAACTTGTTGACGCCGACGACTGTAATACCGCCGGTTTCAATGCCCCGCACGCGGCTGGTATTGCTCTCGACCAGCGACTGCTTGAGATAGCCGCTCTCGACTGCCTGGATCGCGCCGCCCATCTCCTCGATGCGCTTCAGTTCGGCGCGCGCGGCCTCTTTCAGCTCGTTGACCTTGGCATCGATGGCCGGATTGCCGTCGAACAGGTCGCCGTATTCCAGCAGGTCGGTTTCATAGGCGACGATCTGCTGCAGGCGCAGCGACCATTGCTGATCCCACGGACGGGGCAGGCCGAGTGCCTCATTCCAGGCCGGCAACTGCACGGCACGGGCACGGGCTTTCTTCGACAGCACCACGGCCAGCATTTCGAGCAGGATGCGGTAGACGTTGTTTTCCGGCTGTGGTTCGGTCAGGCCGAGCGAATTGACCTGCACACCATAGCGGAACATCAGCGCCTTGGGATCGGTGACGCCATAGCGCTCGCGACCGATCTCTTCCCACAGATCGACGAAGGCGCGCATCTTGCAGATTTCGGTGACGAAACGAATGCCGGCATTGACGAAGAAGCTGATGCGGCCAAAGGCCTGCGCGAAATCTTCCGGCGGCACCTGGCCCGAGTCCTTCACGGCATCCAGCACCGCGATCGCGGTGGCGAGCGCATAGGCCAGTTCCTGCACCGGCGTCGCGCCGGCTTCCTGCAGGTGATAGCTGCAGACGTTGGTGGGATTCCACTTGGGCAATTCGCGATAGGTGAAAGCGATCACGTCGGTGATCAGCCGCATCGAGGCCGCCGGCGGATAGATGTAGGTGCCGCGCGACAGATATTCCTTGATGATGTCGTTCTGCACCGTGCCGTTCAGGTCGGCGCGTTTGGCACCCTGCTCTTCGGCGACAGCGATATAGAGCGCCAGCAGCCAGGCAGCCGGCGCATTGATGGTCATCGAGGTATTCATCTGCGCCAGCGGGATCTGGTCGAACAGCACCCGCATGTCGCCCAGATGGCTGACCGGCACGCCGACCTTGCCCACTTCGCCGCGCGCCAGCACATGGTCGCTGTCGTAGCCGGTCTGGGTCGGCAGGTCGAAGGCGACCGACAGCCCGGTCTGGCCACGGCCCAGATTGGTCCGGTACAGCTCATTCGAGGCCGTGGCCGAGGAATGGCCCGAATAGGTACGGAACAACCAGGGCTTTTCCCGGTTATTGTCAGACCCCTTTTCGCGAGTGCGAAGAGGTTCGGCCTGAGTCGGGTCCGTCGGGCGAGTCGCAGACATAATTTTATTCCGAGTCAAGTTGACGTTAGGATATTTAGTTTCTCGTTGCGTCGGCCTTGAGAAATATCATAACTTGTGTTGCATTGCAAAACGATCTTGCCATTTTTTCGCCACTGCAAAAAGATAGGCCAAGGTCTTGCTAGGTACCGTCTCGCGGCGCTGCACAAGGCTAATCCCGGCCAGTGCGGCCCAACAAGACCAGAAATGACGCTCCCGGTGATAACCGTGAGCGTAACAGGGAAACAACGAGGGAGTTTCGTCATGTCGAATGCGGGTGGATCGGTTGTCACGCTGGCGACCAGCAACGGAGCCCCGGCCGGTCAAGCTGCAGCGCCTGCCAAGGGCGCGCTGAAGGACCTTTACGAGGTCGGCGAGATTCCGCCGGTCGGCCATGTGCCGAAGCAGATGTATGGCTGGGCGATCCGCCGCGAGCGCCATGGGCCGCCGGAAGAGTCGATGCAGCTGGAAGTGCTGCCCACGCCCGAGATCGATGCCGACGAGGTGCTGATCCTCGTGATGGCTGCGGGCGTGAACTACAACGGCGTCTGGGCTGGCCTGGGCGTGCCGATTTCGCCCTTCGACGTGCACAAGGCCGAATATCACATTGCCGGTTCGGATGCTTCGGGCATCGTTTACAAGGTCGGCCGCCGCGTGAAGCGCTGGAAGATCGGCGATGAAGTCATTGTCCACTGCAACCAGGATGACGGCGACGACGAGGAGTGCAACGGCGGCGACCCGATGAATTCGCCGACCCAGCGCATCTGGGGCTACGAAACCCCGGATGGCAGCTTCGCGCAGTTCGCCCGCGTGCAGTCGCGCCAGCTGATGCCGCGTCCCAAGCATCTCACCTGGGAAGAAAGCGCCTGCTACACGCTGACGCTCGCCACCGCCTATCGCATGCTGTTCGGTCATCGCCCGCACATCCTGCGGCCGGGCCACAACGTGCTGGTCTGGGGCGCCGCCGGCGGCCTCGGCTCGATGGCGATCCAGCTGATCGCCATTTCCGGCGCCAATGCCATCGGCATCATCTCGGATGAATCGAAGCGCGATTTCGTCATGAGCCTGGGCGCCAAGGGCGTGATCAACCGTAACGACTTCGATTGCTGGGGCCAGCTGCCGCCGGTGATGGATACCGAGAAATACGGCGAGTACATGAAGAAGTGCCGTGCTTTCGGCAAGGCGATCTGGGACATCACCGGCAAGGGCAACGATGTCGATTTCGTTTTCGAACATCCGGGCGAACAGACTTTCCCGGTCTCCTGTTTCGTGGTGAAGCGCGGCGGCATGGTGGTGTTCTGCGCCGGCACGACGGGCTTCAACATCACCTTCGACGCGCGCTTCGTGTGGATGCGCCAGAAGCGCATCCAGGGCAGCCATTTCGCCAACCTGCTGCAGGCCAGCCAGGCCAACCAGCTGGTGATCGAACGCCGCCTCGATCCCTGCATGTCGGAAGTGTTCAGCTGGGCCGATATCCCGCGCGCCCATACCAAAATGTGGAAGAACCAGCACAAGCCCGGCAACATGGCTGTGCTGGTCAGCGCCAAGGTGCCTGGCCTGCGCACCATTGAGGATGCGATCGAAGCAGGGAATTCATAATCCCTCTCGACGTTGACCGGTTGGCGGGAGCGATCCCGCCAACCGACATTTTCCAAGCCGATATTTTCCAAGCGAGCCCCATATGTCCGCTGCAGTCAAATCCGCTCCCGCCGTCGATAGCCTGGTGATCGCCGACCTGCTGCCGACCTGCGGCAAGGCGCTGGAGGCAGCCGAGACATTGCTTGCCCATGCCACGGCAGCGGTGGCGCAGCTGGTGCGTGACTCCAACGGCAATATCGACCCCGCCAAGCTGGAAGACGAGCAGTTCGCCGCGCATGGCCTGGCCTGGCTCGCCACCTATGTGGCGACGCTGAAGGAAAGCCTGCACTGGGCCGAGCGTATCCAGGCCGACGGCAAGCTGCGCGAACTCGAGCAGCTGATCCTGCAGGCCGGTTTCGGCGAATATCTCGCGCAGATGCAGGGCGGCATCAGCATGAGCCAGGTGGAAATCTGCCGCCTCGCTGATCTGGGCGTCGCCGCCGATGCGCAGCAGGCGCTGCTGACACCTGCCGTAAAGGCGCTGGTGGCTGGCGGCAACACGCCGGCGGTGCGCAGCCGCATTGCCCAACTGGTGAAGGACGGCCTCGACACCGGCGATTTCGGCGAACTCGGCCTTGATGAAACCATGGCCATGGTGCGCGAGCAGTTCCGCCGCTTCGGTGAGGACAAGGTCATCCCCTATGCGCATGACTGGCACCGCAAGGATGAATTCATCCCGATGAGCGTGGTCGACGAGATGGCCGAACTCGGCGTCTTCGGCCTGACCATCCCGGAAGAATACGGCGGCCATGGCATGGGCAAGACCGCCATGTGCGTCGTCTCCGAAGAACTCAGCCGCTGCTATATCGGCGTTGGCAGCCTCGGCACCCGCGCCGAGATCGCCGCCGAACTGATCCTGCGCGGCGGCACCGAAGAGCAGAAGAAGAAATGGCTGCCGAAGCTCGCCTCGGGCGAGACGCTGCCGACTGCCGTCTTTACCGAGCCGAATACAGGCTCCGATCTGGGTTCGCTACGTACGCGCGCCGTAAAAGACGGCGATGTCTACAAGGTGACCGGCAACAAGACCTGGATCACGCATGCCGCCCGCACCGATCTGATGACCCTGCTGGCGCGCACAGATCCAAACGAGAAGAGCTACAAGGGCCTGTCGATGTTCCTGGCCGAGAAGCCGCGCGGCGACGACGCCAACCCTTTCCCGGCTGATGGCATGACCGGCGGCGAGATCGAAGTACTGGGCTATCGCGGCATGAAGGAATACGAGATCGGCTTCGACGGTTTCGAAGTGAAGGCCGAGAACCTGCTGGGCCAGCGCGAAGGCCAGGGCTTCAAGCAGCTGATGGAGACTTTTGAATCGGCCCGCATCCAGACCGGCGCCCGTGCGCTCGGCGTCGCGCAATGCGCACTGGAACTCGGCCTGAAATACGCCAACGAGCGCGTGCAGTTCGGCAAGCCGATCTACAGCTTCCCGCGCGTGCATGGCAAGATCGCCTGGATGGCGGTGGAAACCATGATGGCGCGGCAGCTCTGCTACTTCGCCGCGCGTGAGAAAGATCAGGGCCGCCGCTGCGACCTCGAAGCCGGCATGGCCAAGCTGCTGGCCGCGCGCATCGCCTGGGCGAACGCCGACAACGCCCTGCAGGTGCATGGCGGCAACGGTTATGCCGAAGAATATCCGATCAGCCGCGTGCTGTGCGACGCGCGTATCCTCAACATCTTCGAGGGTGCTGCCGAAATCCAGGCGCAGGTGATCGCCCGCCGCCTGCTGGAAACCCGCAATAGCTGATTCCTGGGGCTAATTCGTAAAGGCCATGTCAGTCGGGTTGCTGCCGCAGACCAGTATAGCGACCTTCTCGCCCGGCTTCGGCACATAGCGTTTCGACACCAGCGCGGCAAACGCCGCCGCGCCGCCGGGTTCGGTCACCAGCCGCAGTTTCTCCCACAGCGCCTTCTGCGCATCGCGGATCGCGTCATCCGTCACCAGCACGGACTCGGCCACGCCCTTTTGCGCGATCGGGAACATCAGGCTGCCGATCATCTTCGGCGCCAGCGAGTCCGCCGCGATGCCGCCAGCCGGGGCCTCGACCGGCTTGCCGGCCTTGAGCGCCATGTTCAGCGTCGGCGCTGTTTCGGGTTCCACCGCCACCACCTTCACCTTGCCGCCATACCATGCTGCAATGCCGCCGATCAGCCCGCCACCACCGACCGCGACCAGCAGCGTGTCGATCTCCGGCACCTGTTCTTCCAGTTCCAGCCCGACACTGCCCTGCCCGATCAGCGTCTCTGGCTGGTCATAGGCATGGATCGCCAGCGCGCCGCTTTGCTTCAGCCATTCCTCGCTGGCCGCCAGCGCATCGGCATAGCGGTCGCCGCCCACCACCAGGTCGGCGCCATAGCTTTTGATTCTGGCGATCTTCATTGGCGCAGCGATGCTGGGCACGAAAATCCGGGCCGGCACATTCAGCACCATGGCGGCATAGGCTACCGCCGCGCCGTGGTTACCGCCGGACGCCGCCACCACACCGGCAGCGGGCAGCCTGCCGGCTAACAGCCCGGTGAAGGCGCCGCGCGGCTTGAAGGAGCCGGAATGCTGCAGCAGCTCCAGCTTGAGCTGCAGGCTCTCGACCGGCAGGCCGAAATCCGCCCCCGCCACGGCCATCACCGGGGTGCGGCGTATATAAGGTGCGATCTTCGGATAGTTGGCGGCGATGGCGGCGCGGTCGATCTGATGTGTCATGGTGATATGGCTAAAGGGCATCCGGCCATTTGACAAGATACCTAGCCTTCGGCCTCGCCCAGCAGATGCATGATCGCCTGCATGGCGGCCAGCAGTTCGCGCTGCTTCTGCTCGCCCAATGGCCGCAGCCAGCGTGCCACTTCCGCACTTGCGGCCTGATCCAGCGGCGCAATCGCGGCACGTCCGGCCGGTGTCAGACGCAATTGCAGCTCGCGGCGATCCTGCCGGCCGATTTCGCGCTGCAGGAAGCCGCTGCGCTCGAAGCGATGCAGGATGCGGCTGAGATATCCCAGATCAAGGCCAAGCCGGCGGTTCAGCGCCGTGGCCGTGACCACCTCCTCGTCGGCCAGTTCGAACAGCACGCGGATTTCGGTCAGGGAGAAGCTGCCCTGCGACAGGCTTTCATCCAGCAGGCCGATGCAATGCGTATAGAAGCGGTTGAACTGCCGCACGGTGGCAATGCGCCGGGTGCGAGGGCCCGTCATGCCGGACGGCGTCGTGCAGGCGGCAACGTCGCGATGGCGAAGCCGGAGAGAATCAGCAGGATGCCCAGGGCGTGAAAACCCTGCACCGGCTCGCCGAGCAAGGCAAACGCCAGCAGCGCGGTGAATACCGCCACCAGATGAAAGGAAACGCCGGTCACAGTTGCGCCCAGCAGGGCGACGCAGCGGTTCCACAGGATGAAGGCCAAAAGGGATGCAAAGACGCCGATATAGAGCACGGCGGCCACCGAAGCCGCATCAAGGGGTATCACGGCCCCGGCCTGTAGCTCCCAGAGCCAGAACGGCAGCAGCACAGCCAGGCCGGTCATCATCGTCGACGCCAGGAAAACCAGCGGATCGAGCGCGGGGTCGCGCCGCCGCAGCAACACCGAATAGACGGCGTAATTCAGGATCGCCAGCAGCACCAGCAGGTCCGCCTGCTCGAACTGCAGGGCGAACAGCGTGGCCATGGTGCCGCGCGAGACAATCCAGCAGATGCCGATGAACGAGATCACGATGCCGGCAAGCGTCTGACGCGACACCCTTTCGCGGCCCAGCAGAAAAGCGGCAACCGGGATCATCAGAGGCAGGGTGGAATTCAGGAAGGCCACGTTCACCGCCGGCACGGTCTGCAGCGCCACATAGGCCAGCGCGTTGTAGCCGGCAATGCCGAAGGCGCCACAGGCAAGGATCAGCCAGCGCTGACGCCACAGCAGGCCGCGCTGGCGCCACAGGCCCTGCAGGACGAAGGGCAGCAGGATCAGCAGCGCGACCAGCCAGCGTCCGACCGCGAGCGTGACGGGCGGGATGGTATCGGCAAACCCGCGGCCCAGTACCAGGTTACCGGCCCAGAAGGCCGGCGGTAGCCAGAGCAGCAGATAGGGTCGCCGCCAGACCGTCTGAAGCCACGCAGTCATGTCAGCCCTCGAGGCCGATGCGCATGCGACGGTTGTGCCGGCCCTTGTTGTCGATCTTCAGAATACGGATCGGCCGCGAACCGCCGGTGGACGTGAGATGTGTGCCGCCGCAGGCCTGTCGGTCGAGTCCGGCAATCTCAATGATGCGGATCAGGCCGTCGGTGGTCGGCGGCGGTGTGACTGACCGCGAGCGCAGCAGGCCCTTTTCATCATAGGCATCGTCGAGCGCGATGTAGCTTTCCTGTACCGGCAGGTTCTGCCGGATGGCGTCGTTGATCGCGGGTTCAAGCGCACGCAGGCGGTCGTTGTCGGCATCGGGAAGATCGAAATCGATCCGCGCCGTGCCATCGGCATTCATCTGCACGCCGGTAACCAGCGCACCATCGAACGCCTGGAAGACCAGCGCGTTGATGATATGCAGACCGGTATGCAACTCGCGCTGGGTCTGGCGGAAGGCGGGATCGACCCTGGCCTGGACCTCGCCGGAAAGTTCGACCGGCTGCTGCAGCCTGATCCAGAGGCGCCCGCCGATGCTCTCGAACCCCGCGATGCCGACATTGCCATCGGTCCATTCGAGACTGCCCTGGTCCGGCAACTGCCCGCCACCGCCGGGGTAGAACGGCATTTCGGCCAGCCGGACCAGGCCGGGCTGGCTTTCCAGCACCAGGCTGCGCAGGGTCAGCACCTCGGGATTGTCATGGCAGTAATATCGCGACATCGCGGCCTCATCGTTCCTGATGCGGACGATAGGCAGGCCATGGCCGGCATTCTTGGCGAAAATTGCGTGCCCGGCCGTGCGCCGGGACTTAAGCCGCCGGGCGGATGCCCTGGGCGGCGACGAACTGCCGGGGCGTGATGCCATAGATCCGGCGGAAGTGGCGGTTCAGCGCACTCTGGTCGAAGAAGCCGGCCGCCACCGCCGCCTCGGCGATCGGCAGGCCGGCACGCAGATGACGCAATGCCGCCCGCAGCCGGATCTGGGTCAGATAGGCATGCGGAGTCAGGCCGGTGGCACGGCGGAACAGGCGGATCAACTGGAACGGGCTCAGGCCAAGCGGGGCGCTCAGGTCATCCAGCGTAAGGCGCTCGGCATGGCGGTCTTCCAGCACCGGCCGCAGCCGGCCCAGCAGATGTCCGTCTCCCGCATCGGACTCTTCTGCATCGCGACGGCTGCCGTAGCGTCGGCTCAGCACGGCGAAACCCTGCGCCAGCAACTCCTGTTGACGCAGGCGGTCATCTGCCTGTTCGAGGGCGCAATGCAGGTTATGGAACACCGCGACCAGTTCGGGATCGTGGAACAGATTGGCGGTGAAATAAGCCGGGCGGTCGAGGCCGGCGAGCCGGGCGGCTTCGGCAATCGCCTGCGTCTCCATATATAAGGAGCGGTATCGCCAGCGCGGGCTGCGCGCCATCCGGCCGGAATGCGGTTCGTCGGGGTTGAACACCAGCAGGACATCCTGGCGGGCTTCCTCGGTACGGCCCCGGCTGGTGAATTCGGCACCGCCGGTCTCGGTCACCGCCACCACCAGCGCGTCATGGCTGTGCGGCGCATAATCGTGGCGGGTGAAATCGGCATGCAGCAGGCTGAGGCCGGCGACATGCGGATCCTGCCAGAAATGCGCGGCGTTCTTCGGGGCGGTCCGGATCGGGCGGTTCTCCATCACGGTCAGGATAAGGCCGGGCCGGCGACAGGACCACCGGATAATGCCCCCGGGTCATAACCGCCGGCGGAGCGCCCTGCGGCCTTGCGTCGCGGCCCGGGCCGTCGCCCCGCCAGCTTCTGGTGGTTGGATTACCCCCTGCCGACCCTATATTCTCAGGGCATGCAGAACTTCGTCCACTTTCTGATCCCGGCCTTCGCTGTCGCCACCTTTCTGGTGCTCTGCGTCGGCCTCTACGCGCTGTTCCGCGGCGGCCAGTTCAACCGGTCCTATTCCAATAAGCTGATGCGCTGGCGCATCCTGCTGCAGTTCATCGCCATCATCCTGATCGGCATCGCCAGCTTCGCATTCCGCAACTGAGGCAAGTCGCATGGTTAAGCTCGACCGGATCTACACCCGCGGCGGCGACAAGGGCATGACCTCGCTGGGCAACGGCGAGCGCGTGCCCAAGCATGACCTGCGGGTGGAGGCCTTCGGCGCCGTCGATGAGGCCAACGCGGCCATTGGCCTTGCCCGGCTGCACACCGCGGGTACCGACCTGGATGCCATGCTGTCGCGCATCCAGAACGACCTGTTCGACCTTGGCGCCGATCTCTGCACCCCGGAAGACGAAGAGAACGACCCGCGCCGCCGGCCGGCGCTGCGGATGGACCAGGTGCAGGTCGACCGGCTGGAAGCCGAGATCGACGCCATGAATGCCAACCTGGGCGCGCTGACATCTTTTATATTGCCCGGCGGCAGCCCGGCCGCGGCCTACCTGCATCTTGCCCGCACCATCACCCGGCGCGCCGAACGGCTGGTGACGGCCCTGCAGGATGCCGAACGCCTCAATCCGGCGGCACTCAGCTATATCAACCGCCTGTCGGACCACCTGTTCGTGGCCGCCCGCCATGCCAACCAGGACGGCATCGGCGACGTGCTCTGGGTGCCGGGCCTGAACCGCGGCTAAAAAGGCCGCCCAGTCGGCCCCCGGCAGCCGGACCTGCCCGGCAAAAACTGCCGGACCCGACCCGGCAACAGGACCAGACGGCAGAAGCTGCCGCGTTAACCCAGTTCCGAAATATTGTGAATTACCCTGAAATAATAATGCATTAGCCCAGCCACCCCAAACTGGCACGGGGCTTGCTCCTCCTAAGCCAAATCAGTTTCCAGCCCATGGAGGGGTGTTATGTCAATTAGTGGCGCTTTGCAGACCTCGATCACCGGCCTGAATGGTCAGTCCGCAGCGATCGGCTTTATCTCGGACAACGTCGCGAACGCGAGCACCATCGGCTACAAGAAGGTGGAATCGCGGTTCCAGACGCTGGTGACGCAGTCGAGCGCACAGGCGAATACGCACTCCCCCGGCGGCGTGATCAACCAGCCTTTCTTCTCCAATAATACCCAGGGCTCGATCCAGCAGGTGTCTTCCACCACCTCGATCGCCCTGGTCGGCAGCGGCTTCATCCCGGTCTCGAAGAAAAACGGCACGGACGGCACCACCGGCCTGCCGACTTTCGAAACCACCAGCTATTTCACCCGCGTCGGCGACTTCAACCAGAACAGCGATGGCTTCCTGGTGAATTCCTCGGGCTACTTCCTGCGCGGCTGGCCGATCGATCCGGTCACCGGCGTGGTCGACAGTTCGGCGACCGAGGAAGTGCGCGTCTCCAACCTGCTCGACGCCCCTGTGGCGACCAGCGTGGTCGATTATGCCGCCAACCTGCCGTCCAACGCGCTGGACACGTCGGGCACGCTGCCGGCCACCTTGCCGGCCAGCTCGATCCAGATCTTCGACGCGCTGGGCAACGCCCGCACGCTGAACCTGACCTGGACCCGCACCGGCAACAATGCCTGGGAACTGGCACTGAATGCTCCCGGCGCCGATGCCACCGCCTCTACAACCTCCTTCGGCCCGATCACTGTGGTTTTCGGTGGCTCGATCGCCGGCCAGAACATCTCGCCCGGCACCATCGCCAGCCTCGGCGCCGCAGACGGCACCACGCCGTCGGGTGCCGGCGCCAGCGCCCTGCTGGGTTCGGCAGCGACTGCTGTTAACGACGATGCGTCCATCAGCTTCAGCATCGACTACGGCTCGGGCGGCCAGCAGATCCGTCTCGACCTGGGGTCCTATGGCAACTCGATCGGCACGACGCAGTATGCCGGCGACACGCTGACACTGAATAACTTCCAGCAGAACGGTGTGCCGCAGGGTAACTTCAAGAACCTTGCGATCGACCAGGACGGCTTCGTCTCGGTCACCTTCGACAACGGTAACGTCAAGCAGTTCTACCAGATCCCGGTCGCCAAGTTCCGAGATCCGACCGAACTGGACCGTGTGGCGGGTAACGCCTTCGTCGAAACTCCGAGCTCCGGCGGTGCCGTGTTGTCGCAGTCAGGTTCGAGCGGCGCCGGTGATTATGTGTCGGCTGCCATCGAAGGTTCGAACGTCGATATCGCCGAAGAGTTCTCCAAGCTGATTGTCGCCCAGCGTACCTACTCGGCCAATGCCCGGCTGATCACCGCTGCCGACGAACTGCTCCAGGAAACCATCAATATCCGCCGCTAAGCGTAAACTGGCTGCCGGGCGCTAAACCCGTCCGGCAGCCGACACCACTACCCCAGAAAGGTTCTGTGTCATGTCCTTGAGCGCCGCCCTTAACACTGCCGTTATCGGCCTGCAGACCCTGCAGAGCCAGACGCGCATTGCCGCGGGCAACGTCTCAAATGCCCAGAACCCGGAATACACCCGCAAGCTCGCGACCCTGACCACCCCGGTGGCAGAAGGCCTGCCGCAGTCGGCGCTGATCTCGAGCGTCACTCGCGCGGTCGCCCCGGAAATCCAGCAGGACTTCTACAGCTCCAACGCCGATTACGGCCGCCTGCAGATGCAGCTCGGCTATTCGAAGGAACTTGCCGAAGCGCTGGATGCCACCAACACCACCGGCGACCAGCCGACCATCCTGGCGATGATGACCCGCTTCGAGGATGCCTGGAAGCAGCTGGAAGCCACGCCGGAAAACAACGACTTCAAAAGCCTGGTCGTGCAGCGCGGCAATGAGCTGGCGACAGAAATCCGCCGCCTGAACGGTCTGCAGTCGGAACTGCAGAACCGCGCCCAGCAGAATATCCAGACCGATATCGAAGCGATCAATAACGCGACAAGCAAGATCGCCGAACTGAACCGCAAGATCGCCTCGCTGGCCGCTGCCGGCACTCCGGTCGGCGACCTTGAGGATATGCGCGATGCCGAAATCAAGCGCCTGTCCGACAAGGTCGGCATCCGCACGCTGGAGAATGATCGCGGCGAAGTGTTCGTCTACACCACCGGCGGCGTCCAGCTCGTCGGCACGACGGCCCAGAAGTTTGAATATGTGGAGATCGCCAATCCGCCGACCCACCCGCAGGCCGGCATCTATCTCGAGGGTTCGAGCACCGACGTCACCGGCGGCTTCCTGAACGGATCGACCCGCGCCTCGCTGAATTATCTCGACGTCACCCCGACCGCGCTTGCATCAAGCGATCCGAATGTCGGCGCACTGGCGAAGTTCTTCAATCAGCTTGACGCTTTCGCCGCCAACCTGGTCGACGTGGTGAACAACGCCTATGGCGGCCCCTTCTTCGATTATACCGCCCCCGTCGGCACGCCGCCGGACGAAGCCGGCCTGATCACCGTGGAAAGCAGCATCACGCTCGATCCGAGCACGCTGGATGCCAACGTCGCTGGTGCCGTGCAGCAGGCGATGCGCAACACCACAATGACCAATGCCCAGGTCAACCGCGCCGGCGACCCGAACGGCCTGGTAGTCGCCAATGTCAATATCTTTGGCGTCGCGAACGGCATTCTGTCCTACCAGGCGCGTTCCACGGCAGATAACGAACTGCAGCGCGACAGCGCGGAACGCCTGCAGCACACGCTGGATCAGAAATATCGCAACATCACCGGCGTCAACATCGACGACGAGCTTGCGCAATTGCAGCTTCTGCAGAACAATTATGCCGCGCTGGCCAATGTGATGAACACGATCACGCAGATGTTTGACACCCTTGTCAACATCGGGAGGTAAGTCATGGTTTCGCTCGTAGGCACCACGCAATACGCGACCCAGCTCGATGTCACCCGCAACGTGCGGCTGCTGAACCTGCAGCTGTCGAGGCAGAACCAGCAGCTGGCCGACGGCCGCTATGCCGACGGCCTGATCGGCGTGTCGCAGCGCGCCCAGGAGCTGGGCAATCTCAAGTCTGAAATCGGCACGGTCAACAACTACAAGAGCGCGGTGCAGCAGGCGCAGAACCGCACCAACCTCTACGCTCTCACCATCGAAGAGATCATCGATATCGCCACCGAGGCGCAGGATACGATGATCAAGAATCGCGACCCGTATTTTGCCGCCAGCGCGGCGCCGGACGTGCAGGCCAATCTTCTGCTCGACCGCATCGGCGGCCTGCTGCAGACCAAGGACGGCGACCGCTATCTGTTTGCCGGCACCAACTACACCCAGAACCCGATCAACGGCACGATCTCGGACCTGCCCGCGATCTATCCCGCCAATGCCGTTCCGGGCGTGGACTACAACCCCTTCGCGGCCTTCACGGTTCCGGCTGCTTTCCCGGGCACCTCGCTGTACAACACGGCGAACGACTTCTATATCAACCCGACCGCAGCCGCGCCCGGCACCTACGACGATTTCTACAATTCGGCCGGCACCACCCTGTATACCGACGACAACGAGCAGCTGAGCTATGGTGTGTCGGCGGCCGAAGGCGGCTTCCAGATTCTGGTCGATGCCATCCTCCGCTTCCGCGACGCCACGCAGGATATCGCGGGCAATCCGGATAACTACCAGGTCCGTGTCGACCAGGCGCGCACCCAGCTCAATGAGGCGATTTCCTCGCTGAAGTCGATTGCCTCGCGCAACGGCTACAAGCAGCAGCAGCTGACCGAAGTAATGGAGCGCCATGACCGCTCGCTCGACGTGCTGAAGGTGCGCGTCGGCAGCATCGAGAATGTCGATATCGGCGAGGTTTCGGTCAACATCAAGAACCTGCAGACCACGCTGGAAGCTTCCTACGTGATCACGCGCGACAGCCTGCAGCTCTCGCTGGTCAACTTCCTCCGTTAAGCGGGCTTTTCCGGCTGTTTGCCGGACCGGCGAGCTAGCCCGCCGGTTGCGATTCCGCCACTATTCCCTATATTCCGGGCCATAAACCAGGACCCCGGACGATGGACATTCAGCTCTACAACACCCTCACCCGCCAGAAGGAAATCTTCCGGCCGCTCGATCCGCAGCGGGTGACGATGTATGTCTGCGGCCCCACCGTCTACAACTACGCCCATATCGGCAACGCCCGCCCGGCCGTGGTGTTCGACACGCTCTACCGGCTGATGCAGAAGAGCTTCCCGAAGGTGGTCTACGCCCGCAACGTCACCGATGTGGACGACAGGATCAACAAGGCCGCCAAGGACCAGGGCGTGCCGATCAGCGCGATCACGGAAAAGTATCTGGCGGTCTATCATGCCGACATTGGCGCGCTCGGCGTGCTGCCGCCGGGAATCGAACCCAAGGTGACGCAGCATATCGACGCGATCATCAGCATGATCGAGCGCCTGATGGCCAATGGCCATGCCTACGAGAAGGACGGCCAGGTCCTGTTCCATGTGCCCTCCTTCAAGCAGTATGGCCAGCTGTCGCGCCGCGACCGCGACGAGATGATCGCCGGCGCCCGCGTCGACGTCGCCGCCTACAAGCGCGACCCGGCCGATTTCACCCTGTGGAAACCCTCGGATGCCGACATGGTGGGCTGGGACAGCCCTTGGGGCCGCGGCCGGCCCGGCTGGCATATCGAATGCTCGGCGATGATCGAACGCAATTTCGGCACCGGGCCGATCGACATCCATGGCGGCGGCCACGACCTGATCTTCCCGCATCATGAGAACGAGATCGCGCAGAGCACCTGCGCCCATGACGGCACGCAATTCTGCCGCACCTGGATGCATAACGGCTTCGTCAATATCAACGCCGAGAAGATGTCGAAGTCGCTCGGCAATGTGACGCTGGTGCATGATCTGCTGAAGCTGGCGCCGGGCGAGGCTTTGCGCCTGGTGCTGCTGTCGGCGCATTACCGCCAGCCGCTCGACTGGACCGAAAATGCCGTGAAGGACGCACGTACCCAGCTTGACCGGCTGTATCGCGCCCTGGACTCGCTGAAGGACGTCCAGGCCGCCGAGACGACAGCGCCCGCTGCCTTCATGGCCGCGCTGGCCGACGACCTGAACACGCCCAAGGCACTGGCCGAACTGCACCAGATCGCCAATGCGGCGAACAAGGCGACCGATCCGGCCGAGCGGGCGCGCCTGAAGGGCGAGCTGGTGGCCGCCGGCTGGCTGATCGGCCTGCTGCAGCAGGATCCGGCCGTCTGGCTGAAGGGCACCGGCGCTGCGGATGTGGACGCCGCGGCCATCGAAGCGCTGATCGCCGAGCGCAAGGCGGCACGCGCCCGCAAGGACTGGGCAGAGTCGGATCGCATCCGTGACGAGCTGGCGGCGCGCGGCATCCTGCTGGAAGACAAGGCCGGTGAAACGACATGGCGCGTGGCGTCGTAAGGAGCGCGTCATGAGCGAAGCCGACATCAGGGCTGTACAGGACGAGATCATCGAGGATTTCGGCACCTTCGATGACTGGATGGATCGCTATCGCTTCCTGATCGATCTCGGTCGCGGCCTGCCACCCTATCCCGACGAGCTGCGCACCGACGACTGGCGGGTGAAGGGCTGTATCAATCGCGCCTGGCTGCATGGTGAAGCGCGCGATGGCCGCGTGTATTACCAGGCCAGCAGCGAGTCCGAGATCGTTGCCGGGCTGATCGCGCTGCTGCTGAAGGTCTATTCCGGCCGCACGCCGCAGGAGATCGTCGATACCCCGCCCGAGTTCCTGCAGAAGATCGGCGTGTGGGAAAACATCACCTCGAACCGCATCAACGGCCTGAATGGCATGATCGCGCTGATCCAGGCTGTGGCGAAGGCGGAACTGAAGGCGGCCTAAGCGCCCTGCTTCGCGGCTTCGATCTGGTCGATCGCCTTCACGGCGGCCTCGAACGGCAGCAGTACTGCATTGTGGCGCGCCTTGTGGTCGCGCACCGGCACCAGCACTTCCAGATCGGCAAACACGCCACCGGCGAAATCCGCGCCCGGCGGCGGGCCGTTCTCCTTGAGCATGCTGCGCATCATCCCGACCAGCTGGCGCAGCGTGGCGGTGTCCTGGCCGACGATATGCTGGCCCAGGATGCTGGCGGCCGCCTGGCCGAGCGCACAGGCCCGCACCTGCTGGCCATAGGCGGCCACCCGGCCCTCCGGATCCAGCTTGAGGTCGACCGTGATCCGGCTGCCGCAGAGCGGGCTGTGGTGGGTCACGGTCGCGTCCGGGTTGGCCAGCCGCTCGGTCTGGCCGATATGTGCCGCAAAATTAAGGATTTTTTCGTTGTAGAGGGCGTTCAGCATGGGGCTTAGGCTACTCCTCGGGCGGCCTTGATGCACGATCTTGATGCTTGGCTTGCTGCCCCATTGCCTTGAAGCGGGGGCCACCCGACGATATATAACGGCCCATCTTTCAAGAGCAATCCGGGCGGCCGCTTTCGTAGGCCCGCCCGGCAGGAGCAAAGCCCGTGTTCGCCAAGCGTGTCTCGATTGAGCAGGTTGAAGAAGGCAATGATCTGGCGCCGAAATTCGACGCCGACGGCCTGATCGCCTGCGTCACCACCGCCGCCAAAACCGGCGAGGTCCTGATGCTCGGCTACATGAATGCCGAAGCGCTGCAGAAAACCATCGAGACCGGCGAGGCGCATTACTACAGCCGCAGCCGCAAGGTGCTGTGGCACAAGGGCGCCACTTCGGGTCTGGTGCAGAAGGTGGTCGAGATGCGCATCGACGACGACCAGGATGCCGTCTGGCTGCGCGTGGCGATTCCGGGCGATGCCTCCTGCCATGTCGGCTACCGCTCCTGCTTCTACCGCTCGGTGCCGACCGGCGCGCCGGCCGACCAGATCGAACTCACCTTCGAAGAGAAGGAAAAGATGTTCGATCCGAAGGCGGTCTACGGCGACGCTCCGAATCCTACAATCCTGTAAGATTTAACAATCCCGCCTGCTGTCACGACAGCAGGCGTCCATGCGCGCCACGGCGGCGCAGGCGAGGCTTTGCGGCCGCCTTTCCTGCAACTTTTCAGGCGGCGCAACGTTGATCTCGTGCCCCGGCCGAGCTCGGCCGCAACGCCGTAAAAATCCCATCATATTGCCGTTAACCCGCTTGCCGCCCTATATGAGCCCGGCACCCAGACGACCAGCAATCCAGGAGTGACTGATGACCGCCCCCTTCACGATGAAGCCCCTGCCCTATGCCGATAACGCCCTCGATCCGGTGGTCTCCGCCCAGACCATCGGCTTCCATTACGGCAAGCACCACACCACCTATCTCAATACGCTGAACAAGCTGGTGAGTGAGGATGCGTCGCTGCAGGGCAAGAGCCTCGTGGACATCATCAAGGCGACGCATGGCAAGGCCGACAAGACGGCCGTGTTCAACAATGCAGCCCAGGTCTGGAACCACGACTTCTACTGGGACAGCCTGGCGCCCAAGGGCGGCGGCAAGCCGAGCGGCCGCATCGCCGAGCTGATCAAGGACAGCTTCGGCGACTACGACAAGTTCAAGAGTGACTTCGCCCAGACCGGCGTGACGCAGTTCGGCTCGGGCTGGGCCTGGCTCTGCCTGGAAGGCGGCAAGCTGGTGTTCAAGAAGACCGGCAATGCCGAAAACCCGCTGACCATGACTGGCGTGAAGCCGCTGTTGACGCTGGATGTGTGGGAACATGCCTATTACCTGGACTGGCAGAACAAGCGCCCCGATCACCTGAATGCCTGCATCGACAAGCTGATCAACTGGGATTTCGCCGAAAAGAATCTCGGCTGACGCGCGCCGCAACCCGGACAACGAAAGACAGGACGGTGGGAAACCACCGTCCTTTTTCATGCTGCGCGCGGCCCGACGGCTTTCATAAATCCCTAAGACATTCGCCGCTACAAAGCGGGGTGTAGAAATGGGGCCTTTACGCCCCGCAGCAAAAGGACATTTCCGGCATGCCGCATGACGCACCGCTTATCACGATGCTGGCGCTGGCCTTCGTGATCGCGTTTGCCTTCGGCATGATCGCCCAGAAATTCCACCTGTCGCCGCTGGTCGGATACCTGCTGGCCGGCATTGTCGTCGGGCCGCATACGCCGGGATTCGTTGCCGATACAGTGCTGGCGCAGCAGCTGGCCGAGATCGGCGTGATCCTGCTCATGTTCGGGGTTGGCCTGCATTTCTCGCCCGCCGACCTGATGCGGGTGCGCTGGATTGCCATTCCCGGCGCGATCGCGCAGATGGCGGTCGCCACCCTGCTCGGCTTCGCGGTGGCGCAATTCTTCGGCTGGGGCCTTGGCGGCGGGCTGGTGTTCGGCCTCGCATTGTCCGTGGCCAGCACCGTGGTGCTGCTGCGCGCGCTGGAAAGCCGCAACGAGGTCGACAGCGACCATGGCCGCATCGCCGTCGGCTGGCTGCTGGTGGAGGATATCCTGATGATTGCAGCCCTGCTGCTGCTGCCGGCCTTTGCCGATATGCTGGCCGACCGGCCGCAGGCCAGCAGCGACAGCCTGGCCTACAGCCTGCTGATGACCGTGGTAAAGGTGGCGCTGTTTGCCGCGCTGGCCCTGGTGGTGGGCCGCCGGGTGATTCCCTGGCTGCTGCAGCACGTCGCCGATACCGGCTCGCGCGAACTCTTCACCCTGGCGGTGCTGGCCTGCGCGCTCGGCATCGCCTTCGGCGCCGCCATACTGTTCGACGTTTCATTTGCGCTCGGCGCGTTTTTCGCCGGCGTGATCATGAATGAATCCGATTTCAGCCACGATGCCGCCCAGCGTTCGCTGCCCTTCCAGGATGCTTTCGCCGTGCTGTTCTTCGTCTCGGTCGGCATGCTGTTCCAGCCCAGCATCATCTTCGACGCGCCGCTCGCGGTGCTGGCGGTGCTGCTGATCATCCTGCTCGGAAAATCCGTGGCCGCCTTCCTGATCGTGCTGGCCTTCCGCCACCCGCTCACCTCGGCGCTGACGATTTCGGCCAGCCTGGCGCAGATCGGCGAATTCTCCTTCATCCTGGCCGGGCTCGGCGTGTCCTACGGCCTGCTGCCGCCGGAGGGGCGCGACCTGATCATGGCCGGCGCCCTGCTGTCGATCTCGCTCAACCCGCTGCTGTTCCGTGCGCTGGAACCGGTGGAGGCCTGGCTGCGGGCAAGGCCCGACCTGCTGCGCAAGCTCGGCTCGGAAGAACACAAGGACTGAGTTTCAGTCTCTTCCCCGCCTGGCCAGTGGCCCGTCTAGCCAGTGGCAATATACTGCCGCATTGCCTCGGCTTCCATTTCAGTATCGGCGATGCGGCGCTTGACCACGTCGCCGATGGAAATCATGCCGACCAGCTTGCTGTTGTCCACCACGGGCAGGTGGCGAATCCGGCGTTTGGTCATCAGATGCATCACATCTTCGATGGTGTCGTGACTGGAGCAGACCATCACGTTGCGGGTCATGATGGTGTCGGCGCTCTGCTGCAGCAGATCCGTGCCGATCATGGCCAGACCGCGCACGATGTCGCGTTCGGAAAGGATGCCGGCGATGCCGCCGTCGCTGCGCAGCACCATCACCGCGCCAATACCCTTGTCGGCCAGCTTCTGGCAAACCGTCTCGATGCCATCGTCGGGCCGGACGCTGATCACGCCGGGTGTCTTGTCCTTGAGAATTGCCGCAACGGTCATGGTGTTCCTCCTGGGCTTGCCCGCACTGCGGCGGGTCTGTCGCTATCGATTCGTGAAAATCGTCCTTTCCTGCCGAACGTTGCAGGGGCCCGCCGGGTTCAGCCGATGGGCTGCAATCCGTGGCGCTGCGCTGGAAATCCAATGACGTAAGGTGCTGGCGGCCGCATGGCCATCTGCGAGGGCGCCAGTGCGGACTCCAGTGCAGGCGCGGTCTGGGACGAGCGGACGGTGTTGACCGGTGCTCATGCGGGCCTCCCCGGTGCTGACGCTGCCGATTCCGCCCAGGAGCGATACCTGGGACGGCGCCGGGCGGCACCACCGACAGTCTCGGACAAGCCCGGGGCAATGACAAGACAGTTTGCCGGCCGGTGAAAATGGGCCCATACGGGGGGATTTAAGTATTTGAACCGGCTCCAGCTTTGCCGTGACTCAGCAGGCCGGTGGGAGCCTTGCGGGCAGGGATCGGTTCAGTTAAGGTCCGCGCCGTTTTCGACCCCCGGCCGAGGTTTACGCCTCCAGCCGGTCCTCGCGGAGAGGTGCCAGAGTGGTCGATCGGGGCGGTCTCGAAAACCGTTGTGCGTGCAAGCGTACCGTGGGTTCGAATCCCACCCTCTCCGCCAAATATCCGCTCCAGGATATTGAAATCATTCCCCTGCGTTTCACGCCGGGCGCTCTACCCACAAACGCCAGAAATAAACCGCCGCGGCCCGGCACGGGTCACGCGGCGGTTCGATCTGTGAAACGGATTACATGGCCTTGGCGGTGATGCCCACGGCCTTACCCACGGTGGCGTTCCAGCGGGTCACGCAATCGGCGCCGCAGCGCTTAGCGAAATCCGGCAGGATCGCTTCGGCGAACGCCTTCTTGCGCAGGGCCTGGTCGGCATCGGTGACCGGCACCAGCACCATCTTGGCCGGAGCCCCCTCCGGGCAGGGCGCGGTGCCCGTGTTGCAGGCCACGCCGATCGCCGTCTCGGTGGCCGCCTGCGCGAAGATGTTGTCTTCCAGCACACGTACCTCCTTGGTCATCAGGGCTTGCACGCGGGCGTCCAGCTTGTTCCACCAGGCCAGGTTGGCCGTGGTGGCCGCAAGGCCGAAGTTCACCGGCATCGGCAGCAGATGGGTGGCAGCCTCATGCCATTTCGACTTGTAGCCCGAGAGTGAGCCGGTGATGGCGCAATCCACCACGCCCTTGGCCAGTGCCGGCTGTACTTCGGCAAAGGCGATGTTGAGAGGCGAGCCGCCCAGGTAGTTGACGAAAGACTGCTGCGAGATGCCCGATGCGCGCACCTTCTTGCCCTTCAGGTCGGCCAGGCTGCTGATCTTGTCACGGCAATAGATCACCTGTGCCTGATATGAGCCGAAGCCAAGCAGCTTGACCCCATGCTTGCCTTCATATTCCGCGGCCAGCATGGGGCGCACCACATTGGCCACCTTCTGCAGCTCTTCCACCGAGCCTACCAAGCCCACCAGATCGGCCGATTCATTGATCGGCATTTCACCGGTGTTGTAGTTCAGCACCGTGGTGGCCATCGGCAATGTGCCCTGGCTGACCAGGCGGAAAATCTCGCCGCCCTTCAGGCCCAGTTCGGTAAAGGGCTTGATCTCCACCTGGATGGCGCCGCCGGATTTTTCCGGCATGGTCTTGGTCCAGAACGGCACTTCCTGCTGCGTGTACATCGACAGATTGCCGATCGAGCCGACGAGGTTGAACTTGGTGACCGGCAGGCTCTGGGCCTGCGCGGAGACCGCCAGGCCGAAGGCCGAGGCGAGCACCGCTGAAGCAATAGCCAATCTTTTCATCACTATTCTCCTTGGGTTGATCAATGTTTCGGGTTGAGCAGGTCGGGCAGCCACAGGGCAATACCCGGGAAAGCGATCAGCAGGCCGATCATCACGAGCATCGCGCCGACGAAGGGCAGCGAACCGATGCAGATATCCGAGAAGCGGCCGCCGCCGCGCACCGACTGCACCACGAACAGGTTGAGGCCGATCGGCGGCGTGATCAGGGCCGCCTCCATCAGGATCATGAAGACGATGCCCCACCAGACCGGGTCGTAGCCGAGCGCCGACAGGATCGGCACCACGACCGCCGTGGTCGCAATCATCATCGACAGCGTTTCCATCACGCAGCCGAGCAAAAGATAGAACACGATGATCGCAAGCAGCACCGCAAGTGGCGGCCAGCCCAGCCCGACGATGGCATCGGTGAGAACCTTCACCAGGCCGATGCCGACGATGACGAAATTGAGGAAGAACGCGGCAATGACAATGAGCATCACCATGCAGGTGGTGCGCACCGTCCCCTCGAAGGCACCAAGCAGAACCGGCCAGGTGAGCGCACCATTGGCCGCCGCCAGCGCCAGTGAGGCCATGACGCCCAGGGCGGCCGCCTCGGTAGGCGTGGCGATACCGGCATAGATCGAGCCTACCACGACCATGAACAGTCCGAGCGGGGGCAGCAGATGGATCAGTCCGGCAATCCGTTCGCGCCACAGCGTGGCACTGGCCATCGCCGGGCCGCCCCAGGCCGGGCGCAACAGGCAGAGCAGCACCACGGTGAGCGAGAACAGCCCCGCCAGCATAAAACCGGGCACGAAGCCGGCGGCGTACAGGCTGGTCACGGAGGTGTCGGACAGCACGGCATAGATGATCATGTTGATGCTGGGCGGAATCAGGATGCCGAGCGTGCCACCGGCCGCAATGGTGCCCAGGAAAAGCGGCTGGTTGTAACCGCCTTTCTTCATGTTCGGGATCGCCACCGTGCCGATGGTGGCGGCGGTGGCCACCGATGAACCCGACGTGGCGGCAAAAATCGCGGCGGCGGCGATATTGGTGTGCATCAGCCGGCCGGGCAGCCAGTTGAACCAGGGCGCCAGGGCATTGAACAGCCGCTGGCTCACGCCCGAACGGTGCATCAATTCGCCCATCATGATGAACATCGGCGCAGCCACCAGCACGAATTCCGTGGAAGTGTTCCACGCGATTTCGCCGATTGCACCGGTCATCGGGAAGAAGGCGAACTGACTCTGAAGCGTGAAGCCCAGCAGGCCGAGCGTGGCAGCGACCGGAATGCTCAGAACCAGAAACAGGCATAAGACCAGCAGCGCGTGCAGGATCATTCTGCATCCTTTGCCGGCGCACCGGCTTGCTCGATTTCTTCGCGTAACGTGGCCGGACCGATCAGGTGCTGCACGCCGGCGAGGTCCCCACGCAGCAGCAGGCGCGCCGAGGACCAGGCGATCAGTGCCGCAAACAGCGCAAACCAGATCAGGCCCAGCAGCCAGATGCCCTGGGGCAGGATCAGCGGCACCTGCAGGATGGTGATGGATTTGGCGTCGAGCTTCAGCGATTGCAGCCAGGTCTGCAGCGCATACCAGGCGATCGTTCCGGCCACGACGAGAATGGCCAGATGCGCCACCAGGTCCAGCACCACGCGCGGCAGCAGCGGCAGGCGGTTCGCCACCAGGTCGATGCGGATATTCGATTTGCAGCTCACGGTATAGGCCATGCCGAGCGCCACAGCCGCAGCGAAGGCATACCCGGAAATCTCGAAGCTCTCGACTACGGTGCGGTTGAGGAAGTAACGCAGCACCACATCCAGCGTGATCGAACCGGCACAGCCGATCAGCAGGATGCCACCGCTCAGCCAGGCCAGATAGCGCGAAAGCCGTGCAGCCCAGGACTGCGGCTGCTCGCCACCTCGTTTCATGCAACACCCCCCGGTGCCAGTCGGCCCCTGCCGATTGCTCAAGTCATCCTAGAGAGCAGCCAACAGGCGAACAAGGCAATACTCCGTGCAGCTCCCAACTCCCTCGCATCGCGAGTGGGAAGCCGCTAGCATCACGGTCAGCATGTCCGTCCTGAAACCTTTGCGCCTTGACCCCGCCGGCTATCGGCGCACGCCGTGGAAAAATGGCGGCGGCGTCACCGTTGATATCGCCGACTCTTACCTTCCCGGCGCCGCTGTTGGCAGCTGGGATGGCATGGTCTGGCGCTTTGGCCGCACCCGCATCGAGCAACCCGGTCCCTTCTCCGACCTAAGCGGTTTTGATCGCCACCTGATGGTGATCGAGGGAAATGGCCTGATGCTGCATCCTGCCGAAGCGCCGAGCCTGGATGTACGCCGGCCTTTCCATCCGGTGTCTTTCGACGGCGGCTGGCGCATCACGAGCGAACTCACCCAGGGGCCGGTGGCGGTTCTGAACCTACTGGCGGACCGGCGGCTGGCCGAGACGCTGCTGGAAGTCCACACGGCACCAGCAGCGATGAAACTGCCTGAAAGCACCGGGATCATCTATGCGCCGCTGGCAGCGACGGTTGCGCTCGATGGCGAGGATTACAGCCTCGCGGCAGACGCAGCGATCCGTATCGACGGCGACCTGCCCATGACCGTGGAGGTCAAGGCCGGCAGCGTTGCCATCGCCTGCATCCGCCTGCGCGAACTTCCGTAAACGGTGTTTGCGCAATACTCACAACACAGGCTGTTCACAACACAGGCTGGGTCGCATTGCGCTGCGGCCTGGCAGAAAGCTCCTCCCTCTCCGCCAGACACTTCCCGCCAGATCCGACGCTTCTACCGTGCCTCCGCGCGGCGTTTCGGCGCACGGGTCTGCAGATGATCGAGCAGGCTGCGCAGGCCGGTGGCCATCTCGTCACGGCTCAGCGGCTGGCCCGACACGGCGATATCGTCAGCCTGTACCGGAGCATGGCGCTGTAACGCCATCGCATCTTCATAGGCCTGGTCGAGATTGCCCTCGCCCAGGGCCTCCATCGCGCTTCGGAATTTCACTGACTCAAATGCCCGGGGATCGCGCCCGTCCACCTGCAGGGTGTCGAGGAAAGTCCCCAGCGCCTCCTGCAGGCAGGCGCGCCGCTTAAGCTTCGACAGGCGGCGAAATTTTTCCGGTTCCGGCAGAATTCTGGGCAGAAGACCAGCCATAGTCCCTCCGCTTGCGCAATTCACCCGGACCAAACGCAGCACGGCGCGGTTTGGTTGCACGATCACTGACTTTTTTCCTGTTACAGCTCAGATGGCCGCGGCCGCGCCACCGTCCTGCAAGACGTGCAGCGAGACGCGCACGCGGTTGCGGCCCGCCGCCTTGGCACTGTAGAGCGCATCGTCGGCGCGGTCGATCGCATCCTGCACATCGCGATCGTCCGGACTCAGGATCGTGCAGCCGAGGCTCAAGGTCACGCTGACCTGCGCCCCGGTCTCGGACTGTACCGGCGCGGCGGAGATCAGTCCGCGCGCGCGTTCGGCATAGGACACTGCGGCCGTGATGTCGCTCTCCATCAGAAGAACGACGAACTCCTCGCCGCCGAACCGCGCCACCAGATCAGTATCGCGCGCAGCAGTCTGCAGCCGGCTCGCCACAGCGCGGATCACCGCATCGCCCGCAGCATGTCCATGCGTGTCGTTGACCCGCTTGAAATGATCGATATCACCCACCACCACGGCCAGCGCACGATCGTAGCGGCGTGCATAAGCGACCTGCCGTTCCGCCGTAGCGAGGAAAGCGCGGCGATTGAGCAGTCCGGTCAGCGGATCGGTTTCAGACAGCTTGCGCAGGCGCTCGACATCGAGTGCAAGCTCACGGGTTTCCGCTTCATGCGCCACGGCCTCGCGCTCGGCCTCTTCCAGCCTGTGCTCGGCCTGCCCGACGCGACGCAGCAACGAGCGCAGGGATTGCGACAGCAGCATCACCTCGCGGGCGCCACCGACCCGCGGCAGCGTATGCACGCCGGCATCGCGGCCGATACGGTCGGCTTCGCGCGACAGCCTGTAGATCGGCCTGGTGACGCGGCCGGCCAGCCAGCGCGCCATCGCGATCCCGAAGATGCCGAGCCCGATGCCGATCAGCAGGATCGAGCCAACCAGCTCATGCACCGGCCGGTTGGCAACCTCGACCGGAAGCCGCGCTATCACCAGCCAGTCGAGACCGGGATAGTCGCGGAAGCCGCGTCCGACCGCATAGCCGGTCAGCCACTGATCGGCGTCTTCGCCATAGGCGAGTCCGGATCCCGACGGGCGCTCACGGACCATCGCCAGCTGCTGCGGTGTCAACATCACTGAATTCAGATTGCGGCCGAGCAGCACCTTGCCCTTGCTGTCAAGAATACTGATATCGGCCCGTGCCGTCTGGCTTTCACCGATCAGCAGTGACTGGCGCACCTCGGTCGCCCAGTCCCAGCTGAGATGCGCGCCGAGCACGCCGATGATCTCACCCGCGGCATTGCGCACCGGATAGGCAACATCGACGAAGCGAAACGGTTCGCTGTCGGTGCGCGGGCCGAGCATCTTGGACAGCAGCAGGGCTTCATGCACGTCGCCGGCGAAAGCTTTCTGCACGCCCTCCATAAACCACGGCCGCTGCGCCACCGACGCACCTTCCAGCATGCCCTTGGTGGCGGCCATCACGGTACCGTCCTTGCGGGCATAGCCGATCCAGGCATAGTCGGGATAGCTGAACTGCATGCGGTCGAGCACCGCGCGCAACGTATCGGGATCGCGCTCCCATACATCGCGCAGCATTTCCAGTCCGGCAATGGTGCCGATCTCGCGATAGCGTTCGAACATGCCACGGTCGAGCCGGCTGGCCATCACCTCGGCCAACTGGGTCAGTTCATTGCCTGTGATTGAAGACAGGATGCGGCGGCCAAGCAAAGCTGTGGCTATGGTGGCACTCAGCACGAGAATGATCGCCAGTGTCGCCGTTGCCAGCATCACCTGCGCACGAATAGATATCCTGTCGACCAGACCAGGTAATCGCACGAACCGCGTCCGCCAAATCCCGTTGCATTACATCAACGGGCCGATTTTCCGCTCCGGCGGCGGTCAAATCAATCGCAAACTGGCCACGGCGCCGGATTCGGCAGCGAAATCGTCATTTTTTGTACAGCGTCTTATACTGGTCGCGCAGCAGGTTCTTCTGCACCTTGCCCATGGTGTTGCGCGGCAGATCGTCGACGAAGAAGACGCGCTTGGGCAGCTTGAACTTGGCCAGACGGCCATCCAGCGCCTTCAGCACGCCCGCTTCATCCAGCGCATGGCCCTTCGAGGCCACCACCACGGCGGTGACGCCCTCGCCGAAATCGGGATGATCGACGCCGATCACGGCGGATTCGATCACGCCGGGCATCGCGTCGATCTCGGTCTCGACTTCCTTCGGATAGACATTGTAGCCGCCGGTGATGATCAGGTCCTTGCCGCGGCCGACGATATGCACATAGCCGCGGTCGTCGATCTTGCCGAGATCTCCGGTGATGAAGAAACCGTCGGCGCGGAATTCGGCCGCGGTCTTCTCCGGCATGCGCCAGTAGCCCTTGAACACGTTCGGCCCCTTCACCTCGATCATGCCGATCTCGCCCTGGGCGAGCGGCTTGCCCGTCTCGGGATCGGTGATGCGCACCGACACGCCGGGCAGCGGGAAACCCACCGTGCCGGCAACGCGCTCGGCATCGTAGGGATTCGAGGTGTTCATGTTGGTCTCGGTCATGCCGTAACGCTCGAGAATGCGATGACCGGTGCGGGCCTCCCATTCCTTGTGCGTATCGGCCAGCAGCGGCGCCGAGCCGGAGACGAACAGGCGGATATGCTTGACCGATTCCTTGGTCAGCGCCGGGCTCTGCAGCAGGCGCACGTAGAAGGTCGGCACGCCCATCATGCTGGTGGCGCGCGGCAGCAGTTTCATCACCTCGTCGCCGTCGAACTTCGACAGGAAAATCATCGAGGCGCCGGCCAGAAGCGTCACGTTGCTGGCGACGAACAGTCCGTGCGTATGGAAGATCGGCAGGGCATGCAGCAGCACGTCATCCCTGGTGAAGCGCCAGTAGTCCTTCAGCGTCGCTGCATTGGAGTAAAGGTTGTGATGCGTCAGCATCGCGCCCTTCGAACGGCCGGTAGTGCCCGAGGTATAGAGAATCGCGGCGAGATCGTCGGCGGCGCGCGGCACGGCGGCAAAGCCCGCCGGCACCGATTTGGCTTTTTCCATCAGGCTGCCGTCGCCATTGCCACCCAGGGTCAGCACATGGGCGACGCCCAGCCTGGTGGCCAGGGGGCCAAGATCCTTTTCCGCATTGGGGCGGCAGACCACCACGCGCGGCTCGGCATCGCCGATGAAATATTCCAGTTCGGTCAGCGTGTATCCGACATTGAGCGGCAGATAGACGCCGCCGGCCGCCACCACGCCGAGATAGAAGATCAGCGCCTCGGCCGATTTATCGACCTGCACGGCGACACGGTCGCCCGGCTGCACGCCCAGCCCCACCAGCAAACCGGCGAAACGCTCGGCCAGCGCGAAGGTATCGGCATAACTGAATGTCCGGCCGTCACCGGTCTCGATGAAAATCTTGGCCGGGTCGGCAATGCTGGAACGGATCAGGGTGTACAGGTTCTCGGACATCGGCGTTTATCATCTTGCGCGTGGTTGCGGATCAGGAGCGATACTAAATCGCCCCGATACTTAATCGTCCCCGGCCCGGTCCGCGCAAGTCTCCCAGCCGCCGGAGAGCTTGTTCAACGCATTTTAAGCGGCCCTGACATCTCAGGATGCAATGGCCTCCAGCTGGTCCGCCGCCAGCAGGCGATAGCCGACGCCCAGTTCGGTCACCACATAGGTCGGCCGGGCCGGATCGCGTTCGATCCGCTGGCGCAGTTTGCGCATGAAGATGCGCAGGTAATGCACATCCTCGGCATGTTCATCGCCCCAGACGCCGCGCAGCAGCTGCTCATGCGTCACCACCTTGCCGGCATGGCGGGCCAGATGCTGCAGCAGGCCATACTGCTTCGGCGTCAGCTTCACCTCGGCGCCGTCGACCAATACGCGACGCCGGGCCAGATCGACCGCCAGTCCGCCAACCTCAAAGACCGGCTCGTCGGCCGCCGGCGGCGCCCGTCGCATCACGGCATTCACGCGCGCCAGAAACTCGGCAATGCTGAACGGCTTGGTCAGGTAATCATCGGCGCCACGCTCGAAGGCGCGGATCTTGTCGGCCTCGCGGCTGCGCACGGTCAGCACGATCACCGGAACCCAGCTCCATTCACGCAGGCGCTTCAGCACATCCAGACCGTCCTGATCGCCGAGCTGCATGTCGAGCACGACCAGATGAATCTCGTTTTTGCCCAGCAGCTCCAGCGCCTCGGCGCCACTGGCGGCTTCGATCACGTCGAAATCGTGCATCGCCAGCGCCGGCCGCAGAAAGCGCCGAATCTGCACTTCATCGTCGACAATCAGGATTCTGCGCTTGTCGCCCATGCGGCTTCTCCTTCATCGGTCACTTGCAATGTTTTGGCGAGCGGCATGCCGATATGGAATGCGGCACCTTGCCCCACCCCGCGGCTATCCGCCCAGATTTCGCCGCCAGCGGCCTCGACGAAGGCCTTGCTGACCATCAGGCCCAGGCCGTTGCCAGCCACCTGGCCCGACGTCGCATCAGCGGCGCGATAGAAGGGCGCGAAGATTTTCTGTGCTTCGGTGCGATCCAGGCCGATGCCGGAATCCTGCACACTCAGCACTACGCGCTCGTCCTCGACCTGCCCGCGCAGGAAGATTACCGACCCGGGTGGCGAGTATTTTGCAGCATTCTCCAGAATGTTCACCAACGCCTGCTCCACCAGTACCGGATCGGTTTCCACCATCGGCAGCGCCAGCATATCGTCAGACTCGATGCTGTGTCGCATCAGCGCTTTCTGCGTCTGGCGGAGCGCCGCATTGGTGATGTCGGCGACATCGATCGGTTCCATCTGCGGCGCCAGACGGCCAGCGCGGATGCGCGTCAGGTCCAGCATGCGGCGAATGTAGCGCTCCAGCCGTTCGGCTTCTTCGCGGATGGTCGACTGCAGCTCCGCCCGCGTATTCTCGTCGCAGATCGGGCCGAATTTTTCCAGCGTGGTGACCGAGCCGAGGATCGAGGCCAGTGGTGTATGCAGGTCGTGACTGATCGACCCCAGCACGGCCTCACGCAGGTTCTCGGCCTTGGCCTGCACGCGCGCCTCTTCCACCCGCAGCGCCAGCCGCATGCGCGCCAGCGCCAGACCGGACTGCTCGATCATCGCGGCAATGGCCAGCGGGTCCAGGCGGCTGTCGGGTTCGGCACCGACCACGATCACACCGACCGGCGCGCCGCCGCTGCGCAGCAGATACACCGGCGGCACAGCTGTCTCGCGCTCACGCTGGCGCCAGGCCAGTTCGGCGGCGGCCAGCGGCTGCACGGTGCCGAAATCACCCACCACCGCCAGTTCACGCAGCCCGCCGGCATCATCGAGATAGATGGCAGCGGCGCTGCCCAGGCTGTGGCTCAATTCCTCGGCCAGCACGGCGGGAATCTTCGCCGGATCGACCACAGCGCTGATCCGCCGGTTGAAGGCCAGCAGGTATTCCATGATCGCTTCGCGACGACGCGAGGCAGCGGTAGCGCGGCGCGCATAGCCGGCCAACTGGCTGGAGACGATAGCGACGCCGCCGAACACGAAAATGTCGGCAACCTCCTGCGGATCGGCATCGGGCAGGAAGAAGGCCGGGTTGTAGAACAGCACCGAGCAGACCGCGAGCGAGGCCAGCGCCGCCGTCAGCGACGGGATCATGCCGCCGAAAATCGCAGCGCCCAGGATCACCGGCACGAACAGAATCGAGGCCGACGTGACATTGATGGTGCGGCTGAGCGTGAAGACGGCAATGCCGGCCAGGCCGACGACGACCGCGGCCACAACACTGTGCAGCAGAACCCGGCCTGCGCGCGGGCGGGCGGGATCTTCTCCGGCAATCGGAAGCGCAATCGGCGAGGTCATGCCCGAGTATCCCACAGGCTGGCCGCCGGTACAGCCTCCGGCCGGCGCCGGGTGGACCTGCGTCAAATGGCCCAACTCGCTGCGAGGCTGATTTTATGCGGAATTTATGCAGGCAAGCTGGGCCGGTGCGAGCTGCCCCACCCGGCTCCGGATCACGCCCGTCCTCCGTTCGATATAGGCGGTCGGCCGCGCCGCGTCCCAGCGGTTGGGGCTGGGCAGGATGGCGGCCAGCCGGGCCGCCTGGGTCTCGTTCAGCTGCCTGGCCGGCACGCCGAAATGCTGCCTCGCCGCCGCCTCGGCGCCGAACAGGCCCGGACCCATTTCGGCGATATTCAGATAGACCTCGATGATCCGGCGCTTGGGCCAGGCGGCATCGAGCGCCAGCGCCAGCGGCGCCTCCAGTCCCTTGCGCACGAAACCACCGCCCGGCCAGAGGAACAGGTTGCGCGCCACCTGCATGGTGATCGTGCTGGCGCCGCGCAGACGACCGGTTTCCTCGTAATCGTCCAGCGCATCCTGCACCGCGCCGAGATCGATACCGCGATGCAGGCAGAAACGGCTGTCTTCCGAGGCGATCACCGCCCGAGCCAGGCCAGGGGGCATGGCTGACAGCGGCTGCGGATCATAGCGGATGGGTTCGCCGCGCTCGGCCATGCGGATCAGCATCAGCGGTGTCGCCGGCGGGTCGATGAAGCGGTAGAGCAGCAGCCCGCCACCCCAGAACAGGGCCACAGCGAGCAGCAGCAGTTTCAGCAGCCGGAACAAAAGTTTCATCGGCCACAGCAAAGCCCGGTCCGGCTGCGCTGTCCACCATCGGACCTGTGATCCCGCCTCGGCCGTCCCCATGGCCGCCAAGCCGGTGGACAAGCCGGCTGGCATGAGGTTTTACTGGCCGGAACGGGGAGAAAACATCTTCATGCTGCAAGGCAGCGCCATCCTGCTTCTGTCGCTCGGGTATCTCGGGCTGCTGTTCGCTATCGCGCATCTGGGCGACCGGCTGAATCCCCGCTGGTATACCGGCCGCACCGGCGCGACCATCTACGCACTGTCGCTGGCGATCTACTGCACCTCCTGGACCTTCTATGGCTCGGTCGGCCGTGCCTCGCTGTCAGGCCCCGACTTCATCCTGATCTATGTCGGGCCGATCCTCGCCATCACCGCCGGCTATCCGATGATGGCCAAGATGATCCGGATCGCCAAACGGCAGAACGTGATCTCGATCGCCGACTTCATCGGTTCGCGCTATGGCAAGAGCCGCGCCGTCGCCGTGCTGGTGACGCTGATCGCGGTGATCGGCGTGCTGCCCTATATCTCGCTGCAGATGCAGGCGGTCAGCGTCACCTTCGAGGTGCTGGTCGGCAGCGAGATGGCACATCTTCTCAATGCCACCCTGCCGCCGCCCTGGCGCGACACCGCCATGTTCGTTGCCGGCATCATGGGACTCTTCACCATCCTGTTCGGCGTGCGCCATGTGCAGGCCACCGAGCAGCACCGCGGCATGATGCTGGCCATCGCGTTTGAATCGCTGGTCAAGCTCGCCGCCTTCCTCGCGGTAGGGCTCTTCGTGGTCTACGGCCTGTTCGATTCCGGCAGCGACCTGATTACCCGCGTGCAGGAACGCCCGGATCTGAGCGAACAGCTCAGCAAGGGACTGGGCACCAACTGGATCGTGATGACGATCCTCTCGGGCTTCGCCTTCCTCTGCCTGCCGCGCCAGTTCCACGTCGCTGTGGTGGAAAGCGGCGATCCCAGCCAGCTCAAGGCCGCGCGCTGGCTGTTCCCCACCTATCTGGTTGCCATCAACCTGTTCGTAGTGCCGATTGCCGCCGCCGGCCTGCTGCTGACGGACAAGGGCACCAACCCCGATTTCTTCGTGATCACGCTGCCGCTGATGACGAACCAGCTTTCACTCTCGGTCTTTGCCTTTATCGGCGGGTTGTCGGCCGCCACCTCGATGGTGATCGTCGCCTGCATGGCGCTCTCGATCATGGTGTCGAACGAACTGGTCACGCCGCTGCTGCTGCGCTCGCGCGCCGGCGGCTCGCATGAAGTCGGCCAGATCGTGCTGAACGTGCGCCGCGCCGCCGTCGTCGTCATCCTGATCGCGGCCTATATCTACCACACCTGGATCGCCGGCTATCTGCCGCTCGCCTCCATGGGCATGATCTCCTTCGTCGCGGTGGCGAATTTCGCGCCGCCGCTGCTGCTCGGCCTGTACTGGCGGCGCGCGCATCGCCATGGCGTGATCGCGGGGCTGCTCGCCAGCTTCGCTGTCTGGTTTTACGCTCTGCTGCTGCCCTCGATTCAGGGCGCCGCCGGCGGTCAGCCGATGCTGGCGCCGCTGGCGCCCTGGATGCCCTCGCCGATTGACCGCTTCGATGCGATCCTGCAGGGCTTCGTCGCCTGCACCGTGGTCAACATCTCGCTGCTCGTCGTGATTTCGCTGCTGTCGAAGCCGGGCAATCGCGATCGCGAGCAGGCCGCCATTTTCGTCTCCGGCGGCGAAGGCCTGCCGAATGCTGCCTTCGCCGAAGCCGACCAGGATCCGCGCATCGACGAGCTGCGCGCGCTGTCTGCCCGCTTCATCGGTGCCGAACGTGCCGAACGCGCTTTCGCTGGCAGGCGCATGACCGCCTCGGAAGCCATGGCCTTCACCGAGCATCTGCTCGGCGGCGCCATCGGTGCCGCCTCGGCACGCATCGTGATGGCCTCGGCGCGCGGCAAGAATTTGCTCAGTCCCCGCGCGGCGCGTGCCATGCTGGGCGAGGCGTCGGAGGCAATCCGCCACAATCTTGACCTGCTGCGCACCACGCTCGATCATATCAGCCAGGGCATCGGCGTGTTCGACCGCGAGCAGCGGCTGGCGGCCTGGAACGAGCGCTTTTTCGATCTGCTCAGCCTGCCGTCCAATCTGGCCGAGAATGGCGTGCCACTGACCCAGCTGGCCGGCGACGGCACCGGTGATCTGGCGATGACGCTGGCATCGGGTGCGCATGGCTCGCGCATCTACGAACGTCGCCGTCCCGATGGCGGCGTGATCGAAATCCGCGTCGACCCGATGCCGGATGGCGGCTTCGTCGCCACCTGCACCGATGTCAGCGAACGCGTGCGTGCCGCCGAGGCGCTGCGGGCGTCGGAACGCGCCATCCGCGTCTATACCGACAACGTGCCGGTGCTGATCGCCTATGTGGATCGCGAGGAACGCTACCGCTTCACCAACATGCCGTTCCGCCGCTCGCTCAACCTGCCGCAGCAGCAGATCGACGGCCGGCCGCTGAACGAGATGATCTCGGCCGATCGCTACAACCGTCTCAAGCCGCATATCGACGCGGCCCTGGCCGGCCAGCGCCAGAGTTTTGAAATCGAATTCCCCACCAACGATGCCAAGATCGAGGTGGCGCACGGCACCTATATTCCGCATATCGGCCATAACGGCGAGGTGCTCGGCTTCTTCCTGCTGTACCAGGACGTCACCGAACGCCGCCGCGCCGATGCCGCGTTGCGCGCCGCCTATGAAGGCCTGGAGCGTCGCGTGGCCGAGCGGACCGCCGAACTGCAGCTCGCCGTGCAGGAACTGGAAGCCTCGCGCGCCCAGGCCGAAGCCGCCAATCTCGGCAAGACGCGCTTCCTCGCCGCCGCCAGCCACGACCTGCTGCAGCCGCTGCATGCCGCTCGCCTGTTCACGGCAGCTTTGGCCGAGCGCGAACCCGACAATCCACTGGTCTCCAAGATCGATCACGGGCTGGGCTCGGTCGAAGTGCTGCTCGATGCGCTGCTGGATATTTCCAAGCTGGATGCCGGTGCCGTGCGGCCCGAAATCCGCCCGGTGGCGCTGTCGCCGCTGTTCGACGCCATCGCCACGTCCTTCGGTCCGCTGGCCGCGCGCCGCGGCGTGACGCTGAAAGTCGTGCCGACCACTGCCACCATCAGCACCGATCCGGCGCTGCTGCGTCGTGTGTTACAGAATTTCGTCGCCAATGCGATCCGCTATGCCAATCCCGAGCGCGAGGACCGCCGCGTCATCGTCGGCTGCCGGCACGAGGGCGACGAAATCCGCATCGCCGTCTGCGACAACGGCCCGGGTATTCCGGCCGACAAGCAGCTGGTGATCTTCCAGGAATTCGCCCGGCTGCAGCATGTCGGCGACGCCGCCGAACGCGGTCTCGGTCTCGGCCTGGCCATCGTCGAGCGCATCGGCCGTATGCTCAACACCCCGATCCGGCTCGACTCCCGCCAGGGCCATGGCTCGGTCTTCAGCGTCACCGTGCCGCGCGCCGCCGTCGAACCCGCGCAGGACGTCGCGGCCGTGCCAGTGCCGGCTTTCATTGCCGGCTCGCTCAGCGGCAGCTTCGTGCTGTGTATCGAAAACGAGGCCGGCGTGCGCGAGGCGATGATCACGCTGCTGGAAGGCTGGTCCTGCACCGTCGCCGCCGTCGACACGATCGAGGCGGCGCGGCAGGCGGTGGCACAGGCCGGCCGCAGCCCCGACATCATCCTGGCCGACCTGCATCTGGATGAAGACAGCCCGGACGGGCTGGAAGCCATCGCGCAGCTGCGCAAGGATTGGGGCCAGCGTCTGCCGGCCATCCTGATCACCGCCGAGCGCAGCCAGGAAATGCGCCAGCGCGCCGCCGAGATGAGCGTCGATGTGCTGAACAAGCCGGTCAAGCCGGCCGCCTTGCGCGCGCTGATCAGCCAGCGCCGCCGCACAACCGAAGCGCTCGCCGAGACCGGCGACTAAACCGAGAAATGCCGCGCGGCGATAACCGCCTGCGTACGGCTGCGCACGCCGAGCTTCTTCAGGATCGCGGTGACATGCGCCTTCACGGTGGCCTCGCCGACCGACAGCTCATGCGCGATCTGCTTGTTCAGCTTGCCCTTCGACAGCAGCGTCAGCACGCGCAATTGCTGCGGGGTGAGTTCGCTGATGCGGCGGGCGAAGTCGTCCGGCATCGCGGTGTCGCCGCCTTCCATCTCGGGCGGCAGCCAGACCTCGCCATCCAGCACCGACTGCAGCGCGCTGGCGATGGTTTCCATCGCCGCCGATTTCGGCACGAAGGCGGCGGCGCCGAATTCGATGGCGCGACGCATGGTGGCCGGTTCGCGGGTAGACGACACGATCGCCACCGGCACGGCGGGATGACTGGAGCGCACGGCAGCAAGGCCGGCGAAGCCGTCCATGCCCGGCATGTCGAGATCAAGGATCAGCAGGTCGACGGACTCACGCGCGTCCAGAGCTGCGCGGGCGCCATCCAGATCGGCGGCGCCGACCACCTCGACACCGGTCATGGCCTGGCGCAGGGCCTGGCCCAGCGCCTCGCGCACCAGGGGATGGTCGTCGGCGATGATGATTGTCAGTGCCGGCTCTGCGGCGCCGGTCTTGTGTGCTCCCGTCATGCGGCCAAGGGTAAACCAGCCGCTGGCGGTCAGCAAGGAACGACCTTGTCCGACAAACGTCCCTTGGCAAAGGCGGTCAGCCGAAGCGGCGGAGCGAGGGCAAAAGCGGCGGCATCCCGCTGCAACCGGCGAGCGTGAACAGGTTGAAGGGCTGCGCGCGATAGACGGCAATGGCGCCGGTATTGCGCAGGCGGTCGGCAAATCCGGCGTCGTCGGAGGCCAGTTCGACGGCATTGGTCAGCCAGGTCTGCCGCACCAGGCGCGCCTCGGTGCGCATCGCTGCCTCTGTCACGGCCGGATCGCTCCAGCCAAAGGGATAGACGGCGATGACGCGGCCGCTGGCCTCGGGCGGCAGGGCGGCGCGCTGCAGCGTCCAGCCGAGCAGGCCGGCCCAGAGCAGCAGGACCGCCACGACAAACCCAAGAGCCAGACGATGCGGCGCCGCCATGCCGTTCTACTCGGCTGCAACGGCCGCCGGCGCCACTCGCACCAGCGGGCGTTCGTCAATCGGCCAGTGCACGATGGCGGCGAAAATGGCCAGCCCGGTCGAGATCCACCAGACCACGTCATAGGAGCCGCTGGCATCGAACAGCCGGCCGCCGAGCCAGACGCCGAGGAAGCCGCCGACCTGGTGGCTGAAGAAGACGATGCCGAACAGCGTGGCCATGTAGCGCGGACCGAAAATCTGCGCCACCAGGCCGGAGGTCAGCGGCACGGTGGAGAGCCAGAGCAGCCCCATGCAGAAGGCGAAGATCAGCACGCTGACCTGCGTCATCGGCATCATCACGAAGACCGCGATCACCACGGCGCGCGCGGCATAGATGAAGCTGAGCAGGTATTTCTTGCTGCGCTTGCCGCCCAGCACGCCGGCCGTATACGAGCCGACCACATTGGCGAGGCCGACCAGCGCCAGCGCCCAGGCGCCGGTCTGCGGATCGAGGCCGCGATCCACGATATAGGCCGGCAGATGCGTCTGGATGAAGGAGACATGGAAGCCGCAGACGAAGAAGCCGGAGATCAGCAGCCAGTAGCTTTTCTGGTTGCCGGCCTCTTTCAGCGCCTCACCCATCGACTGCTTCGGGCCGGTGCCTTCCGGCGCCTTGCCGGCCAGCGCGCTGGACAGCGGGATGATGGCGAGTGCGAAGAGGCTGAGCAGCAGCAGTGCGAACTGCCAGCCCCAGGCGGCGATGAAGCCCTGGCTGAGCGGCACCATCAGGAACTGCCCCATCGAACCGGCAGCGGTGCCCAGACCCAGCGCCCAGGAGCGCCGCTCGGGCGAGACCATGCGCGCGATGGCGGCGAGCGCCACGGTGAACGACGTGCCGGCGAGGCCCATGCCGAGCAGCACGCCGAGCGTGAGATTGAGCATCAGCGGCGTGGCGGCATAGGCGGTGAGCGCGACGCCGGCGGCATAGAGCAGCGCGCCGACCGCCAGCACGCGGGCCGAGCCATAGCGGTCGGCAATAGCACCGGCGAACGGCTGGCCGAAGCCCCAGAGCACGGTCTGGATGGCGATGCCGAAGGCGAAGACCTCGCGGCCCCAGCCGTTGGCGATGCTGATCGGCTCGAGGAAAAGTCCGAAGCCGGAGCGTACGCCGAAATTCAGCAGGGCGATGGTGCAGCCGGCGATGATGACCAGAAGCGGCGTGCGCCAGCCCAGGGCTTTGACGGCAGGGGATGCAGACATCGGGGTCTCCTGAACGGGCGTTCGTTTCCTGCCGCCAGACCTAAACCCCTGACCGGCAAGGGGCAAGTGCACAATTGCGACCCTACATTCGGCCCTGCCCCAGCCATGCGCCAGCCGGCTCGTTTCGGTTCGTGGCGGTTCGCCCGTGTTCGTAGCGGTTCGCGGCGCTTCGCCAGCGTTCGTTTGAGTTCGTTTGAGTTCGTGGCGCTTCGCCGGTGTTCGTGGGCGTTCGCGGCGGTTCGTCCTACTTCTCCTTGTCCAGCCACCGGGCTGATACCCGCAAACAAGAACATTATAGCAACATTTGGGCCAAAAGAAAAGCCGGGATTGCGCCCGGCTTTTCAGACCCGAGGTCGGCTTGCGCGACCCGCCGTGATCAGTCCGGCTGAATCTTGGCCGTGGCGACCACCTTGCCCCACTTTTCCTTTTCCTTCGCGATCAGCGCGGCGAACTGCTCCGGCGTGCCGCCGGCCGGGTTGGCGCCGTCATCCGCAAACCGCTTCCTGGTGTCGTCTGACCCCAGGGCCTTCACGGCCTCCTTCTGCAGACGGTCAATGATCGGCCTGGGCACGCCCGCCGGAACGATCAGGCCATACCACTGCGAGGTCTCGAAACCGGGATAGCCGCTGCCGGCAATCGTCGGCGTGTCGGGCAGCACCGGGATTTTCGCGGTCGAGCCGACGGCCAGCGGCTTCAGCTTGCCGGCCTTGATCTGGCTGAGAATGGGCGGGACGCCATTGAAGGTGGCATCCAGCGTGCCGCCCAGCATGTCCGACAGCATCGGCCCGGTGCCGCGATACGGGATATGGACAAGGTCGATCCCGGCTTCCATCTTGAAATATTCCATCGCCAGATGGCCGGCACTGCCATTGCCGGCCGACCCGTAATTCAGCTTGCCCGGATTCTTTTTCGCCAGCGCCACGAAGTCCTGGATGGTCTTGACCGGCAGGTCGGGCTTCACCGCGATGACATTCGGCACGACGGCCAGCAGCGTGACCGGCTGGAAATCCTTGATCGGATCGTAGGGCAGCTTGGCGCCATACATGGCCGGGTTCACCGCCAGCGTGCCGATATGGCCGAGGATCATGGTATAGCCGTCCGGCGCGGCGCGCTTGACGTCTTCCATGGCGATATTGCCGCCACCGCCGCCCTTATTCTCGACATAGACCTGCTGGCCCATATTGGCCGACATCTGGCTGGCGACGGCGCGCGAGATGATATCGGACGATCCGCCCGGCGCGAACGGCACCACGAAGCGGATCTGCTTGCTGGGATAATCGGCCTGGGCAAAAGCGGGTGCCGAGACGCCGGCCATGACGGCGACAATCCATGCGCTGTGTTTCATCTGCGGTTCCTCCGGTTTTTTGTTGTTATACGAGAGAACAGAGTGCTGGGTCATCCACGCGAGCGACCGGGACAGCGGCGCGGTGTGCGTCTCAACCGGGCTTGCGCCCGGTTGCCTGTTCGATCTGTTTGGCGGTGCTGTACTGGCTGAGCGCATAGACCGCCCAGAGCGCGGCCGGAATCCAGCCGATCAGCGTGATCTGCAGGATCAGGCAGATGATGCCGGCAATCGGCCGGCCGATGGTGAAGAACAGCAGGAAGGGCAGAAAGATCGCGATGATCAGGCGCACCATGGGTCTCCCGGGAGTTTGAGTCGGTGGCAGTATAGCAGAAAGCCAAGGCATTCACCCTCCCACTGCTTCGCAGCGGGCCCAACCCTCTCCCGCTTGCGCGGGCGAGGGTTGGGGTGAGGTGTCGTAGAATCAAAAACGGCGCGCTGTTACCAGCGCGCCGCTCTGATCATTCCACTACCACGTCATGGTCGGGCTTGACCCGACCATCTCATGCAAACCTGCAGGAGATCCTCGGCCAAGAGACTCTTCTTGGGCCCGAGGATGACGTGTTTTAGTTTGCTTACGTGTCGAGGCCCTTACTTACCCAGGCTCGGATCGATCACCTTGCAGGCGTCGACCAGGCCCTTCACGGCATTGGCCGAATGTTCGAACATCTTCTGCTCATCGGCATTGAGCTGGATCTCGACGATCTTCTCCACGCCATTGGCGCCGATCACCACCGGCACGCCGACATACATGCCGGTCTGGCCGTACTTGCCCTTGTCGAGCCAGGCAGCGCAGGGCAGCACACGGCGCTTGTCCTTCAGGTAGCTCTCGGCCATCTCGATGGCCGAGGAGGCCGGCGCGTAGAAGGCCGAACCGGTCTTGAGCAGCGCGACGATCTCGGCGCCGCCATCGCGGGTGCGCTGGATGATCTTGTCGATCTTCTCCTGCGTCGACCAGCCCATCTTGATCAGGTCGGGCACCGGGATGCCGGCCACGGTGGAATAGCGGATCAGCGGCACCATGGTGTCGCCATGGCCGCCGAGCACGAAGGCGTTCACGTCGTTGACCGAGACGTTGAATTCTTCGGCCAGGAAGTGACGGAAGCGGGCGCTGTCGAGCACGCCGGCCATGCCGATCACCTTGTTATGCGGCAGGCCGCAGACTTCGCGCAGCACCCAGACCATCGCGTCGAGCGGGTTGGTGATGCAGATGACGAAGGCGTCCGGCGCATGCGCCTTGATGCCGGCGCCGACCGCCTGCATGACCTTGATGTTGATGCCGAGCAGGTCGTCGCGGCTCATGCCGGGCTTACGCGCCACACCGGCGGTGACGATGATGACATCCGAACCGGCGATGTCCTTGTAGTCCTGGGTGCCGCGCAGCTTGGCGTCGAAGCCTTCGACCGCGCCGGCCTGGGCCATGTCGAGCGCCTTGCCCTGCGGCAGGCCTTCGACCACGTCGAAGATGGTGATGTCGCCCAGTTCCTTCATGCCGGCCAGCAGGGCCAGGGTGCCACCGATATTGCCGCCGCCAATGAGGGCGATTTTCTTGCGCGCCATAGGGAAATCCTCCGGAAATTTGGGTCTGTTCTGGGGTGGAAATGGTCGGCCCAAGGCGTACCGGGAATCGGCGGGGCGGGCAAGGCTTCGGGCCCCCTCCGAAGGCAGGAGACGGCGGGATTCCGGCAAAGAAAAAGGCCGCCGGTTTCCCGACGGCCCCTGTCCAATTCTCGTCGTCCTCGGGCTCGACCCGAGGACCTTTCTCCGCTTTGCCGGAGATGGTCGGCCAAGAACTCTTCCTGGGCCCGACCATGACGTGCTTTGTATTGCGTTACCGCGGCGCCATCCGGAGTGCACCGTCGAGGCGGATGGTCTCGCCGTTCAGCATGGTGTTCTCGCAGATATGCCTGGCCAGCGCGGCGTATTCTTCCGGACGGCCGAGGCGCGACGGATACGGCACCGACTTGCCCAAGGATTCCTGCGCTTCCGGCGGCAGGGCGAACATCATCGGCGTGCCGAACAGGCCCGGCGCGATGGTGCAGACGCGGATGCCGAACGAGGCGAACTCGCGAGCGAGAGGAAGTGTCATACCGTGGACACCCGCTTTCGAGGCGCCATAGGCCGGCTGGCCGATCTGGCCATCGAAGGCGGCAACCGAGGCGGTGTTGATGATGCAGCCGCGTTCCTTGTCGGCCATCTCCGGCTGCTGCTGCATGTGATGCGCGACCAGGCGGATCATGTTGAAGGTGCCGATCAGGTTGATCTGCACGACCTTGATGAACTTCTCCAGCGCCACCGGGCCATCCTTGCCCACCGCCTTCATCGGCGTGCCGACGCCGGCGCAGTTGACCAGCACGCGCACCGGACCGACCTTGGCGATCGCCTCCTGCACGGCGGCTTCGCCGCCCGGGCCATCGGCCACGTCGCATTTGATCGCCACGCCGCCGATCTCCCTGGCGGTCTGCTCGGCGAGTTCGAGATTCATGTCGAAGATGGCGACCTTCGCGCCGCCCGCGGTCAGCGCGCGCGCCGTGGCTGCACCCAGACCAGACGCACCGCCGGTGACGATCGCGCCTACACCCTTGAGATCCATGAGATCACTCCCTCATTCGTTTTTGGCAGTCGTTATCTATCGTTACTATTTTCCGGGCGTGGTTATACCCGCTCGACCCGGTTTTGGCTACGTCCGGGGGCCTCCCCGTCAGGCCCTACTGCATCAGCAGGCGATCGTAGTCGCCGCTGGTCCTGACCTGCGCCAGCGCGGCATTGAAGCGCGCGATCAGCCCGGCCGCATCGGCGCGGGCACGCGGCACGATCAGATGGATTTCAGATGTACCAAACGGAGGCTCGCTGACCGCGATGATGTCCTGCGTCAGCCCGGCCTTGGTGATCAGGGCCTGACCGATCCGCAGATCCTGGATAAAGAAATCCGCGCGGTCGGCCAGCAGCAACCCTGGACAGGCCCCGGCATTGGCCACCGTCACGCGTTCAATCTGTTTGTTGTCGATCATCGTCTGCAGCACCAGCGGCGGCGCGTAGCCGAGCGGGGAACAGACGCGGCGGCCCTTGAGGTCGGCATGACCGCGATAGGCAAAGCGCCGCGCCGCCGGCATGAACACCGACTGCCGCACATGGAACAGCGGATCGGAATAAAGGAACTCGCGTTCGCGGTCGGCCGTGCGCACATAGGGGAAGGTGGCATCAAAACGGCCGCGCAGGGTTTCCTCGTAGCCGCGACGCCAGGGCGCGGTGTCGATCGTGGCGGTCGTGTTCATGCGGCGCATCACCTGCTGCACCAGCAGCACGGCCAGGCCGCCGCCCGGCGCGCGGGCATCGGCAAAGGGCGGGTAGTCCTCGCCTGTCACCAGGGCGAGCGGCTGCGCCGCCGCGGCCGGCGGGAAAAACGCCGTCACAGCCGCGCAGATGGCGACGAACAGGATCGGTAAAATCCTCATAAGCCTCAAAAATCCCCGGATACCCGCCCCCGTTATCGCACAGTCGGGCCTGGCTTGCAGTAGGGGCTGGCTTGCACCTTGAGGAATGGCACCCCATATCAGCGGCCATGAGCACAGACCCCAATCCGCTCGCCTTCCAGGTGCCGGCCGATCCCGCCCGCCTGAAGCTGGAACAGCCACGCCTGGCCAAGCGCTTCTGGCGCAAGCTGAAACACACGGCCAGCTACCTGCCGGGCGCGGAGACGTTCCTGGCCGGCTTCTATGCCGCCATCGACCCGAACACGCCGGCGACAGCCAAGGCCGTGCTGTTCGGCGCGCTGGGCTATTTCGTCGTGCCGGTGGATTTCATCCCCGACATCTTCGGCGCGATGGGCTATGGCGACGACCTCGCGGTGATGTTTGCGGCAGTCAAGGCGGTGGAATCCAGCATCACCGGACTGCATCGCACGCGCGCCGGCGAATGGCTGGCCAGGCTGCGCCGCGACTGATCCCCTGCTAGACTGCGCGCCATGCGCCCGTCCGTCATGCATGGCCTGCCCCTGCTTTTGCTGCTGTGTTTCGCCGCTCGGGCGGATGAACCGGCGCCGCCGCTGCATTTCCGCGCCGGCACCATTGTCGCCGGCGGCCATCTGCTGCCGTCGGACGTGATCCTGCCGGCGGTGGCTGGCCCGGTGACGCTGACACCGCAGGACGGCCCGCCGCTGCACTGGCGGATCACGGTCGACCATGGCGAAACCCGGCTGCTCGATGCCAGCGGGCGCTGGGCGGCGAAGGCGGAATATCATCGCGCCCAGCGGGGCGACCGCATTGTCTGCCAGACCTACCAGACCACGATCTCGCCGGAATGGACCGCGATGAGCAAGGACAGCGCGGCGCGGGCCGACTACACGCCGGCGGATGACCGCATCTACGCGTTCCGCGAAGTGCCCTGTCCGTAAAACGCACGCACAAAAAATCAGGGCCCGCCTCCGTAACAGGAGACGGGCCCTGACCTAAACTTCAGTCGGTGAGGGTATTAACGCGCCGGCTGCAGGATGATGGTGCCGGCCGGCGGGGCGGCCGGAGCCGGAGCGACATAGTAGGTGCCGCCGGTCGGGGCCGGCTGCACGATCACCGCACCGGTCGGCGTGGTGGTCGTGGTGGTGGTCTGCTGCACGACCGTGCCGGCCGGCTGAACCGTGGTGACCGGCTGCGGCACGAAGACCGCCGCAACCTGCTCGAGCTCGACATGGATGCCGCTGGTCGGCGCGGTCTTGGTCAGCACCTGGTAGACCTTGTTGTTGCGGAACAGGACGCGGCCGCCCTGCTCGATCCAGGCATTCACCACATAGGTGGCGTTCGGATTGAGCGTGCCATACTGGTAAGGCAGCGAGAACTGCGTCACCGCCATGCTGTTCGGCACGAGACGCTGTTCCGCCACCACTTCGGGGTAGGACTGGCCGCGGGTGACATCTTCCAGCCGCACGACAATGATGGAGTCGGCGGGCAGAATGAGGCGTTCACGGTACGAGACGGTGCCGTTCACGGCGTAGCTGCGCGAGGCGCAGGCGACCACAGTGGTCGCCGCGATGGCGGCAGCGGCAAACATCATAAAAGAGCGACGCGCGATCATGTTTTTTCTCCTTATGGTCAGGACGGATCGCGCGCGCCGCAGCAATGCAATGGCCTGCCGTGTCGCCGTGTCCGTACCCGTTTTTTCAGGTGCATGTCCGAAGGACCGTTCCTGGCAGGGTGGCAGGAGACGAACGTGACTGTAGCGATGCGGTTCCGCTTGGTTTGTATGGTCATGTTTTTGTTTCAGGCAGAAAACCGCCGCGGATAGCGTGGTCGCGCCAGGCATTGCGGCCGGAATGTGGCGGCGCTACCGCAGCGTGCCTGCAGGCGCGCGCTAGAGATACGCGATGAGGCGGCCGCCGATCACGGCACCGGTCCAGGCCAGCAGCGAGGTGGCGGCACCAAGCCGCGCCACCGGCGGCACATAGTTGACCGCGCCCCAGACCGCCATCGTGCGCCACGGACCGAGATGGAACAGGATCGCATTGGCGAGGCCAAGCGCGACACAGAACAGCTTGAACTGGAAGGCCGGATTCATCGCGATGCTGGTCGCCTCGGTGGCGAACAGCAGGAAGCCGGCGGGGGCCGCGATGCAGAAGCCGATCATGGCGAGCGGCACGGCATGGCGCGCCAGTGCCGGCACCGGCACGAAGCGATGCAGGCCGAGCAGGCGCAGGTCGAAGTTGGCGATGCTGCCGACCAGCAGGATGAAGCCGAAGATGTGCAGGATCTCGACGGTGGGATAGAGCCACATCGACTCCCGCATGGCGGCGCCGAGGTTGGAGTGCTCCAGCGAGACCAGCAGCGGATGATCGGAGGCGGCGTGATCCACGGTTAGCGCAACTCCACCGTGAAGCCGTTATGGGTGACGCGCTCGGCGCGCATCTCGTCGGGCCGCGACCGGCTGGGATAGCCGACCGCCACCACCTTGTCGCCGACCTTGATTTCGCTGAGCGGCTTGCCGCGCGCCGCCATCCGCGACGGCGGCGACAGCGTGACGATCCAGAGCTTGTCGGCCGTCTTCAGCTTCAGCTCGCCATGCGGATTGTTCGGATCGATCTCGGCCACCGTGCCATCGAGCGTCAGCACCGTGTTGGAGTCATACGAGCCCCAGCCGTGATGGGCCAGAACACCCCCGGAAAACAGCGCACCTCCTGAGAGCAGAGCCAGAGCGGCGACGAGAAACGTGCGACGGACAGGCATGGGGCACCTCCTGGTGGATGCCGTCATTTTCCGGCGAACCGCCAGCGCATGCAACGAAAAAGGCCCCGGCGCGAACCGGGGCCTTCATCACATCAGCGTATGCGTGAACTCACCTGGCAGAAGCCGCCACGGTGTACTCCGCGCCGGTCTTTTCCTTCAGCTCATCCAGCGACACGCCAGGCGCGCGCTCGATCAGCACCATGCCGCCACCCTTGCGGTCGATGGTGAAGACAGCGAGATCGGTGATCACCATGTCGACGACACCGGCGCCGGTCAGCGGCAGGTCGCAGGTCTTGAGCAGCTTCTTCTCGCCGTCCTTGGAATTATGCTCCATGACGACGACGACGCGCTTCACGCCGGCGACGAGATCCATCGCGCCGCCCATGCCCTTGACCATCTTGCCCGGGATCATCCAGTTGGCCAGGTCGCCATTCTGCGCCACCTGCATGGCGCCGAGGATGGACAGATCGATATGGCCGCCGCGGATCATCGCGAACGACTGGTCCGAGCCGAAGAAGCTCGAGATCGGCAGTTCGGTGATGGTCTGCTTGCCGGCATTGATCAGGTCGGGGTCTTCGTCGCCCTCATAGGGGAACGGGCCCATGCCGAGCATGCCGTTTTCCGACTGCAGCACGACGTCGACGCCGTCGGGGATGTAGTTCGATACCAGCGTCGGGATGCCGATGCCGAGGTTGACGTAGAAACCGTCCTTCAGCTCTTTCGCTGCACGGGCGGCCATTTCATCGCGGGTCCAAGCCATTGTGTTGTCTCCTTCCCGTCTTCAGGCGCGCTTACGCACGGTGCGGTTTTCGATGATCTTGTTGTACGGCGCGCCGCAGATGACACGCTGCACATAGATGCCGGGCGTATGGATATTGTCGGGGTCGAGCTGACCCGGTTCGACGATCTCCTCCACCTCGGCAATGGTGATCTTGCCGGCCGTGGCCATCGCGGGATTAAAGTTGCGCGCGGTCTTGCGGTAGATCAGGTTGCCCGCCGTGTCGGCCTTCCAGGCCTTCACCAGCGAGATATCGGCGACCAGGCCGGTCTCCATAATGTAGCGCTCGCCGTTGAAGACGCGCTCTTCCTTGCCTTCGGCGATCAGCGTGCCGACACCGGTCTTGGTGAAGAAGGCCGGAATGCCGGCGCCGCCGGCGCGGATGCGCTCGGCCATGGTGCCCTGCGGATTGAATTCCAGTTCCAGTTCGCCGGCCAGATACTGCTTGGCGAAGATCTTGTTCTCGCCGACATAGGACGAGATCATCTTCTTCACCTGACGCGTCTCCAGCAGCTTGCCCAGGCCGGCGCCATCGACGCCGGCATTGTTCGACACGCAGGTCAGGCCTTTGACGCCGCTTTCCATCAGCGCGTCGATCAGCTTTTCCGGCAGGCCGCAGAGGCCGAAGCCGCCGCACATCACCATCATGTTGTCGCGGACGATGCCTTCCAGCGCCGCCTTCGCATTCGGGTAAACCTTGTTCATGCGCCCCTTCCCAGACTGGAGAGTTCGGCATCCCAAGCGCCGTCATGAATTTACCATGCGGGCTCAAGTGCCTGAAACGCGGGGACATTACCGGCGCGTTTGCGCTGCGGCAACGGTCCACTTGACGGCGGCGGTGCAGACTGGCAATTTGTTGGGGATATGAACAAAACCGCCCGCCTGAGCCTACTCCTTCTTAGCGGCCCGATCCTGTAAGCAGGGTCGGGGTCGGAAGAACGCGCCCAAAGGGCGCAGGCTCAGTCAGCAATCCGGTTTGTCATGTCTACTTCATCAGAAATCCCAGCTTTCCAGACAGCTGCCATCTCGCTCCTGCTACTTCGACTTACCAGCGGCCGCTGAACAGCGGGCCTCTGTCAGCGGCCGTCCACGGCCCTCACCCCAAGTCGATCCGAATTCCCTTTCGCTTCAGGAGCGAAGACCATGAACAAGATGAATTTCCACAAATACCGCGCGTTCCAGCCGATCAATTTGCCCGACCGGACCTGGCCCGACAAAACCATCACCAAGGCGCCGATCTGGTGCAGCGTGGACTTGCGCGACGGCAATCAGGCGCTGATCGAGCCGATGGGCCCCGAGCGCAAGATGCGCATGTTCGAGACGCTGGTGAAACTCGGCTTCAAGGAGATCGAGGTCGGCTTCCCCTCGGCGTCTGACACCGACTTCAGCTTCACGCGCCAGATCATCGAGGAGAAGCTGATCCCCGATGACGTGACGATCCAGGTGCTGACCCAGTGCCGGCCGGAACTGATCACCCGCACGTTCGAAGCCCTGAAGGGCGCGAAGCGCGCCATCGTGCATTTCTACAACTCGACATCGACCCTGCAACGCCGCGTGGTGTTCGGCCTCGACCAGGCCGGCATCACCAAAATAGCCACCGACGGCGCAAGGCTGGTGAAGGAACTGGCCGACAAGGCGCCGGAGACCGACTGGGTGTTCCAGTATTCGCCGGAAAGCTTCACCGGCACCGAGATCGATTATTCCATCGAGATCTGCGAAGCGGTGATGGACGTGATCAAGCCCACCCGCGACAAGCCGATCATCTTCAACCTGCCCGCCACGGTGGAGATGAGCACGGCCAATATCTATGCCGACCAGATCGAGTATTTCCTGCGCAAGGTGAAGAACCGCGACTGCATCATCCTCTCGCTGCATCCGCATAACGACCGCGGCACCGGCGTGGCGGCGGCGGAACTCGGCGTGATGGCCGGCGCCGACCGCGTGGAAGGCACGCTGTTCGGCAACGGCGAGCGCACCGGCAATGTCGATGTCGTGACGCTCGCGATGAACCTGTTCAGCCAGGGCGTCGATCCTGAGCTCGACTTCACCGACATCACGGCGGCGGCCCGCACGGCGGAATACTGCAACCAGCTGCCGGTGCATCCGCGCCATCCCTATGTGGGCGAACTGGCCTTCACCGCCTTCTCGGGCTCGCACCAGGATGCGATCAAGAAGGGCATGACGGCGCAGGGCCAGCGCAATGACGGCGTCTGGGAAGTGCCCTACCTGCCGATCGACCCGGCCGATGTGGGCCGCGCCTATGAGCCGGTGATCCGCATCAACAGCCAGTCCGGGAAGGGCGGCATCTCCTACGTTCTCGAAACCGATTACGGCCTCGAACTGCCGCGCCGGCTGCAGATCGAGTTCAGCCAGGTGATCCAGCGCATTGCCGATGGCAGCGGCAAGGAGATCAGCCCGAAGCTGATCTGGGACACCTTCGAGAATGAATATCTCGTGCAGCCGACCGGCCGCTTCAGTTTCGGCGACCATCGCACCCTGCCCGACCCGCATCAGAGCGAACGCCGCAGCCTGACCGCCAATCTGAAGGACGCCGGCAAGGCCGTCGAACTGCAGGGCCAGGGCACCGGGCCGATCGATGCCTATATCGACGCGATCAACCGTCATGCCGGGGTGCAGATCAACCTGATCGACTACCGCGAACATGCCATCGCGCCGACCGCCACCAATGGAGGGGCCTCCTCGGAGGCGGTGGCTTACGTTGAGATCAAGCGGGCGGATGGCACCACCCTGTTCGGCGTCGGCCGTGACCGGAATATCGTCGCGGCCTCGCTCAAGGCAGTGACCTCGGCAGCCAATCGCCTGCTCGCCAGCTGAGCCGGTACGGTTGCCTGATTTTTCAGCAAAGGGCCGCGTTTCGGGCAGAATCCCGCGGCGCGGCCTTTTCTGTGGCGCCTGACGACCGCTAAACTGGGTGGAGACTCGGGGCCGGCCGACCGGCACGGTTCTTGAAAGGTTAGACTGGCGACGCCGTGCCGTGCGGGCATCAGACCCGGCCAGCGGCCAACAACGCTGAGGAGTGAGACACATGAAACTGGTCATGGCAGTCATCAAGCCATTTAAACTCGACGAAGTCCGCGAGGCTCTTACCAGCCTCGGCGTCGAGGGCCTGACCGTCACTGAAGTGAAGGGGTTCGGCCGTCAGAAGGGCCATACCGAAATCTATCGCGGCGCGGAATACGCCGTCAGCTTCCTGCCGAAGGTCAAGATCGAGGTGGCGGTGAAATCCGCGCTTGCCGATCGCGTGATCGAGGCGATCCAGAATGCCGCCAAGACCGGCCAGATCGGCGACGGCAAGATCTTCGTGGTCGATCTGGAAAAGGCGCTGCGCATCCGCACCGGTGAAAGCGACGACGACGCTCTCTAAAGCAGAGCCCTGTCAGGCAGGCAGTCACTAGTCAACGAACGGCCCGGCGGTCGCAGGATCGCCGGGCCGTTTTGTTTGGGATCAGCAGTTCGTGGCGCCGCCGGGGCAGGTCTTGTAGTTGTTCTCATTCGTCACCGGAACGCGTGGCGGCGGCGGTTCGCCCCAGTAGCAGGCCGTCAGCAGCGGCGCAGTGACTGAAAGGGTAAAGAGAACCAGGAGCAATCGCAGCATGGGAGGCATCCTTCTTGTTGCCTCCGTTCAACACTCACGCCGCGCTTCGGTTCCCCGCCGCTTCCGGCTCAGTCCCGCTTCATGGCCTCGACCAGGCGGGTGATGTTCAGGCGATACATCTTCGCGAAGCTGTCGGCCTCGCCGCCAGGCGGCGACAGCGCATCGGAATACAGCCGGCCGCCCACCTTCACTTTCGCCTCGCGGGCGATCTGCTCGATCAGCCGCGGATTGGCGATATTCTCGAAGAACAGCGCCTGCACCTTTTCGCGCTTGATCTGGCGGATCAGGCGGCCAACCGCTTCGGCCGAGGCCTCGGCTTCGGTGGTGACGCCCTGCGGCGCCATGAAAACGATCTGGTACCGCGCCGCCAGGTAGCCGAAGGCATCATGCTGCGTGATCACCTTGCGCTGCTCTTTCGACAGCTGCCCGATCTCGCTTGCTGCCCAGGCATCGAGCGCGCGCAGCTCGGCGGCATAGGCCGCGCCGCGCGTGCGATACGCTTCAGCATGCGCCGGATCGGCCGCCGCCAGGCCTTTGGCGATCGTGTCGATATAGGTCTGCATTCGCGTCAGGTCGTGCCAGAGATGCGGATCGTCGATCCTGCCACCGCTTTTCGCCGGCTTGTCGTGTTTGTGGTCATGGTCGTGAGCGCTGCGCAGCGCGAGCGGTGCAATGCCCTCGGCAGCCACGATACGCCGGCCCCTGAAGCCGGACGCCGCCACCAGGCGATCGAGCCAGGGCTCGAAATTCAGTCCGTTCGCCACCAGCACATCGGCCGTGGCGACGGCGCGCGCATCGCTCGGCGTCGGCTGGAACACATGCGCGTCGCCCATCGCGGGCACCAGCGTCACAAGCTCGATCCGCTCGCCGCCAACCTGCGCGACGATATCGCCAAGAATCGAGAAGCTGGCGATCACGCGCAGCTTCTGCTGTGCCCCGGATTGCGCATGGGCGGGAGACGCCACGGCGAGCGCCAATGCGCATATCGCCAGCAGACGCAGCACGATCAGGCTTCCAGATGGCGGCCGCGATGCCAGAGCATCACCAGGCCATGCTGGCCAAAGGCCAGCGACAGGAGATAGGCCGCACCGCCCAGCAGCACGACCGACGGACCGGACGGCAGGTCGGCGTGATAGGACAGCAGCAGGCCGCTATAGGCCGAGAGCATGGCGATCAGCACCGCGACCAGCATGCCGCTGACCAGCGAGCGGCACCAATAGCGCGCCGCCAGCGCCGGCAACATCATCAGGCCGACCGCCATCAGGCTGCCGAGCGCCTGGAAGGCCGCGACCAGATTGATCACGACGAGGCCGAGGAAGATGAAGTGGTACAGCGTGCCGCTGCCGGGCTGCACGCTGCGCAGGAATTCCGGATCGAAACCGTCCGCGAGCAAGGGGCGGTAAATGACAGCGAATGCCAGCAGGGTCAGGCTGGCCACGCAGCCCAGCAGCAGCAGCGCCGGATCATCCACCGCCAGCACCGAGCCGAACAGGATCTGCATCACATCGACGGCCGAGCCGCGCGTGGAGATCAGCGTGACGCCGAGTGCGAGTGCAATCAGGTAAAACGCCGCGAAACTGGCATCCTCGCGCTGGTCGGTGGCGCGGGTGGCCGCACCGGCCAGCAACGCCACGACCAGTCCGGCGATCACGCCGCCGATGCTGATGGCGGGCAGCGAGAAACCGGCGATCAGGAAGCCGACGGCAGCGCCGGGCAGGATGGCATGGCTCATCGCCTCGCCGAACAGGCTCATGCGGCGCAGCATGAGCACCACGCCGATCGGGGCACTGCCGAGCGCGAGCGCGCAGCAGGCCACCAGCGCGCGGCGCATGAAGGCGAATTCGGCGAAGGGCCCGAAAAGGAAATCCGCGAGGGCGGTCATGGGTGTCAGGCCGCGTGGGTGTGGTCGTGGTCGTGTTTCTGACCCGTACCATGATCATGGCCGTGATCATGGCCGTGATGATGACCATGATCCGGGGATGGATGCTCATGGGGCAGACACAGCGCGGCGTCCTCATCCCAGGATTCTGCCATCTGGCGCGCGGCCAGCTGGTTTTCCGGCGTCAGCACATCTTCAATCCTGCCCCAGGCGATCAGCCGGCGCGCCAGATAGACGGCATCGGGGAAATGCTGCCGCACCATCTCGAAATCATGCAGCACGGCAATCACCGTGCGCTTCTCGGCATGCCAGCGGCGCAGCAGCGCCAGCAGGTCGGCAATGGTGCGGGCATCGAGGGCATTGAAGGGCTCATCCAGCAGGATGACGCGCGCATCCTGCACCAGCACGCGGGCAAACAGCGCGCGCTGCGCCTGGCCGATGGAGAGCGTGCCGAGCGGGCGCTGCTCGAAGCCTTCGAGGCCGACGGCGCTGAGCGCGGCACGCGCCGCCTCGATACCCTGTTTGCCGATACGGCCGAACGCGCCGGCGCGCTGCCAGTGGCCGAGCAGCACCAGTTCCAGCACCGAGATCGGAAAGCTGCGGTCGAGGCTGGACTGCTGCGGCAGGAAGGCGATGTCGCGCTGCTTCAGCGGGCCGCGCTCGATACGGCCTTCGGCGATGGGCATCTGGCCGACGATGGCTTTCAGCAAGGTGGATTTGCCCGCGCCATTCGGGCCGAGGATGGCGGTGAGCGAGCCGGGCGCGAACCGCCCGCTGACATGATGCACGGCCGGATGGCGGTCATAGGCGACCGTCACGTCTTTCAAAGTGATTTCGCCAGCCACAGCTGCAGATGCAATGCGACTCATGGCCCGGCGCTCCCCACGGCCCACCAGATCGCGGCCCAGAGCAGGCCCAGCACCGGCAACAGCGCAGCCATGCGCAGCCCGATGCCGGCCGTCAGAACGGCAATCGGCAGATCGAAGACGGCGGGCTTTGGCTGGCGGGTCGGCATGGGTTTCGGCCTCAAGATGTTATTTTATAACATATGGTATTCACCTCCCGTCAACCCGCCATGCCCTAAACCGGTCACATTCGGCTGCCACACCGCCGCAATCGCCGGTGTGGCCGGCACTTTTTGTTGAAAATCGAGTTCGTTACGCCATGGCCCGTTCGCCACGCCGCAGCACTGCCCCCAAAAAATCCACCTCGTCCCGAAATAAAGGGCGGACTGGCTGGCTGAAACGCCTGTTCCCGATCTCGCAGTCCGGCAGCCTGCTCGGCCGTATCGGTGCCCTGGCAGCGGTGGTGGCGATCTGGGGCGCCGTCGTGCTGGGCGGACTGATTGCCTGGTATGCCTACGACCTGCCGGATTTCGACGAGCTCTATATCGTCGAGCGCAAAAGCTCGGTGACGCTGAAGGCCGCCGACGGCATGGTGCTGGCCACCTATGGCGATCTCTATGGCGAGCATCAGCCGCTGAAATCCCTGCCGCCGCAGCTGCCGCAGGCGCTGATCGCCACCGAGGACCGCCGCTTCTATTCGCATTTCGGCATCGATCCGATCGGCCTGGCCCGCGCGGCCTATGCCAACCTGCGCGCCGGCCGCACCGTGCAGGGCGGCTCGACCCTGACGCAGCAGCTGGCCAAGAATGTGTTCCTGACGCCGAACCGCACGCTGAAACGCAAAGTGCAGGAACTGATGCTCGCCTTCCGGCTTGAGCACAGATTCAGCAAGGACCAGATCCTGGAGATGTATTTCAACCGCGTCTATTTCGGCGCGGGTGCCTATGGCGTTGAAGCCGCCGCACAGCGCTTTTTCGACAAGCCGGCCGCCAAGCTGTCGCTGGGTGAAAGCGCCATGCTGGTCGGCCTGCTGAAGGCGCCATCGAAGCTGGCGCCGACCGGCAATATCAAGTCGGCGCAGAGCCGCGCGGCGCAGGTGCTGCGCAACATGGCCGACGCCGGCTACATCACGCCGGAAACCGCCGAGGCCGCGATTGCCAAGCCGACACAGCTGGCGCGGTCCCGACTGCCGCTGCCCAATGCGCGCTATTTCGCCGACTGGGCGGTGGAAGAGGTCTATCAGCTGGTCGGCCGCGACCATACCGATCTCACCGTCTACACCACGCTGGACAGCCGCCTGCAGGCCGGCGCCGAACGCTCGGTCGATACCGTGCTGGACCGCGAGGGCGAGAAACAGGATGTCCGCCAGGGCGCTCTGGTGGCGCTGGCGCCCGACGGCGCGGTGCGTGCCATGGTCGGCGGCCGTGACTATATCGACAGCAGCTTCAACCGCGCGACACAGGCACGCCGTCAGCCCGGTTCGGCCTTCAAGCCGATCGTCTTCCTCACCGCTCTGGAACAGGGCATCCGGCCCGATGATCAGTTCGTTGACGGACCGATTGAGATCAGCGGCTGGAAGCCGCGCAATTACGACGGCCAGTATCATGGCACCATGACGCTGCGCGAGGCCGCGGCACGCTCGATCAACACCATCGCCGTGCAGGTGGATGAAAAGGTTGGCCGCGACAAGGTGATCGAGACCGCGCGACGCCTGGGGATAACCAGCGATCTGAAGCCGCATCCCTCGCTTGCGCTTGGAGCATTTGAAGTCGGCGTACTAGAATTGACCGCTGCATATGCCGCTTTCGTGAATGGCGGTTATGCGGTACAGCCTTACGGCGTGATCGAGATCCGCGATGCACAGAACAATGTTCTGTTCCGTCGCCAGGACGGGGGGGCTTACGCGCATATGATCGGCGGGGAAACGCTGGGCGATCTCAACGACCTGCTGCGCGGCGTGGTCGAAACCGGCACCGGCCGGGCCGCCCGCATCGGCCGTCCGGCGGCCGGCAAGACCGGCACGACTTCCGATTACCGCGATGCATGGTTTGTCGGCTACACGCCCGACCTGATCACCTCTGTCTGGGTCGGCAACGACGACAATTCGCCCACGAAGAAAGTCAGCGGCTCCGGCCTGCCCGCGCAGATCTGGAAAGGCTTCATGACCGACGCGCTGAAAGGCCGTCCGGCCAGCGAGCTGCCGCAGGCGCCGAGCCGCAACTTCAACCTGCCCTCGCTGTGGGATCGCATCGTCGGCTCATTCGGCGGCGCCACGCCGGCACAGGCGCGGCCGTCATCGCCGGTGCCGCCACCGCCGCGCAGCCATATCGAACCGGCAGCGCCTGCCGCCAACGACCCCGACGCGCGGCCTGCGCTGCCGCAGCAGGGCCAGAGCACCGAACCGCAGATGATCTGGCAGGTCGGTCCGCAGCCGGTGCGCCAGTGACGGTGTGCCTGTGAAACGTCTTCGGCTGGCCGGCCTGCTGCTCGTGTTGGGCTTCGGCATCGCCGATGCCCGGGCCGAAGGTGTCGTGAACCAGCAGATCAGCTTCACCTCCAATGATGGCGCGGTACTGGCCGGAACGCTGACCCTGCCCGGCGGCATGGTGGAGAAAGTGCCGGCGCTGGTGCTGCTGCAGGGCAGTGGCCCGACCGATCGCGACGGCAACCAGCCGCCGGTGATGCGCACCGACCTGTTGCGCCAGCTGGCCGAGGGCCTGGCGCAGAAAGGCATCGCCACACTGCGCTACGACAAGCGCGGCATGCACGCCAATGCCGCCGGGCTCCCCGTTGATCCGAAAGACTATGCCGACTATTTCGCCTGGCAGCGTTTCGTCGACGATGCTTACGCCGCCTACGCCTTCCTGCGCTCGCAATCGAGCGTCGATCTCAACAAGGTCGGCCTCGCGGGGCATTCCGAGGGCGGCATGATCACGCTCGACCTCGCCCATCGCCTGCAGGAGCGCGAGAAGCCGGTCGCGCTGGTGCTGCTCGCGACCGCCGGCCGGCCGCTCGACGCGATCGTGCGCGAGCAGCTTGAACGCCAGCTCGGCGCGCTGAAGCCGCCACAGAAGCGCGCCTTCCTCGCCGAGAACGACCGCGTGGTGCAGGCGATCCGCGATACCGGCAAGGTGCCGGAGAAACTGCCGCAGGCGCTGAACGGGCTCTATCCGGTCTACAGCGGGCCGTTCTGGCAGGCGCAGCTCAGGCTCGATCCCGCCGAACTGGCGCGTCGCTATGCCGGCCCGGTGCTGCTGGTGCAGGGCGATGCCGATATCCAGATCTCGGCCGAACGCGATGCCGTGGCGCTGGACCGCGCGCTGCAGGCGCGCAGCAGCGACGACCACACGCTGATCCTGCTGCCGCGCACCAGCCACAATCTGAAGAGCATGCAGGATGCCAAGGATCCAGGCTATGCCGGCGAGATCGATCCGGCGCTGACCGAGCGCATTGCCGTCTGGCTGCTCAGCAAGACCGTGACGCCTTAGGCTTCCGGAGTCCGCGCCAGCCGCCGCACGATCAGCAGGTAGCTCAGCAGCGTGCCGGTGCCCATGCCGGCCACCGCCAGGCTGAGCGGCAGCGCCGTATCGTTCAGCGCATGGCCCACGATGATCCCGGCAAAGGCGCCTACACTCATCTGCACAAAGCCCATCAGCGACGCCGCCGCCCCCGCCATCTGCGGAAACGGCTGCAGCGCACCGGCCTGGCCCTGCGGCATGGTGAGGCCGAGCCCCAGGGTGAACAGCATCATCGGGCCGATCAGGCTGAACCAGTGCCACGTCAGCGCCGCCATCCAGGCCCAGCCCTGCAGCGCCAGCATGAGCAGGCCGCCGGCCGCGCAGGACGCCGCGCCGAGGCCAAGCATGGCATTGACGCCGAAACGGATGGTAAAGCGCGTGCCGATGAAGCCGCCGATCAGGTAGCCGATCACGATCAGCAGGAAGCACAAACCGAATTCGGTCGGCCCGACGCCGAAGACGCGATCGAGCGTGAACGACGAGGCCGAGATGAAGCTGAACATGCCGCCATAGGAAAAGGCGATGCAAAGCACGTAGCCGCGGAACCGTGCATGTCGCGCCAGGATGCCGAAGTTGCGCAGCATCGGGCCGGGCCGCATCGCCTGCGGATTGATATGCCGGTTGCTTTCGGCCAGGAAGAACAGCACGCAGACGCCAAGTGCTGCCCCGGTCAGCGCCATGGCGATGAAGTTTGCCTGCCAGCCGAACCAGTCATGCAGATAGCCACCCAGGATCGGCGCCACTGCCGGGGTCAGACCCAGCGTCATCGCCATCATGGAGAGTGCGCGGGCCGCAGCAGCCCCTTCATAGAGATCGCGTGCGATGGCACGCCCCAGCACCACACCGGCGCAGGCGCCGAGTGCCTGGACGAAGCGCCACAGGATCAGCCATTCGACACTGCCGGCAAAAGCGCAGGCGATCGAGGCCAGCGTATAGAGCGCCACCCCGGCCAGCAGCACCCGCCGGCGGCCGAAACGATCCGACAGCGGGCCATAGACCAGCTGCATCACGGCGAAGCCGGCCAGAAACGCGCTCAGCGTGAGCTGTACGGTCGCCATGTCGCTGCCATACAGCCCGACCAGGACCGGCAGCGACGGCAGATACATGTCGGTACTGAGCGGCCCGAGCGCGGTGGCGCAGCCGAGCAGGATCACCAGCGCAGTCGAGTCGCGCGCCAGCGGTCGCCGCGGGTTTGTCATGTCCGGTCAGCCGTGCAGATGCAGGGCGGCGCCATGGCGCCGCAGCCATGCGCGCGCGGAGCGCAGATCCTGTTCGCTGCCCAGCAGGCGCGCGCAGAGCGACCAGAAAGCCACGCTGTGGTCCATATGCTTGAGATGCGCCACTTCATGCGCCACCAGGTAGCGCCCGATCGCCGGCGGTGCCAGCAGCAGCCGCCAGGAAAAGGACAGGTTGCCATGCGCCGAGCAGCTGCCCCAGCGGCTCTGGGTGTCGCGCACGGTGACGCGCCGCACCTGCACGCCGATGCTGGCGGCCATGTCGTGGGCGGTCGCCCCGAATTCCTCGCGTGCCCGGCGCTTGAGCCAGTCGCGCAGGCGGCGCGGCAGATGCTCGCTGCGACCGGTGACATGGATTTCGTCCTGCTCCAGCCAGACCCCGCCGCGACCGGAGGGCCGGTGGCGGATGATGTGCGGCGCACCATAAAGCGGAAGGACCGCGCCATCACGCCAAGGCTGGCTTTCCGGTCTTTCTTCCTGCCGGGCCATGATCCAGTCGACCTGCTCGGTGACGAATTGCTGGCCGGATTTGAGGCTGGCCCGAGTCGGCAGCACCAGGATGACCGCACCATCCCTGGGCATTACACGCAGCAGCATACGCCGCGCCCGGGAATCACGCTTCACTAGAAACGGAAAGCTCTGTGCGCCGACCGTCAGGCTGTCAGAACCAATTTCTACAGCCGAACTGGCAGAATAAGGCTTGGTCAATACCCGCCCCTTGTCATATAACCGTAACAAATCTTACGTGCGAACGTCATCGTAGGAACCATAAAAACGTCGGCCACCCCCGACTCAGGGCGGATTTCTTTAGCACCGGAGACTGAACAATGAAATCGACAGGGAAACTCGCGCGTACTGCGCTCGCGCTGCTGGCCGGATCGGCCATAGCGATCAGCGCCTCGGGCGCGTGGGCGCAGGCAAAGGACAATCGCATCGAGCTGCAATGGTGGCATGCGATGACCGGCGCGCTGAATGAGCGGGTCAACGAGATCGCCGAAGGCTTCAACAAGGGCCAGGACAAGTACAAGATCGTTGCCGTCAACAAGGGCAGCTATCCTGAAACCCTGACCGCCGCCATGGCCGCTTTCCGCGCCGGCAAGGGCCCGCATATCGTGCAGGTCTTCGAAGTCGGTACTGGCACGATGATGGCCTCGCGCGCCGCGATCAAGCCGGTGCACGAACTGATGTCGCAGAACGGCTACAAGTTCGATCCGGGTTCCTACATCAGCGCGGTGACGGGCTATTACAGCACTTCGGACGGCAAGATGCTGTCCTATCCGTTCAATTCGTCGACGCCGGTGATGTATTACAACAAGGACGCCTTCGAGAAGGCCGGCCTTGACCCGAACAAGCCGCCGAAGACCTGGCAGGAATTCGACCCGATCCTGAAGAAGCTGAAGGCTTCGGGCAGCACCTGCCCGTTCCAGAGCAACTGGCAGACCTGGGTGCAGCTGGAGAATTTCTCGGCGCTGCATAACGTGCCCTTCGCCAGCAAGTCGAACGGCTTCGATGGCTTCGACACCGAGCTGCAGTTCAATACCCCGCTGCATGTGCGCCACATCACCCAGCTGCAGACCTGGATGAAGGAAGGCCTGATGGTGTATGGCGGCCGCAAGAACGAGGCGAACGCCAAGTTCGTGTCGGGCGAATGCGCCATCCACATGGAAAGCTCGGCCGGTTATGCCACCTTCGCCCGCGGCGCCAAGTTCAAGTGGGGCATCTCGATGCTGCCGTACTACAGCGACGTGGCCGGCGCACCGCAGAACTCGATCATCGGCGGCGCTTCGCTGTGGGTGCTCGGCAAGCACAAGCCTGAGGAATACAAGGGCGTGGCCCAGTTCTTCGATTACCTGACCTCGACCGAGAACCAGGTCTGGTGGCACAAGGTGACCGGCTACCTGCCGATCACCCCGATGTCGTATGAAGCCACCAAGCAGCAGGGCTTCTACGCCGCCAATCCGGGCACCGACACCTCGGTACAGCAGATGATGCTGAAGACCCCGACCAACAACTCCAAGGGCCTGCGCCTGGGCAACTTCGTGCAGATCCGCGACGTGATGGACGAAGAACTCGAAGCCGTCTGGTCGGGCAAGAAGTCGCCCAAGGAAGCTCTCGACACTGCCGTGGAGCGTGGCAATCGCCTGCTCCGCCAGTTCGAGCGCGACGCCAAGCGTTAATAGTGAGCTGATTCGACCCTCTTAACGGAAGCCCGCGCCTTGACTTTACAGGGCGCGGGCTTTTCTTTGGCGCACCATGGAAAAACGAGTCGTCTTTCATAATCGCTATCTGCCGTATCTGCTGGTCGCTCCGCAGATCGCGATTACCATCGTCTTCTTCTTCTGGCCGGCCAGCCAGGCCGTCGTGCAGTCGCTGCTGCGCGAGGACGCCTTCGGCATCACCAGCCATTTCGTCGGCCTGGAGAATTTCATCATCCTCTTCGAGGATGAGTACTATGCAAATTCCTTCAAGATCACCGCGATTTTCAGCACGCTGGTCACCACCATCGGCCTGAGCCTGTCGCTGCTGCTCGCCGTGACGGCCGACCGCCTGGTGCGCGGCACGACCCTCTACAAGACCCTGCTGATCTGGCCCTATGCCGTAGCGCCCGCCGTTGCCGGTGCGCTCTGGGGCTTCGTCTTCCTGCCCGGCCCGGGCATCTTCGCCTGGCTGCTGCTGCAGGCCGGCGTCGACTGGAACTTCCACCTCAACGGCAATCAGGCGATGTTCGTCGTCGTCGTTGCCGCGACCTGGAAACAGATTTCCTACAATTTCCTGTTCTTCCTGGCAGGGCTGCAGTCGATCCCGAAATCGCTGATCGAAGCGGCCGCTATCGACGGCGCCGGCCCGATCCGCCGCTTCTGGACCGTGGTCTTCCCGCTGCTGTCGCCCACGCTGTTCTTCCTCGTGGTGGTCAACGTGGTTTACGCCTTCTTCGAAACCTTTGGCGTGATCCATTCGCTGACCCGCGGCGGCCCCGCCAAATCAACCGAAATCCTGGTCTATAAGGTCTGGTATGACGGCTTCGAGGCGCAGGACCTTGGCGGCTCGGCGGCCCAGTCGGTGATCCTGATGGTCATCGTGATCGCCCTGACCGTCGTTCAGTTCCGCTACATCGAGCGCAAGGTTCACTACTGATGATCGAGCGCCGCCCAGTCGCCAACGCCTTTGGCCACCTGATGCTGGTGGCGATGATCGTCATCGTCGCCTTCCCGATCTACCTGGCCGTGATTGCCGCATCCCACACCATCCAGGATGTCTCGCAGACGCCGATGCCGCTGCTGCCCGGTGCCCAGCTGCTGGAGAATACGGCGCGCGCCCTGTTCGACGGCCCGCAGCTGGTCGGCGTCAGCGGCGCCACGCCGGCTGTCGTGCTGATGATGAACAGCCTGATCATGGCGATCTCGATCGCCGTGGGCAAAATCATCATCTCGCTGCTGTCGGCCTTCGCCATCGTCTACTTCCGCTTTCCGCTGAAGAACTTCTTCTTCTGGATGATCTTCATCACCCTGATGCTGCCGGTCGAGGTGCGCATCATCCCGACTTACAAGATCGTCGCCGACCTTGGCCTGCTGGATACCTATACCGGCCTGGTCCTGCCGCTGATCGCCTCGGCCACCGCCACCTTCCTGTTCCGCCAGTTCTTCATGACGGTGCCGGACGAGCTGGTGGAAGCCGCGCGCATCGACGGCGCCGGTCCGATGCGCTTCTTCTGGGACATTCTGATCCCTTTGACCCGCACCAGCATTGCCGCCATGTTCGTGATTCAGTTCATCTACGGCTGGAACCAGTATCTCTGGCCGCTGCTGATCGCGTCGGACTACAAGTATCAAACCATCGTGCTGGCCATCGGCCGCCTGATCCGTGCACCGGATGCCTTCTATGAATGGCCGGTGATCATGGGTATGGCCGTGCTGGCTCTGCTGCCGCCTGTTCTGGTGGTGGTGCTGATGCAGCGCTGGTTCGTCAAAGGTCTCGTTGAAACGGAAAAGTGAGCGCCCGTCATGGCGAATGTCACGCTGAAAGGCGTCAAGAAGAACTACGGCCCGGTCAAGGCCATCCACGGCGTCGACATGGTGATCAAGGATGGCGAATTCATCGTTATCGTCGGTCCGTCGGGTTGCGGCAAGTCCACCCTGCTGCGCATGGTCGCGGGCCTCGAAGCGATTTCTGAAGGCCAGATCCTGATCGGCGACCGCGTGGTCAACGATGTGGAGCCGGCCGATCGCGATATCGCCATGGTGTTCCAGAATTACGCGCTCTACCCACATATGAGCGTGTATCAGAACATGTCCTATGGCCTGCGCATCCGCGGCATGGACAAGGCCGATATCGAGACGCGCGTGCAGCGCGCCGCAGAAATCCTGCAGCTGCAGCCCTATCTGCAGCGCAAGCCGCGTGAATTGTCAGGCGGCCAGCGCCAGCGCGTCGCCATGGGCCGCGCCATCGTGCGCGAACCCAGCGTGTTCCTGTTCGATGAACCGCTGTCGAACCTGGATGCCAAGCTGCGCGTGCAGATGCGTCTCGAGATCAAGCGCCTGCACGCCCAGCTCGGCGTCACCTCGATCTACGTGACCCACGACCAGGTCGAGGCGATGACGCTCGCCGACCGGCTGGTGGTGATGAACCAGGGCCGCGCCGACCAGATCGGCACCCCGGGCGATGTCTATAACCACCCGGCCACCACCTATGTCGGCGGCTTTATCGGCTCGCCGGCAATGAATTTCGTGAAATGCCGTATCGATGCCGGCAAAGCCGTGCTGGACGATGGTGTCGCGCTCGCCCTGCCCGGCGGCTGGGCGACGCCGGCCGGCAGCTACACGCTCGGGATTCGCCCCGAAACCCTGCGCATCGCACGATCGGACGAGACGCCGGATCTCCATCTCGATGTCGATGTGGCCGAAGAGCTCGGCGCCGATACCCTGCTGCATGGCAAGGTCGGCGGCCAGGAGATCGTCGCCCGCGTGCCGAGCAATGCCGGCTATCACGACAATTCCCGCCCGGGCCTGATGGTGGATATCAGCCGCGCGCACCTGTTCGACGCCGATAGCGGCCTGCGCATCGCCGTGTGATATGCCGCGCCGCCCGCGCCCCGTACCCTCTTGGGCGGGACGCAGCACGGCTTCAGTTCAGCTGGATGGTTCCGAGATAGGAGCCGGACACGCTCAGGTTTGGCCGGGCCTCTTCGGCCATGCGGCTCAGGGCCGAACAGCTATAGGTCGCACGCACCGGAGCCGTGAGCGAGCAGGTAGACAGATCGGCCTGATTGTAGAAAAGCTGCGGGTCGCCGCAGTGCTTCTGCACCAGCGCCAGAATCTGCTCAGGCTTATGGCTGAGCCGGTTGTAGCAGAGCGAAAAATACGGCCGGCCAGTGCGCGGATGGTTCGCCGCGGGCAGAAGACCGATCTCGAACTGGTTGCCATCCGTCGGCAGCCGGCGGCCCAGCATGTAGGGATCACCTGCAACCGCGCCGCAGGCGGTCAGGCCAAGCAGCAGGCTGGCCGCAAGGCCGCGTCGCCAGGATATGGGGTGCCAAGTCATAGGGCCACTTTGCCGCGCCGGTCCGTTAACGGCAAGTCCCTGTCTCCTGACAAATCCGCCTCAATTCAGGCATAATCCGGCGCAATCGTCTGACTCCAGCAACACAACGCGGTGATTTGATGTCGTGGCACGGCAAGCCGGTGATCGTGACCGGCGGGATGGGATTTATCGGTTCGAATCTGGTGCGGCGCCTGCTTGAGGCGGGCGCGCAGGTCACGGTGATCGACCGCATGCTGGCGCAGTATGGCGCCAACCCTTTCAATCTGTCGGGCCTGGCCCTGACCGAACTGATCGAGGCCGATATCGGCGCCGAAGCCGCCATCTTCGAGGCGATCGGCAAAGCGGCGGTGATCTTCAATTTCGCCGGCCAGACCTCGCATATGGATTCGATGAAGCAGCCGCTGGAAGACCTGCGGCTGAACCAGGAAGCCAACCTGCGCTTCCTCGAACTGGTGCGGCGGGTCAATCCGCAGGCCCGCCTGATCTTCAGTTCGACCCGCCAGTTCTACGGTCCGCCGCATTACCTGCCGGTCGACGAGAAGCATCCGATCGCGCCGCCCGATATCAACGGCATCCACAAATATGCCGCCGAATCCTATCACATGCTCTATGCCCGCGTGCACGGCATGCGCACGACCGCCTTGCGCCTGACCAACGTGTTCGGTCCGCGCATGCGCATCCGCGATGCCAAGCAGACCTTCCTCGGCATCTGGATTCGCCATGTGATCGAGAACAGCCGCTTCGAGGTCTGGGGCGGCGAGCAGAAGCGCGACTTCACCTATGTCGACGATCTGTGCGATGCCGTCCTGCTGGCGGCCGACACAGAAGCCACCGCGGGCCAGATCTACAATATCGGCGGCTGTCCGCCGATGTCGCTGCTGGAGCTGGCGGAGCTGCTGATCAAGGTTGGCGGCAGCGGCGGTTTCGAGCGCAAGGAATTTCCCGCCGAACGCAAGAAGATCGATATCGGTGATTACGTGGCCGATGATGCCGCCTTCCGCGCCGCCACCGGCTGGATGCCGAAGACGTCGCTGGCCGATGGCCTGAAGCAGACGCTCGAATTCTATCGCGGCAATGCCGCGCATTACCTGTGAGAGCCCCCACGATGATTCCGCAGACCAACCCCAAAGCCGCCTATCTCGCCCAGCGCGAGGCGATCGATGCAGCAATCCGCCGCGTGCTGGAAAATGGCTGGTATATCCAGGGCGAGGAAGTCGCAGCCTTCGAGCGCGACTTCGCCGCCTATACCGGCTCCAAACATGCCGTGGCCTGCGCCAGCGGCACCGATGCGCTGATCCTCGCGCTGCGCGGCCTTGGCATTGGCCCTGGCGATGCCGTGATCACCGTGTCGCATACCGCGGTCGCCACCGTCGCCGCCATCCAACTGGCCGGCGCGACACCCGTGCTGGTGGATACCGACGAATACTGGGCCATGTCGCCGCAGGCGCTGGAGGCCACGCTCCAGTCATGGCCGGCCGGCGCGCCAAAGCCCAAAGCCGTGATCCCCGTGCATCTCTATGGCCAGCCGGCAGCGATCACCGAGATCGCCGCGATTGCCGAGAAACACAACCTGATCCTGATCGAGGACAATGCGCAGGCGCATGGCGCCACGCTGAATGGCAGGATGGTCGGGCGCTGGGGCAAGGCGGCGGCCTACAGTCTCTATCCGACCAAAAACCTCGGCGCCATCGGTGACGGCGGCATCGTCACCACCGACGATGACAGCGTGGCGGACGCCCTGCGGGCGTTGCGCGAATACGGCTGGCGCGAGCGCTATATCAGCGCCATTGCCGGCATGAACAGCCGCCTCGATCCGCTGCAGGCCGCTGTTCTGCGTGTAAAGCTCATGGCATTGCCCGCTGATACCGCACGCCGCCAGGCGATTGCCGCACGCTACAGCGCCGGGCTCGCCGGCCTGAACGGCCTTGCCCTGCCCAGGATTCGCGCCGGCGCCGCTCCGGTCTATCATCTCTATGTCGTCGACGCCGGTGCGCGCCGTGACGAGCTGCAGGCGAAGCTGAAGGACAAAGGTGTCGGCACGCTGATCCATTACCCGGTGCCGGTGCATCTGCAGCCGGCCTATCAGGGCAAGATCGCACTCGGGGCGGGCGGTCTGCCCAATACCGAACGCGCGGCCAAAAGCGTGCTCAGCCTGCCGCTGTTCCCGCAGCTGCCCGACAGCGATGTCGATACGGTGATTGCCGCCGTGAAAGCCGTCTGGTGATCACGCCGCGCGCGTGATCAGGAAGACACCGCAGCAGACCAGGCCGATGCCGGCCAGCTTCGACATGGTGATCGGCTCGCCGTAGAGCCAGAAGCCGAGCAGCGCCACCAGCACGTAGGACAGCGATACGCTCGGGAAAGCGATCGAGACCGGGATCTTGCGCAAAGCGTACATGTAGCAGAGCGCCGCGGCGAAATAGAGCGCGAGACCGATGATCGACTGCGGCGCCAGGAACTGCTGCAGCAGGGTTTCGCCGCCGGCACCGGATTTCAGCAGCATCTGGCCGCCGACGCCGAGCAGCACGCCGACGCCGAGCGCGACATAAAACCAGATCATGACCGCGTCTCCGTTGGCAGAGCTTTTTCGTTGCGCTGCACGTCGCGCACGATGAATTGCGGCTTCCGGTTCACGGTCAGGAACAGCCGGCCGAGGTATTCGCCGACCAGGCCCAGCATGATCAGCTGCACGCCCGCCAGCAGCAGGATCGCCGCCATCACCGAGGCATAGCCCTGCGGCGTACGGCCACCCAGCGCCTCGATCAGGATCACCAGGAAGACCAGCAGGCCGAGGCCCGCCATGACGAAGCCCACCAGCGTGCCGATACGCAGCGGCATCACCGAGAAATTCAGGAACATAGACATGAACAGCCGCACCAGCCGGCGGATCGTGTAGTTGCTGCGGCCCTCGGCGCGCGCCAGATGCTGCACCTGCAGGCGGCCGATATTCTGCGTCACCTGCATGATCAGGCCGTCCACATAAGGGAACGGCCCGGTATGCTCCAGGATGTTGCGGGCGACAAACGCGCTCATGCAGCGAAAGCTGGAGAGATACAGGCCTTTTGGCTTGTCGAGCAGGTTGTCGGCGCACCAGTTGGTGAAGCGGCTGCCGAGGTTGCGCCAGGCGGCATGCTGCTTGTCGGCATAATAGGTGTAGACGACGTCGTAGGCATGGTCCTTGGCATAGCGCCACAGCCGCACGACTTCCTCGGGCGGGTTCTGCAGGTCGTCGTCCATGTTGATGATGTATTCGCCACGCGCCTGGCTCAGGCCCGCCATCACGGCGTTATGTTCGCCGAAATTGCGCGCCAGGTTCACCACGGTGAGCGCGACCGAATTCTGCCGGCACAGATCGCGACAGACATCGAGCGAATTGTCCGGGCTGCAGTCGTTGACCAGCACGATCTCGTGGCCGCCCGGCACGTCCAGTTTGGCCAGCGCCTCGACCAGCGTGGGCACGCTGGTAGCGCCGTTATAGACCGGAACCACGATCGACAGCGCGAAAGCCGGGGCCGCATCTGCCGTGCTGATCATGTCGCCCTGCATTGCCATCTGCCTCATGGTTTCTTCGCCTCGATCCAGACCGAACCACCGAAGGGCAGCTGCAGGCCGATCCCGGCCAGCCGCCGCTCGATCACCATGACGGCATGGAACAGGCGGTCCTGCCAGGCCGGGAAAGGCTTCACGTCGCTGCCCTCGCCGCTCCCTGTACCCGCCGTCAGGCGGTGCAGCAGCATTAACGGAAACAGCAGGCTGTTCCAATAGCCGCCGGAGACGGCGACAAAACCGGCCTCGGCCAGCCGGCGACGCGCCTGACCCATCGTATAGCGCCGCTTGTTGTGGACATGAACGTCATGCGCCGATGCCATCCACTGATAGGCCGGCAGGTTCAGCAGCAGGGTACCGCCCGGCGTCAGGCAGCGCAGGAACTCGGCCAGTGCGGCCGGCTCATCCACCGCGGCATGGCACAGCACATCGGCGCTGACGATCGCGTTGAATTGCCCGTCCCCGTAGGGCATGGCATTGACGCTGCCGACCTGCAGCTTGTCCGGGGCCCGGCCGGGCGGTAGCTTCCCGCGCGCCAGTGCAGCCGCCTCTGCGTCGTATTCCAGCCCCTGCAGGTCGAGATCCGGTCGCAGGACCGCCAAACGCGCCAGCAGCCCGCCAGTGCCGCAGCCGGCATCCAGCAGCCGGGCGCCTGCCGGCAGGCCCAGACGGGCTATACGGTCCAGCAGACGGGCATGCAGGGCGCGATACCACCACATGGTCGCCTCCAGCATCGCCATCCGGTGGTATTCAACCCGTTCCATTCGCCGTTACCGGTTTTCCATTTGATTTGTATGTAAGTGAATGATTTACCAAGACGACCTAGCTTAGGCCAGTGCAATTGCCCGATCCCGCCATGAATACCAGCCAAAACACCCAGGATGCCGTGCTGCGCCGCGGATGGGACTGGCCGCGCCTGCTGCACGGCCTGGTGCTGGCTGTCTGCGCGCTCTGGCTGATCGGCTACTTCTTTCCGCCGATCAACCACGACACCGCTGTCCTGCTCTATATCTCGAAGAGCTGGCTCAACGGCGGCCGCCTCTTCATCGACGCGATCGACATCAACACCCCGCTGGTCTTCGTCGTCCACCTGCTGCCTGAGTTCATTGCCAAGCTGACCGGCATGCAGGGCACCACCGCACTGGTCGGCCTGCTGGGCCTTGGCATCGCCGCCTCGTTCATCACCTGCCGTAAGGTGCTGGCCGCCAGCCTGGATCCGGCGCATGCCACCGCTGACGCGCTGCTGCCGCTGCTGCTGCTGTTCCTGCTGATCGTCTATCCCAACAACATGTTCGCGCAGCGCGAACACATGATGCTGGTTCTGGCCATGCCCTATCTGCTGGTGGCCAGCGGACGCGCCGACGGCGAAGACCTGTCGAACCGACTGAAGATCGCCACCGGATTGATGGCTGGCGTCGGCTTTGCCATGAAGCCGTATTTCTTGGGAATGCCGCTGTTCGTCGAACTCTACATCGTCAGCCAGGTTTCACTGCGGCGCAGCCTGGCCGATCCGGCACCCTGGGCCGTGCTGGCCGTCTGCGTCGCCCATGCGCTGTTCGCCATCATCGTCACGCCGGAATATTTCACCGTCGCCCTGCCGCTGGCGCGCGCCTTCTACAGCGAAGTCAGCCAGTGGAGCATGTTCGACCTGGCGCTGAGCGCCAATCTCGGCCCGCCCACCTTCATCCTGCCGCTGCTGGGCATCGCCGCCTTCCTGGCGGTGCGCTCGCATATGGCGCGCATCATTTTCCTGGCCGGCATCGGCGGGCTCCTCTCGGGCTACGCGCAAGGCAAGGGCTGGCCCTATCACGCACTACCGGCCCAGGCGCTGACCCTGCTGCTGGCCGGCGTAATCATCGCCTATGTGATGGACCATGTGGTCTGGCCCAAGCGCAGCGACAACCGGCCCGCCAGGCTGTTTGCCGCCGCGCTGATGCTGCTGATCTTCTATCAGGAAGGCCTGCACAGCCGACCGTTCTTCAAGCAGCTGGAATACCGTGGCTCGGACCTGCAGCGCCTGATGCATGTCGTGAAAGCCGAGCGCCGCAACGACCGGGTGCTGGTTCTGTCGCCCGGTATCTATCCGCATTTTCCCATGCTGAACTATCTCAACATGAAGATGACCATGCGGTTCGAGAGCATGTGGCTGTTGCAGGGCGCCTATTCGGACTGCCAGGAGCTGGCGCCGCTGTACAATCCGCCGGAATCGATGAGCCGGGCCGAGGAATTCGTGTTCCGCAGCGTGGCGGAGGATTTCTACAGGAAGAAGCCGTCGCTTCTGATCGTCGACAACGTTCCCGGCATTCCGCGCTGCCAGGGCGAGGCGTTCAATTATCTGGATTATTTCTCGCGCAATCCGCTCTTCGCCAAGCGGTTTGAGGATTACGACCGCGCGCTGGACCTCGACCGTTATACGATTTATCGCCGGCGCGACGGTCTCAAGTAACCCAGATCAGACGTGGAAGCTTTCGCCGCAGCCGCAGCGGCCCTTCTCGTTGGGATTGCGGAAGACGAAGCCGGATTGCAGCTTGTCTTCTTCCCAGTCGATCTCGGTGCCGAAGATATACATCTGCGCCTTCGGCTCGATCAGAACCGTGACGCCCTTATCCTCGACCACCTCGTCGAACTTTTGCTTCTCGGTGGCATACTGGATGTCATACGAGAAGCCCGAGCAGCCCTTGGTCTTGATCGCGATGCGCAGGCCGATCACCGGCTTGTCCGACTGCGCGATCAGCGTACGTACACGCTCCGCCGCCGCGTCGGTCAGCGTAACCGGCTTGAAAGCCGGACGGGCCGCTGCTGTCGTGGTTTCGGTCGTCGTCATCACATCACACCCAGTTCAAGCCGGGCCGCCTCGGACATATGCTCCGGGCCCCACGGCGGATCCCAAACGACATCAATGGTCACCTCGCCGACACCGGGGATGGAGCGGGTCTTCTGCTCCACCTCGGCAGGCATCGACTGGGCGGCCGGACAGTTCGGCGAGGTCAGGGTCATGTCGATCTGGACATCCCGGGCCTCGTTTACGTCTACCTTGTATATAAGGCCCAATTCGTAAATGTTAACCGGAATCTCGGGGTCGAAGACGGTCTTGATCGTCTCGATCACCTGGTCGCGCAGCTCGTCATGGCCGGCAGCGCCGCCTGCCGGGGGGTTCTGATCAATTTCTTCAGGCGCCGACATCAGCCAAAAATCTCCCTGACCCGCTTCAGGCCGGCGCACAGCGCATCGATTTCGGCCCGCGTATTGTACATCCCGAAACTGGCCCGCACCGTGGCCTGCACTCCCATCCGCTCCATCAGGGGATGGGCGCAATGCTGGCCGACCCGGACCGCAATTCCCTCGCGATCAAGGATAGTGCCGATATCGTGCGGGTGAATGCCCTCCAGCACAAAAGACATCACGCCGGCCTTGTGCGCGGCCGTACCGATCAGGCGCAGCGAATTGACCGCCGACAGCTTCTCAGTGGCATAAGCGGTCAGGTCGGCTTCATGGGCGGCAATCGCCTCCAGCCCAACGGAGTTCACATAGTCGATGGCGGCACCCAGCCCCACGGCTTCCACGAAGGCCGGCGTGCCGGCCTCGAAACGGTGCGGAATGTCGTTGTATTCAGTCTTCTCGAAACTGACCGACAGGATCATGTCGCCACCGCCCTGCCAGGGCGGCATGCCTTCCAGGATCTCGGCCTTGGCATAGAGCACGCCGATGCCGGTCGGGCCGTAAAGCTTATGCCCGGTGAAAACGTAGAAATCGGCATTCAGCGCCTTCACGTCGACCTGCATATGCTGCACGGCCTGACTGCCGTCGATCAGCACTTTCGCGCCCTTTTCATGGGCGACGCGGATCATCTCGGCCACCGGCAGGATGGTGCCCAGCGTATTGGACACATGCGCCGCGGCAATCAGTTTGGTTTTCGGCCCGATCAGCTTGACGAATTCATCCCAGACCAGTTCGCCGCTGTCGCTGATCGGCGCGACCTTCAGCTTCACGCCATAGCGCTCGCCCAGAATCTGCCAGGGCACGATATTGGCGTGATGCTCCAGATGCGTGATCAGCACCTCGTCCCCGGCCTTCAGATTCTTCCAGCCCCAGCTATGGGCGACCAGATTGACGGCTTCGGTGGCGTTGCGGGTGAAGACGACCTCGCGGGTGTCTTTCACGCCGATGAAATGCGCGACTTTCTCGCGCGCCTTCTCGTATTCGTCGGTGGCCAGCTGGCTCAGCTGGTAGATGCCGCGATGCACATTGGCATAGGTATGCTCGTACATCCGCGTCATCGCCTCGATCACCTGGCGCGGCTTCTGGGCGCTGGCGCCGCTGTCGAGGAAGACCAGCGGTTTGCCATGCACCTTCTCGGACAGGATCGGGAAATCGGCGCGCACGCGCTCGACATCGAAAGCCGGGGCGGACTGTTTCGGGAGCGCACTCATGCCTTGCCCCCCTTTTCGCTATTGGCGGCCAGCCAGCCTTCGACAAAGGCTTCGACATGATCGCGCAACGCGCCCTCCGGCGCGGCACTCACGACCTCATAGGCAAAGCCGCTGAGCAGCAGACGGCGCGCTTCGGCCACCGGGATGCCACGCGCCTGCATGTAGAACAGCTGCTGCGCATCCACGTCGCCGATGGAGGCGCCATGGCTGCATTTCACGTCGTCGGCGAGGATTTCCAGCTCCGGTTTGGTATCGATCTGCGCCCGGTCGGCCAGCAGCAGGGTGCGGCTCAACTGCTGCGCATCGGTCTTCTGCGCCTGTGGCGCGACACGGATACCGCCCTGGAACACCGCATGACCATGGTCGTCGACCACATGCTTGAACAGCTGGTTGCTGCTGCAGTCGGGCACGGCATGATGCAGGAACAATGTGTGGTCGAGATGCGCGGCACCATGCGCCAGCACCAGACCCTGGATATCGGCCTTCGCATCGCGGCCGACAAACTCGACATGCAGTTCGTGGCGCGCCAGCGCTGCACCGCCCTGCACCGAGACATGGGTATAGCGCGCACCAGCGCCGATCGACACGCGGCCAAGGGCGGCGTGATAAGCCGCGTCATGCTCGGCCTGCAGGCGGATATGGGTGAGCCTGGCGCCCGCACCGACCGCGACATGGGCATAGACATTGGTCCAGCCGGCAGCAGACGCACCGCCATCGCGATAGCTTTCCAGCACGGTGGCTTCGGCCTTGGCGCCGAGACGGATCAGGTGACGGAGATTGACCAGCGCCGGCACACCGAAGCTGACGATCTCGACCGGCTTGTCCAGCGTGACACCATCTTGCAGCAGCAGCACGACACCGTCGCTGGCCAGCGCCGCATTCAACTCGCTGAGCGAAACCTCGCGCCCGTCGCCGGCAGCAGCCAGTGCATCCTTGAGGGCATCGCCGGCCGCGCTCAGCGGTGCCAGCGTGGCCCCCTTGGGCAGCGCGCCGATCTTCGAGGCCGCGGCATCGAAGCGGCCGTTGACGAAGACCAGCCGGTGGCTGTCGACGTTCAGCGCGGTGGCCTTCAGCCGCACCGGATCGACGCTGCCGTCATTGGCGGGCAATGACCAGACCTGGCGCTCCAGCGCATTCAAGCCGGTGAATTTCCAGCTTTCCAGCTTGTGGTTCGGCAGGCCGAGACGCTGAAACGCCTCGATGGCAGCCTTGCGGCGTGCCGCCACGGCGGCATCTTTGGCGCCAGGCAAACTGCCGGCCGTCGCCTCGAAGGCGCCAGCAAGATGTTCAGTGAAGGGCAAAGCGGACATGATCAGTTTGCCTTACGCAGCATCCGCGATGATATCGGCATAGCCCTTGGCCTCGAGTTCGAGCGCCAGCTCTTTGCCGCCGGTCTTGATGATGCGGCCCCTGGACAGCACATGCACCACATCGGGCACGATGTAATCCAGCAGGCGCTGGTAATGCGTGATCACCATGGCCGAACGTTCGGGCGAACGCAGCGCGTTCACGCCCTCGGCAACGATCTTCAGCGCGTCGATATCCAGGCCGGAATCAGTCTCGTCCAGAATCGCCAGCCTGGGCTCCAGCATGGCCATCTGGAATACTTCGTTGCGCTTCTTCTCGCCGCCCGAAAAGCCCTGGTTGACGGCGCGCTGCAGGAACTTCTCGTCCATCTGCAACTGCTTCATCTTGGCCTTGGCGGTCTTCAGGAAGGTCATGGCATCCATGTCGGCCAGGCCCTTGTGCTTGCGCACGGCATTCACCGCCGAGCGCAGGAAGGTGGCATTGGCGACACCGGGAATTTCCACCGGATACTGGAAGGCGAGGAACACGCCTTCGCGGGCGCGTTCTTCCGGCTCGAGATTGAGCAGGCTCTGGCCGTTGAAAATGATGTCTCCTTCGGTGACCTCATAGCCGTCGCGACCAGCCAGCACGTAAGACAGCGTCGACTTGCCGGAGCCATTGGGCCCCATGATGGCATGGATTTCGCCGGCCTTGATGGTCAGGTCGATACCGCGGAGAATTTCCTTGCCATCGACGGTGGCGTGCAGGTTCTTGATCTCAAGCATGGGGGCAATCCTTGGAGGTAATCTTTAACCGACCGAGCCTTCGAGGCTGACACCGAGCAGCTTCTGGGCTTCGACGGCGAACTCCATCGGCAGTTTCTGCAGCACTTCCTTGCAGAAGCCATTCACGATGGTGGAGACGGCATCTTCCTCGGACAGGCCGCGCTGGCGGCAGTAGAACAGCTGATCGTCGGAAATGCGCGAGGTGGTGGCTTCATGCTCCACCTTGGCGGAGCGGTTCTTCACTTCGATATAGGGCACGGTATGGCCGCCGCAGCGGTCGCCGATCAGAAGGCTGTCGCACTGCGAATAGTTGCGCGCGCCGGCCGCGCCCGGCATCACGCGCACCAGGCCGCGATAGGTATTCTGCGCACGGCCGGCCGAAATGCCCTTGGAGATGATCGTGGACTTCGAATTCTTGCCCATATGAATCATCTTGGTGCCGGTATCGGCCTGCTGGGCATTGTTCGCCACCGCGACCGAGTAGAACTCGCCAACCGAGTCATCGCCCTGCAGGATCACGCTGGGATATTTCCAGGTGATCGCCGAACCGGTTTCCACCTGGGTCCAGCTGATCTTCGACCGCGCACCACGGCAGGCGCCGCGCTTGGTGACGAAATTGTAGATGCCACCCTTGCCGTTCTTGTCGCCCGGATACCAGTTCTGCACGGTCGCGTAGCGGATTTCGGCATCTTCCATCGCCACCAGTTCGACCACGGCGGCATGCAGTTGGTTATCATCGCGCATCGGCGCGGTGCAGCCTTCCAGATACGAGACGTAGGCGCCCTTGTCGCAGATCAGCAGCGTGCGCTCGAACTGGCCGGTCTTGGCCTCGTTGATGCGGAAATAGGTGCTAAGCTCCATCGGACAGCGCACGCCCGGCGGTATGTAAACGAACGAGCCATCCGAGAAGACGGCGGAGTTGAGCGTGGCATAGAAGTTGTCGGTCACCGGCACAACCGAGCCGAGATACTTCTGCACCAGTTCGGGATGCTCGCGCACGGCTTCCGACATCGAGCAGAAGATGATGCCCATGTCCTTCAGCTTGCCCTTGAAGGTCGTGGCGACCGACACGCTGTCGAACACGGCATCGACCGCGACGCCCGCGAGGATTTCGCGTTCCTTCAGCGGAATGCCGAGCTTCTCGTAGGTGGCGAGCAGTTCAGGATCGACCTCGTCGAGGCTTTTCAGCTTCTTCTTCGGCGCGGAATAGTAATGGATGTCCTGGAAGTCGATCTCGGGATAGCTGACCTTGGCCCAGCCCGGCTCGCCCTTTTCCTTGGCCATGCGCAACCAGGACTTATAGGCGCGCAGGCGCCAGTCCAGCATCCACTGCGGCTCGCCCTTCTTGGCCGAGATGAAGCGGACGGTGTCTTCGCTCAGGCCCTTGGGCAGCAGCTCGGATTCAATGTCGGTGACAAAGCCGTACTTGTATTCGCCGGCGAGGCCTTCAACGGTTTCGATGGTTTGCGCATTGGCAGCCATGGGGCTTGGCTCCGGACTGAATTTAAGCGTTGGGCGGCGGCGCGGCCGCACGGGTCGGCAGCGGGCCGAAGAAGTCGTAGGTGGGACGCGCCAGTTCGGCCAGCGTCACGCCTTCCAGCGCGCTGCGGATGGCGGTGTTGATGCGGTTGATGCCGCGGCGCGACACGCACAGATTCTCGCGGTCGCAGGCGCTGGGCTGCTGATGGTCGGAACACTGGGTCAGCGCGATCGGGCCATCCAGCGCCGTAATGATGGCGGCAACGGTGGTTTCTTCCGGCGCGGCCGCCAGACGGTAGCCGCCGCGCGCGCCGCGCTGCGAGGCCAGCAGGCCGTTCTTGGCCAGCTTGGCCATGATCTTGGCCACGGTCGGCCCCGGCAGGCCGGTGGCCTGGGCGGCATCGGCGGCGTTGTGCACCCCGACCGGATCGGCGGCAACATGGGCCATGACCATGACGCCGTAATCGGCCAGGCGGCTCAGGCGCAACATGTTGCAAATCCTTCGCAATTGCAATTCGGACCGATATAGTCCGATTTGTCGGGCGGCAAATAAGACCAAATCGGTATGGTTTGCAAGATGATTTCCGAACCTGGGAAGTCAAGCAGGTTAAACCGGTCTTAAGGGGTTCTGCGGCAATGGTTAATATTGGCATTTCAACCGGGGACCAGGCGTGAATCGGAAGCAGCGGCGGGCGCAGGAAAAAACGGCCGGCAAACAGCCGGTGGGTACCGCTCAGGCCCCGGCGGGCCCGGTGCCGGCGCCAGAGGTGCAGCGCGAGGCTAATCGCTTCAATGATCAGGCGCTGCAGGCCCATGCCGCCGGCCGCAACGACGAAGCGATCAGCCTGCTGCGCATGGCCATCACGCTCAACCCGGGCCAGCCGCTCTACCACAACAATCTCGGCGAACTGCTGCGGATGCAGGGCCTGACCGATCTGGCCATGGCGAGCCAGGACGAGGCGCTGCGCCTCAACCCCAATTACGCCGAGGCGCACAGCAACCGCGGCAACCTGCTGCGTCAGCTCCAGCGTCGCGAGGAAGCGATTGCCGAATATCGCGCGGCACTCAGGCTGAAGCCTGACTTTGTCGATGCGCTGAACAATCTGGGGGCGGTGCTGCTCGATCAGGAAGATCACCCCGGCGCCGCCGAGGTGCTGAAGAAAGCCGTGAAGCTCAATCCCGAGATCGGCATGGCGCAACGCAATCTCGGCATGGCGCTGTCGGCGCTGAACGATCTCAAGGGCGCCGAAGCTGCCTACACGGCGAGCCTGACTGCCCGCATCAAGCCGGCCGATGGCGGTGCCGCCGAAACCCATCTGCTGCTGGGCGACATCGCGCGCGCGGGTAACGATCTCGACGGTGCCATGCAGTGGTATGAGCGTGGCTGGCGCGAACGCCCCGGCTATGGCGAGGCGCATAACCGCTACGCCGTGGCGCTGATGGTGGATGGCCGCTATCGCGAGGCCTGGCCGCATTTCGAGGCGCGCTGGAGCCTGGCCGAAACCGAGATCGACAAACGTCCGTTCACGCTGCCCTTCTGGAAGGGCGAGGCGCTGGCGCCGGGCCAGACCCTGCTGCTGTTCACCGAACAGGGCGTCGGTGAATCGCTCGTGCTATGGAGTGTACTGCCCGAGCTGCTGGCCCGCGGCATTACCCCGGTGATCGAATGCGACCCGCGTATGATCCCGATCCTGCAGCGCAGCTTCCCCGGCATCGAGGCGCATGGCCGCGCCAATCCGCCGCATCCGCGCTTTGCCGCGGCCGACCTTGCCATGCAGGCAACGCTGTTCGACCTCGCGCGCGTATTCCGTAACTCACCCGCCGACTGCACCGGCGCATTGCCGATCCGCGCCGATGTCAATCGCGCTGCCGGCCTCCGTGCGCAATATCAGGACGGCACCAGCCAGCCGCTGGTCGGCATCGCCTGGCACAGCGGCAGCCCCAAACTGGGCGCGCCCAAGTCGGCCAAGCTGACCGATTTCGCGCCGTTCCTCACCCTGCCCGGCCCGCGCTTCGTCGATCTGCAATACGGCAACCGCGCGGCCGACCGCGACGCCGTGAAACAGGCGCATGGCGTCGACGTGATCGCCGACGCGGCCATCGACCAGCTGAAGGACCTGGATGCCTTTGCCGCCCAGGTGGCGGCGATGGATGTCGTGGTCTCCACCAGCAACACCACCGCGCATATGGCGGCTGCGCTGGGCAAACCGACGCTGATCCTGCTGCATCACGGCATCTCGCCGCACTGGTACTGGACCCGCAACGGCGAGACCACGCCGTGGTATCCGACCGCCCGCCTGCTGCGTCAGCCGAAATCCGGCGACTGGGGCAGCCTGGCGGAAAACGTGGCTGCCGAATTGAAGCAGCGCTTTTCCTGAACTACATCTTGGACATGACACCCGAGCTCAACAGCGCTTTCAAGGCCGCCATGCGGCGGCTGGCCGCCACCGTCACGGTGCTCTCCACCACCGCCGAGAATGGCAGCCGCCATGGCATGACCGCCACGGCGGTGACCTCGGTCTCGGCCGATCCGCCGGCGGTGCTGGCCTGCGTCAACCGTTCGGCGGCGCTGCATGCCCAGCTCGGCCTGGGCCGGCGGCTGTGCATCAACCTGCTGCATTGCAGCCAGCAGCGTCTGTCGGAAGTGTTTGCCGGCGGGATGGAAGGCGATATCCGCTTCAACGAGGGCGACTGGCTGAACAATGCCGAGGGCGTGCCCTATCTGGCGGACGCGCAGGCGAATATCTTCTGCGAGATCGAGGCCCTGCATGCCTATGGCACGCATTCGGTCTGCATCGGGCGGGTGACCAGTGCGGTCTGCCGCGCGGACGTGGCACCGCTGGTCTACCAGGACGGCACCTACATGTGCACCGGGCCGCTGGTCGAGTAAATCAGCTGTAGTGCGAGACCGCCTGCAGCAGGCGGCGAAACTCGTTCACGACCTGGCGTTCCACCGCTTCATTCAGCGCGACGGTGCTTTTCAGCTTGCGCGGACGCAGGGGCACCACCGGTGCGGCCCGCTTCGTCTCCTGGACAGCAGGGCGCGACGATGGCCGCGGGGCTGGCTGCGGCGCGCGACGCGGCAGCGGCGTAACCTTCGCGGCTGGCCGCGGCTGGCCGAGCGGCGCCAGCTTCAGCTTGGGATGCTCCTTGAAGCCGGCCGAGGCATAGACGGCGATGTCGCTGCGCCCGTCCGGCAGTTCCTCGATCAGCAGCAGCGTCGGGAAACGTGCTGCCAGCAGCGCGAAGGTTTCATCCGGCAGGAAGGACGGCTCCGGGATGGCGCACCAGCGCCGCTGTGCCTCAAAGCCGAGCGGCCGGTTATGCGCCTTGTAGATGCGGCCGAGGTGATCGGCGAAATTTGGATCCTTGTGGAAGACCAGCACGATCTGGCGATGCAGATCGTTCGGGCCGTGACGGCGGCAGACCAGCAGTGCGAGTTCATCCGGCCGCGCGCCCAGTGCGGCAGCCGCGCCGAAAAAGCCCAGCACCGTGCCGGCGGCACGGACATCCTGGGTCAGGAAGCCCAGTCGGTCGGCATGCCGCAGCGTACCGATGGGGCTGAAGAAGCGCGGGTTAAGGGTCATGGCCTGTCTCTGGCCATATTTTAGCGGCCAAAAGCGCCAGAGTCTCCGCTTTAAGACCCGGATCCTGCTTGAGACTCGGTAATGGTTAACCGAGCAGGCGGGCCCACCACCCGTAGCGCCAGCCGGCCAGCGCGACTCCAGCCAGTACGCCGAGGAAGAGATAGAAACCCCAGGGCTGACGCTTCTCGGCATAGGGATCGGTCAGCGCCCGCTCCGAACCGGGCGGCAGTTTCGCCAGATGCGTCAGGCTGCCGCCGAAGGGAATATTGATCAGCGCACGCGCATTCACCGCCCAGCCATTGGCATCCAGCAGCGGGCCGAGATTGCGCTGCCGCAGTTTCATCGCCGCGATGACCATCGACGGGCCGGAGATCAGCAACACCACACCGATCACCGCCAGCGGAATCTGCCACCAGGCGAGATTGAGGAAGCCGGTGACCACCGTGGCCAGCGCCGTGCCGATGGCGCCGATGGCCAGACCGATGGCCGCGAAAATGCCGGCGAACTTGCCTGCGTCGAATGCCTGCTGCTGCGCAGCGGGGGCTGCAGGGGCCGGCTGGCCCGAGATCGCCTGCGTGCCGGTTTGCAGCAGCTGGGTGGTCATCTGCTGCTCGCTGGCCTTGGACCGCGCGGCGGCGAATTTCTCGACCTGCTCGCCGAGAAACTTGCCGACCTTCTTGAACGGCAGCCAGAAGGCTTCGCGGATCGAAATTGGATGGCTGACGATCCGGATCACCACGGCATCCCAGTCGTGGCCGCTGCGGTCGTAGAACACACCGTTCCGCCCCACCATCAGCTGGTCGGCATCACCCGCGGTAATGGCGGCCGCAATCGTCATCTTTTCATTGGTCGGCTTGCCATCCGCCCCGCGCCGCGTGCATTCGCAATACAGCAGGTAGATGCGACTGAGCACGGCCAGTGTTGCATGCTTGGCCGGATCGTCGACCGCAATGCAGAGGTCGCAGGAGCGGCCATCGATGAACAGCGTGCCGACCTGGAACATCGCCTTGCCGCGCCGGGTGTAGAAATCCTTGAAGGCAACGAAGTTGTTGAGCAGCGGCACCAGGTCGCGCACATAACGCGCCAGCGTCTCGACCGAGGCGATGGCTTCAAATTCCGGCGCCAGCGCGGCATCCTTTTCGATCAGCGCGACGATCTTCTGCTGCGCGCCGCTTTGCCTGATCGCACGCAGGCGGGAAACGCCGAGCGGTTCGACCAGCATGCCGGCCTTGCGCTTGAGCCAGTCCGTCGCGGGCGCGAGACGCGCCTGCAGATCGCGCCATTCGGTCTCGCTGAGCGTGCCGCGTTCGCCTTCCAGCAATGGCGCCACGGCGGCGTCGCGCAGACGCGCCACATCGGCGGCCCAGGCCGGATTGACGCCCTGACCCAGCGGCAACGGGCGTTCAGCTTCGATGCGCGCCAGCGGAAAGGCGGTAACGGCCACGGCACCGGCCGACAGATCGGCATCGGCGACGGCCGCGAAATCCTTGTCGTCGGCATTCAGCGCGGCGCCGGATACGGGATCGTAAGCGGCGAGCCGGCAGCGGAAGAAATAGTCATCCAGCTTGGTGGCGAGTTTCTGCACAGCCTCGACGGCCGGCAGCGTGCCCTCGCCCAGGGGAAGGATGTCCGGCTTGGCCAGCGCCTCATCCCACCAGGCAAGATAGGCATCGAGTGCAGTGAAAAAAGCATCGGTCTCGTCCTTGCCGATGCCGGTTTCACCGCCGCGGTCCGGTTTTTCGCCGACCAGCTTCATGATGTCCTTCATCACCTGGGCGGTGTCGACATCTTCGCCGGCGGCAGACGGCGGCACGACGCCGTCGCCGTTGAACTGCGTCTTACCAAAGATACGGCCCACATCGGCGGCCTCTTCCGGGCTGATCGCGCCGGCATCGCCTTTGCCGATATTGGTCAGGATGCGCCGGGCCGAAGCCAGGATGCGTGCGCCATCTTCATGGTTGTCATCGATGGCGCTGAGCGGCAGTTCGCTATGGCCGGCGAACAGCACATTGGCGTCGCGCACCATGCGGCAGGTCCAGTTCACCGCAGCCAGCAATTCGAGCGCGCGGATGCGGCCGTCGTGGTCGCCGTCGATCAGTTCCAGCGTGCGGCGGTCGAAATCGATGCCCTTGATCGGGCAACTGAGCGCGAGCCAGAGTTTCTGGTCGAGACCCGAAAGATGCTTGAGGTCGTCGCCATTTTCGATGCGAAGCTGATCGAAGCCGCCGGCACGGAAGAAGCGCCAGCGATGCGGATTCTCCTGTTGCGGCCGCTCGGCCAGCCGGGTGCCGGTCTGATCAGTCTGCGCCTCAGCCATTGCAGCCTCCTGGAACACGATACAACCCGAGGATATAGCCGGGACTGATGGCTGCCAATTGTCGAATCAGAGCCAACCGCTGCGTCGGAAGCGCCAGTACAGGAATCCGCAGGCCGCAACAATGCCGGCCAGTACCATGGGATAGCCATAGGCCCAGCGCAGTTCGGGCATATGCTCGAAGTTCATCCCGTAAATGCCGGCAATGGCCGTGGGTACGGCCAGGATTGCCGCCCAGGCAGCAAGCTGGCGCACCACATCATTCTGCCGTGTGTTGGCCAGCAGGATTTCAGCCTCGAAGGCGGCAGCGGCGGCATCACGCAGATCGGTGATCGCCTCGGCCACGCGCTGCACATGGTCGTGCACGTCGCCGAAATAGGGCCGCAGTTCAGGCGCCATCATCGGCAGATCGAGCCGGCTCAGCCGGTTGCTGACCTCCAGCAGCGGCAGCACGGTTCCCCGCATGCCGAGCAGTTGCCGCCGCAGATGATACAGCCGCTCGATGCTCTTACGGTCCAGCGTCTCATCCAGCACATGGGTTTCGATCTCGGTGAGTTCGTTCTGTATGTCGTCGATGACCGGAAAGAAGTTGTCGGTCACGAAATCGATGATGGCATGCAGCGCTGCCGATTCGCCGAGCCGCAGCATCTCGGGCTTGCTTTCCAGCTTGCCGCGCACTTCCGCATAAGAGGAGGATGCGCCATGGCGAACGGAGATGACGTAGCCCTTGCCGACAAAAACATGCGTTTCGCCGTATTCCGGGATGCCATCGACCAGCCGCACCGTACGCAGCACCACGAAGATGCTCTCGCCATAGATGTCCAGCTTGGGGCGCTGGTGGGCGCGCTCGGCATCCTCGATGGCCAACGGATGCAGGCCGAACTGCTGCTGCAGCACTTTCAGCGCCGCCGGCTCGGGCTCGTGAAGGCCAATCCAGACAAAATCCGCTTCCGGCGGCACGGCAGTGCCGCAGGATTCGAATGGCACCTCACCCAGACGCGTGCCATCGCCATAGGCCGCGCAGGCCACCACACCCTTCATACCCCAACTCCCGGTCCGAATTTGCCCGGCATCATATCACCCGCCTTACTTCAGCGGCCAGAAGATCGGGATCAGCAGGGTGCCAACCACCAGAACGAGGAATGACAGCGGCATTCCGAGCCGCGAGTAGTCGCCAAAGCGATAACCGCCCGGCCCCATCACCAGCGTGTTGCACTGGTGCCCGATGGGGGTAAGGAAATCGCAGGCCGCACCCAGCGCCACCGCCATCAGGAAGGGATCAGGCTGGAGACCGAGTTTCTGCGCCAGGCTGGCGCCGATGGGGCCCATGATCAGCACGGTCGCCGCATTGTTGAGGAACGGCGTCAACAGCATGGCGCTGCCCATCATCAGCGCCAGCGCCCCCACCGGCGGCAGCGCATCCGCCGCGATGGCCAGGATGCCGGCGATCAGTTCGGCGCCGCCGGTCCTGCTGATCGAGTCGCTGATCGGAATCAGGCAGGCCATCAGCACGATGATCGGAATATCGACAGCCTCATAGGCTTCCTTCAGCGACAGCACGCGGAAAGCGACCATCAGCACGGCCCCGCCGAAGAAGGCCGTGGTGACCGGCACCAGCTTGAAGGCCACCAGCAACATCGCCACCACCAGCAACACAATCGGCAGATATTCCTGCCGCTTGCGACCGAAGCCAATGGAGCGATCCAGCAGCGGGAGGCAGGCGAGATTGCGGAGTGAGTCTGCCAGGGTTTCAGCCGGGCCCTGCAGTACCAGCACGTCGCCAGCCTGGAAGCGTATCTGGCTGAGACGCCGGTTCAGCGGCTGGCCCGAGCGGCTGATCGCCAAAAGGCTCAATCCCTGATGTTCGCGCAGGCGCAAGGACCGCGCCGATGCGCCGATCAGCGACGATTCACCTGTCACCACGGCTTCGACCACGCCCATGTCCCTGGGCGGCTCGCCGCGCGTGTTCTTCTCTTCGGCGCCCTCCTTCGGCGTTCTTGCATCGCGATCCGGATCTTCGGTGGCGCGCAGATCGAGCTTGGCTTCGTCGATCAGCTTGCGCAGCGCCACCGCCTCGGCGCGCACCACCAGGATGTCGTCAGCGAACAGCTGCCAATGCCAGGCGGGTGTATACCGGTGATGCTTCTCGCGGATAATCGCGACGACCTCTACATCGCCCTCGCCCAGTGCCTCAAGGTCGCCGACCGTCTTGTCTACCAGGGTCGATTTCTCGCCGACGCGCACCTCGGTCAGATAGGGATCGGTCTCGAAGGCCTGCTCTGCGGAAGATGGCGGCGTGCGGTTCCCCGGCAGCAGACGCCATCCGACCACCAGAAACAGCAGGCCGGCCACGGCAATGCCGAGACCGACCGGTGCGAAATCGAACATCTCGAAAGGCTGGCCGGTCAGTTCGGCGCGGACACGCGACACCAGGATATTCGGCGAGGTGCCGATCAGGGTGACGACACCGCCGATCAGCGAGCCGAAAGCCATCGGCATCAGCAGGTAGGAGACCGGCGTCTCGCTGCGGCGCGCCATCTGGATAGCGACCGGCAGCAGGATGGCCAGCGCGCCGATATTCTTCATGAAGGCCGACATCACCGTGGTGGCGAAGGCGAGCGCAGCGACCTGCAGCGTGATGGTGGTGAGATACGGCTCGCATTTGCGCACCATCCGGCCGATCAGAGTCGACTGGCCGACGCCGGCGCTGATCACCAGCGCCGAAGCTACCAGCACCACGACCTGGTCGCTGAACCCGGAAAACGCCTTGTCGGCCGGGACGACGCCGAGCGCCAGCGCCGCCAGCAGCCCGAACAGGGCGACAAGGTCGAAGCGAAAGCGGTTCCAGATGAACAGTCCGACAATGACTGCAATCAGACCGAAGGACAGGGCTTGGGGCAGGGTCACGGGAATATCCGGGCTATGGTGGCCCGGTACAACGGCCCAGCCCCGTTCCGCGTTCCCCAGACGGCAGAATACCGGGATAAATCGGGTGGCGGGGATCGAATCGCCGCCACCCGCATCAATAACGGATCAGAGCTTGCAGCCGCTGTCTTCCAGCTTGAAGAAGGCCTGCTCGCCCGGAATGGTGGCGAGCTTCTTGTAATAGTCGAACGGCCGCTTGCTCTCCGAGGGCTTCTTCACCTCGAAGAGATACATGTCATGCACCATACGGCCATTGGCCAGCACCTTGCCGCCCTGGCCGAAGAAGTCGTCGACCGGCAGTTCCTTCAGCTTCCTGGCCACCGCATCGGCATCCTTGCTGTTGGCGGCTTTCACCGCCTTGAGATACGACAGCGTGGCGGAGTAAGTACCGGCCTGAATCATGTTTGGCATGCGACCGGTACGCTTCATGAAACGCTCGCCGAATTCACGCGACTTCGCGTCGTTGTCCCAGTAATAGCCCTCGGTCACCACCAGGCCCTGGCCAGCCTGCAGGCCGAGGCCATGCACTTCCGCCAGGGTGGTGAGCAGGCCCGCCAGCTTCTGGCCACCCGACGTGATGCCGAATTCCGCCGCCTGCTTGATCGAGTTGATGGTGTCGTTGCCCGCATTGGCCAGGCCGACCACCTTGGCCTTCGACGCCTGCGCCTGCAACAGGAAGGACGCGAAGTCGGTGGCGTTGAGCGGATGCTTCACCGCGCCCAGCACCTTGCCGCCAGACGCAGTGACGATCTTCGCGGTGTCTTCTTCCAGCTGATAGCCGAAGGCATAGTCGGCGGTGAGGAAGAACCAACTGTCGCCGCCGGCCTTGGTCAGTGCGCCGCCGGTGCCGACCGCCAGCGCACGGGTGTCGTAGGCCCAGTGGAAGCCGTGCGGATGGCAGGAATCGCCGGTGATGCGCGAGGTGGCGGCGCCGACCACGATGTCGATCTTCTTCTTGGCCTTTGACAGTTCATGCACTGCGAGCGCCACCGAGGAGGTGGTGAGTTCGGTGATCATGTCGACGCCATCGGTGTCGTACCACTGGCGCGCAATCGACGAGCCGAGGTCGGGCTTGTTCTGGTGATCGGCCGAGATCAGTTCGATCTTGCCGCCCAGCACACTGCCACCGAAATCCTCGATCGCCATCTTGGCGGCCTCGACCGACCACTTGCCGCCGTAATCGGCATAGACACCGGACTGGTCGTTGAGCACGCCGATCTTCACGCCCTGCGCAAAAGCAGGCGCGGCGGCAAACAGCAAAGCTGCGCTGACAGCAGCACTGATACGGAGAGAGGGATTCTGCACGACATTCCTCCTGAGATTTTTTATGGAATGTCAGGCGTAATCGAAATTTCCGCCGTGAGCGAGTCAGATTCCGCGCACGGCTGCGTGAAGCATGCAGGTTACCGAGGCGTAATTCACTTCGGTGTTTATGCAGCTTTTATCTGGTATGTGGAACGCGGCGAACCAGTCGGCGTCAACTGCATATGGTTCGATGCAAGCCGCACGAGAGACGGCACAAACACAAACGGCGCCCGAAGGCGCCGCATGTGTTTCAAGACTGGTGGGCGCACCAGGGCTCGAACCTGGGACCCGCTGATTAAGAGTCAGCTGCTCTACCAACTGAGCTATGCGCCCAGTCTCAAAACGAGGCGCGAAAATACCCGGATTCGCTGGAATTGCAAGGGCTATGGCTAAGGGAAATTGTGTTTCCCGCTCAAGGGCTTAAATCAACCGATTCGGCAAGAAATCAGCCCAGGGAAATCAGCTCAGCGGCCCGCTCATGTGGCGCGGGATTTCCACGTCGCGATGCACGTAGACGTTCACCAGCAGGCCGATGCCGACCAGCAGCGTCATCATCGCCGTGCCGCCATAGGAAAACAGCGGCAGCGGCACCCCTACCACCGGCACCAGACCGGACACCATGGCGATGTTGATGAAGACATAGAGGAACAGCATGGTGGTGAGACCACCGGCCAGCAGGCGGCCATACTGGCTGCGCGAGCGCAGCGCGATGGCGTAGCCATAGGCGATCAGCAGGATATAGAGCGCGATCAGCACCAGCGCGCCGATCAGACCATGCTCTTCTGCGAACATGGTGAAGATGAAGTCGGTCTGCTTCTCGGGCAGGAAGCTGAGATGGCTCTGTGTGCCCTGCATGAAGCCCTTGCCGGAGAAGCCGCCAGACCCCAGTGCAATCTTCGACTGAAGAATGTGATAACCCGAGCCGAGCGGATCCTGCTCGGGGTTCATGAAGGTGAGCACGCGGCGCTTCTGGTAGTCGTGCAGGAAATTCCACGCGATCGGCAGCGCCGCGCCACCGCCGGCGATCACCAGCAGGAATTTCCAGGCACGCACACCGGTAAAAAAGAAGACGGCGCCCGACGAGGCCAGCAGCAGCATGGCAGTGCCGAGATCAGGCTGCTTGATCACCAGCGCCACCGGCACCAGCACGATGGCGAGCGGCAGCACCAGCCAGCGAATGCGACCGGTATCCTCATACGACAGGCCATGGAAATAGCGCGCCAGTGTCAGCACCATGGCGATCTTCATGATCTCGGATGGCTGCACATGCACGACGCCGAGATCGAGCCAGCGCTGCGCACCCATGCCGATGCGGCCGACCAGTTCGACGGCGATGAGCAGGATCACGCCGATGGCATAGACCACATAAGACAACCGCATCCAGACGCGGATATCGGTCACCGCGATCACCACCATGATGACGAGGCCGATGGCGAAACGCGCCATCTGCCGGTCGGCCCAGGGATCGATATCCCCGCCGGCGGCCGAATACAGGGCGGTGAAGCCGAGGCTGGCGATCACGGTGATCAGCAGCACCAGTCCCCAGTTGACGTCGCGCAGCTTGCGGCCGAGCGAGGTGTCGTTGCGGTTGGACCAGTAGGCCATCTCAGCCCCCGGCTTTCGTGGCGCCCGGCGCGGTGGGCGGCGTGATGCCGGATGCGGTAGTCGGGCCGGGCGCCGAACGCGGCTTGCGCGACGGATCCAGTTTCTGGCATTCCAGCATGATGTCGCGCGCCACCGGCGCGGCGGCCTTGGCGCCGGACCCGCCGTGTTCGATGATCACGGCGCAGGCATAGCGCGGTGCGCTGATCGGCGCAAAGGCGACGAAGAGTGCATGATCGCGCTCTTCCCAAGGCTTTTCTTCATTCTTGCGCACGCGGGTTTCGCGCTCCAGCCGGCTGATGCGGCGCACCTGGCTCGAACCGGTCTTGCCCGCCATGGCATATTGGGCCTGCATGATGCGCGCGCCCGCAGCGGTGCCGCGCGGCGGGGCGGTGACGCGGATCATGCCTTCGAGCGCCAGATCGAGCTGCTCGCGCTTGAGATTGAGGCTGGGCCAGCGCTGCGAAGCCGGGCGCTGGTCGGCGGCAGGACCAAAACCCTCCTCCTTGCGCACGATGCGCGGCGGTACGGCATACCCCCCGTTGGCCAGGCGTGCCGCCATCACGGCAAGCTGCAGCGGCGTGGTGGTGACATACCCCTGGCCGATGCCGATCACGAGATTCTCGCCCGGATGCCAGGGCTGACCGAGCGCGCCCTGCTTCCAGGCCTTGGACGGGATGATGCCGCGCCGCTCGCCGGTCAGGTCGATGCCGGTAAAATCACCCAGGCCGAGTTTCCTGGCAATCTCGCCAATCTTGTCGACGCCGGTGCGTTTGGCGGCTTCGTAGAAATAGACGTCGCAGCTTTCCTCCAGCGCCGACACGAAATTCATCGTGCCATGGCCGCCCTTCTTCCAGCAATGGAAGGTGTTGTTGCCGAATTCCATATGGCCGGGGCAGAAGACGCGTGTCTCCGGCGTCATGTTCCCCGATTCCAGCGCCGCTATGCCGACCAGCATCTTGTAGGTCGAGCCCGGCGGATACTGCCCCGCGATCGCCTTGTTGATCAGCGGTTTGTATTTGTCGTTGCTCAGCTGGCGCCACTGAGGCCCGGTGATGCCGACGTTGAACCAGTTCGGATCGTAGCCGGGATTGGACACCAGGGCGAGAATCTCGCCGGAATGGATATCGATCACCACGGCGGCGCCGCTGTCCTCGCCGAAACGCTCCTGCGCATAACGCTGCAGATCGGCATCGATGGTCAGAACGATATCGTCGCCCTGCTGGCCGTTATAGCGTTCCAGTTCGCGGATTGCGCGGCCATAGGCATTCACCTCGATCTGGCTGTGGCCGGCACGACCGCGCAGACGTTCGTCATACACCTTCTCCACGCCGCTCTTGCCGATGCGGAAGCCCGGCAGTTCCAGCAGCGGATCATCGCCGAGTTCATTCTCGGCCACCGCGCCGACATAGCCGACGACATGGCTGAAGGTATGCGCATAGGGATAGTCGCGTGTCTCGCCGACATCGAGCTGTACGCCGGGCAGGTCCGGCGAATGCAGGTTGATCTTGGCGAAATCATCCCAGGACAGGTTCTCGGCCACCACGACCGGCACGAACTTGCGCCGCCGCTCGATCTCGCGCTTCACGCGGGCGCGCTGCGTATCATCGACCTGGATCAGCTTCGACAGCGCTTCCAGTGTCGCGTCGACATTGCGGGTCTGCTCGGCCACGATCATGACGCGGTAATTGCGACGGTTGGAGGCGAGCTCCACGCCGAAGCGATCCAGCACACGGCCGCGCCGCGGCGACAGCAGCCGCATGTTGATGCGGTTTTCCTCGGCGAGCAGATGGTATTTGTGCGATTCCATCACCTGCAGGTAATAGAGCCGGCCGACCAGCGCGCCGAACATGCCGAGCTGCGCAGTGCCGAGCAGCAGGGCGCGGCGGGTAAACACCCGCTGCAGATCGTTGTCGCGCCGGTTGATCGCCATCGCTGCCTCAGGCCGTGACGGAAGCGCGCAACCAGCGGCGCTCAAGGCGGCTCAGCACCCAGTAGACCGCCGGATACAGCGTCAGCGACAGCAGCAGCTGCGCGAGCAGCGGCGCGGTCGGCAGCAGGCGCCAGTGCAGCAGCGAAACGACAGCCCAGCCGGCCGGCAGCACCGCGCCGACCACGAGGGCGAAGGCCGCCCAGTTGACCATGAAGGACGAGCCGAGAAACACCTTGCGCTGCGCCATGCCGAGTTCATGCACCAGCACCAACGCCAGCACGTTCAGGCCGAGCGGCCCCGCCGACAGCAGATCGAGCAGCAGACCGATCATGAAGGCGCCGATCATGGTCATGAGATCGGAGCGGAAGATGCTCCAGTAGAACACCGCCATCAGGGCAAAGGCGGGTGCGACATTGTCGAAATGCGGCAGGCCGATGGGCATCAGCCCGATCAGCACCAGGGTCACGCTGCTGAGGATCGGCAGCAGGGCGCGGACGCGGCGGCTGGTCTGGCGAAGCAGCGCGGACATTCCGCCGCTCCTTAAGGTTTCTTGGGCGCGGGCGCCGGCGACGCTTGGGGCGATGATGCCGGGGACGATGCCTGGGGTAGCAACGGCGGCATCACGGCGGCCGGATCTTCGGCTTCCACGCGGGTTTCATCGAATTGCATCACGCGCAGGAAATCCAGGCGGCCGAGATCGACCAGCGGGCGCACGCGCACGCCGCCATCGACCGAGGTGATTTCCGCGACCGGAATGCCGACCGGAAACTGGCCGCCATCGCCCGAAGTGACGATATGCATGCCGACGGCCGGCTTGGCGGCGCCGGAGAGATATTCCAGGCGCGGGAACGGCGAGTTGTCGCCGGTCAGCACGGCGCGATGGCCGCCTTCCTGCAGCATCACGGGCAGACGTGAATTGAGGTCGGTCAGCAGCAGGATGCGCGAGGCACGATAGCCTACTTCAGCGACGCGGCCGACATAGCCGCCCTCGCCGATCACGGCCTGGCCCTTCTTCACGCCATCCTTGGCGCCGATATTGAGCAGCGCGGTGCGCACGAAGCTGCCGCCGCCATCGGCGATCACACGGCCGGTGACGAAGCGGTTGGTGAGATCGGGACCGGCAGCCAGCAAACGACGCATGCTGGCATTGTCCTGCTCCAGACGGCGGGCGACTTCCTGCCACTGCAGCAGGCGGGCGTTTTCGGTGCGCAGGCGGAAGTTCTCTTCATGCACGAAGAGGATGTCGTCGACCCAGCCGATCGCGGCATTGACCACGCTGACCGGCTGCGCCACGGCGCTCAGGATCGGTTCGAACACATCGGCGACCAGGGCGCGGGAACGTTCGACCACCGGACGGTCGATACGACTGAGCAGGATCAGGCCGACGGCAGAGGCGAGCAGAAGCAGGAACGCAAAACGCTGCAACAGCGCGCGAATAGGCGCTGCGATCCAGGCACTGCGTCCGGTGCGTCTTGCCATGCGTCCCCGTCAGCCCCTTCCCGGCTGTCCGCCGCGATCAATACGGCGGGTTATACAGAACGTGCTTCAGCGTCTTCATTTCTTCCAGCGCACGGCCGGTGCCAAGCGCCACGCAGGAGAGCGGCTCGTCGGCAATCGAAACCGGCAGGCCGGTGGCATGGCGCAGCACGAGGTCGAGATTGCCCAGCAGCGCGCCGCCGCCGGTGAGCACAATGCCCTTGTCGACGATGTCGGCGGCCAGTTCCGGTGCGGTGTGTTCCAGCGCGACCTTCACGGCTTCGACGATGGCGCCGACCGGTTCGGCCAGGCTTTCGGCGATCTGGCGCTGGTTGATCACCAGTTCCTTCGGCACGCCGTTCATCAGATCGCGGCCCTTTATTTCCATCGACAGGCCATTGCCGTCTTCCGGCGGCGCAGCCGAGCCGATCTGCTTCTTGATGCGCTCGGCCGAGGCCTCGCCCACCAGCAGGTTATGGTTGCGGCGGATATAGGCGATGATGGCTTCGTCCATCTTGTCGCCACCGACACGCACGCTGCGCGAATAGACGATGCCGCCCAGCGAGAGCACGGCCACCTCGGTGGTGCCGCCGCCGATATCGACCACCATCGAGCCAGTCGGCTCGGTGACCGGCAGGCCGGCGCCGATCGCCGCAGCCATCGGCTCTTCAATCAGAAAGACGCGGCGCGAACCGGCGGACTCGGCCGAGTCCATGATGGCGCGACGCTCGACCGCGGTGGAGCCCGACGGCACGCAGATGATGACCTGCGGCGAAGCGAAGCTGCGGCGGTTGTGAACCTTGCGGATGAAATGCTTGATCATTTCCTCCGCCACTTCGAAATCGGCGATGACGCCGTCGCGTAAGGGACGGATGGCTTCGATGTTGCCCGGCGTGCGGCCCAGCATCTGTTTGGCTTCGTCGCCGACGGCCAGAACCTGCTTTTTGCCGCGGTTATTGGCGATTGCCACCACGGACGGTTCATTCAGCACGATGCCTCGGCCCTTGACGTAGACCAGCGTATTCGCCGTGCCCAGATCAATGGCCATATCGGCCGACATGAAGCCCATCAAACGCGAGAACATCGAGAAGTACCCTCACCAGCGTAAAATCGCGCCGTTATCGCCTCTGGAACCGGAATAGCGCAACCCCCAGCCCCCCTAAATTCCCGGCTACCGCCGGCTTTATTCCCCTCAGGCGCTCATCGCTGCCGGAGCGGTCTTTTCCCGCTTCACCAGCAGTTTGTTGAGTGCGTGAATATAGGCCCGGCAACTCGCCACCAGCGTGTCTGCATCGGAAGCCTGACCGTTCACCGTCTTGCCGCTTTCCTCCAGCCGCACCGTCACTTCGGCCTGGGCGTCGGTGCCCTGGGTCACGGCATGCACCTGGTAGAGCTGCAGGTTGACCGTGTGCGGGAACAGGGCCTTGATCGCATTGAAAATCGAATCGACCGGGCCGTTGCCGGTCGCCTTGACCGCTTTGACGGCGCCGTCGATTTCCAGTTCCAGCTCGGCGCTCTGCGGCTCCTTCGAACCGGCGACCACCTGCAGCGACACGAAGCGGATGCGATGGCTGTCATGCGCCACGGTGTCATCCACCAGCGCAACCAGATCCTCGTCGAAGACTTCCTTCTTGCGGTCGGCCAGATCCTTGAAGCGGCCAAAGGCATCGTTCAGCTGGTTCTCGGCCAGATTGAAGCCAAGCTCTTCCAGCTTCTTGCGGAAGGCATGGCGGCCGGAATGCTTGCCCATCACGAGCGTCGAACGATTCAGGCCAACCGATTCCGGCGTCATGATCTCGTAAGTGCCGGCATGCTTCAGCATGCCATCCTGGTGGATGCCGCTTTCATGCGCGAAGGCATTGGCGCCGACGATGGCCTTGTTCGGCTGCACGACGAAGCCCGTCACCGCAGAAACAAGCCGCGAGGCCTTCATGATGTCGGTGGTCTTGATACCGGTTTCGAACTGCATCACATCGGGCCGCGTGCGCAGCGCCATCACGATTTCTTCCAGCGCGGCATTGCCGGCGCGCTCGCCCAGGCCATTGATGGTGCATTCCACCTGGCGCGCGCCGCCGATCACGGCTGCCAGCGAGTTGGCGACGGCGAGGCCGAGATCGTTGTGGCAATGCGCGGAAAACCTGGCTTTATCGCTGTTCGGGATGTTTTCGATCAGGAAGCGCATCAACGCCGTGTATTCCTCCGGCACGGTGTAGCCAACCGTGTCGGGCACGTTGATCGTGGTGGCACCAGCTTTGATGGCGCTCTCGATCACGCGGCAGAGGAAGTCACGATCCGAGCGCGTGCCGTCCTCGCAACTCCACTCGACGTCGTCGCAAAGATTGCGCGCATGGCTCACGCTGTCGATGATCGCCTGATGCACCGCCTCGGGCTCCATCTGCAGCTTGAACTTCATGTGCAGCGGCGACGTGGAGATGAATGTGTGGATGCGTGCGCTCTTCGCGGGCTTCAGCGCTTCCCAGGCGCGGTCGATATCTTTCCTGCCGGCGCGGCTCAGGCCGCAGACCGTAGAGTTCTTCACGCGCTTGGCGATTTCGTTCACGGCTTCGAAGTCACCGTTGGAGGCAATCGGGAAACCGGCCTCGATCACATCGACGCCCATGCCTTCCAGCACGGACGCAATTTTCAGCTTCTCTTCAAGATTCATCGAGGCGCCGGGCGATTGCTCGCCGTCGCGCAGGGTGGTGTCGAAAATGATGACGCGGTCGCGGCCGCTGCCGGTTGCTGCTGTCGTCATGTCAGACCTCATACTCGGAATCGGGCAACGCGCCCGCTCCAAACCTGAAAAGGCTGGCGTTGCGGGAATTCTGCCGCTGTTTCCATGCTTTAACCATTAGTCTACACGCTCCGGCGGGGTCACGGCAAAGGCCGAAAAACCCAAGTCTGACATAGACTTGCAGCGATACTCTCCGAAGCATGCTTAAAAAGGGGTGAACGCCCGGTCCCGCAACCCGAATCTGCTAATGCTCTGAAAACACGGCTGAATTGAGGCGCCAGCGCCCAAATGCTATTTGGCCGCCGCCCCTGCTTGGGTTCAGGCCTGCCGGTACAGGGTCACGACGCAGGCACCGCCCAGACCGAGATTATGCTGCAGCGCCACCCGGGCGCCCTCCACCTGGCGGGCATCTGCCGTGCCGCGCAGCTGGTGCGTCAGCTCATAGCACTGCGCCAGACCCGTCGCGCCGAGCGGATGCCCCTTGGAGAGCAGCCCGCCCGAGGGATTGGTCACCACGCGGCCGCCATAGGTGTTGCCGCCGGACTCGACAAAGCCTTCGGCCTCGCCGAGCGGACAGAGACCGAGCGCCTCATAAGTGATCAGTTCGTTCTGCGCGAAGCAGTCATGCAGTTCGACGACATCGACATCCTGCGGGCCGATGCCGGCCTGCTCGTAAACCTGATCGGCTGCCGTGCGGCTCATATCGGCGCCGACCACTTGCATCATGTCGCGCGCCTCGAAGGTGGACGGATAATCCGTTGTCATCGCCTGCGCCGCGATCTCGACATCGGTACGCAGGCCGTGCCTTTTCGCGAAGGCCTCCGACACCAGAAGCGCCGCGGCCGCGCCGCAGGTGGGCGGACAGGCCATCAGGCGCGTCATCACGCCGGGCCAGATCATCTGTGCGTTCATCACGTCATCGACGCTGACTTCCTGGCGGAACAGCGCCAGCGGATTGTTTTTTGCATGCCGGCTGGCCTTGGCGCGGATGCGCGCAAACGTCTCGAGTTTGGTGCCGTATTTCTTCATATGGCTGAGGCCGGCACCACCAAAATAGCGTAAGGCCAGCGGGATTTCCGGCATGCCGACGAGGTCATCCGTCACCTTGTCGAAGTCCTCGAACGGGCTGGTGCGATCAGTGAAAACCGAACCCAGCGCGCCGGGCTTCATCTGCTCGAAGCCGAGCGCCAGCACGCAATCGGCGGCACCGCTGGCGACAGCCTGACGCGCCAGAAACAAAGCCGTTGATCCGGTCGAGCAGTTGTTGTTGACATTGACCACCGGGATGCCGGTCATGCCGAGGCGATACAGCGCCTTCTGGCCGCAGGTGCTGTCGCCATAGACATAGCCGGCATAGGCCTGCCGCACATGGCCATAGTCGATGCCGGCATCTTTCAGGGCGAGCGCGCCAGCAGCAGCGCCCATCTCGTCATAGGGCGCGCTGTTGCCCGGCTTGGCGAACGGGATCATGCCGACACCGGCAACCAGCACCTTGGCCATGACATCTCCTCCTGCTTTTTTATCGGTTCTGGTCGAGCCAGAGCTTCAGCTTATCAAGATACTGCCAGAACTGTTCGAGGTCTGCAGGCTTCCAGTCGGCAAAGGCCGGCACGACCTCGGGCACCAGAGCCGCAATGGCCTTGCCATGGGCGGCTTTCCCCCTGGCGGTCAGGAACAGCTGCTTCGACCGCGCATCGTCCGGGCTCGGCGCCTCGCGCAGGTAGCCTTTGACCAGCAGCTTCTGCGTCGTCTTGGTCACCGCCGGCGGCAGCTGCTGCATGGCGCGGGCAATGCCGCCGACCGTCTTGCCCTCCTCGGGCCGGTGGCTGAAGTGATTCAGCATGACGAATTGCGGCAGCGGCAGGTCCTGGTCGCGCAGTGTGCGATTGGCGCGGTTGGAGGCGAGCTGGTCGATGATGCCGACCCAGTTGAGGATGCGGAATCGCAGGTCGGGTGCGGGCAGCTCGGCATCCTTCGGCTTGGGTCGCGGCATCTCAGCTCATCAACAAGGCATCCAGCGGCCGTCGCGGCGACGGCGGCACGGGGTCAGAATAGCCGAGGCGGAAGAGCATTTGCACCGTCTGGCCGGCTGCAACGCCAATCATCGCGGCGAAGTCGCGCTGTAACGCGGCCATCTCCGGATATTCCTGCAGCACCTGGCTAACCGGATGCATGACAACGCCGAGCTCGGTGGCCTTCAGGTTGAGCCGCACATAGGCGCGGCCGGCCTCGATCTGGCTGACGCGATCATTCGCCACTGTGGTCAGCCAGCCAAACGCCGGCGTGGCGCGTGCCCAGCCGAGCGCGTAGTCGATGCCACCCTGCCAGGCCATGGTGCCGGGCGTCATTGCTTTCTCCGGCGTCATCAGGCCGAGTTTCGACAACCACCAGAAGAACGGTCCGTGCAGTTCGATCCCATCCGGCTGGGCCGCGATGGCATCGGCGCCGACGCGCAGGCGATCGATGCTTTCCTTCAGGGCACGCGGCGTCTGCAGTTCAATCAGCATTGCCCGCTCGGTGATGCCGCGTAAGCCAGCCGCCAGTGCCGCATCGCTGGTGATGGTCAGTTGTGCAGGACCCGCGCGATGCGCCACCTGCAAGTCGCGGGCATGATCTGGCTGCAGTGCCTGCGCCAGATACGGCTCTTTGGTGGAGCGCCGGTGCGGAATTTGCGCGAACAGCGGATCATTGGTCACACTGTCGCGCTGCAGACGGATGCGGGCCAGCGGGCGATCATCCACCTCGCCTTCGGCCGGCTGGCCTTGCGGGAAGTAGTCGATCTCGCAGCGATAGCCGTCTGCGCCGGCGGCCAGCACCAGCAGTTCGAGAAAGGTGCCATGCCCGATGACGATCTGGCGCGCAAAGGGATCGGTTTCCGGCAGCAGTCGCGTGCGGTCGACATGCAGCAGGATTTCGCCCTCGCGGCGCAGATCGACCAGCCAGGGCTGCATGTTATGCGGATTGGGCGCCAGCAAAGCCCAGCTGAGCGCGCGCTGGCGCGGATCGGTCTCGCCTGCAGGCGCCCCATTCCACGGCGCCACGGCGCTCGCCGGCATGCGATCGCAGCCCTGCAGGCCGCCACCGACCAGCGCAGTGCCCACCACACCGCCGCCAATCACCCTGATAAAACCCCGTCGCGAAACCGCCATGACCGCCTCCATTTATTAATTTCCATGGAAACAAATATCATTTCCGTGGAAACTTTCAACAGGACAGCATGTGATGCCGGATACAAATCGTCGAGCCATTGGCGCGAATCGCCCGGCCGGTGCATGATGGGCTATGCTGCCCAGCCACCCGCCCGCCGATCTGCGCATCTCGCGGCTGAAAACCCCGATCGGCACGGCCTTGCTGGTGACCGACGAGTGCAATGTGTTGCGCGCGCTCGACTGGAGCGACCATGAAGACCGGCTCCATCGCCTGCTGCGGCTCTATTACGGTGCCGGCATCGCATTGAAGACTGCCCGCATCCCGTCCGGTCTGCGCGCCTCCCTGGATGGCTATTTCACCGGCGACCTGAAACAGCTCGATGGCATCCCCTGCGCCGCTGCGGGCACGGAATTCCAGCGCAGCGTCTGGGGCGCGCTGCGCAGGATCCCGGCCGGCCAGACGATGAGCTACGGCGCGCTGGCGGCGAAACTGGGCTGACCGGCGGCGATGCGCGCCGTCGGCGCGGCGAATGGCGCCAATCCCTTAAGCGTCGTGGTGCCCTGCCATCGCCTGATCGGCGCCAACGGATCGCTGATCAAATATGGCGGCGGGCTGGAGCGCAAACGCTGGTTGCTGGCGCACGAGGGCGTCGCCTGAACGAAAACGGCCGGCGGTTCATCACCGCCGGCCGCGTCGTGTGCGATATGAAATCGCTTAGTTCGAGCGGGCCTTGTCGACCAGCTTGTTCTTGGCGATCCAGGGCATCATGGCGCGCAGCTTGGCGCCGACTTCCTCGATCGGATGCTTGGCCAGCGCCGCACGGGTCGCCTTGAACGAGGTCTGATTGACCTTGTTTTCCAGCATCCAGTTGCGGGTGAAGCGACCGGACTGGATGTCCTGCAGCACGCGCTTCATCTCGGCCTTGGTCTCGGCGGTCACGATGCGCGGACCGGTGACGTATTCACCGTATTCGGCCGTGTTCGAGATCGAGTAGTTCATGTTGGCGATGCCGCCTTCGTAGATCAGGTCCACGATCAGCTTCACTTCATGCAGGCACTCGAAATAGGCCATTTCCGGGGCGTAGCCGGCTTCGACCAGCGTCTCGTAGCCGGCCTTGATCAGCTCGACCAGGCCGCCGCAGAGCACCACCTGCTCGCCGAACAGGTCGGTTTCGCATTCTTCCTGGAAGGTGGTCTCGATGATGCCGGCCTTGCCGCCGCCATTGGCCGAGGCGTAGCTCAGCGCGATTTCCAGCGCGTTGCCCGAGGCATTCTGGTGCACGGCAACCAGCGACGGCACGCCGCCGCCCTTGAGGTATTCCGAACGCACGGTGTGACCGGGGCCCTTCGGCGCGATCATGAAGACGTCGAGGTCCTTGCGCGGCTCGATCAGGTTGAAGTGGATGTTCAGGCCATGCGCGAAGGCAAGCGCGGCGCCTTCCTTCATGTTGTCACGCAGGTCGTTGGTCCACAGGTCCGACTGGCCTTCATCCGGCGTCAGCACCATCACGACATCGGCCCACTTGGCGGCTTCGGTCGGGGTCATCACCTTGAAGCCGGCCTCTTCGGCCTTCTTCGTGCCGGCCGAGCCCTTGCGCAGCGCAACGGCGATATTCTTCACGCCGCTGTCTTTCAGGTTCATCGCATGGGCATGGCCCTGGCTGCCGTAGCCGACGATGACAACCTTCTTGCCCTTGATCAGGTTCAGGTCCGCATCGCGGTCGTAATAAACACGCATTTCAGTCTCTCCTCGGGATTAAAGCGTCGTTGTTCGTATTCAGTGAATTAGAGTGGCTTGGGGCCGCGGCTGATCGCCACCACGCCAGTGCGCGAGACATCGATCAGGCCCAACGGCTTCATCAGCTCGACAAAGGCGTTGATCTTTTCCGGCGCGCCGGTCAGCTCGAAGACGAAGGATTCGATAGTGCTGTCGACCGCCCGGGCGCGGAAGATATCGGCGATGCGCAGGCTCTCCACGCGCTTCTCGCCGGTGCCGGCCACCTTGATCAGCGCCAGTTCGCGCGCAATGTGCGGGCCTTCAACCGTCAAATCATGGACATTATGCACCGGCACCAGCCGACCGAGCTGCGCCTTGATCTGGTCGATCACATTGGACGGACCAGACGTGACGACCGTGATGCGCGACAGATGCGCGGCATCGGACACCTCTGCCACCGTGAGGCTTTCGATATTGTAGCCACGGCCGGAGAACAGCCCGACGACACGGGCGAGGATGCCGGGCTCGTTATCGACAAGCACTGAGAGAATGTGAGACTGGATCGGCTGCTGCGACGCGGACATGATCTGATTTCTTCTTCTGTGACGCCGGACCTCAGACGAGGGCCATGCCCTCTTCGGTGACGCTGGCGTTGCTCGAATCCTTCGGCTTGTCGTCAGCCAGGATCATCTCGTTATGGGCCGCACCCGACGGCACCATCGGGAAGCAGTTCTCCGCCTTGTCGACGGCGACATCCACCACCACCGGACCGTCATAGGCGATCATCTCCCTGATGACGCCATCGAGGTCGCCCGGGTCGGTCACGCGCAGACCCTTGCAATGGAAGGCTTCGGCCAGCTTGACGAAATCGGGCAGCGATTCCGAATAGCTCTGCGAGTAGCGGCCGCCATGCAGCAGCTGCTGCCACTGGCGCACCATGCCCATATATTCGTTGTTGAGGATGAACACCTTCACCGGCAGGCGGAACTGCGCCGCGGTGCCGAGTTCCTGGATGTTCATCAGGATCGAGGCTTCGCCGGCGATATCCACCACCAGCTTGCCGGGATGGCCGAGCTGCACGCCGATGGCAGCCGGCAGGCCATAGCCCATGGTGCCGAGGCCGCCCGAGGTCATCCAGCGGTTCGGCTTGTTGAACTTGTAGAACTGGGCCGCCCACATCTGGTGCTGGCCCACTTCGGTGGTGATGAAGGTGTCCTGATCCTTGGTCAGCTCATACAGCCGCTCGATGGCGAGCTGCGGCTTGATGATCTTGGAATCCTTCTTGTACTTGAGGCTGTCGCGGGCGCGCCACTGGTCGATCTGCTGCCACCACTTGTCGAGCGCCTTCTGGTTCGGCTTGTAACCGCCCTGTTTCCACGCCGCGATCATCTGCTCCAGCACGCGGCAGGCATCGCCGACGATGTTCAGGTCGCAACGCACGGTCTTGTTGTGCGAGGACGGATCGATATCGACATGGATCTTCTTCGAGCCCGGCGAGAAAGCCGCCAGACGACCGGTGATGCGGTCATCGAATCGCGCACCGATATTGATCATCACGTCGCAATCATGCATCGCATGATTGGCTTCCCAAGTGCCATGCATGCCCAGCATGCCGAGGAACTGCCGGTCGGTGGCGGGATAGCCGCCCAGACCCATCAGCGTGTTGGTGATCGGGAAGCCGGTCAGCTGCACGAATTCGCGCAGCAGGTCAGAGGCCTTCGGGCCCGCATTGATGATGCCGCCGCCGGTATAGAAGACCGGGCGTTCGGCGGCGGCCATCATGGCGACCGCTTCCTTGATCTTGGCGTCGTCGCCGTTCACCTGCGGGCGATAGGTCTTGTGCTTGACGTTGTCCTTGCCGGTGTAGGTGCCGGGCGCAACCTGCACATCCTTGGGCAGGTCGATCACCACCGGGCCCGGACGGCCGCTGGTGGCGACATAGAAGGCCTCGTGCACGACGCGCGACAGGTCGTCCACGTTTTTGACCAGATAGTTGTGCTTGGTGCAGGGCCGGGTGATGCCGGTGGTGTCGCATTCCTGGAAAGCATCCGTGCCGACCAGATGGGTGGCGACCTGGCCGGTCAGGCAGATCACCGGAATGGAATCGAGCAGCGCATCGGTCAGGCCGGTGACGGCATTGGTGGCGCCGGGGCCGGAGGTGACCAGCACCACACCGGGCTTGCCGGTCGAGCGGGCGTAACCCTCGGCGGCATGCACCGCACCCTGCTCATGGCGCACCAGGATGTGGCGGATGGCATTCTGCTTGAACAGCGCGTCGTAAATCGGGAGGACCGCGCCGCCGGGATAGCCGAATACGACCTCAACACCCTGGTCGATCAGGGCCTTGATCAGCATTTCAGCACCGGACATCTGGGCCGGCGCAGCCTGCGCTGCGGTGGACATGACGCTCAAATCCTTCGGGCAAACGGCCCTTTTAGGTAAAGACTGGCCTTTTAGACGAAAATCGGCCGGAACACGGGCCCCGGCCGTCAAAATCGGCGCCAACCTAAACGGGGGGTCAGCGGGCCGTCAACAGGTATCTCACAATGAATGGAAAGATTTCTGCCTCTAGGTTGAAATTTTCTTGCTGACTTAAGTCTTTTTCCACAACCAGGTCAGGACTGAACTGGTGCCGGAACCAGGTGGTCTGGCGTTTGGCGTAATGCCGGGTGTTGAGCTGGCCGACCCGGACCGCCTCTTCGAGGCTGATTTCACCCTTAAGATACTGAGCCAGTTCAGGAAGTCCATGCGCCTTGCGCATCGGGGCCTCCATCGGGATATCGCCGCGGGCCAGCACGGCTTTGGCCTCGTCGAGCGCGCCGACGTCGATCATGCCCTCGAAACGCCGGTCAATCCGGGCATAGAGGCTGTCGCGCGGCGGCTGCAGCAACAGACGAAAGGCCGGGTTCGGCAGACCGGGACTGACCGGCGCTTTCTGCCACTCGATGAGCCCGCGACCAGTCACCTGCAGCACTTCCCAGGCCCGCACCAGCCGCTGGCTGTCGCCCGGCTTCAGGTTGGCGGCGGTGTCCGGATCGGCATGTTTCAGCGCGGCATGCAGGCTCTGCGGGCCTTCGCTGTCGAGCCGGGCGCGAACCTCGGCGCGAACCTCGGCCGGGATCGGCGGGATCTCGGCCAGCCCCTCGAACAGGCTGCGCAGATACATGCCGGTGCCGCCCAGCAGGATCGGCACCCGGCCCTCGGCAATGGTCTCTGTTATGGCCTGCTTTGCCAGATCGACCCACACGGCAGCCGTGCCATGCACGGCGCCATCCAGCACGCCATAGAGCCGGTGCGGCGCCCGGCGCATCTCGTCGTCCGTCGGCCGCGCCGTCAGGACCCGCAGGTCGCGATACACCTGCATGCTGTCGGCATTGATGATGGTGCCGTTCACCTTTTCGGCGATGGCGATGCCAAGCGCCGACTTGCCGCTGGCAGTGGGGCCGGCGACGACAAGGATCGGGGCTTTGCTGGGATCGATCACGGAAGGCCTATCTGTTGCGCCGCCTGTTGTACAAGCCTAGAAGAGTCGGATGCAAAACATTCTGACCCTGATCGCCGCGCCTCATAACGCCGTGCTGACGCCCAAACTCACCAGCGCCGTACGCGACGCGCTGGCCATGGCGCGGGGCCTGGTCGGCCCGCCGGACTGGCTGGATCCCGGCATCGCCTGCGACATCCCTTTCGACAATGTGGATGTGCGCGAGGCTGAAAAACTGACGCGCGCGGCGTTGCGCAATGCGCCGGTCGATGTGATCGCGCTGCCCACCTCGCCCAACCGGCGGAAGAGGGCCCTGGTGGCCGACATGGAGTCGACCATCATCCGCAACGAGATGCTGGATGAACTCGCCTACCTCGCCGAGATCGGCGAGCAGGTGGCCGAGATCACGCGCAAGGCGATGAATGGCGAGCTGGATTTCTATGAAGCGATCCGCGAGCGTGTCAGCCTCCTGAAAGGCCAGCCGGCCACCCTGCTGGATGATGCTGCCAAGCGCATCAAGCTGATGCCCGGCGCACAGGCGCTGCTCGCCACGCTGAAAAGTCATGGTGTGTATTGCGCGCTGGTCTCGGGCGGCTTTGACTACTACACCCAGCCGATTGCCGAACAGCTTGGCTTCGACGAGCAGCAGGCCAACCACATGATCCTCGAGAACGAGGCGATTGCCGGCATCCGTGAGCCGATCCTGGGCCGCGAGGCGAAGCTGGAAGCGCTGCAGCGCGTGGCGCGCGAGCGTGGCATCACGGTGGAAGATTGCATCACGGTGGGCGACGGCGCCAACGATCTTGCCATGCTGGGCGCCGCCGGGATGGGCGTGGCCTATCATGCCAAGCCGAAGGTGCAGGAGCAGGCCCGCATCAACATCCGCCACGGCGACCTGACGGCGCTGCTGTATCTGCAGGGCTATCGCGCCGACGAGATTTACGGGCGGGGCTGAAACGCTCAGTCGTCATTCCCGCGAAAGCGGGAATCCAGAGCAACGGAAAGACTGGGTCCCCGCTTTCGCGGGGACGACGAGTCAAGGTCAGCGCGCGGTCCAGCCGCCATCGATCGCAATCGCCGTGCCGGTGATCGACTTCGCCGCATCGCCGCACAGATAGACGGCGAGCGCGGCCACTTCCTCGATCTCGACAAAGCGCCGGGTCGGCTGCACCGCCAGGATCACTTCGCGGATCACCTTGTCGCGCGGCATGTTATGCGCCTTGGCCTGGTCGTCGATCTGGTTCTCGACCAGCGGCGTGCGCACATAGCCGGGGCAGATCGCATTCACCGTGATGCCGGCTTCGGCCACTTCCAGCGCGACCGACTTGGTCAGGCCGACCTGGCCATGCTTGGCCGCCACATAGGCCGACTTGAACGGCGAGGCGATCAGCCCATGCGCCGAGGCGATATTCACGATGCGGCCCCAGCCCTTGTTCTTCATGCCGGGCAGCGCGGTCTTGATGCAGTGGAAGCTGGACGACAGGTTGATGCTCTGGATCGCCTCCCACTTGGCATCGGGGAATTCATCCACCGGCGACACGAACTGGATGCCGGCATTGTTGACCAGGATGTCGATGCCGCCGAGCTCCTGTTCGGACTTTTTGATGAAGGCGGCAATCGCCTCGCCCTTGCTCATGTCGGCACCGTCATAGACCACCTTGACGCCGAATTCGGCCGCGATGCCCGCCCGCAGCTTTTCGATCTCGGCGGCGTCGCCGAAGCCGTTCAGCATCAGGTTGACGCCCTCTTTGGCCAGCGCCCGGGCGATCCCTAAACCGATCCCGCTGGTGGAACCCGTGACGACGGCGGACTTGCCTTTCAGCATGGCGCGACCTTTCTTACCTGCCTGGAGAGAGGCCGAAGCCTAGCGGAAAAGCCCGGCTTTTGCCTAGGCGCAGCCGGCTGCGGCCGGGTCTGAGCCTTGCGGCTGCCGCGCCGCCCATGGGATACTTTTGACAGCACTTTTGCAGGAGCCTTTCGCGCATGCTGAACCGTATCACCCGCCTGGACGAGGACGAGCCGGAGAAGAACGGCGAGACCGACAAGGAGAAGGTGCGGGACAAGACCCCGGCCATCGAGGAGCGCCTTTTCAAGGCGCGCACCATCCTGATTTTCGGCGGCATCGACCAGAAACTGGCCAAGGAAGTTTCGGCCCGCCTGCTGGCGCTGCAGTCGGCCAGCGACGACCCGGTCACCATCTACATCAACAGCCAGGGCGGCCACGTCGAATCGGGCGACACGATCTATGACATGATCAAGTTCGTGAAGCCGGATGTGCGCGTGGTCGGCACCGGCTGGGTCGCTTCGGCCGGCGCGCTGATCTTTTCCGCCGCCAAGAAAGAAAACCGCTTCTCGCTGCCCAACACCCGCTTCCTGCTGCATCAACCGTCTGGCGGCGCCGGCGGCACGGCTTCGGATGTCGCCATCCAGGCCAAGGAAATCATCCGCATGCGTAAGCGGCTGAACGAGATCTTCGCCCGCGAGACCGGTCAGCCGATCGAGCGGATCGAGAAGGATACCGACCGCGATTACTGGATGAGCGCGGAACAGGCCGTGGAATACGGCCTGGTCGGCAAGGTCGTGCAGAACGCCCGCGAGATCGAATAAAGCTCGCTGATAGAATGCGAAAAGGCCGGCTGCCAGAATAGCTCTCTGGGCCGGCCTTTTTTTATGCGGCGAGCGCGCTGAGCGTCACTTCGCTGGCCTCGGCGGCCACCAGCACATGGCCCGGCGGCACCGGCAGCCATTTCTGCACATGCTCGTCCAGCGGTTCTGACACGATGGTGAGCCGGCCGTCCTCCATGCGCCAGTACAGGCTGGGCGGCTCGGCATCGCTCGAATAGCGGATCGCGTAGACCGAGCGGCCATCAGTGAGCGACGCCGTCATGCGGAAAGCCTCGGTGATGCCATCCTCGATCATCAGCTTGCGCACATCGGCAATGGCGGCCGAGATCGCCGCCAGCGGATCGCGGTCGAGGCCGTGATGCAGCATGAGATAGAAGATCGCTTCCGAATCCGTGGTGCCCAGCCGCTGCTCATACAGGCCATCGGGAATCAGTGCCTCGAGACGGCGGCGCAAACGCGCATAGCCGCCGATCTGGCCATTGTGCATGAACAGCCAGCGCCCGTTGGAAAACGGGTGGCAGTTGGCGCGCGAGGTGGCCGTGCCGGTGGAGGCACGCACATGCGCCAGGAACAGGCTGGAGCGGATCTGATGCGCGATGCTGCGCAGGTTCGGATCGTTCCAGGCCGGCAGGATGTCGCGATAGGTGCCGGGCAGGTCGCGTTCGGCATACCAGCCGACGCCGAAGCCGTCGCCGTTGGTGGCGACCGCTGCCTTGCGCGCATGCAGGCTCTGCTCGATCAGCGAATAACGCGGCGCGAACAGCAGGTCCTCCAGATAGATCGGATCGCCCCGATAGGTCAGCCAGCGGCACATATGTTTCCCCCGGATTCGTTCAGCCTATTTTACGGGAAACGACTGGGATTTGCGACGCGGGCAAAGAAAAAGGCCGGCACCAAGATATCTGGGCCGGCCTTTTGTAATCCGTTTCCGGAGGCGCTTAAGACTTCAGCGGCACCGGCACGAAGCGCGGCTCGCCGGCGCGCTGGATCTGCAGCAGCGCCACCTTGCGCTTGGCATCTTTCAATGCCTTCAGCATCTCCACCGCGTCGTCGGTGTTACGGATTTCCGACTGCGCCATCTCGATGATCACGTCGCCGACGCGCACGTCGCGCTTGGCCGCCGGACCGTCATTCTCCACATCGGTGATCACCACGCCCTTCACGTCATCCTTGATGTCATGTTTCTGGCGCAGCTCCTTGGTCAGCGGCGCGATGCGCACGCCGAGATCGGCCAGCTCGGTCTCGTTACGGCCGGCCCTGGGGCGGGCCGCATCGGCCTTCTGGCTGTTCTCCGTCTTGGCCGAGGCCATGGCGGCTTCCAGCTCGCCCAGCGTGGCCTTCACCGTCTGCTTCTTGCCCTTGCGCATGATCTCGACATTCACGGTCTTGCCGACCGGGGTCTCGGCCACGCTGCGGGTCAGCGCATTGGTGCTGGCAATCGCCTTGCCATCGAAGCTGACGACCACATCGCCGCTGTCGATACCGGCCTTCTGGGCCGGGCCGCCGGGGACGACCTTGGCAACCAGCGCGCCGCGCGCCTGCTGCAGGCCGAGCGCTTCCACCATCTCGTCGGTGACCGACTGGATCTGCACGCCGAGCCAGCCGCGCTTGGTGCGGCCGAATTCGATCAGCTGCTGCACGACCGGGCGGGCGAGATTGGCCGGCACGGCAAAGCCGATGCCGATCGAGCCGCCGGACTGCGAGAAGATCGCCGTGTTGATGCCGATGACGTTGCCTTCCTTGTCGAACAGCGGGCCACCGGAGTTGCCCTTGTTGATCGAGGCATCGGTCTGGATGAAGTCGTCGTAGCGGCCGGCGTTGATGTCGCGGCCGCGCGCCGAGACGATGCCGGCGGTGACGGTGCCGCCGAGACCGAAGGGATTGCCGATCGCCAGCGTCCACTGGCCGACGCGGATCTTGTCCGAATCGGTCCAGTTCACCGCGGTCAGCTTGCGGTCCTTGGGCTCGACCTTCAGCACCGCGATATCCACTTCAGGATCGCGGCCGATGATCTTGGCTTCCAGTTCGGTGTTGTCATGCAGGATGACACGCACCTGGTCGGCATCGGCGATCACGTGGTTGTTGGTGACCACATAGCCGCGCGCATCGACGATGAAGCCCGAGCCGAGCGACGACACTTGGCGCGGCGGACGGTTGCCGCCCTCGCCGCGCTGCTGGCGTTCGAAGAATTCCTTGAAGAAATCCTCAAACGGCGAGCCGGGCGGGAATTGCGGCATGCCTTCCGGCGTGATGCCGCGATTCTGCACCGTCTGCGTGGTGGAGATATTCACCACCGCCGGCAGCAGGCGCTCGGCCAGATCGGCGAAGTCGCCCTCCGGTGCGCGCGCCTGCACCGGCGAAACCGCACCGAACATCAGCACGATGGCCGTGGCGGCAACCGCACAGCTCCGAACCAGTCGATCCTGCATCATGCTACCCATGACCATCCTCCTCGCCTCTGCGGGCGACGAATGTTGACTAACGACCCGCCGGGCGGCGCGGCGCCCCGGTGGCACTGTCGAAATACTTGAAGAACTCGGAGTCCGGCGACAGCACCATGGTGGTGTCGCCCGGCTGCAGCGCCTTGGTGTAGGCCTGCAGCGACCGGTAGAAATCGTAGAACTGCGGGTCCTTGTTGGCGGCTTCGGCGAAAATCTTGGTGCGTTCGGCATCGCCTTCACCGCGCAGGATTTCCGAACGGCGGCGCGCATCCGCAATCAGGATGGTGCGCTGACGTTCCGCCTCCGAGCGAATCCTTTCGGACAGCTCGAAGCCCGTGGCGCGCTGCTCATTCGCCTCGCGCTGGCGTTCGGTCTGCATGCGGCGGAAGATCGCCTGGCCGATGGTGTCGGGGAAATCGGCGCGCTTGATGCGCACGTCGACCAGCTCGATACCGAGACGGCGGCTGTCTTCCTGCAGCGTGTTGGTCACCTGCTGCATCGCCGAGGGACGATCGCCGGAGATGATCGTGCTGGCGTCCAGCTTGCCGAAGGCGCCACGGAAGGCGTTGGCCACCGACGGCGCCAGACGGCCGCGCAGGCCAGTTTCGTTGCGGACGGTCTGATAGAACAGCAGCGGATTGGTGATCTTGTAGCGCACGAAGCTGTCGACCACGAGACGGCGCTGATCAGTGGTGAGGATTTCCTCGGGCTGCGCATCGAGGCCGAGGATACGCTTGTCGAAGTAAACCACATCCTGGATCAGCGGGATTTTCACATTCAGTCCGGGTTCGGTGATCACGCTGCGCGGATCGCCGAACTGCACGACCAGGGCCTGCTGGGCCTGATGCACGGTGAACAGCGAAGCCTTGACCAGGAAACCGGCGGCAACCAGGACGATAACGACGATGGTGAGGAGCGAGCGGTTCATGATGCGTCTCCTCTCTTAGCGCTGCTGCTGCGGCTGCGCATTGTTCGTGCGCGGCAGCTGTTTCTGCAATTCGGTCAGCGGCAGGTAGGGTACCACGCCCTGGCCGCCATTCTGGCTGTCGACGATCACCTTGTTGGTGCCGCGCATGATCTGTTCCATGGTTTCGAGATACATGCGCTTGGTCGTCACGTCCTTGGCCTGGCGGTACTCGTTGTAGACCTGGGTGAAGCGGCTGGCGTCGCCCTGGGCATTGGCGATGGTTTCCTGCTTGTACGCCTCGGCCTGCTGCAGCAGACGCTGCACTTCGCCGCGCGCGCGCGGGATGATGTCGTTGCGATAGGCTTCCGCCTCATTCTGCGCGCGCTCGCGGTCGGCCTGGGCCGCCTGCACGTCGCGGAAGGCATCGATCACCGACGCCGGCGGCTCGGTACGCTGCAGCGCCACCTGGGTGATCACCACGCCGGCACTGTAACTGTCAAGCACTGCCTGCATCACGCGACGGGTATCGTCGGCGATCTTGGTGCGGCCTTCGGTCAGGATGAACTGGATATTGTTCTTGCCGACCACTTCGCGGATCGCACTCTCGGCGATCTGCTTGATGGTGCGCGAAGGATCGACCACGTTGAAGAGGTACTGGCCGGCATCCTTCACCTGCCACAGCACGGTGAAATCGATATCGACGATATTCTCGTCGCCGGTCAGCATCAGGCTTTCTTCCGGCACGTCGCGGGTCTGGGCGCCGCGGGTCGGCGAATCGCCCAGCGAACGGAAGCCGATTTCCTCGCGATTGACCGAGGTGACCTTGGGTGTCAGCACGCTGTCGACCGGCCAAGGCAGGCGATAGCGCAGGCCCGGTTCGGTGACGGCATGCACCTTGCCGAAGCGCAGCACGACGCCCTGTTCGTCGGTATCGACGCGGTAGAAGCCGGTGCCGAGCCAGATTGCCACGGCGACCAGGATCAGCAGCAGGATGCCGCGACCGGAGACGTCTCCGCCCGGCAGCATGCCGCGGAAGCGGTCCTGGCCCTTGCGCAGGATGTCCTCAAGGCTGGGCGGGATCGGGCCGCCGCCATTGCCGCCGCCCGAACCGCGATTACCGCCGCCAGACCCCTGGCCCCATGGCCCGCGACCACCGCCGCCGCCACCTTGCCAACCCCCACCTTGATTGCTCCAGGGCATCCTACAGTCCTTCTTAACCAGAATTCGGGCCATCCGAGACTGCGCCAGACCCAAAAGTCCGGCGCGATGGCACCAGTTTCGCATTGTACCGCCGGGTTGTCGCCCCGTTCCGGTCCCCGTCTCGCCTTTATACAGGGCCTCGCCTGCCGAGCAGATGAATTGCCGTCTTTCAGCCCCCGCGATATATCAATCGCTTGGCGCAAGCGCGGCTTTGCCTGCCAGCCATCAAGAATATTGGAACGTTTACAGGGATTTCAAGCATGACCGGAGTTACAGAAGCGCAGATCCTCGACGCGCTGCGCGGTGTGGTAGACGCCGATCATGGCAAGAATGTGGTCGAGCTTGGCATGGTGGCCGGCCTGGTGATCAAGGGCGGCAATGTCGGTTTCGTGCTGGAAGTGCCGGCCCGGGACGGTGCGCGCAAGGAACCGCTGCGCAAAGCCGCCGAACAGGCCGTCGCCGCCCTGCCCGGCATCACCTCGGCCACCGTGGTCCTGACAGCCCAGAGTCAGGGTAAATCGGCTGCAGCGCAACCGGCGCATGCCCACGCGCATGCGCATGATCACGGCCATGATCATGGGCACAGTCATGGCCCGGCGAAGAAACCCGCCGCCGCGCCCGAAGTCAGTGCGCGTCCGGCCATCCCCGGCATCAAGTCGATCATCGCCGTCGCCTCGGGCAAGGGCGGCGTCGGCAAATCCACCACTGCCGTCAACCTGGCGCTGGCGCTGGCGCAGTCCGGCAGGAAGGTCGGCCTGCTGGATGCTGATATCTACGGTCCGTCACTGCCGCGCATGATGGGCATCTCCGGCAAGCCGAATTCACCCGATGGCAAGCGCCTGGAACCCATGCAGGGCTGGGGTATTCCCTGTATGTCCATGGGGTTCCTGGTGCCGGAAGACACGCCGATGATCTGGCGTGGCCCGATGGTGATGAGCGCGCTGGAGCAGATGCTGCGCGACGTGAACTGGGGCGAACTCGACGTGCTGGTGGTCGATATGCCGCCGGGCACCGGCGATGCGCAGCTGACCATGGCGCAGCGCGTGCCGCTGGCCGGCGCGGTGATCGTGTCGACGCCGCAGGACATCGCGCTGCTGGATGCACGCAAAGGCCTGAACATGTTCCGCCGCGTCGATGTGCCGGTGCTCGGGATCGTCGAGAATATGAGCTACTTCTGCTGCCCGAATTGCGGCCATCGCAGCGATATCTTCGCCCATGGCGGCGCGCGCAAAACGGCCGAGGAACTGGGTTGCGATTTCCTGGGCGAGCTGCCGCTGAAAATCGAGATCCGCGAGACCAGCGACGGCGGCACGCCGATCGTCGCCTCCAGGCCCGAAAGCGATGAAGCCAAGGCCTATCGCGCCATCGCGGCGCTGGTGGCGGCCAAGCTGGACCGGGATGCCGGCGCCAGCCGGATGCCGAAGATCACGATTGAGTGACCCGGATCTGAGCCCAAAGAAAAAGGCCGGCCCAGAAAAGCTATCTGGCAGCCGGCCTTTTTTGATTGAACGCTCCCGTTCGGATCAGGCCTCGCTGGCCTGTTCCTCGGAGATCGCCGCCTGCGCGGCAGCCAGACGGGCGATCGGCACGCGGTAGGGCGAGCAGGACACATAATCCAGACCGGCATTGTGGCAGAAGCGCACTGACGACGGGTCGCCGCCATGCTCGCCGCAGATGCCCAGCTTGATATCCTTGCGGGTGCTCCGGCCGCGCTCGGCAGCCAGTTTCACTAACTCGCCCACACCGGCCTGATCGATGCTGACAAACGGATCGCGCTCGAAAATGCCGGCCCGCAGGTAATCTTCCATGAACAGGGCAGAGTCGTCGCGGCTGATGCCCAGCGTGGTCTGGGTCAGATCGTTGGTGCCGAAGGAGAAGAATTCGGCGGTCTCCGCGATATCGGCAGCGCGCAGGGCAGCGCGCGGCAGCTCGATCATGGTGCCGACCAGATACTTCACCTTCTTGCCCTGCTCCTTGAACACAGCAGCGGCAACGCCATCGACCTTGCCCTTCAGGATGTCGATCTCGGCCTTGGTGGCGACCAGCGGAATCATCACTTCCGGCTCGACCGGCTTGCCGCCGGCCTTGGACACCTGCACGGCCGCCTCGAAGATGGCGCGCGCCTGCATCTCGTAGATTTCCGGGAAGCTGATGCCGAGGCGGCAGCCGCGATGGCCGAGCATCGGATTGGTTTCTTCCAGCGCCTTCTTGCGCTCCTTGAGCGCCGCGACACTCAGGCCGGTGCCACGCGCGACCGCGTCGAAATCGCCATCGGTCTTGGGCAGGAATTCATGCAACGGCGGATCGAGCAGGCGGATCGTCACCGGGCGGCCGGCCATGATCTTGAACAGCTGCACGAAATCCTCGCGCTGCATCGGCAGGATCTTGGCCAGCGCCTTCTTCCGGCCTTCCACGCTGTGCGACAGGATCATTTCGCGCACCGCCGTGATGCGGTCGGCGTCGAAGAACATATGTTCGGTGCGGCACAGGCCGATGCCTTCGCAGCCGAAGCGTACGGCCGTTTCCGCATCGGCGGGAGTCTCGGCGTTGGTGCGGACCTTCAGCTTGCGCAGCTTGTCAGCCCAGACCATCAGCTGGCCGAAATCTCCCGACAGCTGCGGCTCGATCATCGGCATGACACCGAGGATCACTTCGCCGGTCGAACCGTCGATGGTGATCACGTCGCCCTTGTTCACGATGAGATCGCCGATCGTCATCTTGCCGGCGGCATGGTCGATGCGGATGGCGCCGGCGCCCGAAACGCAGGGGCGGCCCATGCCACGGGCCACGACGGCCGCATGGCTGGTGGTGCCGCCGCGCGCGGTCAGAATGCCCTTGGCGGCATGCATGCCATGGATGTCTTCCGGCGAGGTCTCGACGCGGCAGAGAATGACGGCCTCGCCCTTGCCGGCCAACTGCTCGGCTTCATCGGCAGTGAACACCGCCTTGCCCGAGGCGGCGCCCGGCGAGGCGGCCAGACCCTTGGCGATCACCTTGCGCTCGGCCTTCGGATCCGGCGTCGGATGCAACAGCTGGTCCAGCGATGCCGGGTCGACGCGCATGACCGCTTCGCCCTGGCTGACCAGCTTTTCCTTCACCATGTCGACGGCGATCTTGATCGCGGCCTTGGCAGTGCGCTTGCCCGAACGGGTCTGCAGCATCCACAGCTTGCCTTGCTGGACGGTGAACTCGATGTCCTGCATGTCGCGATAGTGCTTTTCCAGCGTCTTGAACACGCCGACCAGCTGCCTGAAGGTCGCCGGCATCGACTCTTCCATCGACGGCATGTCGTTGCCGACCTTGAGCCGCGACTCTTTCGTGAGCTGCTGCGGCGTGCGGATGCCGGCCACGACATCCTCGCCCTGCGCGTTGATCAGGTATTCGCCGTAATAGATCTTCTCGCCGGTGGACGGATCGCGGGTGAAGGCGACGCCGGTGCAGGATGTCTCGCCCATATTGCCAAACACCATCGCCTGCACATTCACCGCCGTGCCCCATGAGGCCGGAATGTTGTTCAGGCTGCGATAGGTAATGGCGCGCTGGTTCATCCAGCTGGAGAACACGGCGCCGATAGCGCCCCAGAGCTGGTCGCGCACATCCTGCGGGAAGGGCTTGCCCAGTTCCTGCTGCACCTTCTTCTTGTAGGCGGCGACGATCTGCTTCCAGTCATCGGCCTTCAGCTCGGTGTCGAGGTTGAGGCCATGCTCTTCCTTGTGCATTTCGAGCAGTTCTTCGAAATGCTCGTGGCCGACATCGAGCACGACATTGGAATACATCTGGATGAAGCGGCGATAGCTGTCCCAGGCGAAACGCTCGTTGCCCGACTGCTTGGCCAGCGCTTCCACGGTTATGTCGTTCAGGCCGAGATTCAGCACGGTGTCCATCATGCCCGGCATCGAGGCCCGCGCGCCCGAGCGAACCGAAACCAGCAGCGGCATCCTGGCGTCGCCGAACTTGGCGCCGACCAGTTTCTCGACGCGCGTCAGCGCGGCATCGACCTGGCCCTTCAGTTCCCTGGGATACTGCTTGCCGTTCTTGTAGTAAGCCGTGCAGACCTCGGTGGTGATGGTCAGGCCCGGGGGAACCGGCAGGCCGATGTTGGACATCTCGGCGAGGTTGGCGCCCTTGCCGCCCAGCAGATTCTTCATGTCGGCGCGGCCTTCGGCCTTGCCGTCGCCGAACGAGTAAACCAGTTTCCCCTTGGCCGGAGCTGCAGGCTTCGCGGCCTTGCGGGCAACCTTCTTCACAGCCTTTTTGGGTGCTGACTTTTTCGGCGCTGCCTTGCGGGCCTTCACCGCTTTCTTGGCGACCTTCTTGGCAGCTTTCTTCTTGGCCATGGCAGTATTTACCCCTCGATCTGGGAAAAGTCGGCGATACGATCCATGCTGCCCACGACGGCAGACAGCAGGCTCAAACGATTGCGTCGCACGGTCGTCACATCAGCATTGACGGTGACCCGGTCGAAGAACGCATCGACCGGCGCACGTAGCCGCGCAAGTGTGGCAAGATAATGGCGGAAATCCGCCTCGTCCTGTGTCTTTCCGGAGGCTTCGCGACCGAGATCGCCGAGCGCGGCGACCAGCACGCGCTCTTCATCCTGCGCGATCAGCTTGCCATCGATCTCGCCCAGCTTGAGATCCGGCGTTTTTTTCATCTCGGCGCGCACGATGTTGTTGGCGCGGCGATAGGCGACGAGAAGATTGGCGCCCTCACCGTCGGTCAGGAAACCGCGCAGCGCCTCGACCTTGGCCAGAATCCGCAGCAGGTCGTCGTCATTGCCCTTGGCGAAGATGGCGGCGACCAGATCATGCCGCACGCCCTGCTCACGCAGATACACCTTCAGGCGATCGACGAAGAACTGCATCAGCTCTTCGGTCGGGCTGCGCTCGCTTTCGGCCTGCGCGATCTGCAGCGACAGGGCCGAGCGGAACAGCACTTTCAATGGCAGCGCCAGCCGGTTTTCCAGGATCAGGCGGATCACGCCGAGCGCAGCGCGACGCAGCGCGAAGGGATCCTTCGAGCCGGTCGGCTTCTCGTCGATGGCGAAGAAGCCGGCCAGCGTGTCGATCTTGTCGGCCAGGGCGACAGCGACGGAAACCGGCGCGGTCGGGCAGCGGTCATTCGGGCCCTGCGGCGCATAATGCTGCGCGATGGCCTCCGCCACTTCGGCGGGCTCGCCGTCGTTCAGCGCGTAGTAGCGCCCCATGACGCCCTGCAGTTCGGGGAATTCGCCGACCAGGCCGCTGACCAGATCGGCCTTAGCCAGCTTGGCCGCCCGACGCGCCTGCTTGGCATCGGCATGCAGCGCGCTGGCGATCTCGTAGGCCAGACGCTCCACGCGCTCGACCTTCTGCGCCACGGTGCCGAGCCTGGCGTGGAAAACGATGTCCTTCAGTGCCGGCAGGCGGCTTTCCAGCGTGACCTTGCGATCCTGGTCCCAGAAGAACTTGGCATCCGACAGCCGCGCATTCAGCACACGCTCGTTGCCGGCGATCACCTGCTTGCCGCCATCGTCGGTCATCGTATTGGCGACTATGACGAAACGCGGTGCCAGCGCGCCGTCCTTGGTATTGAGCGCGAAATACTTCTGATGCGTGCGCATCGTGGTGGTCAGCACCTCGCGCGGCACGCTCATGAAATCCTGCGGGATGCGGCCGAGCAGCACGACCGGCTGTTCGACCAGGCCGGTCACCTCATCGGCGAGGCCCGGATCGTCCACCAGCACGAGATCCTCGTTGCCGGCAGCAAATGCGGCATCCTTCAGCACTGCGGCGCGGCGCGTGGCGAAATCCGGCTCCACGTAAGCCACGCGCAGGCGGCGCAGATAGTCGCCGGCGTCACGCACGGAGAAGCGCGCCGGCGCCTGGAAGCGATGGCCGCAGGTGGTATCGCTCGCCGTCAGATGACCGAACGTGAACGGCACGGTCTCGCCCTCGAACAGGCAGATGATGCTGTGCAGCGGGCGCACCCAGCGCATCGGCTGATCGGCCCAGCGCATCGATTTCGGCCAGGGCAATGCGGCCAGCGCGTCGGGGATCAGGCGCCTGAGCGCGTCTTTCGTGGCCTCGCCCGGCTTCTCGACGATGGCGAACCAGAATTCGCCCTTGCCGGTATCGCGCTTCTCGCAACTGTCGAGCGAGGTCAGGCCGGCGCCGCGCAGGAAGCCCTGCACAGCGGCATCGGGCGAACCGACGCGCGGGCCCTTCTTCTCTTCGCGCACGGCGTCCTGCATGCGCGGCAGGCCGCGCACCACCAGCGCCAGGCGGCGCGGGGTGACGTAAGACTCGGTCTTGTCGAAATGCAGGCCGGACTTCTTCAGCAGGTCGGTGACGAGGCGCTGCAGGTCCTCGGCGGCGCGCTGCTGCATGCGCGCGGGAATTTCTTCCGAATGCAGCTCAAGCAGGAGTTCGCCAAGCATCAGGCGCCCTCCTTCCCGTCAAGGATTGGGCCATTATGGCCGCGCGACTTCAGCCACTGGGTGCAGCAGGCCTTGGCCAGCGCACGCACACGGCCGATATAGGCGGCACGCTCGGTCACGCTGATCACGCCGCGCGCATCCAGCAGATTGAAGGTATGGCTCGCCTTCATGCACTGGTCATAAGCCGGCAGGGCCAGGCCCTTCCCGACCAGCGCGATGCATTCCTTCTCGACATCGGCGAAGCGGCGGAACAGCTGCTCGGTGTCGGCATGTTCGAAATTGTAAGCGGAGAATTCGCGTTCGGCCTGGTGGAACACTTCGCCGTATTTCACGCCGCGGCCGTTGAAGTCGAGGTCGTAGACGTTGTCCTTGCCCTGCACATACATCGCCAGGCGTTCGAGGCCATAGGTGATTTCGGCTGCAACCGGCGAGCAGTCGAAGCCGCCGACCTGCTGGAAATAGGTGAACTGGGTCACTTCCATGCCGTCGCACCAGACTTCCCAGCCCAGACCCCAGGCACCCAGCGTCGGGCTTTCCCAGTCGTCTTCGACGAAGCGGATATCGTGGCGCTTGGACGAAATGCCGAGCGCTTCGAGCGAGCCGAGATACAGCTCCAGCACATTGGGCGGGCTCGGCTTCAGGATCACCTGGAACTGGTAGTAATGCTGCAGGCGGTTCGGGTTGTCGCCGTAACGGCCGTCCTTGGGGCGGCGCGAGGGCTGCACATAGGCCGCATTCCACGGCTCGGGGCCGAGCGCGCGCAAGGTGGTGGCGGGATGGAAGGTGCCGGCACCCACTTCCATGTCGTAGGGCTGCAGCAGCAGGCAGCCCTGCCGCGCCCAGTATGTCTGCAGCGTCAGAATCAGGTCCTGAAACGACGAAGCCGCAGCGGGTCCAGTGGGCGCCATCGCAGGGTCCTTTGCGCTCTCGCCTGTGCGTGCGTGGGGTGGCCGAAATCGGGCGGACCTTAGCCAGCAGGGGCTTTCAAATCAAGCCATTGGCCCCTGCGGCCGATCCCCGACTTAAGCCCAAAACGGCGTGTGAAACCGGTTCAGAAACCGCGCCCGGGGAGCCTAGGCCGGACGGCAGTCCGGGCGGCCACAGGTCCTGGCCGCAGCCTGGTCGGCTGGCAGCTTCGGATCGACCACCATGTAAGTGCCGCAAACCGGGCAGGGTTTCAGGTCCTCGGCGATCGTCTTCGGCGCCGGAGACTGTGCCTGGGCCTTGGGCTCGGCCGGGGCGGGAGCTTTGCCGGGAGCGGGCTTGCGATTGATGTAGCGCCAGCCGTACCAGACGGCGGCGACCAGGAGGATCAGGAGCAGAATTTTTAACATGGCTGCGATTCTGGGGCCGGCCACCCCTCACTTGCAAGGGTTCGTCACCGAGTCGCTGTCACACTTGGGGGAGTGCAGCCCCGGCCCGCAGCACGGCGTCGATCTCGGGCAGGTAACTGCCGTCCGGCTGGTGCAACACCAGGCCGGGCGTCAGCACCAGCGGCGCCTTGCTACCCTTCACCGCCCGCACGATCACGCGTTTCGCCGGCTGTCCTGGCCGCGACCACAGCGGAATCACCCGGATCGCACCTGCCTTGCTCTCGAATGCGGCCAGGATGTCCCCCAGCCGCTCGGTCTTGTGGATCAGCGTCAGCCCGGCATTCGGTTTGGCATAGCGCAGCATGGCGGCGACCCAATGGCCGACATCGGCGTCTTCGGCTTCGGCGCGCGCCGTCGCCCGGCCGGCATGCGGTGAGACACGATGTCGCGCCACATCGAAATACGGCGGGTTGGCAAAGACCTGGTCGAAACTGTTGGGCGCCAGGCCGGCGATGCGGCGCGCACGCAGGTCGCCTTCATGCACGCGGAGGCGATCCGCCAAGCTGTTCGCGGCGATATTGCGGGCGCAGAGCGCAGCCAGATCGGACTGCAACTCGAGGCCGGCAACAGTCACGTTTTTCAGCCGTGCCGCCACGCACAGCATGGCGACGCCCGAACCGCAACCCAGTTCCAGCACCTGTGCACCAGACTTGGCGACGATGGCGGCGGCCAGCATCACGGCATCGGCGCTGGCGCGCTGGCCCTTGCGCGGCTGTTTCAGGCGAACCAGGCCGCCCAGCAGGGCATCAGTGGTGTGATCGTTGTCAGGCATTTGATCTGAAAGACAAACTTGGCAAATGAGCGGCGCTTGACCGACCCGGCCAGCCCACTATGCTCCAGCCAGACGATCATACACAATACGGGCCGACCCTACGTGCAGACTGCCTCCAAACAGATTCAGAGCGTGACCGAGCCGGGCCGCAAGCCCAGTATCGAGCCGTTGCGCGCCCTGGTGGGGGCCAACATGGAGGCGGTGAATCGCGAGATCATCGCCCGCATGGCCAGCGATGTCAGCCTGATCCCGGAACTGGCCAGCCACCTGATCGCCGCCGGCGGCAAGCGCATCCGCCCGCTGCTGACGCTGGGCGCCGCCCGCCTCTGCGGCTACCAGGGCAGCTATGACGTGCTGTTGGCCACCTGCGTCGAATTCATCCATACCGCCACGCTGCTGCATGACGACGTCGTGGACGAGAGCGACCGCCGCCGCGGCAATGCCACGGCCAACGTGCTGTGGGGCAACCAGCCCTCGGTGCTGGTCGGCGACTTCCTGTTCACCCGGGCCTTCCAGCTGATGGTCGAAACCGGTTCGCTGGAAGTGCTGCGCATCCTGGCTGGCGCATCCTCGGAAATCGCCGAGGGCGAAGTGCTGCAGCTGGTGATCGCCAACGACATGAATTCGCTGGAAAGCGACTATCTGAAGGTGATCAAGGCCAAGACCGCGGCGCTGTTCGCCGCCGCCTGCCGCGTCGGCGCCGTGATCGCCGACCGTCCGATGGCCGAAGCGCAGTCGCTCGATGACTACGGCCATAATCTCGGCATCGCCTTCCAGCTGGTCGACGATGCGCTCGACTATGCCTCCGACGGCGAGACGCTGGGCAAGAATACCGGCGACGATTTCCGCGAAGGCAAGATCACCCTGCCGGTGCTGCTCGCCTATTCCAAGGGCAGCGAGGCCGAGCGGACCTTCTGGCGCCGCGTGATCGAGCGGCCCGAGGAACAGACGCCCGAGGACTGGGCCCAGGCGCTGGCCTATATGGAGCGCCACGGCGCCATCCAGGAGACCATGGCCCGCGCCCGGCTTTATGGCCAGAAAGCGCGCCAGGCGCTGGCGCCGTTCGCGACTGGCGCAATGCGCGATGCCCTGGCCGAAGCGGTCGATTTCGCCGTCGAACGGGCCCGCTGAACCCTCCCCCGACCTGCATTTAAGCCGCTGGTCTGCCGGGATTTTCCTGCTCTCCGAATTTACCCCGAATCACGCCCAATCTTCTGGGGTGGCCGCTTGCGGGGTCGCCCCTCAGGCGCTATACAGTCGGCCCGCGCCGGTCGGAGCGTAGCTCAGCCTGGTAGAGCACTAGCTTCGGGAGCTAGGGGCCGGAGGTTCGAATCCTCTCGCTCCGACCAGCGCGCGATATCTTCCCGAAATTTCAGATATTCGTCATCCCGGCCAAGCGCAGCGCGAGCCGGGATTCCATCTCATTTTTTGTTGCGTCCTAAAATGGGACCCCGGGTCAAGCCCGGGGTGACGGTCAGCGTTTCACCCTACTCCGCCACCCACTCTACTCCGTCACGATCGGCGGCACCGGCACGCGCTTCACCGTCTCGCGCCACAGGATGTAGAGACCACTGGCGATCACGATGGCGCTGCCGATCCAGGTGACGAGATCGGGGAAATCGCCCCAGACATACCAGCCGATCACCACCGCCCAGAGCAGATGCACGTAATCGAACGGCGCCACCACCGAGGCCGGCGCCAGGCCATAGGCCTGCGTCATGCAGAGTTGCGCCGCGCCGCCGACCAGGCCGACGGCAATCAGCAGCAGCAGATCGATGCCGTCCGGCGTCTGCCAGAAGAACGGCAGGGCCAGGCCTGTCATCACCGTGCAGAAGGCGGTGAACCAGAAGGCAATCGTTGGCGAAGGTTCCAGGCGGCTGAGCTTGCGGATCTGGATGATCGCCAGCGCATAGAGCAAGGTCGCGGCCACCACGATCAGGGTCGCGCTTTCCAGCAGGCCGGCGCCGGGCCGCACGATCACCAGCATGCCGACGAAACCCACGACAATCGCCGACCAGCGATGCAGGCCGACGCGCTCCTGCAGCAGCCAGACCGACATGCAGGCGATGAAGATCGGCGCGGCGAAGGCAATCGCCGTCACCTCGGCCAGCGGCAGGAATTTGTAGGAGTAGAAGAACAGCAGCATGGCGCCGCAGCCGAAGACCGAGCGCAGGGCATGGCCGAACGGCTGGCGCGTTCGCAGCATGACCAGCGCATTGCCAAGCGTATTCTCTCCTTGGCCGCCGGCACCGCGCCACACCATCACCAGGATCGGCGGCAGCGCGCAGAGACTGCGGAAGAACATGATCTGCACGGTGGGATAAATCGCGGCCAGCCATTTCACCAGCGCATCCATCACACCGAACAGCGACACCGCCATCAGGATGTAGCCGATGCCGAGCGGAATGTTGGAAACCTGGATATGGACTGGCGAGGCGGGCATCGGCGGCTTTTTTTGCTGGCGAGACAGACTGTGGGCGCAAAAACGAAACGGCCCGGATGGTTGTGCCATGCCGGGCCGTGAAATGCATCAGCCGTATAAGGATGATGCCGTTTTATCCCCGCGTGATCTTCCTGTCACATCCCGTACCGCACCGGCCCGGCGACCGATACGAAGCGGCCCTTCTGCACCTGGAACAGGAAGGCCTCGTCGGCGCCCTGGTGCTTGTTCGGGCCGTAGCTGACCGGCGGACCGCCAAAGATGTCGCGGAAGCCCTGGATGCTCTCCAGCGCCGCCACCATCTTGTCGGTGGTCAGATCCTTGCCGGCACGGTCGAAGGCAAAGATCAGCTGGTCCATCAGGCCGTAGCCGTAGACCGCGCCGATGTTGGAATCGACGCCGAACTTCGCCTTGTACTTGTCCATGAAGGCCGCCACCTGCGGCGAGGCCGTGTCACGATACGGCATCACGGTGCCGGCCATGACATAGAGGCCTTCGGTGGCGCCGCCCGGCGCGCCGGCAACGATCTGGTCGTAATTCGCCGACTGGCCAAGGAAGTCGACATCCCAGCCCATCTTGCGCGCCGTGCCGTAAGGCACGATGGCATCACGCACGATGGTGCCCATCACCACGATGTCGCAGTTGGCGGCGCGCAGCTTGGTGATCTGGCCGGTGAAGTCGGTATCCGCCGGCCTGTTGGTGGCGGTTTCAACGACGGCCAAGTTCATCGCCTTGGCCTGGTCGTTCACCGCTTCGAAGATTTCTTTGCCGAAATCGGTGTCCTGATACAGCGTGCAGAACCGCTTCTTACCCTTGTTGGCCACCATCCACTGCATGCCGGCACGGATCTGATCATAGTACGACGACAACCCGGCGAATTTCAGCTTGTGGAACGGCTCCGACATCTGCCGCGCGGCCGTGATCGGCGAGAAGTTGATCACGCCGGCTTTCAGCTGATCGGGCAGCACGGCGTTGTTCATCGGCGTGCCGAGCGCGCCGGCCATGATGAAGATGTTGTCACGATTGATCAGCTTGTTCGCGGCCTGCACGGCACGCGGCACCTGATACTGGTTATCCTCGACGATCAGCCGGATCTTGCGACCATAGATACCGCCGGCCTCGTTCACCTCGTCGATGCGCAGGCGCATCGCATTGGCGGAATGCACGCCATAGCTGGCCGCCGGACCACTCAGGTCCGTATGCATGCCGATGACGATTTCGCTTTTGGTGACGCCACGCACCTTGGACTGTTGCGCCCCAGCAGATGATATGGCGACGCCGGCGAATGCCACTGCACTGGTCACGACCGCGGCCGTGAGTACATAAACCCTACGCATGCGGACCTCCCTGGTTTTTGTGGTCTTATGGTTCTGCTTGACCGGGGAAGCTTAGTCCTGTGCCGACAGAGGGCCTAGCCGGATTCCGCCTGCATCGCGTGCTGCCGCATCGCACAAAAGCAAAGACGCCCGCGGTTTCCCGCGGGCGTCTCGCATTCGGTCGTGGCCGGATGATTTAGCTTAGTACTTGATCGGACCGTCGGCGATCTGCACGAAGCGACCCTTCTGGATCTGGTAGAACAGCACCTCGTTGGTGCCCAGATGCTTGTTCGGGCCGAAGTTCAGCACCGGGCCGCCGAAGATATCGCGGTAGCCGCTCAGGCTTTCCAGGCCCTTCACGAACTTTTCGGTGGTGAGATCCTTACCGGCACGATCCAGGACGTTGACGATGAGGTCGGCGAGACCATAGCCATAGACCGAGCCGATATTCGGATCGGTGTTGTATTTGGCCTTGTAGGAATCCCACCAGGCCGCGACTTGCGGCGAAGCAGTGTCGCGATACGGCATCACGGTACCGGCGCCGACATAGAGACCTTCGGTGGCGCCGCCCGGCGCGGAGGCCACGATCTGGTCGAAGCTGGCCGATTGCGACACGAAGTCGACATCCGTCCAGCCCATCTTGCGGGCGGTGGCATAAGGCACGATGGCGTCACGCACGATGGCGCCCATCGCAACCAGGTCACAGCCCGCGCCGCGCAGCTTGGTGATCTGCGCGGTGAAGTCGGTGGCGATCGGCGTATTGGTGGCGGTCTCGACCACCGCCATGTTCATCGCCTTGGCCTGATCCTGTACCGCGTCAAACACCTCCTTGCCGAAGTCGGTGTCCTGATACAGCGCGCAAAGCTTCTTGCGGTTGTTCTTGGCCACCAGGTATTTGATGCCTGCACGCGAGTGATCGTAATAGGTCGAATAGGTGGCGAATTTGAGCGGATGGAACGGCTCGCTCATCGAGCGGGCAGCGGTGAGCGGGCCAAGGTTCGGCACGTTCGCCTTGAACTGGTCCTCGAACACCGCGTTGTTCATCGGCGTGCCGAGCGCGCCAGCCATCAGGAAGATCTTGTCGCGGTTGATCAGCTTGTTCGCGGCCTGCACGGCGCGCGGCACCTGATACTGATGATCCTCGACGATGAAGCGGATCTTGCGGCCATGAATGCCGCCGTCCGCATTGATCTTGTCGAAATAGAGCCGCATCGCGTTCGACACATGCACACCGTAAGAGGCGGCGGGGCCGCTCAGATCGGTATGCTGGCCGATTACGATTTCGGACTTGCTGACGCCGCGCACGGTCTGCGCCTGCACGTCGCTGACAGCCGTCAGACCGGCAACCGCCGCGACAGCCGCCGTCACCGCCATAATTCTCGTACGCATCCTCATCTCCCGTTTTCAAGTAAACCGTTGAACCAGTTCACGCGTTATTTTCGCCCATTGGACTGGGCGTTATGCCTGGGGCGGCTCAACCTACCAGTTGGCCGCCCCAGTGTCTTTTAGTACTTCAGGGGGCCAGCCACCTGTACGAAGCGGCCCTTCTGGATCTGGTACATCAGCACCTCGTTGGACCCGAGATGCTTCTCCTTGGCAAAGTTGACCACCGGGCCGCCGAAGATGTCGCGGTAGCCCTGGACGCTTTCCAGCGCCTTCAGGAAGCTTTCGGTGGTGAGGTCCTTGCCGGCGCGCTCCAGCGCCGTGACCACCAGCATGGCGGTGTTGGTGCCATAGACGGCGCCGATATTCGGATCGGCGTTGTACTTGGCCTTATAGGCATCCCACCAGGTTGCCACGGTGGCGTCGGCGGTGTCGCGGTACGGCATGATGGTGCCGGCGCCGACATAGAGCCCTTCGGTCGCGCCGCCCGGGGCGGAGGCCACGATCTGGTCGAAGCTGGCCGACTGCGACACGAAGTCGACATCCGTCCAGCCCATCTTGCGCGCCGTGCCATAGGGCACGATGGCGTCGCGCACGATGGCGCCCATGGCGACGATGTCGCAGCCCGCGCCACGCAGCTTGGTGATCTGCGCGGTGAAGTCGGTGGCGATCGGCGTGTTGGTGGCGGTCTCGACCACCGCCATGTTCATTGCCTTGGCCTGGTCCTGCACGGCGTCGAGGATTTCCTTGCCGAAGTCGGTGTCCTGATACAGCGTGCAGATCTTCTTGCGGCCGTTCTTCTCGACCAGGTACTTCAGCAGCGCCCGGGTCTGATCGTAGTAGCTCGAAATCATCTGGAACTTGAGCGGATGATGCGGCTCGACCATCGAGCGCGCCGCCGTCACCGGATTGATGTTCGGGATGCCGGCCTTGAACTGGTCGGCGAAGACCGCGTTGTTATGCGGCGTGCCCAGCGCGCCGGCCATGATGAAAATCTTGTCGCGGTTGATCAGCTTGTTGGCGGCCTGCACGGCGCGCGGCACCTGGTACTGCGTATCCTCGACGATCAGGCGAATCTTCCGGCCATTGACGCCGCCCTGGGCATTCACCTCGTCGAAGCGCATGCGCATGGCCTGCGAGGAATGCACGCCGTAAGAGGCGGCCGGACCGCTCAAGTCGGTATGCATGCCGATGACGATCTCGCTCTTGGAGACGCCGCGCACCGACTGCGCCGCCGCATCACCCTGCACGAAACCTGCGGCCAGAAGCGCCGCAAAAGCCACCGAAGTCGTCAAAGCACTGATACGCATCTAGAATTTCCTCTCCATACTTTTCATTGGTCTTCACGCCCCGGATCAGGCGGAAGCATACATCTCCTCGATCAGAGGCTTGTATTTCTCGTTCACAAACTTGCGCTTCAGCTTCATCGTCGGCGTCAGCTCGTCATCCTCGGCGGTCAGCTGCCGGTCGATCAGGCGGAATTTCTTGATCGTTTCCACACGGGCGAAATTCTTGTTCACCTTCTCGATCTCGCTCCAGATCAGTTCCTGCACTTCCTTGGAGTGGCAGAGCGAGGTGAAGTTGGTGAAGGGCACGTTCAGGTCCTGGGCGAATTTCACCACGTTGTCATGGTCGATCATGACCAGGCAGGTGAGATACTGGCGGCGATCGCCGATCACCACGGCATCCGACACATAGGGACTGAACTTGAGCTGATTCTCGATTTCCGACGGCGTGATGTTCTTGCCGCCCGCCGTGATGATGATGTCCTTCATCCGGTCGGTGATGCGGTACCAGCCTTCGTTGTCGACGGTGCCGACATCGCCGGTATGCAGCCAGCCATCGACGATGGTTTCCGCCGTCTTGGTCGGGTTGTTGAGGTAACCCATGAATACGTGAGGCCCGCGCAGCAGGATTTCGCCTTCAGGGCTGAGTTTCACTTCGGTGTTCGGCACCGTCATGCCGATGGTGCCGAGCTTGACGCGGTCCATCTGCGGCGAGGTCGCCAGGCCGACGTTTTCGGTCTGGCCATAGACTTCTCGCATGTCCTTGCCGAGCGCCAGATACCACTTGATCAGGTCGGGCGAGATCGGGGCAGCACCCGTGACCAGCCATTTGCAGCGATCGATGCCAATGATGCGCTTGATGTTCTTGAGCACCAGCTGGTCGGCGAACCAGAAGGCCAGCTTCAGCGCAGCCGACGGTTCGCGGTCTTCCAGGCGGCATTGCGCCACCTTGTAGCCGATACCGAGCGCGGTCTTGTAGGCCAGCTTGCCGAAGCCGGTGGCATCCTTCATGCGGATGGCGACACCCGAATAGAACTTTTCCCACAGCCGCGGCACGGCGAAGAACACCGTGGGCTGCACTTCCTGCAGGTTCTGCGGCACGGTCTCGGGGCTTTCGGCGAAATTCACCGTCGAACCCGAGCGGATCGGCCAGAGCAGCGAGAAGCCGCGCTCGGCGATATGGCAGAGCGGGAGGAAGGAGAGCTGCTCGTCGCTGTCAACCTGCTCCAGCAGGCGACCGGCATTCTCCATCTGGAAGACGAGATTACGGTTGCTGATCATCGCGCCCTTCGGCGCACCGGTGGTGCCCGAGGTATAGATCAGGATGGCGAGGTCGTCGGGCTTGCCCAGCTTAAGCTGCTCGTCCCAGAATTTCGGCTGCGCCTTGTCGAATTCGCGACCGAGCTTCAGCAGCTCGTCGAAGCTGATCACCATCGGGTCGCTGAAGTCGTTCAGGCCTTCCATGTCGATGATGACGATCTTGCGCAAGGACGGGCACTGGTCGCGGACTTCCAGTATCTTGTCGAGCTGCTCGTCATTCTCGGCGATGTAGATCACCGTCTTGCTGTCATTGACGATATAGGCGACCTGCTTGGCAGAATCCGTTGTGTAGATGCCGTTGGTGACCGCGCCGATGCCCTGCGCGCCGAGATCGGCATAGAGCCATTGCGGATTGCCCTCGGAAATGATCGAGACGACATCGCCGCGCCTGGCGCCAAGGGCTGCAAAGCCCAGTCCGGCATGTTTGGCGAAGTCGCCATACTGCCGCCAGGTGATGGAGTTCCAGATGCCAAGATGCTTCACGCGCATCGCGACTTTCTCGCCACGCTCGCCGACCTTGCGCCAGAAATACCGCGACAGCGTATCGCGCTCGATGGTTTCGAGGATGTCGGCGTCGATGGATACGCCCGATTTCGGGTCAATCACCTTGGCAACCATACTCGCCTCCCTGTTGGCGACCAGCGCCCCACTTGTCAGCGCCACGTCTTGCGCTTTTTCCAGCGGCGCTTGCCGCGCACGCCCTGTTCCTTCATGCCGAGATAGAATTCCTTGATGTCTTCCTTCTCGAGCAGCCTGGCGCAGGTATCGGCCATCACGATGCGGCCGACTTCCAGCACATAGCCGAAATGCGCCGCATGCAGCGCCACATTGGCATTCTGCTCCACGAGCAGAATTGTCGTGCCCTGTTCGGCATTGATGCGCACGATGATTTCAAAGATGTCCTTGACCAGCTTCGGAGAAAGTCCTAGCGAAGGCTCGTCCAGCAGCAAAAGCTTGGGCCGGCCCATCAGCGCGCGACCGATCGCCAGCATCTGCTGCTCGCCGCCCGACATCGAACCGGCCGGCTGGTTCTCGCGCTCTTTCAGGCGCGGGAAATAGGCGTAGACCATCTCCATGTCCCGGGCGACGCCATCGGCATCCTTGCGCGTGAAGGCGCCCATCATCAGGTTTTCCCGCACCGTCAGGAACGGGAAGGTTTCGCGGCCCTCCGGCACATGGCCGATGCCCAGGCGCATCACCTTGTCAGGATCCATTTTCTGGATTTCCTGGCCGTTGAAGATGACGCTGCCCTTCTGCGGGTCCATGACGCCGCAGATCGTCTTCAGGATCGTGGTCTTGCCGGCGCCATTGGCGCCGAGCACGGTGACGATGCTGCCCTCGGGGACCTGCAGGCTGACGCCGCGGATCGCCATGATCGGGCCGTAAAAGGTCTCGATATTGGCCAGCTTGAGCACCGGCGGATTGGCCAGCTTCTGCTCGATGCTTTGTTGGGTTAGGGCGGGTGCGGCGCTCATCTCAGCCTCCCAGATAGGCTTTGATGACTTCGGGGTGGCTCTGCACCTCCGAAGGCGTGCCGAGTGCCAGCACGCGGCCGTAATTCAGCGCCAGCACGCGATCCGACACTTCGTTCACCAGGGTCATGTCATGCTCGACCATCAGCACGGTGATGCCCAGCTCGTTGCGGATGTCGTGGATCCAGAAGGCCATATCCTCGGTTTCCTCGGTATTGAGGCCCGAGGACGGCTCGTCCAGCAGCAGCAGTTTCGGCTCGGTGCAGAGCGCGCGGGCCAGTTCGACGACTTTACGCGCGCCATAGGGCAGATTGACGATGTAGGTGTCGCGATAATGCTGCAGGTCGAGGAAGTCGATCACATGCTCGACCTTCTCGCGATGCTCCAGTTCGGCCTTGCGCACGCTGGGCAGGAACAGCAGCTGCGAGGCGATGTTGCCGCTGCGATGCGCATGGCGGCCGAGCAGCAGGTTGTGCAGCACGGTGGCATGCTCGAACAGTTCGATATTCTGGAAGGTGCGCGCGATACCCAGATTGGCGATGTTGTGCGGCGCCACGTCGGTGATGTCCTGGCCCTCGAACATCAGTTTCCCCTCGGTGGGGTCGTAGATGCGGCTGATCAGGTTGAACACCGTGGTCTTGCCGGCCCCGTTGGGACCGATGATGGTGAAGACTTGGCCCTTTTCGACGTCGAAGCTGACGCCGTCGACCGCCTTGATGCCGCCGAAGTTGATGGCGAGGTTATCGGCCTTGAACAGCGTCACCGGTTGCGCTCCGATTTTGTGTAGGTCTTCTGGCGCTTGAAAGTCGCCTTCTTGTAGAGCGGGAAGAGCGAGAAATAGAGCTTCACCTTGAGCCAGCGGCCGTAGATGCCGAGCGGCTCGAACAGGATAAAGAACACCAGGATCAGGCCGAAGATGCCGGGTTCGAGGCCGGGCTGGCGCGAAATGCTTTCCGGCAGGTAATCGCGCAGGATGGCGATCAGCTGCGGCAGCGAGCCGACGAAGATCGCGCCGTAGATCGCGCCATGCAGCGAGCCCAACCCGCCGACGACGACCATCAGCAGCAGCTGGATCGAGAGCAGGATGTTGAAGGCATCCGGCGCCAGATAGCCGATCTTGTGGGCGAACAGTGTGCCGCCGAAACCGGTGAAGCCGGCCGAGATCGAGAAGGCCATGGTCTTGTAGGCGGCGAGATTGACGCCCATCGACTGCGCGGCGATTTCGGAATCACGGATGGCGACAAAGGCGCGGCCCGTGGGCGAACGCAGCAGGTTGAGCGCGGCCAGCACCGCCAGCACCAGCGCACCGAAGGCGATGTAATAGAAAGGCACGTCATCGACGAGGCCAACGCCGAGCACTTCCGGCCGCGGCACCGGGAAGCCTTTGAAGCCGCCGGTGACGTGTTCCCAGCGGATCAGGATCTGCTCGATGATGAAAGCGAAGGCCAGCGTGGCGATGGCGAGATAGACGCCGGTGAGTTTCAGCGCCGGGCGGCCGATCACCGCGCCGATCACCGCCGACAGCAGCGTGGCGGCCGGGATCGAAATCCAGAACGGCACGCCGAGATTGAGCAGGATAGAATGGGTATAGGCGCCGATGCCGAGGAAGGCGGCATGGCCGAGCGACACCTGGCCGGTATAGCCGGTCAGGATCATCAGGCCGATACCGACGATGGAGAGGATGAAGACGTAGGAAATCTCGCCGAGCCAGAAATCCTCCAGCACGAAGGGCGCGAGCAGCAGCGCGGCAATCAGCAGCCCGTACCAGAACCGGTCCACGCCATCGCGGGACAGGTTGATGTCCTGGTTGTAATCCGTCTTGAAGAAGAAGCGCATGATCTCTGCCCTGCCCTTACACGCGCTTGCGGCCGATATTGCCGAACAGGCCCTGCGGCCGGGCAAACAGCACCAGAAGAATCACGATATAGGCCGCGACATCCTTGAAGCCTTCCGGCAGGTAGATGCCGGAGAACTGTTCGATCACGCCGATCACCAGGCCGCCGAACACCGCGCCGGGGATCGAGCCGAAGCCGCCCAGCACCGCAGCCGCGAAGGCTTTCAGCCCGATCAGGCCGATGGTGACGTCGATCAGCGACACCGGCGCCAGCAGGATGCCGGCCACGGCGGCCACGGCGGCCGAGATCGCCCAGACCAGCGAAAAGATCATCTTGACCGGGATGCCCATGTAATAGGCCGCGAGCTGGTTCTGCGAAGCCGCCTGCATGGCGACGCCGATGCGGGTGAAGCGGAAGAAGGCGTACAGCAGGCCGCAGAGCAAAGCCGTGCCGATCACGATCGACAGGTTGACATCGGCGATGATGAAACCGCCGACCTTGACAACGCCATCGGTGAATGGCGTGGCAAAGGCGCGCGTCTCGGTGCCCCAGATCATCGAGGCGCCGGAGCGGAACAGGAAGCCCAGCCCGATGGTGAGCATGACGACGGCGAATTGCGGCTGGCCGATCACCTGGCGCAGGATCACCGTATCGAGCAGGTAGCCGAACACGGCCATGAACAGCACGGCGCCCAGGAAGGCAAGCCAGTAGTTCAGCCCGAAGCCCTCGATCAGCGCAAAGGCCATGAAGGCGCCCAGCATCAGCAGGTCGCCCTGGGCGAAGTTCACCATCTCGGTGGCTTTGTAGATCAGCACGAAACCGAGCGCGACCAGGCCGTAAATACAGCCTGCCGCCAGCCCGTTCAGCAGCAACTGGACAATCTCGGACAGAGTCCATCCTCCCAAAGATGTAAGGCGATTCTGAGTGCCGCCTTGGTTATGCCGAGATTATGGAAGGGGCGGCCTACAGGTCAATCGCTTTCGCGCTCGGATGAATGCTAATCACTTGACGTAGCGTCAATTTTCGCTCCTGCTTGACCCCGCTTACACTCCGGCCAGCCCCCGGTGAATGACCCCCGGAGTTGCCCCGGGCTGCCTAAGGAACCGGCATGACGATCCCCTTCATCAAGGACCTGCAATTCAATTACGCACAGGTCAGTGGACTCTCCCCGCTTGTGCGCCGCGTCATTGCGCAGAACCCCTCGGCTTTCACCTTCCATGGCACCGGCACCTATATCGTCGGACACAAGGATGCCGTCGCCGTGATCGATCCGGGCCCCGACGATCCGCCCCATATCGAGGCGCTGCTGAACAACCTGAATGGCGAAACCGTCAGCCATATCCTGATCACGCATACCCATCGCGACCATTCGCCGGGTGCAGCCCTTTTGCAGGCGCGCACCGGCGCGCCGACCTATGGCTTCGGCCCGCATCCGCAGCCGCCTGGCGGCCCTGTGGTGGAGGAAGGCGGCGACCACGCGTTCACGCCCGACCACATCCTGAAGGATGGCGATGTGGTGCGCGGCAATGGGTGGACCATGACGGCTTTGCACACGCCCGGCCATATCTCCAATCATCTCTGCTTCGCGCTGCATGAGGAAAAGGCGCTGTTCAGCGGCGATCATGTGATGGGCTGGTCGACCACGGTGATCTCGCCGCCCGACGGCAGCATGACCGACTATTACGCCAGCCTGGAAAAGCTGCTGCCGCGCGACGATGTGCGTTACTACCCGACGCATGGCGCGCCGATCGACGCGATGAACACCGGCCATTCGCCGCAGCATTTCGTGCGCGAGCTGATCCGGCATCGCCAGGCGCGCGAGACGCAGATCGTGGATTGCCTGACCAAGGCCGGCCCGCAGACCATCCCGCAGATGGTGGCGGTGATGTATGCGGATGTGCCGAAATATCTGCACCCCGCGGCCGCACGCTCGGTGCTGGCGCATCTGATCCATATGGTGGGCGATGGGCGGGTTGCTGTAGAGGGCGGCGGCGCGGCGGACGAGATGGCGACCTACCGGGTGCCGCAATAAAAAAAGCCCGGCGCTTCGTCGGCGCCGGGCCCGATCTCTCAACGAGACGCTGAGACTTACTTCTTCGCCAGCATGTAGTAGTCGGCGGTGTAGGGCACGCGCGCGCCGGCACCTACATTGCCCGCGCCGCAAGCCGCGGTCGGCGCGATACCGCCGACGGTGTTCACGCGCTGGATCGCGGTGATGTCGCTGAAGCTGCCCTTGGCGCCCGAAGCGGTGGTGGTGAGCAGCAGCCAGGGAATGTCGGCCGGCTTCGGCGCATCGGTACGCGCTTTCAGGGCGCCGACCAGCTTGCTGCCGTCGATCGCTTCCCAGGTGGGGCCGCCGTAATGACGGCCGATGCGGATCGTGCCGGCGGCATTGAACAGCTCGGCTTCCGGGCCGACGAAGGCCCATTCAAAGGCACCGGCCTGACCTTGCTTGGCGCGGCATTCGTAGATCTGCACGCCCTTGGCCGGCACCACCAGGGTGACCTGCTGGCTGGCGTCGCCTTTGATGGCGTCGGGAACGGCGACAAGCGCCGGCGTGGTGCTGCAGGCAGCGAGGCCCAAAGCGGAGACAAGCAAAGTGGCGGCAACGGATGAACGCATGACGGATAAACCTTTTATGGATTGCGGTCTGGGTGAGACCGCTGTTTGGAGGTTTTATTCCGGCCTGTTGAGTGCTTTTTATGGACCTCTCGCATCTGTGTCGCAGCGCATAACCCCTGCGGATGAAAGCGCGGCACATAAGATGCGCGATACCAGCAGCACGCCGACGAAAGGCGTCGTGATGAGGCCGAGTAAGGGACGTCGTGGACACCACAAAGCGGCCGCCGGCAGACGCCGCCGCTCGACTGACGTGTCAGCAGTTAGATAAATATTCCTATATTATAGACCATTTTTGTTCTATACTCAGCTGGGCTTGTCGGCCATCCCGTGCCGGCAGACACACCCCACTCCCGCCGATCCAATACGCCAGAATAAGTATCTGATAAAACTCGCTTTTCAGGAATTAAGCAGAAATAAGCACCAAACAAGCCGGGATAACGCCGAATAAGGAGGCCCAAGCCGGGAGAAGCCCGGCGCCAGACCCGCAGCAGCAAATAAGTCACGGCGCGGCCGGAATTGTTTCAGGACAACGCGCAGCTTTGCCGGGCAAACTGGGCTTGGCCGAGTCGCCCTGGCCATTCCGGTTCCCGCGCTCACCCAGGCGTTCGACCATTCTGAAGGAGTTCCCCTCATGTCGGCAGCCGCCGCCCGCGATATCCAGTCCCCCACCGAGCCCGGCGACGAGCGCACGGTCGTGCTGGTGGTGGAAGACGAAGTCCTGATCCGCATGGTGGTCGCAGAATATCTGCGCGACTGCGGCTATGTGGTGGTCGAGGCCGGCAGCGCGCATGAAGCGCTGGCTTTATTCAAGGCCGATGTCGAAGTCGATGTGGTGTTCAGCGATATCCAGATGCCCGGGCCGATGGACGGTTTCGGGCTGGCGCAATGGGTGCGGCAGAATAAGCCGGGCGTCGAGGTGATCCTCACCTCGGGCGCCGCCAGCGCCGCCGACCGCGCCGCCGATCTGTGCGAGGAAGGCCCGCTGCTGCAGAAGCCGTATGAGTCCGACGAGGTGGATCGCCGGATCAAGCAGCTGCTGGCGGCGCGCGACCGCAATGGCAATGGTGGCCGCTGAAACAGAAAAGGGCCGCTGGGATATCTCCGCAGCGGCCCTCGCTTCTTTAGAGCTCGCGCGCTTACGCGCCTGGACTTGAAAACTTGAAGTCCTTGAACTGCTCGCGCAGCTTCACCTTCAGCAGCTTGCCGGTGGCGGTATGCGGCAGCTCGGTGACAAAGACCACATCGTCGGGCAGCCACCACTTGGCGACACGGCTTTCCAGGAAGCTCAGCATCTCCTCGCGCGTGACCTCCTGGCCGGCCTTCTTGATCACCAGCAGCAGCGGGCGCTCCTGCCACTTCTCGTGATGCACGCCGATCACGGCGGCTTCCTGCACGGCGGGATGGCCGACCGCCGCATTCTCCAGGTCGATCGAGGAAATCCACTCGCCGCCTGACTTGATCACGTCCTTCGAGCGGTCGGTGATCTGCATGTAGCCGTCTTCGTCCAGCGTGGCGACGTCGCCGGTGGTGAACCAGCCGTCCTTGTCGAGCACGTTGCCGCCCTCGCCACGGAAATAGCCGCGCGTGATCCAGGGACCGCGCACCTTGACGTTGCCAAAGGCCTTGCCGTCGCGCGCCAGTTCCTGGCCCTCGTCATCGGTGATCTTGATCTCGACGCCATAGACGGTGCGGCCTTGCTTTGACTGGAGGTCGAGGCGCTGCTCCAGCGGCAGGTCGGCATGCTTCTTCAGCAGGTTGCCCGTGGTGCCGAGCGGCGACATCTCGGTCATGCCCCAGGCATGGATGACAAAGCAGCCGAACTGCTTGGCGAAGCGCTCGATCATCGCGCGCGGCGCCGCCGAGCCGCCGATCACGCAGCGCTCGAGCTTGATATCGGCCTTGGTGTCGAGATTCGGGTTGGCGTCGACATACTGGAAGAAGGCGAGCCAGACAGTCGGCACGCCGAGCGAGAAGTTGCACTTCTCGTCGCGCAGCAGCTCATACACGCTTTTGCCGTCCAGCGCCGGGCCGGGGAAGACCAGCTTGGCGCCGCTCATGCAGGCGCCATAGGGCACGCCCCAGGCATTGGCGTGGAACAGCGGCACGATCACCAGAGCAGAATCGCCCGAGCCGAGATTGAGGCCGTCGCGCTGGCAGACAGCGTAGCTGTGCAGCACGCTCGAGCGGTGCGAGAACAGCACGCCCTTCGGGTTGCCGGTGGTGCCCGAGGTGTAGCAGAGCGAGGACGCCGTGCGCTCGTCGAATTCCGGCCAGGCGAAGTCCGGCGCCTCCTTGCCGATCAGGTCCTCGTAGCACAGCAGATTCGGGATCTTGCTGTCCTTGGGCATATGCGCCGCATCGGTCAGCAGCACGAAACCCTTCACCGTCTTGAGCTGCGGCACCAGCTTCTCGACGATCGGCAGGAAGGTGAGGTCGAAGAACAGATACTGGTCTTCGGCATGATTGACGATGTAGTCGATCTGCTCGGGGAACAGGCGCGGGTTCACGGTGTGCAGCACGGCACCCATGCCCGACACGCCGTAATACAGTTCGAAATGCCGGTAGGTGTTCCAGGCCAGCGTGCCGATGCGGTCGCCCAGTTTCACGCCCAGCCGGGTCAGTGCATTGGCCAGCTGGCGCGAACGGTCGCGCAGGTCGCGATAGGTGTAGCGATGGATCGGGCCTTCCACCGTGCGAGTCACGATCTCGGTCTTGCCGTGATACAGCGCGGCATATTCGATCAGTTGCGAAATCAGCAACGGACGGTCCTGGATCAGGCCCAGCATCGGTTTCCTCCTCGTAAAACCTTATTGTTCTGGCGGCCAGTCTATGGGGGTGAAAATTCCCCCGCAAGCGGCGGCCGGGCCGCGCCGCGTTGCCGTGGCGTCAGTCCAGAAATCAGCTGCCGGTGAAGACCGGTTTGCGCTTGGCGAGGAAGGCATCCCGCCCCTCGGCGAAATCGGCCGAGTTGAACAGCAGCGCCTGGCCATCGGCTTCCTGCGCCAGCAGCGCCTCCAGCGGCTGCGGGCCGCGCGCCAGCGCCGCCTTGATAAAGCCGACCGGCAGCGGCGCAAGGCTTGCGAATTTCGCCGCCAGCGCCAGCGCCGCGTTCAGCGCCTCACCCGGCGCAGTCACCTCATCCACCAGCCCGATGCGGCCGGCGGTGTCGCCATCGATCTCCTCGGCCAGCATCAGCAGCCGCTTCACCCAGCCGGCATTCACGCGCTGCGGCACCGTCCACAAAGCCGCCAGATCGGGCATCAGGCCGACCTTGCCAAACGAGCAGCAGAATTTGGCATCCTTTGCGGCCACCACCTGGTCGCAGAGCAGCGCCAGCGACATGCCGGCGCCATACGCGTAGCCCTCGACGGCGGCGATCACCGGCTTCGGCCCTGCCACGATCATCCGGGCCAACCGGTGCAGGTTGCCCAGACGCTGCCGCCCGGCCACGCCGGCGACATTCTGCATGGTGGAAATATCGCCGCCGGCGCAAAAGGCGCCGCCGCTGCCGGTCAGCACAATGGCGCGCACCGCCGGGTCAGCCATGGCGGATTCCACCGCGGCGATCAGTGCGGCCCGCAGGTCCAGCGACAGGGCGTTGCGCTTCGAGGGGTAGTTCAGCCGGATCACCTGGATGCCGGGCGGAATCGCCCCTGATTCGGCGGATGTTTCGACAAAAACCAAAGGCTGCGCCGCCGTCATGACCGTTTTCCCCCAATCTGTGGCGCGTTTGTAATTAAATTACCGACGCTCATTGCACAGATTTTATTCAATGTGACCGTTTCCCGGGACGAGTGTAACCGCAGAGACACAGTTCCCGGGCTCGGCGGTCATAATACAGGGTAAGTATTTGTCGGACAGGGGCTTCCCTGATTATCTCGTCGGCGAATTTCTTCTCGGAGGTTACCCCAATGATCAAGTTTGCTTTCCGCGCCGCCCTTGTGGCCCTCGGCCTGGTTGCCGCGGCTCCCGCAATGGCTGCCGACGTTCCGCTCGGCGTTGCCGTCAACGCTGGCGTGGTTTCCGACTACCGCTTCCGCGGCATCAGCCAGAGCGACAAGGACCCGGCCTTCCAGGCTGGTCTCGACGGCACCCTGGCGCCGAATGACTGGCTGACGATTTATGCCGGCCTGTGGGGCAGCAGCGTCGATTTCAATAACGGCACCACCGCCGAAGTTGATCTGGTCGGCGGCCTGCGCGGCACCTTCGACAAGCTGGGCGTCGATATCGGCTTCATCCGCTACAACTACACCGGCAAGGGTCCGGAAACGCAGGACTTCACCGAAGCCAAGCTCGCTGTGAGCTATGACTTCGGCTACGTGCTGCCGAGCGCCGCAGTTTACTACAGCCCGGAATACTTCGGTAACAGCGGCACCGGCGTCTATTACACCGCCGGCGTTGCGATTCCGATCCCGGTGACCGAATTCGCCCCGACCATCAAGGCCAATATCGGCAAGCAGACCGTGGACGTGCCGGCCAACTTCGGCATCACCAAGGACAGCTACATGGACTACAACATCGGCCTGTTCGCCACTTACTGGGGCTTCACTGCCGGCATCCAGTATGTCGACACCAACCTGTCGAAGCCGGAATGCGGCGGCCTGAGCACCTGCGAAAGCGGCGTCGTGGTCTCGCTTAACTACGCCTACACCTTCTGATCCGATCCGCCTCCGGGCGGCCCGAGAACCGCCGCCATCGCAGGATGGCGGCGGTTTTTTTATGCCTGTGAGAACATACTGATCGCGGCATAGCCCGCGAGCGGAACATGCCGCAGCCCAGCGATGCTGGCCGGCGTGATGCCGCCCAGCGCATAGACCGCCAGTCCTTGGCGCCGCGCATCACTCGCCAGCGCCGCGAAGCGCAGCACGCCGAGCGGCGGCGCACCGGGATGGCTGGCCGTGGCAAAAACCGGCGAGATCAGCACGGCATCAGCGCCACGGCGCGCCGCCTGCGCGATGGCGCCGGCATCATGAGCGGCCACCGTGACCAGCCGCAGCCCGGCCCGGCGTGCCAGGGCGGTGTGGCCGATCAATCCTTGCGGCAGATGCAGACCGGCGGCGGCCACCGCACGCGCCAGCCGCACATCGCCCGCCACCACCAGCACCAGACCAAGCCGGCGGCACAGCTCTGCCACCTGCCGCGCCAACGCCAGACGTTTCGCGGGGGGCAGTTCATAATGGCGGAACAGCACGCCATCGCCGCGTGTCAGCCGGCGGATGGCCGGCAGCGGATCCGCCAGGCGGCGCGCGTCGGTGACCAGCCAGCGCCCAGGCATGGACATGGGCAGCACGATGCGGGACTTCCGCCGATGCGGCCGGGTTGATAGCGTGCGGGCCCGAGTTTTCATCACAGCAGCCTGCCATGACCCAGCCGTTGCCGGAAGCCACCGTAGCCTCGCGCCTCGCCGCCATCCGGCAGCAGATCGCCGATGCCGCCGCAACGTCCGGGCGTGCGCCCGATGCCGTGACCCTGGTGGCGGTCGCCAAGACCTTTCCGGCCGAAGCGGTGCTTGAGGCGCTGGCGGCCGGTCAGCGGCATTTTGGCGAGAACCGTGTGCAGGAAGGCATGGCGAAGTATCCAGCCCTGCGCCAGGCGCATCCCGACCTGGTGCTGCACCTGATCGGCCCGCTACAGACCAACAAGGTGAAGCAGGCGGTCGCACATTTCGACGTGATCCATACGCTGGATCGCGACAGCCTGGCGACAGAACTGGCCAGGGAGTTCGAGAAAAGCGGCCGCCGCCTGCCCTGCTTCGTGCAGGTGAATACCGGCGAGGAGCCGCAGAAGGCCGGCTGCGCGCCGCAGGAGGCCGATGCCTTCATCGCCGCCTGCCGTGCGCTGGACCTGCCTGTGGCGGGCCTGATGTGCATTCCGCCGGCCGAAGAAGAGCCAGCGCCGCATTTCGCGCTGCTCAACAAGATCGCGAAGCGCAACGGGCTTGATCAGCTCAGCATGGGCATGAGCAGCGATTTCGAGACGGCGGTGATGCTGGGCGCCACGCATGTGCGCGTGGGCAGCGCGATCTTCGGCGGGCGGAGTTACCCGCCCGCGCAGTAGCGGCTACTGCTTCTTCGTCGTGCCGCCAGACGCCAGCGTGACGCTGTCGCCGGCAATCACGAAAGTGACCGAGCCATCGCTGGTCTTGTAAGTCCACTGTTCGAGCGGGCCGAGCTTCTGCAACTCGCTCGGCTTGCCCAGCGCCTTTTCCAGCGCGGCCCTGGTCTTGGCCGGTTCGGCTTTCTTCAGCGCTTCTTCCGTGGACGGCGGGCCGCAGGCAATCAGGGCCAGCGGCAGGACAAGCATCAATGCAAGGCGGGCCAGACGAGCCATGATCATACACTCCTGAAATCAAAGGGGCCGGGCCAGTTAAGCAACCAACCCGGCCCCGGTAAAGCCGTAAACTCTCGATTTGACGCTTGACTTAGAACTGCAACGGGGTGGCCTGACGCACGCCCGGAATCGCTTTCACCTTCTCGGCCACATCGGCCGGGATGGGACCATCGACTTCGACCAGGCAGATCGCATCCTCGCCGCGCGCGGCGCGACCGAGATGGAAGGTGGCGATGTTGATGCCTGCATCGCCCAGCACCGTGCCGAGACGGCCGATGAAGCCCGGCTTGTCAGCATTGGTGACATAGAGCATGTGCGGGCCCAGCTCGGCGTCGATATCGATCCCCTTGATTTCGACGACACGCGGGTTCTTGTTGGCGAACAGCGTGCCCGAGAGATGGCGCACCTTGTCGGCATGGATGGTGACGCGCATCAGCGTGGCATAGTCACCTTCGCGCTCATGCTTCACCTCGGAGACCTCGATATTGCGCTCCTTGGCCACCAGCGGGGCATTGACCATATTGACGCTGCTGAGCTGACGCCGCAGCAGGCCTTCCAGCACGATGGCCGTGAGCGGGCGCGTATTCAGCGTCGCGACATGGCCTTCGTACTCGATCATCACCTTGGTCAGGTTGGCTTCGGCCAGCTGGCCGACAAAGCTGCCGAGCTGTTCGGCCAGCTTCATGTAGGGGCGCAGCTTCGGGGCATCCTCCGCCGAGACCGACGGCATGTTCAGCGCGTTGGTGACGGCGCCACTCAGCAGGTAGTCGCTGATCTGTTCGGCCACCTGCAGGGCCACATTCTCCTGCGCCTCGTTGGTCGAGGCGCCGAGATGCGGCGTGGCGATGAAACGCTCGTGGTTGAACAGCACGTTTTCCTTCGCCGGCTCGGTGACGAACACGTCGAAGGCGGCGCCGGCCACCTGGCCATTATCCAAAGCGTCTTTCAGGGCCGCCTCGTCCACGAGGCCACCGCGAGCGCAGTTGATGATACGCAGGCCCTTCTTGGCCTTGGCCAGCGCCTTGGCGTCGAGGATGTTCCTGGTCTGCTCGGTCAGCGGGGTGTGCAGGCTGATGAAGTCGGCGCGGGCCAGCAATTCATCCAGCTCCACCTTCTCGATGCCCAGCGAGGTGGCGCGTTCCGGCGTCAGGAAGGGATCGTAGCCGATCACCCGCATCTTCAGGCCTTGCGCGCGGTCGGCCACGATCGAGCCGATATTGCCGCAGCCGATCAGGCCGAGCGTCTTGCCATACAGCTCGACGCCCATGAAGCGGTTCTTTTCCCACTTGCCGGCCTGGGTGGAGCGGTCGGCCAGCGGGATTTCGCGGGCCAGCGCCATCATCATGGCGACGGCATGTTCAGCGGTGGTGATCGAATTGCCGAACGGGGTGTTCATCACGCAGACGCCGCGCGCGGTGGCGGCCGGGATATCCACGTTATCGACGCCGATGCCGGCGCGACCGACGACCTTCAGCTTCTTGGCGGCTTCCAGCACCTTGGCGGTGACCTTGGTGGCCGAGCGGATCGCCAGGCCATCGTAATCGCCGATGATGGCGAGCAGTTCATCCGGCTTCAGGCCGGTCTTGATGTCCACCTCGACGCCGCGGGTCTTGAAGATGTCGACGGCGGCGGGGCTCAGTTCGTCGGAGATCAGAACCTTGACCATGGGAGAGTCCTCGAATGTCAGAATGAGAAAGAAAAACAGGCGCGTTTTGTGAACGCGCCTGTGTCTGAATGGATCAGGCGGCCGCAGCCGGCTTGTAGTTGGCCTTCACTTCCGCGAAGGCCCAGTCGAGCCAGGGGCAGAGCGCGGCGATGTCGCTGGTTTCCACCGTGGCGCCGCCCCAGATGCGCAGGCCCGGCGGGGCATCGCGGTAATGCGCGATGTCCATGGCCACACCTTCCTTCTCCAGGATGGCGGCGATCTGCTTGGCCGCCGCTTCCTGGTCCTTCGGACCCAGCGCGGTGAACCAGGGATCGACCACCTTGAGGCAGATCGAGGTGTTGGAGCGTACGGCCGCATCGCCGGCGAGGAAGTCGACCCAGGGGGTTTGGGCCTTCCAGTCCGAGATCGCCTTCAGGTTGGCTTCCGAACGGGCGATCATGCCCTTCAGGCCACCGACGCTCTCGCCCCATTTCAGGGCGTCGAGAATGTCTTCCACGCAGAGCATGGAGGGCGTGTTGATCGTCTCACCCTTGAAGATGCCGTCGATCAGCTTGCCATCCTTGGCCATGCGGAAAATCTTCGGCAGCGGCCAGGCCGGCGTGTAGGTTTCCAGACGCTGCACGGCGCGCGGGCTCAGCACGATCATGCCATGCGCCGCTTCGCCGCCGGTCGCCTTCTGCCACGACCAGGTCGTGACATCCAGCTTCGACCACGGCAGGTCCATGGCGAATACAGCCGAGGTGGCGTCGCAGATCGCAAGGCCTTCACGGGTGTCAGAAATCCAGTCGCCGTTCGGCACCTTCACGCCTGATGTGGTGCCGTTCCAGGTGAAGACGACGTCGCGGGTCCAGTCGACCTGCTTGAGATCGGGAATCTCGCCGTAGCCGGCCTTCAGCGTGCGGACATCCTTGAGCTTCAGCTCCTTGGAAATGTCCGAGCCCCAGCCGGCGCCGAAGCTTTCCCAGGCCAGGACATCGACGCCGCGCGCACCCAGCATCGACCACAGCGCCATTTCCACGGCGCCGGTATCGGAGGCCGGCACGATGCCGATCTTGTAATCAGCCGGAATGCCGAGCAGCTTGCGATGCAACTCGATGGCATCGACCAGACGCTGCTTGCCCTCTTTCGAGCGATGCGAGCGGCCAACCAGGGCATTCTTGAGGAGTTCGGGGGTCCAGCCGGGGCGCTTGGCGCAGGGGCCGGAAGAGAAATGCGCGGAATTGGGGCGCGAAGCAGGCTTGGTCATGCGTCTATCCTTCCAGATAGTAAGCGCCCCGTTGGGGGGGCGTGTCCCACGGCCCTTCTACCCAAACTGGCCCGGGGGCGCAATGGCTGAAATGTCGCAACCCACCCGCCGCAGTACCCGCCACCCCGAAAAGGAGGCGGGCAACCGGGAATATATCTGGATCGTAACCTTCAACTTTGCTGCTGGCGGCCCCATTCTTCGTAAGGTGGCGGTAAGCCAGCCGCCCGATAAGAGCCCTCCATGCGCCTGCTGCTGATCGAAGATGAAACTGCACTGCTTGACCTGATACAGCGGAGCCTGGCTCGCGCAGGTTTCACCGTCGATACCGCCGGGGCGGCGGAAGGGGCGCGTGATGCGCTGGCGGCGTCGCGCTACGACGCCATTGTTCTCGATCTCGGCCTGCCGGATGAAGATGGCCTGGTGATCCTGAAGGACCTTCGCACCAAACGCGACACAACACCGGTGCTGATCCTCACGGCACGCGATGGCGTCAACGACCGCGTGGCGGGGCTGAACAGCGGCGCCGACGACTATCTGCTGAAACCTTTTGCCGTCGACGAGCTGATCGCGCGGCTGAAGGCCCTGCTGCGTCGCCCCAATGGTGCGCTCGGCGTAGTGCTGGAAGCCGGCAACATCTCCTTCGATACCGTCGGCCGCACTGTCGCCATCGGAGACCAGACCCTGCCACTGACCGCCCGCGAAATGGCATTGCTGGAAAATCTGCTGAGGCGGGTTGGCCGCGTGGTGCCGAAGCGCCACCTGGAGGAGCGCATTTACGGCTTCGACGATGAGGTGACGCCGAACTCGCTTGAGGTCCTGCTGCATCGTCTGCGCCGCAAACTGGCCGGCAGCGGTTTCTCGGGCGAGATTCATACCGTGCGCGGCGTGGGCTATCTGCTGTCGGAAACTCCCGCATGAACCGCCATTGGTCGTTGCAGGCGCGCCTGGCCTGGCGGCTGGGGCTGGTGCTGTTGGGGTCGACACTGCTGGTCGCCATGGTTATCAGCCAGTATGCCTGGTTCGCGCTCGACAATCTTGATGACGTCGGGTTGCAGATTCAGGCCAAGCAGATCGCGCCGCATGCGCGGGTCCGCAACGGCATCATGAGCGTCACGCTGCCGCAGGAACTGGAACAGGCTTATCGCAGCTCCGGCGATGGCTATCTCTACGCCGTGATCGATCCAACCGGCCAGATCGTGGCTGCCTCCAGCGACAAGGCCCGCACCGCCTTTGCCGACCTGTCCTTCAGCCGCCACGCCGATGGCGAGACGGTTTTCCGTCTGCTTGATGCCGGGGGCGGCGAAAGCAGTTATTACGCACTCCAGAGCAGCGAAGGATTGCCCGCCGGTTATCGCGTGATCGTGGCACAGGGGCAGATCCACCCCGATGTCTACATCGACACCCTGCTCAGCGAATTCGCCCTGCATATCGGATGGACCGTGCCCGTGGTGCTGGCGGCAGCACTGCTGATGGCGGCATGGACGATCCGCACCAGCCTCCGGCCGATCAAGGAGCTGTCGGCGCGCGCACTGCAGATCGGCCCGGAGACCCGCAACCTGCGCCTGCCGACCGACGATGTGGCGGATGAAATCCGCGCACTGCCGATTGCCATCAACGCCGCTCTCGACCGCCTGGAACAGGGCTTTGAGATGCAGCGACGTTTCACCGCCAACGCCGCCCATGAACTACGCACGCCACTGGCCGTTCTCACTGCGCGGGTTGCCGAACTCGAACCCAGTCCGGAAATGCGCCACCTGGCCGACGACATCGCCCGCATGAACCGGCTGGTGAGCCAGTTGCTGCAGGTGTCGCGACTGGAAGGCGCGCCGCTGCAATTCGCCACCGTCGATCTGAACAGCGTGGCGGAAACGGTGGTCACCTTTCTGGCGCCGCTGGCCATCGGCGCGCACAAGACGCTGGCCCTGACGGCCGCTCCGCACCCCATACTGGTAAAAGGCGCGGCCGAGGCGCTGGAAAATGCCCTGCGCAATCTCGTCGAAAATGCCATTGTCCATACTGCGCCTGGCACTGAAGTGACGATCATCGTCACCCCGGAACCTGCCATCGCGGTGCGCGATCATGGTCCTGGCGTGCCGCCGGGTCAGCGTAATGAGATATTCGAGCGATTCTGGCGCGGCCGGGTCCGGCTGCAGAGTGGCGGCGCCGGGCTTGGCCTGGCCATCGTGGCAGAAACCATGCGCGGCCACGGCGGCAGCGTCTCGGTCAGTGATTCAGCGGGCGGCGGGGCTGAATTCGTCCTGCACTTCCCGGCCTCCAATGGCGAGGCCTCGTAAGCTTGCTGTAAGCCGAGCCGGGTACACAGTGGCAGCTTCCCCAATCCAGGCTTGCCATGCTGCTCACGCCCCGGCGCGAAATCGCCCCTTTCCAGACACCAGACCGCATTCCGCCCAGACTCGGCTTCTGGCTGCTGTGCCTCGGCATCTTCATGGTGCTGTCGGCAGCCGTGCGACTGACACTGACGATCTGGATCGCCCTCGATACACCGGATTCGTTCCTGTCCTTTGCCGTGGCGTGGCTGGTCGGTCTGGCGGATGATGCTGCAACAGCCGTGCTGCTCGGCCTGCCGTTTCTGCTGGGACTCTATCTGCTGATTCGCGTCTTCCGGTGGCGCACCGGCAAGGCTCTGGCACATCTGCTGCTCGTGGGACTGCTCGGCCTCGCAGTCTTCGCCGCCGTGGCAGAGCTGTTTTTCTGGGACGAATACAACAGCCGCTTCAATGGCATTGCGGTCTACTACCTGATCTTCCCCAAGGAAGTGCTGGGCAATATCCGGGAATCCTTCGACCTGCGGATCTATCTGCCGGCAATCGCGGCCATCGTCCTGGCCATCTATGCTGTTTTGCGGCGTCGCCTGAATCATGTGCTGGAGACGCCGCTCCAGTCCGGCGAATGGCGACGCAGCGCAGCTGTCGCTGCCGCAGCAACATTGCTGGCCCTGCCCTTCCTCCTCGGCGGCCCCTATGAACCGGTCATCGCGCGGACCACGAACGAGCTGGCCGTCAACGGCATGCACAGCATCCTGAATGCCTTCCTGACCAACGACAGCAAGTATGACGGCATCTATCCCGGTATCGACGAGGCCGAAGCCATCCCCCTGCTGCGTGACATGGTGCGGCAGGACAACACGACCAACCTGGCGACGCCGGGCGAGCGCAGCCTGCGCCGACACATCGACAACGGCCCGATGCCGGCGAAAAAGCTGAATGTGGTTCTCGTGCTCGAGGAATCCTTCGGCTCGGTCTATTTCGAAGATGTCTTCGAAGACCGGCAGCGTGACTATCGAAACACCGTGTCACCGAACTGGCACCGGATCGCGGAAGACAGCCTGCTCTTCACCAATATCTATGCCACCGGCGATCGCACGGTGCGCGCGCTGGAGGCCATCTTCACGTCGTTTCCGCCGATCCCCGGCATTTCCACGGCACGCCGCAACGGTTCCGAAGGCATGAATTCCCTGCCTTTCCTGCTCAGGCAGTTCGGTTATCGCTCGACCTTCCTTTACGGTGGACCAACCAGTTTCGACAATATGGGGTACTTCTGGCGCAGCATCGGATTCGACCGGGTGCTGGGCCAGAGCGACATCGCCGACCGCGGCTTCAAAACCATCTGGGGCGTGGCCGACGAATACATGTTCAAGGAGGCGCTCGCGCGCATCGACGACATGGCGGCTGAACCCGGGCCGTTTTTCTTTGCCTGCCTGACGGTCAGCAACCACCGCCCCTTCCGCTATCCCGATGGCCGGATTCCCCAGCGGCCAGGCCTCGGATTCAAGGAGCAGGCTGCTGCCTATGCCGACTGGTCGCTGGGCCAGTTCATCGACGCCGCCCGCGACAAGCCATGGTTCGACGACACCGTCTTCGTGCTGATCGGCGATCACGGACCGAAGGTCTGGGGCGCGGCGCAGATCCCGGTGCAGGGTTTCCGCGTGCCGCTGGTGATCTACGCGCCCAAGCATCTCAAACCGGCCCGCAATCCCGTGCTGGGCTCGAGCATGGACGTCGCCCCCACCCTGCTCGGCCTGCTGGGCCTGAGCTACGACAGCCCGTTCTTCGGCATCGACCTGCATCGCGTGCCGCCGGGCGGCGGCCGGATCGCCATGGCGCATAATTTCGATGTGGCGGTGGGCGATGGCCGCAATGCCGTGATCCTGACTCCGAAAGGCGCCACGCGCCCTTATGCAATGCAGCCGGGTCCGTTCCAGCTGCAGCCCGTGCCTGCCGAAACCGTTCCCGCGCTGATCATGAAACAGGCAGCCGCACAGACACAGACCGCGCATCGCATGTTTTATGCCCGGCAGTATCACGAACTTTCGGAAAAACCCTAGGGTCTGGGCTCAGCCGGACCTGGCGTGGTTCTCAGCCGCCAGTTCCATCAGGCGCGGCGCCCGGTCGGATACTTCACGCAGGATGGTTTCCGCCACCGTGAGGCGCTTGCGGGCATCGTCATCCAGCACGCCCTGGATTTTCTCGCGGTCGATGCGCTCCACCGTCTCGTGCAGTTCCCAGATGGTCGCAAGAAATACTTTCTGTGTGCCGACGGGAAGGACTTCCGCATTCTCCAGCGCGGGGAAAACCCGCAGCACCACATCGATCTTCATGCGCAGCAGATCGACGATCAGCTGGCTGTGGTATTCCTGCAACTGGACCGCGGCCTGCTTTTCCGCGTTCTCCATGCGATCCTCGATCAGGACCAGCACGCCTTCGATCTCGGTCAGCGACTCGCGGTATTCGTAATAGGGTTCGTAGGTGGCGTGACCGATGCGCTGGATCGCATCTTCGGCCTTGGCGCGTGCCCGTTTGGTCTGGCGCTTCAGCGCATCGAGCAGCGTCTCGATCTCGGCTTTCCGGTAGCTCTTGCCGGCAATCTTGGTCATCGCTTGCGTCTTCTCTTGTCCGGCCCTGCAGCGGCACCGGGTCACCGCCGATACTAGCCGGACCATCACATTCCAGCCAACGGCATGTTGGTGACAGTTCATACAAAAACGGCCACCCGGAGGTCCGGATGGCCGTCTTGTCAGTCAGAATCGACAAGAATTTTTCAATCGATCCGGGCGCCCGATGCCTTGGCCACTTCGGCCCAGCGCTTGATTTCGGCATTGAGGAAAGTACCGAAAGCCGCGCCCGCGACATTCGGAACGGCCGAGCCGTTGTTCTTCCAGATTTCCGTCAGTTCCGGCGATTTCATCGCGGTCTGCACTTCCTTGGTCATGCGATCGATGACCGGCTGCGGCGTGCCCTTGGGCGCCCACATGGCATACCAGGTCGAAACCACATAGCCATCCAGGCCGGCTTCCTTCGCGGTCGGGATATCGGGGAAGGCCGGCGAGCGCTGTTCGGCCGCAACCGCCAGCGGCTTGATGCGACCGCCCTTGATCTGCGCGGCCGAGGAGCCCAGGCCGTCGAAGATCATCTCGATGCCCTGGCCGCCGACCAGATCCTGCATCGCCGGGCCGGCGCCACGATACGGCACATGGGCGATGTCGGTCTTGGTCAGGATCTTGAACAGCTCGCCCGCCAGATGATGCGAGGTGCCGTTGCCGGCCGAACCGTAAGACAGCTTGCCCGGCTTGGCCTTGGCTTCGTCGATCAGCTGCTTCAGCGTCGTTGCCGAGGTGCGGCTGGCGTTGACCACCACCACCTGCGGCGGCTGCGCGATCAGGATAACCGGGATGAAGTCCTTCTCGATGTCGTAATCCAGCTTCGGATAGACCGAGGGCGCGATGGCATGGTGCGCACCGCCGATGAAGAAGTTATAGCCATCGGCCGGCGCGCGTGCCGCAAGACCGGCGCCGAGCGTGCCGCCCGCGCCGCCGCGGTTGTCGATCACGATCTGCTTCCCAAGCTGGTTGCCCAGATGGGCTGCCAGCGGACGGGCGAAAGCATCGGTACCGCCACCGGCCGGGAAGGGCACGATGAAGGTGATGGGCTTGTCGGGCCAGGTCTGCGCCTGGGCAGCGCCGGGCGCAAAGCTCATTGCAGCGAGAAGCGCACCCGATGCCACTGCCGTTAATGCCAGAATCCGCCGCATATCTGAATCTCCCTTCTAAGCGCACCGGTTCATTCCGGTCATCGCGCGTTTCCTCAGGGGGAAAGTTTTACCGGCAAATGCGGGCGCAAACCAACCCATTTCGTTGGACATGCAACCTTTTTGCAGTGCCCGGGCTTTTTGCAGTGCACTGGGCGCGGTTGCCCAAATCTCAGCCGGTCAGCAGCAGCACCAGCGCGAGCAGCAGGAAGGCTGACGCTGCCAGATAGCGCGCGAGATTCAGCGGCAGGCGGCGCATCAGCGCCTTGCCGAGAAACACGACGGGCACATTCGCCAGCATCAGGCCCAGCGTGCTGGCGAATGTGACAATCAGGATCGCGTCGTAGCGCGCGGCCAGCGCCGTGGTGGCCAGCTGCGTCTTGTCACCGATCTCGGCGATGAAGAACATCGCCAGCGTGGTGAGGAACGCGCCCCAGCGCCCGGTGTTTTGTGCAGCGTCGTCTTCGAGCTTGTCGGGGATCAGCGTCCACACCGCCATCGCCACGAAAGAGGCAATCAGCACCCAGCGCAGCACCTGCGGCGCCAGCAGGTCTTCGAGCCACACACCCAGTGCGGCGGCGGCCAGATGATTGGCGACGGTGGCGGCAAGGATACCGGCCAGGATCGGCCAGGGCCGGTTGAAGCGCGCCGCCAGCAGCAGCGACAGCAGTTGCGTCTTGTCGCCGATCTCGGCGACGGCAACCACGCCGGTGGTGGTAAGGAAGGCGGATAATTCCGGGGCAGCAAACATGGGACAGGCACATCGGGGACCGGGCGGCGATCAAGGCCATAGGCTGTCCCGTCGCCGCCCGGTCCGGGATGCAACGGTACAAGCCTAAGGTCTCGCCATACCGGAGATCGAACTCCGGTCCGGAAGCGCCAAGGCAGCGGGCAGATTGCTGGTCGCCCGTGCCTAGTCTGTTGACGCTTCCCCCGCTCAATCTTCTGCAAGACGGCGGACGGCTACTCCCCAAAGGGTGCGGGGTCTGTGTAGCGCGGATCGGCCGGGCTGCCAAGAGATCCCGCGCATACGGCAATATTCCTAGTGCGCGAGATATTTTAGTAAAAACAATCTGGAGTATTTGTTTCTCAAGGAACAAAGAATAAACTGAAGCCATGGTCGCACGTTGCCGCACGGTCGCATTCCAGGGCATCGAAGTGATGCCGGTCGAGGCGCAGGTGCAACTGGCAAACGGCCTGCCCGCCTTTGCCGTGGTCGGCCTCGCCGACAAGGCAGTGGGCGAGAGCCGTGAACGCGTGCGCGGCGCACTTGGCGCCATCGGTCTGGCCCTGCCGCCCAAACGCATCACCGTCAATCTCGCACCCGCCGACCTGCCCAAGGAAGGCAGCCATTACGACCTGCCGATTGCGCTGGCGCTGCTCGCGGCGATGGGCGTGCTGCCGCCCGATGCACTGGACGGCTATCTCGCGCTCGGCGAACTCGGCCTCGACGGCGCGGTCGGGCCCGTCACCGGCATATTGCCGGCCGCTCTCTCAGCGCATGCGCAGGATCGCGGCCTGATCTGTCCGCAGGCACAGGGCAGCGAGGCGGCCTGGGCCGGCGATGCCGAACGCGTGCTGGCAACGCCCTCGCTGCTGGCGCTGATCAATCACTTCAAGGGCAGCCAGGTGCTGCCCAACCCACGACCAGGTATTGCCGCCGAGGACGGCGCGACTCTGCCCGACCTGCGCGACATCAAGGGCCAGGAAAGCGCCAAACGTGCGCTGGAAGTCGCTGCAGCAGGCTCGCACAATCTGCTGCTGATCGGTCCGCCGGGCGCGGGCAAGTCGATGCTGGCCCAGCGCCTGCCTGGCATCTTGCCGCCGCTGGATTCGGCCGAGATTCTCGAAGTCAGCATGATCGCCTCGCTGGCCGGACAGTTGCCGGATGGCAAACTGACACGCCGCCGTCCGTTCCGCGCGCCGCATCATTCGGCCTCGATGGCGGCGCTGGTCGGCGGCGGGTTGCGCGTGAAGCCCGGCGAAGTCAGCCTCGCGCATCTCGGCGTGCTGTTCCTCGACGAGCTGCCCGAATTCAATCGCCAGACGCTCGACAGTCTGCGTCAGCCGCTGGAGACCGGCGAATGCGTGGTGGCGCGCGCCAATGCGCATGTCAGTTATCCGGCCCGCGTGCAGCTGGTGGCGGCGATGAATCCCTGTCGCTGCGGCCATCTCGGCGATCCGGCCCAGGCCTGCAGCCGCGCACCGAAATGCGGCGCCGATTATCAGGCACGCCTGTCGGGTCCGCTGCTCGACCGCATCGATCTCACGCTCGAAGTGCCGGCCGTCAGCCCCGATGATCTGGCCGCGCCACCGCCGAGCGAAGACTCAGCCACGGTTGCCGCCCGCGTGGCACAGGCGCGCGACATCCAGCGCGACCGCTATGCCCGCACCGGCAGCGGCGGGCTGTCGAAAGACGGCCGCGACGTGATCCGCACCAATGCGCAGGCCGATGGCCAGCTGCTGGAGCGGATCGCCGCGCCCGACGATGCCGGGCGGAATCTGCTCACCGAAGCGGCCAAGGCGATGCACCTGACCGCGCGCGGCTACCACCGCGTGCTGCGCGTCGCGCGTACTCTGGCCGACCTCGACGGCTGCGACAGCGTGCGCCGCATGCATGTGGCGGAAGCCCTGAGCTATCGCAGGCTGGGGTTTGTGCGGTGACTAGCTGCGGGTAAACCGCCGCATGCCGAAGGCGAACAGCAGCCCGCCAGCATACATCAGCACGCCATAGAGACCGCCCGGTATTGCCAGCGCGTCATCCTGCAGCACGGTGCTGGCGATCACGATGGCAAGCGTCGCATTCTGCACGGCCGTCTCGATGCCGAGCGTGACCGACTGGCGGCGCGACAACCGCGCCAGCCAGGCGACCAGGAAACCGACGGCGAGCATCAGCAGATTGAGCCCGATGGCGAAACCCGCGAGGCTGCCGAAATTGTCGCGCAGCAACACCCAGTTCTTGGCCACCGCGCCGAGCACGATGAGGATGAACAGCACGGCCGCCACGCGCGTCGCCCGCGGCTCCCAGCGCAGCGCGCCGTCCGGCCAGCGGGCGCGCACCAGCATGCCCAGACCGACCGGCACGCCGAGCATCAGGAAAATCTGCCCCATCATCAGGCCGACCGGCACGGTGACGCCGGCCCCGCCTGCTCCTTGCGCGTTGCCGCCGAAATGCTGCATCGACCAGATCACGATCGGCGGCAGGGTGAAGATCGTCGCCACGCTGGCCACCGCCGTGAAGCTGACCGCCAGCGCCACATCGCCGCGCGCGATATAGGTAAGCAGGTTCGAAGTGGTGCCGGTAGGACAGGCGGCGAGAATCATGAAACCGATGGCGAAGACGCCGCCGATGCCGACCGCCTTGAGCAGCAGGAAGCAGATCAGGGGCAGCAGCACGAAATGACACAGCACGCCGACGAGAAGCGCGCGCGGCTGTCGCACGATGCGCACGAAATCCTCGACGGTCAGGCCGAGGCCGAGCGAGAACATGATGAAGGCCAGAATGCCCGGCAGCAGGATGGTGGTTACGATATCGCCTTCCATGTCGTCTCGCCCCTTGTTCGGCCGTCTGCAGCGGCACTTTTTCTCGGCGACACACCGCATCGCCCGCCACGACGATACGCCAAGCCGAACGCGGTTTCCACGCCTGCCGCCGCGTATTGTCAGGATGCAATCGCGCGGTCGCCATAGTTCGGTCGGGGCCGTAGCATGAGTAGATGAACCGGCGAAGGCGGCATGGCATGGTGCAGCCGAACCGCTCACTGGAACCGTCCGCATGAACACCGCCGCCATCTCCACCCCGCCCCGCTCTCTCGCATTCGAGCTGCTGCTGCTCGCGGCCCTTGCCACACTCTGGGGTGCGTCCTTCACCTTCATCAAGCTGGGCGTGGAAACCATTCCTCCGGTGACCTTCATCGCCGCGCGTACCGTGATCGCCGGCGGCCTTCTGCTCTGCATTCTGCGCGCCCGTGGCATCAGGCTGCCGCGCGATCGCGCCACCTGGCGCAGCCTGGCCATCCAGGCCTGCCTCAACTCGGTGATGCCGTTTACGCTGATCGCCTGGGCCGAAACCCGCATCGATGCCGGCCTTGCAACGATCCTGAATTCCACCACGCCGATCTTCGCCTTCCTGATCACCTGGGCGATCACGCGGCATGAAGCTGTCACCGGGCGCAAGCTGTTCGGCACGGTGATGGGAATCAGCGGCGTCTGCATGATCATGGGGGTCGGGGCACTGACCGGCCTGGGCAGCGATATGTGGGGTCAGCTCGCCATGCTGGCGGCGTCGCTGTCCTACGGCGCAGCGGCCATCTACGGCCACAATTTCAAGCATCTCGATTCGATGGTGCCAGCGGCGGGCTCGATGCTCTGCGGCGCCGTGATCCTGGTGCCGCTCAGCCTGATCGTCGACCAGCCCTGGACCCTGCAGCCATCGGACACCTCGCTGCTGGCGCTGGTCGCGCTGTCAGTGTTTTCGACCGCGCTGGCCTTCGTGATCTATTTCCGGCTGGTGCGCACGCTGGGCTCGGTCGGCGTGACGTCGCAAGCCTACCTGCGCATCCCGATCGGTGTCGGCATCGGCGTGGTATTCCTCGGCGAAACCCTTGCGGGCTCGGCCTGGCTCGGTCTGATCTTCGTGGTGATCGGCGTGGCGGCGATGTCGCTGCCAGCCCGCAAGGCCGGCTGAGATTTAGTCGGCATCCGACAGGTAGATCGCGCCGAGAATCTTGGTGACACGGCCGCCTTCCATCAGCGGCAGCGCCAGCTTGTCGACCTGCAGGTATTCGCGCGCCGAGGGGCTGATCCGCGAGGCATAGACCGGCGCGCTGACCCGCACCACCCTGGCATATTCGTCCAGCGGCTTATCACCGATGCGGTCGGCCGAGGCGCTGACCATCTTGCCGGTGAGATCGAAACCGAACAGCGTCGTGAGTGCTGTCCCGTACAGGCGATAGCGGTATTCGTTGTTGTCGAGGCAATCGAGCAGCATCAGGTGGCCGAACCAGGGCAACAGGTCTTCATGCGAGAAATCGCTGCGCGGCGGCGCCTGACGGCTGCCCCGCCTGGCATCCCAGAGATCGAACAGGCCGCGCAGCTTCGGATGCGAGATCGCCACGTCGTGGCTGTCGTCGTGGTAGGACAGACTCTGGCGCTTGAACTGCATCATCATCGGGTAAGCTCCGGCGAATCTCGCCTGTTGGGGTGTCGAGGTATCCCAACCCCGATTGCCCGGCCGAACCCAGTGCTTTTCCGGTTCGAGTGCGGCCCTTGCGCGAAAATTCCGGTAACCTTCTGTCTACTTCGGGCGTTAGGCCTGTAACCCTTCTCGGGGACATTCTCGCCCGTCGGGCGGATTCGTGACGGTCAACGCAGCCTGACGGGTAGTCGGCCGCGCCGGAAGCCGTTAAAAACTTGCCACACATTTGGCCAGATTACCGGCTTTCCTGTCTGCCTGTAGCGTGGATGCATTCGCAGCGATGACTGTTCAGAAAACAGATGTTGTCATTATCGGCGCGGGCCCGGTCGGCCTGTTCGCCGTATTCGAATGCGGTATGGTGGGGCTGAACTGCCACGTGATCGATGCGCTCGACGCCATCGGGGGACAGTGCAGCGCGCTGTATCCGGAAAAGCCGATCTACGACATTCCCGGCTTCCCACAGATCAGCGGGGCCGGCCTGGTGGAGCAGCTTGAACTCCAGGCCGCCCCGTTCAAGCCGGTCTATCATCTGGGCCAGCGCGTCGACAAACTCGAACAGCCCAACGGTGTCGGCGGCGGCTTCCGTCTCACAACATCAAAGGGCAATGTGATCGAGGCCGGCGCGGTGATCATCGCGGCCGGGGCCGGCGCGTTTGGCCCCAACCGCCCGCCGCTGGCCAATATCGAATCCTTCGAGGGCCAGCCCGGCGGCTGCGGCGTGCATTACCTGGTGCGGCGCGCCGAGGATTTCCGCGCCCGCCGCATCGTGATCGCAGGCGGCGGCGACAGCGCGGTGGATTGGGCGCTGATGCTGCATGGCGTCGCCGCGCAGATCTGGTTCGTGCATCGCCGCGACCAGTTCCGTGCCGCGCCCGACAGCGTGGCCAAACTGCGTGCGCTGGACGGCTATGGCCTGGATATCGTGGTGCCCTACCAGCTCGATGCGCTGGAGGGCGGTAATGGTGTGCTGACCGGCGTGACGGTGAAAACACTGGAGGGTCAGACGAGAAGCCTGCCGGCCGATGCGCTGCTCGCCTTCTTCGGCCTGAAGAGCGATCTGGGGCCGATTGCGCAGTGGGGCATGGAACTGGATCGCCACCACCTGCCGGTCGATCCGGCCAACTGCCAGACTTCCGTCCCCGGCATCTTCGCCATCGGCGATGTGGCCACGTACCGCGGTAAGCTCAAGCTGATACTAACGGGCTTCGCCGAGGCAGCCTCAGCGGCACATGCGATCTATCCGCTGCTCAACGACGGCAAGCCGCTGCATTTCGAGTATTCGACCTCGAAGGGTACGCCCGGAAGCGGCGTCAAAGCCTAAACGATACGGCTGGTGCGGTTGCCCCAGTAGCGATCCTTGATCAGCCGCTTGTAGAGCTTGCCGGTCGCATGACGCGGCAGGGCTTCCTCGAAATCGATCGAGCGCGGGCATTTGATGGCGGCCAGATGCTGGCGACAATAGGCCAGCAGTTCCTCGGCCAGCGCCGGGCCTGCGTCTTTCATATCGACCGGCTGCACGACCGCCTTCACTTCTTCGCCGAAATCCTCGTTGGGCACGCCGATCACAGCGACATCCGCCACCTTAGGATGCTCAATCAGCACATTCTCGGCTTCCTGCGGATAGATATTCACACCGCCGGAAATGATCATGAAAGCCTTGCGGTCAGTGAGATAGAGATAGCCCTCGGCATCGAGATAGCCGATATCGCCCAGCGTGCTCCAACCCTTGTCGTTGAAGGCCTGTTTCGTCTTGGCATCGTCATTGTGATAGGTGAAGGGCTGGCCGTTGCCGAAATAGACTAGGCCAGACTCAGCCGTGCCCAGTTCCGCGCCGCTCTCGTCATCGACGATATGCAGTTCGCCGATAATGGCGCGGCCGACCGAGCCTTTATGCGTCTGCCAGTCCTGGCTGGTAATGAAGGTCATGCCGTTGCCTTCTGAAGCCGCGTAATATTCAAACAGCACCGGACCCCACCAGTCGATCATCTGCTGCTTGGTCACGCTCGAGACCGGACCGGCGCCATGAATGGCCACGCGATGCGACGAGAGATCGTAACGGCTACGGACTTCCGCCGGCAGCTTGAGCATTCGCACGAACATGGTAGGCACCCAGTTGCTGTGCGTGATCCGGTGCTTTTCGATCAGCCGCAACGCCGCTTCGGCGTCGAAATGCTGCATGATCACCAACGCGCCACCGACGCGCAGGACCAGCATGCAGTAGCGCAAAGGTGCCGCATGATAGAGCGGCGCCGGATTGAGGTAGCGCATCTGCGGGCTGTAGTCGTACAGCCTGTAGCCGTTGTCGACGAAATAGCTGCGGGTGCCGACCGGATCACCGTTGATCGGCCGCTTGATGCCCTTCGGCTTGCCGGTGGTACCCGACGAATACAGCATGTCGCGGCCCTGCATCTCGTCCGCCACCGGTGTCGCCGGCATGGCGGCGACGGCAGCCTCCCAGCTTTCATAGCCCGGCTCAGGCTGACCGCCGATCATGTAGAAGCGCTCGACGCCTTTGCACTGCGCGTGTAGTTCGGCAGCGATACTGCGGAATTCGTCGGTGATCACCAGCACGCGCGCGCCGGCATCGCTGGTGATATAGGCAATCTCGGGCGCACTCAGCCGCGTGCTGACCGGTGTGTAATACAGTCCGGCGCGGTCAGCGCCGAAACAGATCTCAAAGAATTCCGGCCGGTTTTCGATCACCAGCGCCATATGGCTGCGTGGGCCGAGGCCGAGCTTGCGAAACAGCTGCGCGGCACGGTTCGAGGCCGACTCAAGCTGGCCGAAGGTGGTGACGGCGCCGGTCTCGGCCATGACGATGGCCGGCTTGTCAGGCGTCTTTTGTGCATGCTCGGTGATATAGACGAGGTCGGACAAATCAGCCTTCCTTTTCCAGCAGGACGCGCAGTTCGGTTTTCAGCACCTTGCCGTAATTGTTTTTCGGCAGGGCCGACAGGAAACGATACTGTTTGGGCCGCTTGAAGCGCGCGATATGATCGAGGCAGAGCGCGTCCAGTGCCGCCTCGCCGACGGATGCACCATTGCGACGCACGACAAAAGCCACGACTTCCTCGCCCCAGTCGGCATGCGGCTTGCCAACCACCGACACCTCGTCCACGTCGGGGTGCTGCAGCAGCACCTCCTCCACTTCGCGCGGATAGATGTTGCTGCCGCCCGAGATGATCATATCCTTGGAGCGGTCTTTCAGGGTCAGGTAGCCGTCGTCGTCGAAACTGCCGACATCGCCGGTATGCAGCCAGCCATTGCGCAGTGTCTGCGCTGATGCCTCGGGGTTGCGCCAGTAGCCGGCCATCACCACATCGCCGCGGCAGATGATCTCGCCGATCTCGCCATTGGGCAGCGGAGTGTCGTCGGCATCGACCACCCGAACTTCGACATCCGTGCGCGCCACGCCTGCAGACCCCAGCCGCGCCAGATACCGGGCATGCCCGGTATCGACATGCATCTCCTTGTCCATGCCGGTGATCGTCATCGGCGCTTCGCCCTGGCCATAGATCTGCGCCAGCTTCGGACCCAGAACGCGCATGGCATCCTGCAGGTCGGCGACATACATCGGCCCACCGCCATAGACGATGGTTTTCAGATTGGACGTGTCAGCCGTCGCGATCTCGGGCGCATGCACCAGGCGATGCACCATGGTGGGTGCGAAGAAGAAGCTGCAGCCCGGCCAATGCGCGATCAGTTCCAGCGTCTCGGCCGGATCGAAACCTCCGGAGGCGGGGATTACCTGATTGGCGCCGCGCGCCACATGCGGCAGGCCATACAGGCCGGAGCCATGGCTGATTGGCGCACAATGGATGATGCAATCCTGCGGACTGACATGATCGACATCGGCGTAATAATTCATCACCGCCGCCACCAGGTTGCGATGCGTCAGCATCGCGCCTTTCGGCCGCCCGGTGGTGCCAGAGGTATAGAAAAGCCAGGCCAGATCGTCGGGTGCGACATCCGCCACCGGCATGGCCGGCGCATCATACAGCGCCGCGAAAGCCGGTTCTTCCAGCAGGATCAGCGGAGTCTGGGTCAGCGGTTTCAGCTCGTCGGCCAGCGCGCTGGAGACCACGGCCAGCCTGGCCCCGGCATTGTCGAGAATCCAGGCTACCTCGCGCGGATGCAGTTTGGCATTGACCGGCACGGCCACCATGCCGGCATGCCAGAGCGCGAACAGCAGTTCCCAGTATTCGGGGCAGTTCTTCAGCAGCAGCGCCACGCGGTCGCCGCGCTGCAGTTTGCCGGCCGCGACCAGGCCTGCCGCCAGTCTCGGCACGCGCCGCCCGGTCTCGGCATAGGTGAGCCGCACGGTCTTGCCGACCGACAAAGCCGGCCTGTCGCCCCAAACTTTGGCTGCGCGGTGCAGCAGATGCGCCAGATTCATGGTCGCGCCCCAATGATCCCTGTCGGGTTTCCGTTTCCTCTGGGACGAATGTTACGCAAAGAAAAACGGCGCCGGAAGCCGGCGCCGTCCATCATTTCGGGGTCAGAGCGACCTTACGCCACGTCAGGCGTGGTATTCGGTCACGACCAGGCCCTCATCGGGCGAGAAGCGATTCTGGTATTTCGGCGCAATCCGGTCGACCGGCAGCAGGATGAACACGTCGGTGGTGCCGAACTGCTGGTCGATCACCGCGCCATCGCCGATATAGGCGCCGAGCCGGAGGTAGCCCTTGATCAGTGGCGGCAGGGCATGCAGCGCAGTGCGCATGTTGACCTGGTCGGCCGGCATCAGGTTCATCGACACGAAGCGCTCAGGCAGCGCGCGCACGCGCCATTGCGGCGGCGGCAGATGATTGTGATGCAGATAGCTCAGCGCCATGGCATGCCGCTCCGGGTCGGTGCCCGGAAAAGACGCGCAGCCGAACATGAAACCGATATCGTGGTCAGTGATATAGGTGGAGATGCCGCGCCACAGCAGCTGGATCGTCGCATTGGTGCGGTAGTCGCGATGCACGCAGGAACGACCGAGTTCCAGCAGGCCGCCACCGGCGCCGGCATAATCCAGCATCGGCTTCAGGTCATATTCCGAGGCGGAGTAGAAGCCGCCATGCGTCTCGGCGAATTCGCGACGCAGCAGACGGTATGTGCCCACGGCCTGCTCGCCATCGGGATGGCGGCGGTCGAAGACCATCAGATGATCGCAGAGCCGGTCGAACTGATCGAAATCGCGACCCAGCCGGGCCATCTCGGGCGACGGCTCGGCAGCCATCTCCTCATAGAAAACTTTGTAGCGCAGGCGCTGGGCGGCCGCGATGTCATCCGGGCTGCGGGTCAGGCGCACCTCGAACCGGCCATCGGCAGACGTGCACTGCCAGCCGCGACGGGTGACGCGGGGCTGTGGGATGACCGATGGAACGGAGAGTGGCAACTGCATGTTCATGCTCCGACTATCGCTATACACGATGATGCAATAGTGTCAAATCTATGACAGATATATTAAAACGCGTAGCCAAGAAAAATATGTTGCGGGTGCACAACCCTGACAACCCCTAAATGTTGGGGGTCTCACTGAACGGTCTCATTGCCGATTCGTGAGAGTCAGTCTTCGGTTCCTGCTCCGGCGTTACCCGCCCTGCGCGTGTCGAGCCGAGTCTCGGCACCGTTCCGGGTCAGCCAGGCCAGCAGAGCCAGACCGGGCAGCGCGGCTACCGTTGTCAGCAGGAAGAAAACCGGCCAGCCGAGCCCGCCAGCCAGGAAGCCGGCATAGGACGACAGCAGGGTGCGGGCCACCGCCGTCAGCGACGACAGCAGGGCATATTGCGTGGCGGTGTAGGCCACGTCGCAGAGCGCCGAGAGATAGGCCACCAGTACCGCCGTACCCATTCCGCCCGCCAGATTCTCCAGCCCCACGGTGAGCGCCAGGAACCATGGGTCATGCCCGCGCAGGGCCAGCAGGGCAAACAGCAGGTTGGACCCCATCTGCAGCAGGCCGCAGACCCACAGCGAGCGGTACAGGCCGATTGCCTGCATCATCCAGCCACCGATGAACAGCCCGATCAGGGTGGCGCCGAAGCCATACAGCTTGCTGATCTCGGCGATCTCCGTCTTGGTGAAGCCTATGTCGAGATAGAAGCTGGTGGCCAGCACGCCCGCCAGGCTGTCACCCAGTTTGAACAGCATCACGAACAGCAGGATGCCAACCCAGCCCTTGCGCGACATGAACTGCAGGAATGGTCCCGCGACGCTGGCATAGAGCCAGGCCATAGTGGCAGCCATGGGACCCGAGAGATGCGGGCGTGCGCTGAGCCAGGCCTGCGCCTCGACGAAGCGTCGCTCGGCATCGCCGCGCGGCAGCATTTTCGGCTCACCGATCAGCAGCACTGTGATCGCGCCAACCACCAGCAGGGCCGCCATGGCGAGATAGACCAGCGGCCAGGCGAACTGGTCGGCCAGATAGAGTGCACCGGCCGAGGATACCAGCATGCCGAGGCGATAGCCGAACACGATGGACGCCGCGCCGGCGGCAAGCTGGCGCTGCTCCAGGATCTCGACGCGCCAGGCGTCGATGACGATATCTTGCGTGGCGGAGGCAAAAGCGACTCCGACAGCGAAGATGGCAGTGAGCGCCAGCGCCTGCGCCGGATTGCTGAATGCCAGCCCAACGATGGCGGCCATCAGCAGCGCCTGCGAAAAGATCAGCCAGCCGCGTCGGCGGCCGAGCCAGCGCGTCAGGATCGGCAGCGGCAGGCGGTCGATCAGCGGTGCCCAGAGGAATTTCAGCGTGTAGGGCACTCCGACCAGCGCGAACAGCCCGATGGATTGCAGCGAGACGCCGGATTCCTTCAGCCAGGCCTGCAGCGTTTGCCCGGTCAGCGCGAGCGGCAGGCCAGAGGCGAAGCCCAGAACCAGAATCGCCAGCACGCGGCGGTCACGATAGACCGTGAGCGCCGACAGCCAGGATGAAACGCGCGGACTGAGCGGCACCGATCAGGGCCGCTTGGCGTAGCCGAGCGGCTGCAGCACCTCGGAGATCTCGCCCAGGATGGCGGGATCATCGATGGTGGCAGGCATGCGGTAGTCCTGCGCGTCGGCGATTTTCTGCATGGTGCCGCGCAGTATCTTGCCCGAGCGCGTTTTCGGCAACCGTTTGACCACGGCAGCCTGCTTGAAGGCCGCCACCGGGCCGATTCGCTCGCGCACCAGCTGCACCAGTTCGCGCAGGATCTGGTCATCCGCTTTCGTCACGCCAGCCTTCAGCACCACGAAGCCGAGCGGCACCTGACCTTTCAGCGCATCAGCCACGCCGACCACGGCGCATTCCGCCACATCGGGATGCGAGGCCAGCACCTCCTCCATGCCGCCGGTCGACAGACGATGGCCGGCGACATTGATGATGTCATCGGTGCGACTCATGATGAAGATATAGCCGTCTTCGTCGATGAAGCCGGCATCGCCGGTGTTGTAATAGCCGGGGAAACGCGCGAGATAACTTCTCCTGTAGCCGTCGTCGTTGTTCCACAGCGTCGGCAGGCAGCCCGGTGGCATCGGCAGCTTGATCACGATATTGCCGATATTGCCGGCCTTCACCGGATGACCTTCATCGTCCAGCACCTGCACGTCATAACCCGGCACGATGCGCGTCGGCGAGCCATGCTTGACCGGCAGGACTTCGATACCCATGCAGTTCGACGCCACCGGCCAGCCGGTCTCGGTCTGCCACCAGTGATCGATCACCGGCTTGCCGAGCGCATCCTCGGCCCATTTCACCGTATCGGGATCGGCACGTTCACCGGCCAGGAACAGCGTGCGGAAATGCGAAAGATCATACTTCTTCAGCAGCTCCGCTTTCGGATCTTCCTTCTTGATCGCGCGGAAGGCCGTTGGCGCGGTGAACAGCGCCACCACCTTATGCTGCTCGATCACGCGCCAGTAGGCGCCGGCATCTGGCGTGCCGACCGGCTTGCCTTCGTAGAGCAGCGTAGTGCAGCCGGCGATCAGCGGCGCATAGACGATGTAGGAATGTCCCACCACCCAGCCGACATCGGACGCAGCCCAGTACACCTCACCGGGATTGACGCCGTAGATGTTTTTCATCGACCAGTTCAGCGCCACCATATGGCCGCCATTCTGGCGCACGACGCCTTTGGGAATACCGGTGGTGCCAGACGTGTAGAGCACATAGAGCGGATCGGTCGCCTGTACCGGTACGCAGTCAGCCGGCGCCGCCTTGGCGATCTCGGCATCGAAATCGAAATCGCGTCCTTCGGTCATCGGTCCGGCATACATAGGGCGCTGGAACACCAGACAGGCCGACGGCTTATGCGCGGCCATATCGATCGCCTGATCGAGCAGCGGCTTGTATTCCACCACGCGGCCAGCCTCGAGACCGCAGGAGGTGGCGATGATCAGCTTCGGCTTGGCATCGTCGATGCGGGTGGCCAGTTCGCGCGGCGCGAAGCCGCCGAAGACCACGGAATGGATCGCGCCGATGCGGGCGCAGGCCAGCATGGCCATCATGGCTTCCGGCGTCATCGCCATGTAGATGATGACGCGGTCGCCCTTGACGATACCCCGCGACTGCAGCGCGCCGGCCAGCTTCGCGACCTTGTCGCGCAGTTCCAGCGTGGTGAATTTGCGGATCGTATTGGTGACTGGCGAGTCGTAGATCAGCGCGATGCGGTCGCCATGGCCGGCCTCGATATGACGGTCGAGCGCATTGTAGCAGGTGTTGCATTCCGCGCCGGCAAACCAGCGATAGAATGGCGGGTTCGAGGCGTCCAGCACGCGATCCCAGGTTTTGGTCCAGTGCAGCGCGCGCGCCGCTTCGGCCCAGAAACCTTCCGGATCAGCTTTCGCGGCTGCGTAAACCTGTTCGTAGCGGCTCGCCATCTTTTCCTCCCGCCCGGATCTTTGTCCGATCTATAGCAGACCCAGACCTGCAGAAACATGGGGCAGGAGGAATAAGGGGGGCCTTACTCGGCTGCTGCGCGGCCCTGACCCACGCCCAGAAGCTCGGCCTTGGCGGCGTCGTATTCGCGCTTGAGCCTGGCGACCAGGTCGGCCACTGACGGCGAATCCTGGATCAGGCCAACACCCTGCCCCGCGCCCCAGATGTCGCGCCAGGCTTTCGACTTCGAGGTGCCGCCCGAACCAAAGCTCATCGTGCTCTTGTCGGCTTCGGGCAGGTTGTCGGGATCCATGCCGGCAGCCGTAATGCTCTTTTTCAGATAATTGCCATGCACGCCGGTGAACAGCGAGGAATAGACGATGTCGCCGGCCGCAGAATCGATCAGCATCTGCTTGTAGCCCGACGCGGCATTGGCTTCCTGCGTCGCGATGAAGCGCGTGCCCATATAGGCGAAATCGGCCCCCATCGCCTGGGCGGCCAGAACCTGACTGCCATGCGAGATCGAACCCGACAGCGCAATCGGTCCCTTGAAGAACTGGCGCACTTCGGAGACCAGCGCAAAGGGGCTGAGCGTGCCGGCATGGCCGCCGGCACCGGCGCAGACCAGGATCAGGCCATCGACGCCGGCTTCCAGCGCCTTCTTGGCATGGCGGATGTTGATCACGTCATGCAGCACGATGCCGCCATAGGAGTGGATCGCATCGACCACCTCATTCGGTGCGCGCAAGCTGGTGATGACGATCGGCACCTTGTACTTCACGCACATTTCCACGTCGTGCTGCAGGCGATCGTTCGACTGATGCACGATCTGGTTGACGGCAAACGGCGCCACCGGCTTGTCGGGATTCTTGGCGCGGTAGTCGTCCAGCTCGGTGGTGATGCGCTGCAGCCACTGCTCCAGCACCTCGGCCGGGCGGGCATTCAGCGCCGGGAAAGAACCGACGATGCCGGCCTTGCACTGGGCGATCACCAGTTCCGGTCCCGAGACGATAAACATCGGCGAACCGATCACCGGCAGCGAGAGCCGGCCCTGAACGACAGCGGGAAGCGTCATGGTTTTCCTCCAGGAATTTCGTTGGCGGGATGATCCGACAGGCCTTTGGTGCCGTCAATCGCGCCGTGTGTGAATCCGTCACGATTGACGTTACGGCAGTCATCCGTTTGCCCCGCCGATGCGTAAAAGAACACAAACTCGCGGAAACCCATGCTGACAGCCCTGCTTATCCTAGGCGCCACCCTGTTCGGTCTCGGCGCAGCCAGCGAACATATCGCCAGACAGGCGGAACAGGATTTTCCGGCCACCGGGAATTTCATCACCGCTGGCGGCATTCGCCAGCATGTGATCGAGCGTGGCGATGGCCCGGCACTGGTGATGATCCACGGCGCCTATGGCGCTGCCGCAGATTTCGAGGCCAGCCTGATGCCGCAGACCGCGCGGCAATTCCGGTCCATCGCCGTCGACCGGCCGGGCCATGGCTACAGCGATGCCATCGACAGCGACACGCCTGATGCGCAGGCCAGGATGCTGCATGCCGCACTGGAGACGCTTGGTGTACGCCGGCCGGTGCTGCTCGGGTTTTCCTATGGCGGAGCGGTCGCGCTGAGCTATGCCCTGCAATATCCCGACGCGGTGGCCGCACTGGTGCTGGTCAGCCCGGCGACGCATCCCTGGCGCCGCAGCGAACCGCTGCCCTTCGGCATCGCCGATGCGCCGCTGGTCGGTCCGTTGCTGAAACACACGATCGTCACACCAGCAGGGATGCTGCTGAAGGATTCCGCTGTCGCCTCCATCTTCGCGCCAAGTGCCGTGCCGCAGTCCTTCGCCGGCGCTCCGGTCGCATTGGGCCTGCGACCGGACGACTATGCAGCCACAGCGCGGGAAATCCGCGTCCTCGATGCCTTCCTGCGCCAACAGGTGCCACAATACCCCGGCTTGCGCATGCCGGTCGCCATCGTGGTCAATGATGCGGACACATCGGTCTGGTCGACGGTGCATGGCCGTCCGCTTGCATCTGTGCTGCGCGATGTGAAACTGATGGCAACCGATGGCGGCGGCCATCCGCTGCATTTCTCGCGGCCTGCTTCGGTGCTGGCCGCCATCGACTGGGCGGCCGCCAAGTCTGGGTATTAGATGGGCAGGATATTAGCCCATGCGCAAATCGATCTGTGTGATCGGCCGCAACACGGCCAGCAACGCCAGCAGATCGGACAGCGCCAGTGCAACGCAGCCTTCGGTGCCGCTGTAATCCGGCCGGGCAACATGCATGAAAATGGCACTGCCCAGACCGGGCACCGGCGGATCATCGTTATGCCCCAGCACCACGATCACATCGTAGACCGCATCCTCGCGCCAGAGTTTTTCATGGCTGGCGGCATAGGGCAGCGCGACGAAACGATTGTAGGCCGGATCAAGCGGATCGTCGCACCAGCCGTCCTGCGGGGTCAGCGCCTGCAGCGGCAGTCTGGTCTGCGGCGCAGCCATGCGATCGGGCCGATAGAAAACCTGGCGTAACGGATAACGGCCGAGCGGTGTGGCGCCATCGCCTTCGCGCTTCTCGGCCTCGGGCAGCGCGCCGCCCTTGCCGAGCGTGCAGCGGAAACGCAGGCCGCCGAATTGCAGCATTCCGTCGGAGGTGACGATGATGTCGCTCATACCGTCATCAGGCGGGATTCAGGATCACGACGCAAGAGGCGGAATGGCAGCTTACGGCACGACGCCAGCGCGGCGGTTCTTCTCGTTCTGCATCTCATAATATTTCTGATAGGCGTCGGTGGCGCGGTTGGACCACTCGTTCTGTTTCTCGCCCTGCACCATCGCAGCCGCAGACGCCGTCGCCGATTGCGGCGTGGCCAGATAGTTGTTGCCGCGCACCGTGCCGAATTTCGCGGTTGCGTTGGCCTGGGTCACCGGCGAGGTGCCGACCGAACGGGTCGGAACGCCGCCACCACCGATGGGATGTGCGGGGAACCAGGTGCGACCATCGATCTGTTGGGCAGGACGGCCACTCGAGTTGACCTGCATCGGCCCGACAGAGTGCGCCTGCTGCTGCTGACCGGGCAACGGATTGGCGCGGGTATTGTTGATCGCGTCGGAGCGTGCGTCGGCCTGCTGGGTGGCGGCATTCTGTTTCAGGGCCTGGAACAGGTCACCGGGCAATTCGATCGCACCATTGGCATTGCTGGCAATCGGCTGGCCGGCCTGCTTCATGGGCGCAGGCTTACGATCGGCCGCGCGCGGATCCATGGCGACGCCGAGCTTCATTTCGGGTTGCGGCATGGCTTGCGCCTGAGCCTGGAGTTCAGCCGGCACGGCATCCGATGCCGAGGCCAGCATGGTCTGCGGAGCATCCTTGTTGCCGGGACCGAGATCGATGCCCAGCGCGGCCAGGGCATGTTCGCCCGGATCCTTGCCGGTGGATTCTTCCACCATGCCGCTGACCAGCGAAGCGACCAGGCCGATCGGACCGCCGAACAGGCCGCCGCCGGCAAGGCGCGAACCCGGATCGATCTTGTCGCCGGTCATGGCGCGATAAACCGTGTTGACGATCGGGATATGCTGCAGCGGATTGATGATGTCGAGGAAGTCGCTGAAGGTGAAACCATCCTCGCCGAACAGCGGCTTGCCAGCCTTCTCACCAGACGCGGTCGCGTCGGTCGCCCTGGCGCGCGGTGCCAGGTCGTTGATGCCATGGACATCGTAAGTGGTCAGGCTCGACATGATGGTCCTTTCTCGGGACATATCATTGCAAGCCGCAGGCCAAGAGACCTGCTAAGAAAATCATATAGTTAATGGCGGGAGGCGCCCCACCCGGCAATTCCTGCCGGGCAGGTTAGAGGTAGTGGCCGGAGCGTTTGCGCTTGGCGGCCAGATAGGCCTCGTTATGGGCGTTGGTCGGGAATTTGTGCGGTACGCGCTCGACCACCTCGATGCCGCAGGCAGCCAGGCCCGACACCTTCTCCGGATTGTTGGTCAGCAGCCGTACCCGGCTGAAGCCCAGCTTCTGCAGCATGCGCGCCGCCGGCAGGAACCAGCGTTCGTCGGCATCGAAGCCGAGCCGCTGGTTGGCATCCACCGTATCGAAGCCCTGGTCCTGCAACTGGTAGGCGCGCAGCTTGTTGACCAGACCGATACCGCGGCCCTCCTGCGCCAGATAGAGCAGCACGCCGCCGCCGGCCTCGTTGATGATGCGGATCGCGCCGCGCAGCTGTTCGCCGCAATCGCAGCGCAGGCTGCCGAGCAGATCGCCGGTGAAACATTCCGAATGCAGGCGCGTCAGCACCGGCTGCGCCGGATCGGGCGTGCCGATGACGAGGGCGAAATGCTCCTGCCGGCCATCGGCCGGGCGGAAGGCGAATAGCTGCGCATTCTCGGCGTCTGCCACCGGCAGCCGGGCACGGCTGACCGCCTGAAGCGTTTCGGCCGCCGCCGTGTCGTAGACGGCAACCGCGGCTTCGGGCAGCGACAGCAGGTCGGCCGGCAGCGCAGCATCCGCTGTCAGTTCGATGTGAATGGCGGCCGGCAGCAGATAGGCCGTCTTGGCCAGCTTCACAGCCAGACGCGCGCTTTCCGGCGGCGCGGCCTTGAGACGGGTAAACGGCCCGCGCAGTGGTGCGGCAAGGTCGCGGCTGGCATCGGCGAGATCGCGGATCAGGGCCGCACGTTCCTCGGCGGGAGCCGGCAGGTCATGCAGGGGTAACAGAAGCGTGTCATGTCCGGTCGGGCCGATATGCAGCACGGCGGCACGCGAGGCCGGCAGGACCAGCGCCGCCGTATTGTCGAAGCGCTGCAGATCGGCGAGGGTTGCTTCCGTCAGGGTTTCCGCCGCCAGCACCAGCGTGCGACGGGTCCCGCCGCCAAGCAGCAGCACCGGACGGCCGCGACGCAGTTCGTGGCCGGCGCGGTCAACGGCAATGGCGGCAGCGGCAGGGGAAAGTTCAGTCATGACCGATCCGATGTACGACTCTGGGGGCGACCCGGCAAGCCGCCCGGGCACCGACCTGCAGAGCGATGTGACGTCTGCCGCAGGGATTTCTGCCCGGATGCCGCCCGGCTCGGCTGAATTTGCACCCTGGACGACACCCAGCCTGCAGGCCCGCCTGATCGCCCGCGGCCTGCGCCGCCTGATCAAGCCGCGCCGGGTCGGCCGCGCCGATCTGCCGCTGATCCGCGTCCTGATGGCGGCCATGACCCGCAGCCGTCCCCTGCCCGGCGTGACGGTCGAACGGGTGAAGGCACCTGTGCATGGCGAATGGCTGCGGCCGCGACAGCCCCGGCGCGGCCGGGCGCTGCTGTATCTGCACGGCGGCGGTTATATGGCCGGCAGCCCGCGCACGCATCGCGCCATCACCGCGCGGCTGGCGCATCGTCTTGGCGCCGCGGTCTTCGCGCTCGACTATCGCCTGGCGCCAGAACACCCCTATCCCGCCGCGCTGGAGGATGCGCTGACAGCCTGGCGCTGGCTGCTGGACGACGGCTGGCGCCCAGACCGCATCTGGCTGGCGGGCGATTCCGCTGGAGGCGGACTTGCCCTGGCACTGATGCTGGCCTGCAAGCAGCAAAACCTGCCGCTGCCAGCCGCGGCAGCACTGTTTTCGCCCTGGACCGACCTGACCTGCAGCGGCGCCGCCATCACCGAGAATGCCGGGCGTTGCGCCTGGTTCACCGCCCAGCAGCTGGATTTCGCCGCCCGGCTCTACGCTGACCGCCATACGCCGGGGGATCCCCTGATCTCGCCGCTGCTGGGCGACCTGTCGGGTCTGCCGCCGCTGCTGCTGCATGTCAGCGACAGTGAGCTGCTGCGCGACGACTCGCTGCGGCTGGAGGCGAAGGCCCGTGCCGCCGGCACTTCGGTCCGCCTGCGGCTGTGGCATGGCCTGCCACATGCCTGGCCGAACTTCGCCGGCCTCATGCCTGAGGGCGATGCCTGTCTGGAAGACACCGCCAGCGCCCTGCTTGCCCTCTCAGCCAATTAAACCCGGCCGCTTCTTAACTGCTTGAGCCGCAAGGCCTTAACGGGCAGACTCGGAGTCGTGGCCGCGCCGCAGCCGCAGGACCGGGGGAGACCTGCTTGCAGGAAAAAGAACTGCGCCTTGCGCTGGTATGCTTTGGCGGCGTCTCGCTCGCCATCTACATGCATGGCGTCACCAAGGAAATCCTCAAGCTGGTCCGCGCCTCGCGAGCCTATCACGAGCTGCCCAAGGGGTCCGCGCGCGACAGCGCAGGTTTCGCGGACCATGTGCAGGCCAGCGACACCGAGTATGACAGCGAGCACGCCTATTTCGAACTGCTGCAGGACGTCGGCAAGCATATCGACCTGCGCGTGGTGGTCGATGTCATCGCCGGCGCCTCGGCCGGCGGCATCAACGGCCTGATTCTCGGCCGCGCGCTGGCGCATAACCTGCGCATCGATCATTTCCGCAACCTCTGGCTCCGCGAAGCCGATGTCGAACGTCTGCTCGATACCGAGAAACGCGCCGGCCAGTGGAGCAAGGCCTATATGCGGCCGCTGCTGTGGCTGGCGGCACGCTCGCGGTTCGGCCGGCTGCTGCTCGGCGATGCCGAAGTGCTGCAGAAACTGTCGCTGTTCACCCGGTCGCGCTGGTTCCAGCCGCCATTCGACGGCACGCATCTGCTGCGCCAGCTGATGGCCGGGCTGGAGGGAATGGGCAATCCGACGACACCAGGCGATTCACTGATGCCGGCCAATCTGGCGCTCGACCTGTTCGTGACGCTGACCGACTTCTACGGCTTCCTGCAGCATATCCCGATCCACGACCCGCCCTATGTGCGTGATCGCGAGCATCGTCATGTGCTGCGCTACAGTTATCGCCGCTGGCCCGGTGGCGAGGAGCAGTCGGATTTCACGCGCGCCGATGCGCCGGCGCTGGCCTTTGCCGGCCGCGCCACATCCGCTTTTCCCGGCGCCTTCCCGCCGGCGCAGATCGGCGAGATCGACCGGCTGCTGGCCGAACAGGGCCGGCAATGGGACAACCGCGCCAGCTTCATCAATCGCAATTTCGCCGGCTACCTGCGCGCCGATCTCGATCCGGAGCTGACCTCCTTCGTCGATGGCGGCGTGTTGGCGAACAAGCCCTTCGCCGCCGCGATGAAGGCGATCCGCGGCCGCCCCGCCTATCGTGAGGTCGACCGCCGTCTGGTCTATATCGATCCGCAGCCACTGCGCCCGCCGCCGCCGCCGACCGGGCGCATTCCAGGCTTCTTCCGCGTGCTGAAAGGCGCGCTGAGCGATATTCCGCGCAACGAGCCGATTGCCGACGAACTGCTCGGCGTCAGCCGCTTCAACGAGCGCGTGCGCCACCTGCGCGGTGTGATCGAGGCGACGCAGCCGCAGATCGCGCAGCTGGTGGAGGAAAGCGCACCGCAGCATCTGGATGCCGCACTTAGCGAAATGGAAGTGCGGCTCTGGCGCATGCAGGTGAGCGAACGCGCCGTGCGCGAGGCCGGCTTTGCCTACGAAGGCTATGTGCGCCTCAAGCTGGGGAGCGTACTCGACTTCGTGACCAGGCTGGTCTGCGATGCCTGCGGCTATGGTGAACGCTCCACGGAAGCTCAGTGGACACGGCAGGCCCTGCTGCACTGGGCCGAGGCACGCGGCGTCTGCTACACGGTGCAGCGGTTCGAGAAGGCGCGCCCGGGCGCTGGTATCGACGACCTGCCCGGCTGGGTGCGTTTCCTGCTGCGCTTCGACGTTGCCTTCCGCCAGCGCCGCGTCCGTTTCCTGGTGCAGCAGCTCAACCAGCTTTACGGCAAGCTGACCGAGCCCGAGCATCGCGGCCTGAAGGCCGAGGAACTCGACAAGCTGAAACGCGCGCTCTACGAGGCGCAGGAAACCCTGCGTCATTTCGAGAGCGCCAGTTGCCTGTCATCCATCACCATCGACCAGATCAAGGCGCTGTTCTTCCGCCGCGTGGCGCTGCAGCATGCTGAACTGCTGGCGCAGGACGCGCAGGCTTTTGCGGCGAAGAACCTTGTCGCCATCGATGAGGCCATCGATGCGATGGGCGCCGACATCGACCTGAACCGCCGCACGGATCAACTGGATACGCTGTTCGCCGATCTGTCGCCGCAGGACTGGAGCAGCCAGGCACGGCAGACTTTGCTGGTCAGCTATATCGGCTTCCCGTTCTGGGATGTGCTGACCTTCACCATCACCAACTGGCGCGACCTGGGCGAGTTCAACGAAATCCGCATCGACCGCATCAGCCCGGAAGACGCTGTCGCGATCCGCAAGGGCAATACCCTGAAAGGCGTCAACCTCGGCCGCTTCGGCGGCTTCTTCAGCCGCGCCCATCGCGAGAACGATTATCTCTGGGGCCGCCTGCATGCCGCCGACCGCCTGATCGACATCGTCTACGATGCCGCCAGCGGACCGGGCCTCGAGATTCCGCTCGACCGGACCGCGATCAAGCTGAAAGCCTTCCGCCTGATCCTGGACCGCGAAGCCGCCAACCTTGCCGTCAGCCAGACGCTGATCGCCGATCTGCGCCTCGAACTGGACGCCATCGCAGCCGGTAAGGCGGCCTGAAATCCGGCCGCCCCCAAACTGGCCATGCCTTGTCCCAAACGGGATTTGGCGTATGCTCTCGGCCGCCCTTTTTCAGCTAGCCAAGCGAGCCTTGCCGTGACCCGTTCGATCCGTTCCGCCCTTCTCATTGCTGCTGCCGTGGTGGCGCTCAGCCCTGCTGCTTTCGCGCAGCAGAAGCAGCCCGCAAAGGCCGCTGACGATCCGGTGGTGGCGCGCGTGAACGGCCAGCCGATCCATCGCTCGACTGTGCTGGATTTCTACAGCCAGCTGCCGCCACAGATGGCGCAGATCCCGCTGGAGCAGATCCTGCCCGGCATCATCAACGAACTGGCCGCGCGCCGGCTGCTGAGCGAGGCGGCCGAAAAGGCCAAGCTGGGCGATAACGCCGATGTGAAGAAGCAGCTTCAGTCGGCTCGTGAGCAGGTGCTGCAGCAGGCCTATCTTGATCGCAAGGTGAAGGAAGAAATCACCGATGCGAAGATGAAGGCGCGCTACGACGAGTTGATCCAGCAGCAGCCGCCGCAGGAAGAAGTGCATGCCCGCCACATCCTGGTGGCCAGCGAGGCCGATGCGAAAGCCGCGTTGGACGAAGTGAAGAAGGGCGCCGACTTCACCGAAGTATCGAAAAAGCGTTCGACCGGGCCGACGGCTGCGACCGGCGGCGATCTTGGCTTCTTCACCAAGGACAAGATGGTGCCGCCCTTTGCCGAAGCGGCCTTCAAGCTGCAGCCCGGCCAGGTGACCGAGGTGCCGGTGCAGACCCAGTTCGGCTGGCACGTCATCAAGGTGGAAGCGCGCCGCAAGTCCGAGCCGCCGAAGTTCGAGGATGTGCGCGGCCAGGTGCAGGAAATGATGAGCGGCGAAGTCGTCGAAAAGATCGTGGCCGACCTGCGCAAGGGCGCCAAGATCGAGACGCTGGACTGGCCGCAGGAAGGTGGCGGCAATCGCCTGCCGACCATTGCACCGGCCCCGAAGAAGAACTGATCCTCAAGACAATACGAGAAAGCCCAGGAGCACCACGATGGCTGCGCATCCGGTTTCGCCGCTGGCCCCCAAGTCCTATCCGACCCTGCCGGCCGTCGCCGGTGCGCGCTTCGCCACGGCGCTGTCCGGCATCCGCTACAAGGGCCGCGACGATCTGGTGCTGATCGACTTCGCCCCGGGCACCAAGGCGGCGGGACTCTTCACCCGTTCCTCGATGCCGGGCGCGCCGGTGGAATGGTGCCGCAAGATCCTGCCCAGCGGTGCCGCGCGTGCGCTGGTGGTGAATGCCGGCATCGCCAATGTGTTCACCGGCAAGGCCGGCGCGCAGGCGGTGAAGGTCACGGCCGATGGCGCGGCCAAGGCGCTCGGCTGCAAGGCCAATGAAGTCTATCTGGCGTCGACCGGCGTGATCGGCCAGATCCTGCCAGCCGAGAAGATCGTGGCGCAGATGCCGAAGCTGAAGGCCGGCCTGAAGGACAGCGACTGGATGAGCGCCGCCAAGGCGATCATGACCACCGACACCTTCCCCAAGCTGGCCACCGCCAAGTGCAAGATCGACGGCAAGGTCGTGACCATCAACGGTTTCTGCAAGGGCTCGGGCATGATCGCGCCGGATATGGCGACCATGCTGGCTTTCATCGTCACCGATGCCAAACTGCCGGCCGATGTGCTGCAGGCCCTGCTGAAAGCCAGCAACAACCAGAGCTTCAACTGTCTGACGGTCGACGGCGACACCTCCACGTCAGATACCGTGCTGCTGTTTGCCACCGGCAAGGCCGGCAATACCGCGCATGCCAAGGCGTCCGACAAGCGGCTGGCCGAGTTCCGCAAGGCGCTGACCGCCGTGATGTCCGACCTGGCGCAGCAGATCGCCGCCGATGGCGAAGGCGCGCAGAAGCTGGTGACCATCGACGTGACCGGCGCCAGGAGCGATGCTTCGGCCCGCGTGATTGCGCGCTCGATCGCCAATTCGCCGCTGGTGAAGACCGCGATTGCCGGCGCCGACGCCAACTGGGGCCGCATCATCATGGCGGTCGGAAAATCTGCCGAACCCGCCAACCGCGACAAGCTGGTGATCAAGATCGGCGGCAAGGCCGTGACCAAGAACGGCATGGTGCGTCCCGATCACGACGATGCTGCCGCCACCAAACATTTCCAGAGCCGCGATGTGCGCATCGAGGTGGATGTCGCCGTCGGCAAGGGCGCGGCGCGCGTCTGGACCTGCGACCTGACGCACGGCTATATCGACATCAATGCCGACTACCGCAGCTGACGATCCGCTCTGCCCCGGCGACGCCGCGGCGCTGCTGACGCCCAAGCCGGTCGTGCTGGTCGTGGCGGTGGCGCTGGTCGATGCCGACAACCGCGTGCTGCTGACCCAGCGTCCGCCAGGCAAGAAGCTGGCTGGCCTGTGGGAGTTTCCCGGCGGCAAGGTGGAGAAGAACGAGACGCCGGAAGCAGCCCTGATCCGCGAACTGCATGAAGAACTGCATCTCGATATCTCGGCGGCCTGCCTGGCGCCCTATGCCTTTGCCAGCCATTCCTACGACGATTTCCACCTGCTGATGCCGCTCTATGTCTGCCGCCGCTGGGCCGGGCAGCCGCAGCCGCGCGAGGGCCAGGCGATGAAATGGCTGCGGCCGGTGAAGATGAATCCGCAGGAGATGCCGCCAGCCGATGTACCGCTTGTGGCGATGCTGCGCGATCTGCTGACCTAGGCGCTGTCCGACTGCATCCAATCCGGAGCCTGTTCGGAGCCAGTTCCGTCCTGTTTGAGCCTGTTTGAGCCTGTTTGGGCCTGTTTGGGCCTGTTTCGTCCTGTTTCGTCCTGTTTCAGCCCGTTTAAAGCCGGCTAAACCCTTGGCATTTTGTGCCAAGCCATTGATTTCCCTATCCACGATGTCCAACAGCGGCGCTATTTCGGCGAATGGCGCATTGATGCGCATGCCCAAATATGCGAACAATTGTTCTCATAAATAGGAATAATAGCATTATTTGTCACAGGGACCAAGGCAAATGAGCCAGTCCGCCCATTCGCCGCAAAAGCCCTCACTATTCCCTACTTCGACACCTGCTCCAGCGCCTCCGCGCTGTACTGCGCGGCGAATTCCGCCGAGGGCGGGATCGGCTTGATCACATCGACCAGCACGCCGCTCGGATCGGCGACGATGAAATGCCGCTGGCCGAAGGCTTCGTCACGCAGCGTGAGCCGGATATTCAGCCCCGCCGCCTGCACCTGCGCATAGGCAGCATCGACATCCTCGACCTCGAAATTGATCAGGAAACCCTGCGCCGGCTTGCGGAAACCTTCCGGGATGGTCTCGTGCGTGTGGTCGAGTATGGCAAGATTGACCCGCGAATCGCTCCGGCTGGTCAGATGCACATACCAGTCGCTCTCGAAGGCCGGGGCAAAATCGAAATGGGTTTCATAGAAGGCCCGGGTCTCGGCCAGTTTGTCGGTGCAGATCACGGGGTAATAGCTGGTGAGTTTCATGGGGAAGACTCCCTGTTATGCGGTCCGGGTGGCAGTGGCGGATGGCGCTGTGAAATGACTGGACTGGCCGTCCTGGGCTTGATATAAACATACAGGTTGTATGTATGCAAGAGAAGCGTCAGAGCAAGGCTGAAAAACATGCGGCGACGCGGGCGGCCCTGCTGGCCACCGCGCGCGGGCTGTTTGCCGCCAAGGGATTTGCCGCCACCGGCACCGAAGAGGTCGTGGCGCAGGCCGACGTCACGCGCGGCGCGCTCTATTATCACTTCACCGACAAGCAGGCTTTGTTCGCCGCCGTGGTCGAACAGGTGGCGCAGGAAGTGCTGGCCGCCATCGAGGCCGCAGCAGCAAAAGCGAAATCGCCGCTGGATGGCCTGGTGCGCGGCAGCCAGGCCTTCATCGCTGCCTGTCTGGAGCCCGGCGCGCGACAGATCTATCTGATCGACGCGCCTTCGGTGATCGGCTGGCAGCGCTGGCGCGAGATCGATGCCCGGCATGGCATGGGCTCGCTGCGTCAGGGCGTCGAAGCGGCCCTTGCCGACCTGCCGCGTGGGCAGAAACTGTCGGCAGAGGCGCTCACCTACCTGCTGAGCGGCGCGATGAACGAGGCCGTGCTCTGGCTCGCCGAGGCCAAGGATGAAATCGCGGCGCGCAAGGCAGCCGAAGCCGCGCTGAAGCGCATCCTCGAACTGCTGTTCACGCCGGAAGACTGATCAGTTCGGCTTGAGAGGCCCGCCGATGGGATGCGCCATCGTGCCCAGCGCATCAGCCAGGCTATGCGTCGCCTGCCCCGGCCGCAGTGGTTTCTGCTGGCTTTCATGCGGCGACCAGCCAGTCAGCGTGATCATCTCGAAGCTGGCCGGAATGCGGCCATCCGGACCAGCAAACCGCTGCTGATAGAGTTCGGCCATGCGCAACAGCGTGGCCCGCCGCGTGAACGTCCTGCGCCGGGTCAGCACCGCATTGGTCTCGCCCATGCCGCGCAGGTCGCGCATCAGGCTGAAGGCATCAGTATAGGTGACCGGAATGATGTCGCTGTCGGCAACGGGCAATGCAAAGCCTGCGCGTTGCAGCAGCGCCGCGCCATCCAGCGTTTCCGCCATCGGCGAGATGCGCGGGCTGGCGCCACCCTCGATTTCGGCTTCGGCCGCGAGCCAGCATTGCCGCATCTCGCTGAGCGTCGAACCGCCCAGCATGGCGCCGAGGAACAGGCCATCGGGTTTCAGCACACGGCGGATCTGGATCAGCGCGCCAGGCAGGTCGTTCACCCAGTGCAGGTTGAGCAGCGCGATGACGAGATCGAACTTGCCTTCGGCAAAGGGCAGGAATTCCTCATCGCCTACCGCATGCAACCCGCTGCCGCCGACTGAGTCCATCGACACGATCCGCTCGATCTGGCCGCGCGACCCCAGATGCGTCTGCAGCCAGGCGGCATCGCAGCCCTGCACCAGCGCCAGCGGAAAGCTGCGGCGGATATCGTCCAGCCGGTCGAGCAGGCGTTCGGCTACGGCGGCGCGCAGGAAGTCGTAATCAGCCGCCTTCGCGGCCACCCGCTGACGCTGACGCCGCTTGGCGGCGCGATCGAAGACCTGCATAGTGTCGCTCATCGCTGCATTCTGCCACGGGCCATCGCACCTCGCCATGCCGGTACGGAGCAAAATTAAAAAGGCTGTCGCCAAGGCCATCAAGAAGCCCGTGGCGAAGCTGACGGCCACGCGGCGATTGCGAAAGCGCAAACCGATCAATCTGGCCCTGCAGGGCGGCGGCACCCACGGCGCCTTCACCTGGGGCGTGCTGGACCGCCTGCTGGAAGAAGACTGCTTCGAGATCGAGGGCATCAGCGGGACCTCCGCTGGCGCGATGAATGCCGCCGTGCTGGCCTATGGGCTGCACAAGGGCGGCCCGGACATGGCGCGCGCAAGTTTGCGCGAGTTCTGGAAGCGCGTCGCCGATGCGGCGGCGCTCTCGCCCTTCCGCCCGACCCTGCTGGACCAGTGGTTCAAATTCGGCGGGATCGATTACTCGCCGAGCTACCAGCTGATGGAACTGACCACCAAGCTGGCCTCGCCCTACCAGACATTGTCGGGCGGCGAGAATCCGCTGCGCGACATCCTGGAAAAGACCATTGACTGCGACAGCCTGCATGACTGCATCTCGGTGAAACTGTTCGTCTGCGCCACCGACGTGCTGGAAAGCAAGATCAAGGTGTTCCAGAACCAGGAACTCAGTATCGACGCCCTGCTCGCCTCGGCCTGCCTGCCGCAGCTGTTCCAGGCGGTGAAGATCGGCAAGAGCTATTACTGGGACGGCGGCTTCATGGGCAACCCGCCGATTTTCCCGATCATCTACAATTGCGACTGCCGCGACGTGCTGATCGTGCAGATCAACCCGATGAAGATTCCCGGCGTGCCGAAAACTCCGCAGGCCATTCTTGATCGCGCCAATACGCTGAGTTTCAATTCCAGCCTGGTGCGCGAGATGCGGGCGATCAACTTCGTCACCCGGCTGGTCGAATCCGGCTTCGACGATGGCGGTCGACTGAAGCATATGCTGATCCACACCATCGATGCGGAAGAGCAGCTGGCCGCCTTTGGCGCCACCAGCAAATACAATGTCGACTGGGGTTTCCTGCAGAAGCTCTATGCGCTCGGCCGCCGGCAGGCCACTACCTTCCTGCGCAAGCATTACGATGCCGTCGGCAAGACCTCGACCACCGACATCGCCGCGAAGTTCCTCTGAGCGCTATTCTGCTGCCATTATTCTGCAGCTTGGGCCGGCTGGATCATGCGCATGATGGCCCGCGCCCGCTTGGCCACCTTCTGCGCCGTGAAGCCCGGCTTGTAGAGCGCGCCGCCAAAGCCGAAACCGGCCGCGCCGGCTTCCAGCCAGCCATCCATGTTATCGGCATTGATGCTGCCGACCGGGATCACCGGCATGGTGCGCGGCAGCACGGCGCGCAGGCTCTTCAGCACGGCAGGGGACGCCGCCTCGGCCGGAAACAGCTTCAGCCCGTCGGCACCGGCCTCGATCATGTCAAAGGCCTCGGTCGGCGTGAAGAAGCCCGGCACGGCATACATGTCGAGCACCTTGGCCTTCTGCACCACGTCGGCACAGGCATGCGGCGAGACGGTCAGCCGGCCGCCAGCCTGTGCGATGCGCTTGACCATGGTGCAGTCCACCACGGTGCCGGCGCCAATCAGCGCCTTGTCGCCGAAATGCTTTGCCAGATTGCTGATGCTGACGAGCGGATCGGGCGAGTTGAGCGGCACTTCGATGATGCGGATGCCGGTCTCGATCAAGGCGGCACCGATTTCGACCACTTCCTCGGGCTTCACGCCGCGCAGGATGGCGATGGCGGGACTCGCCTGCAGCCAGGCGGTCAGGTCTTTTGTGTTATGGTCCTTCATGGCGTCCTCCTCGCCGCGAGCTGCCCCAGGCGATAAAGCCCGATGGCCGCGGCATCTTCCGGCGCCACATCGGCATCGATACCGAGGAAGGCGAAAGCCTTCCGGTAACGCATCGCCAGACCGCCGGTTCCGACGATGACGACCTGTCCGGCCCAGGCGGTTGCCCGCAATTCATGGCCGATCAGGATACCTGAAAGATAGTGCGCCGCAGCCTCGGCGGAAAGCTCATTGAACAGCCTTCGCGTCCGCACACTGAAAATGTGATGCAGCAGCCCGCCCGGCTGGCCCGACAGCGCAAGGCCGCTTTCGAAAGCGGCGGTATCCAGTTCCTCCGGCTTTGAATCAGCCGGCGCCAGCATGGCGGCGATCAGACCATGGCTTTTCAGCAGGGCGAAGACCTCGCCGGTCATCGCCGTGGCGAAACCGGCGATGCGGCCATCGCGGATCTGCACATGCTTGGAATGCGTGCCGGGCATACAGAGCGTCGCCTCTGCCGGCAAGTCGAGACCGAATATCTGGGTTTCCTCGCCGCGCATCACATCCGGATTGCCATTGGCGCCACGGCAGGACAGGCCGGGCACGATATCGGCTTGGCGGCCGCCACCGAGATCGACCGGGCAGAAGTTCGCCGCCAATTCGGACATGCCGGCCGGGCATTCGGCATAAGCAGCCTCGCGCCAGCCCTGGCGGCTGCCGACCATGCCACTGAGCAGCACAGGCGTTGTGGGTTCATCACGCAGCCAGTCACCAATCTGCTGCTGCAGCACGACGGCGTAGTCGGTGGGCGTCAGGCTGGCGATGCCCGACGCGGCCGTGCGGCGCTCGCGGAGGATGCCGTCGTCACTCAGGCGATAGGCGCGGAATCCGCTGCTGCCCCAATCAATCCCGATCACTGGCAATCCTGATCATTGGCTATCTGGCATTCAGCCGGCCAGACGCTGCCCCGAGCCGGCATCGAACAGATGCACGCGATCCAGCCGCGGCATCATCGTCATGCTGCTGCCGGGATTGACGCCGGGATGCTCGGCGAAGACACCGCAGATCTGCGCACCGCTGAGATCGGCATAGACAAAAGTACTCGCGCCGGTCGGTTCCACCACGCTCACCGTGACCGGCAGGCCGCCGCTATCCGCGGGCGCCAGATGCTCGGGCCGGATGCCATAGACCACCGGCTGGCCGTCCTGGCCGCCGGCATGGCCATTCAGCGGCAAATCGAGGCCGGCGTCGGTGGCGACCCAGTTGCGGCCGCCCTCGCGCCGCAGCGTGCCGCGGATCAGGTTGATCGCCGGCGAGCCGATGAAGCCGGCCACGAACAAATTGGCTGGCCGTTCATAGAGTTCAAGCGGCGAGCCGATCTGCTCGACGATGCCGTCATGCATCACCACGATGCGGTCGGCCATGGTCATCGCCTCGATCTGGTCATGCGTGACATAGATCGAGGTGGTCTTGAGCTGCTGGTGCAAGGCCTTGATCTCGGTACGCATCTGCACACGCAGCTTGGCATCGAGATTCGACAGCGGCTCGTCGAACAGGAAGACCTGCGGGTTGCGCACGATGGCGCGGCCCATGGCGACGCGCTGGCGCTGGCCGCCCGACAGCTGCTTGGGATAGCGCTCGAGATAGGGATCGAGACCGAGAATCTGCGAGGCTTTCTTGACGCGTTCGGCGATCACGCCGCGCTCGGCTTTGCGCAGCTTCAACGAGAAGCCCATATTCTCGCGCACCGTCATATGCGGATAGAGCGCGTAATTCTGGAACACCATGGCGATGTCGCGATCCTTCGACGGAACCTCGTTCACTACCTTGTCGCCAATGCGGATCACGCCGCCGGAAATCTCCTCCAGCCCGGCGATCATGCGCAGCAGGGTGGATTTGCCGCAACCGGAAGGCCCGACCAGCACGACGAACTCGCCATCGGGAATCTGGATATCGATGCCGTGAATGACTTCCAGGGCGCCATAGCGCTTCCGCACCGCCTCAACGCTCACACTCGCCATTGCATACTCCCTGTGACTCTATTTTCTTGTACTGACGTTACGACTTCACCGCCCCCGCGGTGAGGCCGGCCACCATATAGCGGCGGAATGCGTAATAGATCGCCGCCGGCGGCAGGGCATAGATGATCCCGGTCGCCATCAGCAGGTTCCATGGCGCGTCGTCGGTGCTGAGAAAATGCCCGAGCGCCACTGACAGCGTGATTTCCGTATCGGCCGACAGCAGCAGGAAGGCATAGAGATACTCGTTCCAGGCCAGCAGCAGCGCGTAGGTGCCGATCGCCACCATGGACGGCATCATCAGCGGCAGGTAGATCAGCCAGAAAATCTGCAGCGGACTGGCGCCATCGATGCGCGCCGCTTCGTCGAGTTCATAGGGCAGCTTGTCGGCATATTGCCGCAGCATCCAGATCGCATAGGGACTGGCGAAGGTGACCATGGTCAGGATCAGCGACCAGCGGCTGCCGAGCAGGCCGTACTGCCCCATCGTGGCGTACATCGGGATTGCCAGGAAAGCGGCCGGAATCAGGTAGGTGAGCAGCGCGAGGTTCGACACGGTCTCGCCGATCCGCACCTTCAGGCGGCTGATCGCGAAACTGGCGCAGGTGCCGATGGTCAGGGTCAGCACCGCCACAGCCACGGCCACCATGGCCGAATTGAACAGCTGCTGCCAGAAATGGCCGAGGAAGTAATGCCCCTGGGTCAGCACGGTGGTGTAGTTGTCGAGCGTAGGATTTTTCGGCCAGACCGCACCGGCAAAAGCCTCGGCCTGCGGCGTGATCGACATGACGAACAGGTGGTAGATCGGGATCAGGGTCCAGATCAGGACGAGCACGCCAACCAGAACGAGACGGGCCTCATCAAAGGCCTTGCGGGGGCTCATCGGTCTTCTCCGCGCAGGCGCTTTACCATCAGGACCACGATCGGCACCATGAAGGGCAGCGCCACGATAATCGTCGCCACGCCAGACCGCACCTCGCTCATGCCAAAGGCATAACGGATGCCGAGCGTGGCCAGCACTTGGGTGGAATCAGCCGGGCCGCCGCCGGTCAGCAGGTAGATCGAGTTGAAATCACCCAGCGTCCAGATCGTCGAGAGCAGCGTCGATGTGATGTACATGTTCCGCACGCCGGGGAAGGTGATGTAGAGGAATTTCTGCAGCCCGCTGGCGCCGTCGACATCGGCCGATTCATACAGGTCCTTCGAGATGGTCAGCCGCGCGGCGACCAGGATCAGCGTCCAGAACGGCAGATATTTCCAGATATGAATTGTGATGATCGAGCCCAGACCGTAGACGCGGTCGAGCAGCCAGCCCGGACCGTCCTGGAAGGTGAACTGGAAGATCAGCGAATTGATCATCCCCCATTCCGCATTCAGCATCCAGCGGAAGGACAGGATGGTGGGGATCGACGGAATCGCCCAGGGCAGGATGAAGATGAAGCTGAGCCAGCGGATCCAGCGCCGTTCATGCACGAAAAAGCCGGACAGCAGCAAAGCCAGCATCAGTTTGATGTTTACCGCCAGGCCCAGGAAGATGACGGTATTGGCCAGCGTGCGCAGGAAGATCGGGTCGTCGAAGATGCGGCGATAGGCCTTGATCTCGGTGCCGAGATAGAGGCCGTAGCCGACCGGATAGAGCACGAAAGTCAGGAAAATGGCGATATAGGGGATCAGCATGATGAGCCCCCAGGTCGCTTCGGCCGACATGCGGCCGGAGCGGCGGGAGGGCGCGACGTCCTGCGCGAGTGACACCATTCGTCGCGCCCTCCCCTTTACGCTTCTTACTGAGCCACCAGCACCTTGATGCGGGCGATCATCTCGTCGACCGCCTGCTCCGCCGGGATTTTGTCGCCGGCGACACGTGCAATGGCGCGGCCCCAGACGTTCTCGGCGTTGATCGTGGTGAAGTGGTAATCATAGACGAACTGGAAGGGGATGGTGCCTTCCGTGATGAACTGCTGGTAGACCTGCTTGCGATGCGGGTCCGAGCCGTCCTTCCAGAACGCACGATCAGCGCCCGCCTTGGTGACGGTGAACCAGCGGCCCAGCGCGCCTTCGACGAACGGATTGAGGTTCTCGTCTTCCAGCAGCATGGCGAGGAACTGCTTGCCCAGCGCTTTCTGCTTGGCATCGGCAAAGACCACGGCGGTCTTCACGGCAGCCAGGTTGGGCAGCGTGCCGCCATCCGGCTTCTTGGGCCAGCCGCCGGTGATGATCAGTTCATTGTAGTTCTTGCGCGCCTGGGCATCGCCCTTGTTGGCATTGTCCAGATGCGACGACGGGATCGAGATGGTCGCGTTATGCGTCATCACGGTCGTCTTGTTGTGGAAGTTGACGTTGTTGTCGGTGTCGGTCCAGGTCACCGAGGACGGCGGCGTGCAACCCTTCAGGTTGACGTCGGCATAGTCCTTCAGCGCGTTGACCAGGCCCTGCTTCACCTTCGGATTGTCCACCAGCAGCTTGCCGTCCTTGTCGACCGGCGAAGCATCATAGGCATTCACGAAAGTCAGGAAGCTGTAGAAGGTGTCGCTGGCAGCGATCGAGCTGGGATGGCCGACGCCGTAGACGCGCTTGCCCTTCGAGCGCAGCGCCGGCTGCACCTTGTCGCACCAGAAGCTCCAGTAGCCCTTCCAGTCACTCGGGATATCCGAAGCCTTGAAGCCGGCTTCCTCGATCATGTCCTTCCAGTAGAAGGTATGAATCGTCTGCTGCTGCACCGGCATCGCGTAATAGGCCTTCTTCTTGGCCGTATTATTTTGCAGGTACACCGTTTCCAGCGTGCCGGGCAGGAAGCGGTCCTTGATCGGCGTGATGATGTCGGTCAGGTCTTCGATCTTGTTATCGAAAGCCCACTTGCCGGTGGTGCGGAAATCGTAAGTGGTGCCGAAGCCGACATCTGGCGGCGTGCCGGCTTCGACGGCGCTCACCGTCTTGGTGATGATGTCCTCGGTGCTGAACAGGCTGAGTTGCACCTTGGCGTTATGCTTTTTCTCGAAGCGCTCGATGAAGGCGTAGAGCGCCTTGTCTTCGGCCTCGTAGAAGCCCTTGGTAAACCACACCGTCACCGTCTGCTGGGCAGCGGCGGGCATGGCGAAGCCGGCAATGCCGGCGACTGCGGTGGACGCGAGAATCAGGCCCAATGCTTTACGCATCTTCTTGTACCTCCCTGGAACAGACCCGTTGTGGGTTCTGAATGTCGTTAAATGCAGCGCCAACTCCCCGGCGGTTGCATCTTATATATCAGTTTAGCCAGCCCTCGGCGGCCTGCCAAGCCCCGAAGCGCCGGACATCCGCCGATCTTTCGCGCACCAGTTACGCGGAGTTTACGGCCGCCTCAGCGCTGTCAGTGATTGTGCCGCGGCACCCCGAAGGTTTCGGCGATTTTCTGGTAGTCGGTGGCAAAGTCGAGGCAGCCGCCGGTGGACAACTGACCGACATATTTGCGCTGCAGTTCCTGCCACGGTGTCTGGTTTACCAGCTTGGGCGGCACCCAGGCCTTGCGACGCTTCTCCAGTTCCTCGGCAGAAATCATGATATCAGCGCTGCGCTTGTTCAGATCGATCCGGATCCTGTCGCCGGTCTGCAGCAGAGCAAGGCCACCGCCGACCGCCGATTCCGGCGAGGCATTGAGGATCGACGGGCTGCCGGACGTGCCGCTCTGGCGACCATCGCCGATGCAGGGCAGCAGGTTGATGCCCTGTTTCACCAGCCGGTCGGGCGGCAGCATGTTCACCACTTCCGCCGCGCCCGGGTATCCAATCGGCCCGGTGCCGCGAATGACGAGAATGCTGTTCTCATCCACCGGCAGCTTCGGATCGTTGATCCGCTCGTGATAATCCTCCGGCCCCTCGAAGACGATGGCGGTACCCTCGAAGGCATTCGGATCGCCGGGACGCTCGAGATACTTCTTGCGGAATTCGGGCGAGACCACCGAGGTCTTCATCACCGCGGAGTCGAACAGCGAGCCCGAAAGCACGGCAAAACCGGCTTCCGGCAGCATCGGCTGCTTATATGGCTTGATCACATTGCGATCTTCGCAGACAGCAGTCTTCACATTCTCGCCCATGCTCTTGCCGTTCACAGTCAGCGCATCGGCATGCAGCTTGCCGGCCTCCAGCAGCTCGCGCATCACCACCGGCACGCCGCCGGCATGGTGGAAGCCCTCGCCGAGATATTCGCCGGCGGGCATCAGGTTGACCAGCAGCGGGATATCATAGCCCACCTTGTCCCAGTCGGTCACATCCAGCTCGACACCGATGTGGCGCGCGATGGCATTCAGATGCGGCGGGCAGTTGGTGGAGGCGCCGAGCGCACTGGCGGCGACGATGGCATTCTCGAAGGCCTTGCGCGTCATGATCTTGGAGGGACGCAGGTCCTCATGCACGATCTCCACGGCGCGGCGGCCGGTTTCGTAGGCCATCTGCGCGCGCTCGCGATACGGCGCCGGGATCGAGGCGCAGCCGGGCAGCGACATGCCGAGCGCTTCGGCCATGCTGTTCATCGACAGCGCGGTGCCCATGGTGTTGCAGTGACCCGGGCTGGGCGCCGAAGACGCGACCATCTCGAGGAACTGGTCGTAGTTGATGCGGCCCGCCGCCAGTTCCTGGCGCGCGAACCACACGACGGTGCCGGAACCGGCGCGCATGCCCTTGTACCAGCCATCCAGCATCGGACCGCCCGACAGCACAATGGCGGGAATGTCCACGGTGGCGGCGGCCATCAGCATGCCCGGCGTGGTCTTGTCGCAACCCGTCGTCAGCACCACGCCGTCGAGCGGGTAGGAATAGAGCAGCTCGGCGAGCGTCATGTAGAGCAGGTTGCGGTCGAGCGCCGCCGTCGGCCGCTTGCCGGTTTCCTGGATCGGATGGGTGGGGAATTCCATCGGGATGCCGCCGGCATCGCGGATACCGTCACGGATGCGCGTCGCCAGATCGAGATGGTGGCGGTTGCAGGGCGAGAGATCGCTGCCGGACTGGGCGATGCCGATGATCGGCTTGCCACCGCGCAGCTCGGCGAGCGTCAGGCCGAAATTCAGGTAGCGTTCCAGATACAGCGCGGTCATGCCCGGATCATGCGGGTTGTCGAACCATTCGCGGCTGCGCAGCTTTTTCTTCTCGGTCATTTGGGGCTCCCTGAATCTTCTTTTCGACTTGCTGGTCTATTCGGCCTTGATCTGGCGTTCTCGGTGCAAAACAAACAATCCGCTGGCGACAATGATCCCTGCACCGAGCAGCATCAGCGGCGTCGGCAGATCGGCGAAGAACAGCCAGCCGAGCAGGATCGCCCAGAGCAGCGAGGTATAGGTAAAGGGCACGACCACGGCGGCCGGCGCGAGTTTCAGCGACTGGTTCATGCACATATGGGCAGCGGTGGCGACCACGCCGATCAGCGCCAGATAGCCAATGCCGGGCAGATCCACCGGTTCCCAGCCCCAGGGCAGCGTCAGCAGCCCGACGCCGCCCACAGCGATGCTGTGATAAACGATCAGGGACAGCGAGTTGGTTTCGCGCAGCTTGCGCGTCGCCACCATCGACAATGCATAAGTGACGCTGCCGCCCAGCGCGATCAGCGCCGGTGTCGTAAAGACGCCGCCATCGGGTTGCAGCACCAGCAGCACGCCGATAAAGCCTAAGCCGACCGCCAGGCCGCGCCGCCAGCCGACCGCCTCGCCCAGCAGCGGGATGGCCAGAACCGTCACGATCAGCGGCGTCGCCTGATAGACCGCCATGACGTCGGCCAGCGGCAGATGCCGCACCGCGAGATAGAAGCAGAAGACCTCGGCCACGATGAAGGCAAGACGCAGGACATGCTGGCCCGGCTGATGCAACACGAAAACCTTGCGCCAGCCGGCCCGATGAACTACCGGCAACAGGACGACCAGCGCGGTGGCCGAGCGGATGAACAGCAGCTGGCCGACGGCGACGCTCGCCACCATCCATTTGCCGAGCGCATCGTTGAAGGTGAACAGCGCGGTGCCGAGCAGCATGAAGACAATGCCGCGCCAATGGCCGGATTCCATCGCCACTCCCGTACTCACGGCGCGTTCGGACATGCCTAGCCGCTCCGCCTTTCGCGGCCGCGGGCCTGTTCATGCAGAATGATCTGGTAGTCTCGCGAGGCGGCGCGGATATGCACACCCAGCAGGTTCATCGCCTTGGTCTTCTCCTTGGCGCGCAGCAGCTTCACGATATTCTGATGCTCGGCCAGTGAATCGCCGACCGTGCGTTCCTTCGACGTAACGCTGGCGCGCAAAGCCTGGATCTTCATCTCCAGCTGCTGGTGCGCCAGAGTCAGGAAGCGATTGTTGGCGCGCAGCAGAATGTGGCGATGATATTCGGTGTCGAGCCGGCGATAGGCGGGCATGTCGCCATCGGCCACCGCCTTGGCCATGCGCTTCACATTCTGCTCCAGCGCGTCGACCAGTCCGGCCTCATCGTTCTGCAATGCATCGCGCAGAGCGGCGGCCTCCAGGATGACGCGGTACTGGCACATCTCGGCGGCCTCTTCGGGCGCCAGCGAAAATACGAAACTGCCACGCTGCGGCTGAATGTCGACCAGGCCTTCCAGCTTCAGTTGCAGCAAAGCCTCGCGGACCGGAGTCTTGGAAATGCCGAGCTGGGCCGCTAGAACATTCTCTGAAAGCGCTTCGCCGAGCGCCAGCTCACCATTGGTGATCCGCCCACGGACATGGTCTTTGACCAGTTCGGTGAGGGATTTCGGGCGCTCCAGCCGCGTTGTGCGTGCTGTGCCAGCTTTTGCCATGACGGACGGACCTTGTTTACCTGCTCAGCCGGCAGCGTAGCAGCGGCATCCGGGTGGCATCAAGCCGGATAGTATCTGATATGTCAGCTGGCTTGCCCTTGCCGTCCCTGTCGGCTAGGAAAGGCATGGAACAGGAGATGCCCGGACGATGCCTTTCGACATCCTCTGCCTCGGCGAAGCCATGGTCGAGTTCAACCAGACCGGTGGCGCCGACAGCGACCAGTATCTGCGCGGCTATGGTGGCGATACCTCGAACTGCGCCATTGCCGCCGCCCGCCAGGGCGCCGCGTCGGCCTATTGCACGCTGGTCGGCCAGGATGTGTTCGGCGACCTGCTGCTCGATCTTTGGCAGCGCGAACAGGTGGATACCAGCACCGTCGGCCGCCGCAGCGACACGCCCACCGCAGTCTACTTCGTGACCCATGGCGAGACGGGCCATACCTTCACCTATTATCGCAAGGGCTCGGCCGCCAGCCATATGGCCCCGGCCGACCTGCCCGGCGAAACGCTGGAACAGGCCAAGCTGCTGCATGTGTCCGGCATCACGCTGGCCGTCAGCGAGTCTTTACGCGACACCGCGATGACCGCGATGGCCCGCATGCGCAAGGCCGGCAAGACGGTGTCCTTCGATACCAATCTGCGGCTCAAGCTGTGGCCGCTGGAAACCGCGCGCGACGCCATCCATGCCGCGCTGAAGCAGAGCGACATCGCCCTGCCAAGCCTGGAAGACGCCACGGCGCTGACGGGCCTGAGCGATCCGTTCGCTATCCTCGACCACTATCGCGGCATGGGCATTCCGCTGGTGGTGCTGAAATGCGGTTCCGAGGGCGTGATCGTGGCGAACAGCGACGGCCGCTGGCGCCTGCCCGGCCATCGCGTGCCGACGGTGGATGCCACCGGCGCCGGCGACTGCTTCGACGGCGCTTTCCTGGCCGAACTGGTGCGCGGCGCCTCGCCGCTCGATGCCGTGGCCTATGCCAATGCGGCGGCCGCGCTCACCACCATCGGCTACGGCGCAGTCGCGCCGATCCCGCGCCGCGCCGCGGTGGACGCCTTCTTCCAGTCGGTCGGGCGCAAGGCGCCCGAACCGATCTGAAAGTCAGAGATACTCAACCTTTATAATTCCGCGCAGTCTGGTGCTGTTCACCCAGACCGGCGATGCCAAGATGGATCTTGTCGCCGTCTTTCAGATAGAGCGGCGGCTTCTGGCCCATGCCGACACCCGGTGGCGTGCCGGTCGAGATGATGTCGCCCGGCTGCAGCGACATGAACTGGCTCAGATAGCTGATCAGATAGCGTACGCCGTAGACCATGGTCTTGGTCGAGCCATTCTGGAACCGCTTGCCGTTGATGTCGCAGAACATCGGCAAATCCTGCGGATCCGGAATCTCGTCGGCCGTCACCAGCCAGGGGCCGATCGGGCCGAAACTGTCGGCGCTCTTGCCTTTGGTCCACTGGCCGTGGCGCTCGGTCTGGAAAGCGCGTTCCGAAACGTCATTGATCAGGCAGTAGCCGGCGACATGCTTCATCGCGTCGGCTTCGCTGACATAGCGCGCCACCGAACCGATCACCACGCCGAGTTCAACTTCCCAGTCGGTCTTTTCGGAATTCTTCGGGATGATCACATCGTCGTTCGGGCCGGTGATCGCCGAGGTGGCTTTCATGAAGATGATCGGCTCCGGTGGCACGGTAGCGCCGGTCTCGGCCGCATGATCGGAATAATTCAGGCCGATGCAGATGAACTTGCCGACGCCGGTGACGCAGGGTCCGATGCGCGGATTGCCCGCGACCGCCTTCAGCGCCTTGGGATCGAGCGACTTCAGCTTGTCCAGGCCGGCAGGACTGAGCGAACTGCTGCTGATATCCGGCACAACGGTGGACAGGTCACGGAGGGTGCCTGTGGCATCGAGCAGGCCGGGTTTTTCCTGGCCCACAGGGCCGTAACGCAGCAGTTTCATGAGTGCATCTCCTGTTCAGACAATCAGATCGTCCAGCCGCCATCGATCACATGGATGGTGCCGGTGGTGAAGGCGGATTCATCGGAGGCAAGGTAGACCGCCAGCGCGGCGATCTCCTCGGGCGTGCCGAGCCGGCCGAGCGGCTGGCGCGCCACGAAACCGGAGCGCGCCTGTTCGAGGCCGCCAGCAGCCGCGGCCTGCGACGCAATGCGGTCGTCCAGCGAGGGCGTCTGGATCGTGCCGGGACAGATCGCATTGGCGCGGATACCCTGCTTGATGAAATCAGCGGCCAGCGACCGGGTCATGCCGATCACGGCGGCCTTGGTGGTGCCATAGACGAAGCGGTTCGGCGCGCCCTTCACCGAGGAGCAGGCCGACGACATGTTGATGATGGACGCGCCCTTGTCGCTGGCGATCATCGCCGGCAGGAAGGCCTTCACCATGCGATACATCGCCCGCACATTGAGATCGAAGGAGAAGTCCCAGTCCTTTTCCTCGGTTTCGAGAATGGTGCCGTGATGCACGAAGCCGGCGCAGTTGAACAGCACGTCCACCGCGCCCGTCTCCTTGGCGAAAGCGGTAATGGCGTCGGGATTCAGCACATCCAGCTTGCGGGTGCGGATATTCGGCAGGCTGCCGAGTTCCTTCAGCTTGGCTTCGTTGATGTCGGTGGCGATCACCGTGGCGCCCTCACGGGCAAACGCAATCGCGGATGCGCGGCCGATGCCCTGCGCCGCCGCCGTGACCACCGCCGTCTTGCCTTCCAAACGCATGCCCGTCTCCTGTGGTGTTTACGCGACCGCCGGCAGGCAGGCCGGACCGATCGGTTCAAAACTCTTGTAGGTGAGGATGAATTCCTGGTGCCCCAGGCCTTCGGATCTCGTCATCTCGCCGGCGCCGACCTGCTTGATCAGGTCGAAGATTTCGCGGCCCACAGTATCCAGATCGGCCGTGCCTTCCAGAATCCGCCCGGCATTCACGTCCATGTCGTCGGCCATGCGCGCATAAGTGCGCGGATTGGCGCAGACCTTGATCACCGGGGCCAGTGCCGAACCGACCACTGAGCCGCGTCCCGTGGAAAACAGGATGACATGCGAGCCGCAGGCGATGAGCTCGGCGATTTCGGCATTATCGCTGATATTGGGAAAACCGAAACGCACCTCGCCGTCGGGCACGACATCGAGCAGATACAGGCCGCCACGCGGCGGGATGTCTCCCGGCTTGATGATGCCGCTGATCGGCGAGGCACCGCTCTTGGCATAGGCGCCAAGCGACTTCTCCTCAATCGTCGTCAGCCCGCCATCGGCATTGCCCGGCGCGAAGCTGGGATAACCCAGCGTTTCGTAATAGCGCGCGGCTTTCGCCACGCAGGCCTTCAGCTCGTCGCCAAGTTCCGGCGTGATGGCGCGTTCGGCCATCCAGCCTTCCATGCCGATCAGTTCGCCGGTTTCCTCGAAGATCGCCGCGGCTTTTTGTTCCACCAGGAAATCGAAGGCACGGCCCATCGCCGGATTGGCAGTGAGACCGGACGTGGCATCCGAACCGCCGCAAATCGTGCCGACCACCAGTTCGGACACGTCCATCGGCTCGGTCGGCTGCGCCGCCAGTTCCTTCAGCTGCGCTTCAACCCAGTCGCGGCCCTTCTGGATGGTGGCGCGGGTGCCGCCGTTTTCCTGGATCGCCAGCAGTTGCACCGGACGGCCGCTGTCTTTGATCGTGCGTTCCAGCAGCTTCTTGTTGAAACCCTCGCAGCCCAGCGAGACCAGCAGCACGGCGCCCACGTTGGGATGGGTGCAGAGCCGCTGCATCATCTTCAGCGCATAGGCATTGGGATAGCAGCCGGGAAAACCGATCACATGCGCGCCCTGTTCACGATAGGGCCAGGCGATCTCTTTTGAAACGTGATGGGCGCATTCGACCAGATAGGCCACGGCCACATAATTGCGGATGCCCTTGCGCCCATCGGAACGGCGCCAGCCGCGCATTGCGATCTCGGTCATGGGGCAGCCTCCACCGGCACGGTACTGGGCATGTAGTCGCTGGCCAGGTTGTGGCTATGCACATAGCCGCCATGCGGGATCGCTTGCGTGGCGCTGCCGATCGGCGCGCCATATTTCACGATCCGCTCGCCAGCCGCGATATCGCGCAGCGCGATCTTGTGGCCAAAGCCCATCGCACGCTGCAAGGTCACGCTGCGGCCCGCCACCTGCAGGGCCGTGCCGACGGCAATCTCCAGCCGCGCCACGGCGATATTGTCGCCCGGCGCGAGCACCAGCAGACGCGGGTCTGTCTCAGAATTTGCCATAACGCTTGTAGGCTTCCTGCGGGTCCATGCCGGCCATGATGTGGCGCCGGACTTCGCCTTCGGTGCTCATCACCTCTTCGGTGCGGGTCACCACGGCCTCGGCCATGGCTTTGGGGATGATCACGATGCCGTCGCGATCGGCGATCACATAGTCGCCGGTACAGATCGTGACGGTGCCGATGGTGATCGGCGCCCCGAAACTGTCGGGCACCCAGCGCGCCACGATGTCGGACGGCGTGTAGAAACTGCACCAGGTGGGGAAATCGATCTCGTCGATCATCGCCGCATCGCGGCAACCGCCATCGACAATGTAGCCGCGCACGCCCTTGAGCTGCAGCGCCGAGGCCGACAGCTCGCCCATCAGCGCCACTTCCTTGTTGTTCGGCTGGCAGATCACCACCTTGCCGCCCGGTGCCTTCGACAGCACGCCGGTCCATTCCAGCAGGGTTTCATGCGCCGAGCGCGTACGGTCGATATGGCCGCTGACGGTCCAGATCTCGCCGGCCAGCGTATGTTTGATGTTCAGCGGGCGGATATCGTGGGGCAGCAGGCAGTTGTCATGCCCCTGGGCGCGCAGCACGTCATGGACGGCGGAGGCGTAGCAGCGGCTCAGGCGATCCGCGAGCGGATTCGCCGGCAGTGTCCCGGACATCTTCACTCCCATCTGATATATCAGTTGTCGCAACTGTAGCCAGATTCTTGCGAGCTGGCTAGAGCATGCCGACATGACTGTTGCTGACACCCGGCGGGCGGGCGGATAATCCAGCCTGTCGGGAGCCAGGCAGGCTGCACCGGAAGGACATACCGCCATGATGAAGAAAATCGCTCTTGCCCTTGCCATCGTCGTGATCGCGATTGCCGGCGCCGCCTATTACTTTGCCTCCAACCTCGACAGCATCGTGAAAGCGGTGATCGAGCGCTACGGCTCGGAAGCCACCCAGGCGAGCGTGACGCTGAAATCCGTCAAGTTGTCGCCCACGGCAGGCAGCGGCGAACTCAGCACCCTGACGGTGAAAAATCCCAAGGGCTACAGCAGCGCCGATGCCATCATGCTGGGCGACATCAAACTCAGCCTCGACCTTTCGACCGTGCAGTCGAATGTGATCGTGGTGAAGGATGTGACCATCCTGCAGCCCGCCGTGCTGTATGAGTATGCCGGCATCGGCGGCAATCTGGAGGCGATCCAGAAAAATGTTCAGTCCTATGCCGCCAAGTTCAGCGGCGGCAAGACCGAGCCGAACAAGAGCGCCGGCGATCCCGGCCAGTCGGCCAGCAAGCAGCCAGAAAAGAAAGTGATCATCGAGAATCTGGTAATCCGCGACGGCAAGGTCTCGGTGACCCACCAGGCGCTGCAGGGGCGCACGCTTTCCGTGCCCCTGCCCACCATCCAGCTCAAGGATATCGGCAAGGACAAGGGCGGCGCGACGCCGGCTGAAGTGGCCGAAAAGGTGATCGGCGCGATCAGCGCCCAGGCATCGCGCGTCGCCACCGCCGAACTGCAGAAACAGGCCGGGGATCTCCTCAAGAACCAGGCTGGTGGCCTGCTCGGCGGGGCGACGGGCGGCAGCACGGGCGGAGCTGCTGGCGGAACGAGCGGCGGCACCACCGACAAGCTGAAAGGCCTGCTCGGTAAATAGCGGCGAAGACCCTGCGCGAAAACGCATAGGAGCCATCGCGTAAATTTATGGCGCTGTCGGTCGTCGCTGCGGTGGCGGCAGGCTAACATGCCGCCTGCTTCATTCTTCGCTGCTTGCCCCCGGCCACCCGATGATCAGTCCCGCCATCCGTAATGCCCTCGCCGGCCTGGGCGCGCTGTTGCTCGGCCTGGGTATTGGCCGCTTCGGCTACACGCCGCTGATGCCGGTATTGATCGAACAGGGCTGGCTCAGCGTCGGCGATGCCGGCTATCTCGGCGCCACCAACCTGTTCGGCTATGTCCTCGGCAGTCTGCTTGCCGCCACGCTGGCGCGCCAGATACCCGTGCCGTTGCTGACCCGCATCTCGATGGTGACGGTCGCCATCAGCCTGGTGGCCTGTGCGCTGCCGTGGGGCTTCATCTGGTTCGCGCCCTGGCGCTTCCTCGCCGGTTTCACCGGCGGGCTGCTGATGGTCGGCGCGATTCCGCTGGTGCTGTCGCGCGCGCCGCTGAACCAGCGCGGCCGCGCCAACGGTATTATTTTTACCGGCGTCGGCTCCGGCATCATCGTGTCCGGTGCGCTGGTGCCGGCGCTGGCCGGTTTCGGACCCTCGGCGATCTGGGCCGGCATGGGGCTGCTCGCGCTGCTGATCGCCGCACTGACCTGGAAGCAATGGGATGGCGATGCCGCCCTGCCCCCGCCGCCCGCCGAAGCCGCACCGGCACGCGTCTTCACGCTGCCCATCGCACTGCTGCTCGCGGCCTATACGATCGACTCCGCCGGCTTCATCCCGCACACGGTGTTCCTGGCCGACTATGTCGCGCGCGGCCTGGAACGCGGCGTGGCGGCGGGCGGCCTCACCTGGGTACTGTTCGGCATCGGCGCGCTCTGCGGCCCGCTGCTGGTCGGGTTTGCGGCTGAATGGTTCGGCTTCTATCGCAGCATCATCGGTGTGCTGGCGATCAAGAGCGCGGCGATTGCCATTCCGCTGATGTCGCAGCATCCGGTGGCACTGGGGATTTCGGCTGTCACGGTCGGTGCGATGACGCCGGGTATCTCGGCGCTGGCATCCGGCCGCGTCGCCGAACTGGTCGGCTTTGGCGCACATCGTAAGGTCTGGGGCTGGCTGACCGCCGGCTTCGCCGGCGCATCCGCCGGCGTCGGCTACTTCTTCTCCTGGCTTTTCGACCAGACGCATTCCTACAATCTGCTGTTCGCGCTCGGTGCCAGTGGCATTTTCATCGCCATGCTGCTCACCATCTTCGTGCGTAAACCCAGCTAGACTCTCATTATTTTCGAAGCTGCCAAATTCCACACCACGACACTTGACATTTATATTAGTATTTTCTAAATTAGCGATACCTAAACTATAGCTGAAACATGAACGCCAACCTGAATCAATTGCAAGCCAGCGCCGCCGAAGCCAGCCGCTTCCTGCGCGCCCTCGCCAACGAAAAGCGACTGCTGACCTTGTGTCAGCTGGTCGACAGCGAGCAGTCGGTCGGCGCACTGGCCGAAGCCGTCGGCTTGAGCCAGTCGGCCCTGTCGCAGCATCTGACGAGGCTGCGCGAGGACGGTCTGGTCGCGACGCGTCGCGACAGCCAGACCATCTACTACCGCCTCGCCGATCCGCGCATCGAAGCCATGATCGGCCTGCTCTACGACCAATTCTGCAAACCTTCCCGGCGCTGAAACAGGAGCCTGTCATGTCCCTTCCCAAGATCTCCCCCGCCGAATTGCAGCGCCGCCTGCAGGCCGACAGCGCGGTGCTGATCGATATCCGGGAGCCATCCGAATTTGCACGCGAGCATATCCTCGGTGCCCGGCTCGTGCCGCTGACCGCGATCGACAGCCACGATTTCGACACGCAGCACGACAAGGCCGCGGTCTTCACCTGTCGCAGCGGGAACCGCACGACGATGAATGCGGCCCGACTGCTCGCCAAGGGTTTCCGCGAGGCCTATGTGCTTGATGGCGGCCTGGACGGCTGGAAGCGCGCCGGTCTGCCGGTGCATTTCAATGCCGCCGCGCCGATCGACCTGCAGCGCCAGGTGCAGATCGCAGCGGGTAGTCTGGCCGCCACCAGTGCGCTGCTCGCCTGGCTGGTATCGCCCGGCTTCATCCTGCTCAGCGGTTTCGTCGGCGCCGGTCTCGTCATGGCCGGTGTGACCGGCTTCTGCGGCATGGCGAAAATCCTGGCGTTGCTGCCCTGGAACCGAAAATTCATGACCGCGTGAGGGATATCGACATGACTCCGCAAGTGCATGCCTTCTTCGATGAAGCCACCTTTACGGTCAGCTATGTCGTGATCGATCCGGCGACCAGAAACTGTGCCATCGTGGACTCGGTACTCGACTACGATCCGGCGTCCGGCCGCACAAAAACCGCGTCCGCTGACAGCATCATCGCCTTCATCCGCCAGCAGGGCCTGACGCTCGACTGGATTCTTGAAACGCATGTCCATGCCGATCATCTTTCCGCCGCGCCTTATATCAAGCAGCAGCTGGACGGCCGGATCGGCATCGGCTTCAACATCACCGTCGTTCAGAACGTGTTCGGCAAGGTGTTCAATGCCGGCACCGAATTCGCCCGCGACGGCAGCCAGTTCGACCATCTGTTCCGCGATGGCGAGACGTTCCGGATCGGCAATATCGAAGCCCGCGTTCTGCATACCCCCGGCCATACGCCGGCCTGCATGACCTATGTGATCGGCGATGTCGCCTTCGTCGGCGATACGCTGTTCATGCCCGATTACGGCACGGCGCGCTGCGACTTCCCCGGCGGCGATGCGCGCGAACTCTATCGCTCGATCCGCAAGATCTTCGCCCTGCCGCCGGAAACGCGCCTGTTCATGTGCCATGACTACAAGGCGCCGGGCCGCGAGGACTATCGCTGGGAAACCACGGTGGCGGCGGAGCGCACCGGCAATATCCATGTTCATGACGGCGTGGACGAGGACAGCTTCGTCGCCATGCGGCGCAAGCGCGACGCCACCCTGGATATGCCGCGTCTGATCCTGCCATCGGTGCAGGTCAATATGCGCGCCGGCAAACTGCCGCCGGCAGAGAGCAACGGCACGCGCTATCTGAAAATCCCGCTCGACGCCCTCTGATCATGCTGACACTTACGGCAGCACAGACAGCCTTGGCGCTGGCCTCGGGCGGCGTGGTCGGCTTAGCCCTGGCGCTGGTCGGCGGCGGCGGGTCGATCCTTGCCGTTCCCGCACTGCTCTATCTCGTCGGCCTGAGCGACACGCACCTCGCCATCGGCACCAGCGCGCTGGCGGTTGCCGTAAATGCCTTTGCCAATCTCGCCATGCACGCGCGTCAGCAGCCGGTGAAATGGCGTTGTGCCGCCGTCTATGCCGCCAGCGGCGTGCTGGGGGCCGCCATCGGCTCCACATTCGGCAAGCTGGTGGATGGCCGCCAGCTTCTGCTGCTGTTCGCGGCTGCCATGGTGGCGGTGGGATTCGCGATGCTGCGGCCCAAGGCGGCCGGCGGCGATCCGGATGTCCAGCTCAACGCCCGCATCTTTCCGAAACTGGCGATCTTCGGCCTGATGACCGGATTGGCGAGCGGCTTTTTCGGCATCGGCGGCGGCTTCATGGTCGTGCCGGGACTGATGGCCGGCAGCGGCATGCCCATGCTGAACGCGGTTGCCGCGTCTCTGCTTTCGGTCGGCAGTTTCGGATTCACCACGGCTGCGAATTACGCATTCAGCAGTCAGGTTCACTGGATCGCCGCCGGCTGGTTTATCGCCGGTGGTCTGATCGGCGGCGTGATCGGGCTCCGCCTTGCCGTTCATGCCGCAACCCGCAAGGGATTGCTGAACCGGATCTTCGCCGCACTGATCTTCTGCGTCGCCGCCTACATTGTCTGGCGCGCGATCTGATCAGCCGCCATACAGCCAGTCATTGCCGGCATAGGCCTGCGCCTGGTTGCGGCCCGACAGCAGGCCATTGCGCAGTTCACGTACCGGTCCGGTGGCGTGATAAAAATCGCCATAGACCCGCGCCATCACCTGCACCCGCGCGGTGCGCAGGTAACGTTCCTGCTGATAGGCCAGGAAAGCGGCATGAGGATCGTCACGCCGCGCCGCCATTTTCTCGGCCAGGCAGACGGCATCTTCGATCGCCATGCAGGCACCCTGCGCCAGATACTGCAGCATCGGATGCGCCGCATCACCCAGCAGCACGATGCGGCCCTTCGTCCAGTTCGCCACCGGCTCGCGGTCGCACAGCACCCACATGCGCCAGGAATCGATCTTGCCGAGCAGGTTATGCACCTGCGGCTGCTGGTTCTGGAACCGCTCGTTCAGCTCCTCCACGTCGCCGAAGGCGTTCCAGCCTTCTTCGTAGCGGTTGGAGTGGAATACCGCGACCAGGTTGAACAGCTCGCCGCGCCGCAGCGGGTAATGCACCAGATGCGTCTTCGGCCCGGCCCAGAGCACCACGTTATTCTCGAACTGGCCCTGCGGCACGTCAGCCGCCGGCAGCACGGCGCGATAGGCGATATGGCCAGACACGCGCGGCTTGCCGTCGTTGACGATGTCGGCGCGCACCTGCGACCACAGGCCGTCACAGGCGATCAGGCTGTCACCCGCGATCTTTTCACCATCGGCCAGCGTTACCGTCACGCCAGTGCCGCTATCCTGCCAGGCCATCACCTTGGCGTTGTTGCGCAACGTGATGGCCTTCTGTGCCAGACAGGCCTGCAGCAATGTGCCGTGCAGGTCGGCGCGATGCGTCACCGCATAGGGCATCCCCCAATGCGCGCGCGCCTGGTCGCCCATCGGGATTTTTGTCACGACCTCGCCGGTCAGGGCATCGCGCATGATCAGGTTTTCAGGAAACACCGCATCGGCTTCGATGGCAGCGCGAATGCCGAGCGCCTCAAAGCGGCGGAACACATTGGGCCCAAGCTGAATCCCGGCGCCGACTTCCTTGAACTCGGCCGACTGCTCCAGCAGCACCGAACCGATGCCTTTCAGCGCCAGCGCCAGCGCCGTCGCCAGTCCGCCAATGCCGCCGCCGATGATGATGACCGGCCGATTCATCCCCGTCATTCTCCGTCTCCCCCAATATAGTCCTTACACGGACTATTTACTGACGACTATACCGCCGATCCGGGGCGCGATCCAGCAAACTATTGCCGATTCTCCCTTTTCGCGAATCGACAACAGGATTTGACACCTCATGGGCGAGGTCGAATGATCGACTTTAGTCGAAGACAGGCAGCCTCGATTCGCAACGACAAGACCAAACGCTGCCGCTCCGGCGCTCGCACTCGCAGATAAAATGCAAAGGGGAAAACCAATGGCACAGTCAGATGGCGGCTTCCTGTCGCGCTGGACTCTGAAAACCGGCGGCGTGATCGCGCCCGACGAACGCCTGCCGATGGGGCAGACGATTGCACTCGGCCTGCAGCATGTGGTGGCGATGTTCGGTGCCACCGTGCTGGCGCCGTTGCTGATGGGCTTCGATCCGAATGTCTCGATCCTGTTCTCGGGCATCAGCACGCTGATCTTCTTCTTCATCACCGGCGGCAAGCTGCCGAGCTATCTCGGCTCCAGCTTCTCCTTCATCGCTGTCGTCATCGCCGCTACCGCCTATGCCGGCAGCGGCCCGAATGCCAATATCGGTGTCGCGCTGGGCGGCATCATCGCCTGCGGCGCGCTCTATGCCATCATCGGGCTCATCGTCATGAAGTCCGGCATCGGCTGGATCGAAACCCTGATGCCGCCGGTGGTGACCGGCGCCATCGTCGCCGTGATCGGGCTGAATCTCGCACCGATCGCCGTGAAGGGCATCAGCGCCAGCGGCTTCGACGCCTTCATCGGGCTGTTCACCGTGGTCGCCGTCGGCGTCGTCGCGGTCTACACCAGGGGCACCGTGCAGCGCCTGCCGATCCTGCTCGGCGGCCTGGCGGCTTACGTCATCTATGCCGTGCTGGCCAACGGAATGGGCATGGGCAAGCCGATCGACTTCAGCGGCGTGATGGCTGCCGCCTGGATCGGCATGCCGAACTTCACCGCGCCCGTGTTCGACGCCAAGGCCATGGCGCTGATCGCCCCCGTCGCGATCATCCTGGTGGCGGAGAATCTCGGCCATGTGAAGGCGATCGGCGTGATGACCGGCCGCAACCTCGACCCGCTGCTGGGCAAGGCCTTCCTCGGCGACGGCATCGCCACCATGGTGTCGGGCGCCGGTGGCGGTACCGGCATGACCACCTACGCCGAAAACATGGGCGTCATGGCGGTGACCAAGATCTTCTCCACGCTGGTCTTCATCGTCGCGGCGCTGTTCGCCATCCTGCTCGGCTTCTCGCCCAAATTCGGCGCGCTGATCCTCACCATCCCAGGCCCTGTCCTTGGCGGCCTGGCGCTGGTGGTGTTCGGCCTGATCTCGGCCACGGCCGGCCGCATCTGGGTCGAGAACAAGGTCGACTTCTCGAACGCGCGTAACCTGATCACGGTCGGCGTGGCGCTCACCCTCGGCGCCGGCGACCTGATGCTGAAGTTCGGCGGCTTCTCGCTGGGCGGCATCGGCACCGCCACCTTCGGCGCGATCATCCTCTACCAGATCCTGAACGGCCGCCAGGCCAACCCGTAATCAGGATTTCGCCTTCCGGCCCGCGGCGGATTTATTTCCGCCGCGGGTTTTCTTTTGCACGAAATCTTCGAGCGGCGGCAGACCGGCGTCTACTTTCAGCCGTTTCGACAGCTTCAGCGCATCGAACGGCGCCTTCACTTTCATGTCGTTGTCGAAATAGACGAAGATATCCTTCACCTTCACATCTGCCTTCGTCGATGAAACCCGGTCGATCTCGCGCGGCGACCGGCTTTTGCTCCAGCTGTGGAACCAGCGCACCCAGTCATCCAGCGCATCATCCGAATAGCCGCTGGCATAAAGCTGTTCGGAACCATGCAGCCGCGCATAGACGAAATCGGCGGTGATATCGCCCAGCCGCGGCCAGTCCACCGTATCGGCGACCACCAGTCCGACCCTGTATTGGCGCAGCAGCGCCACGAAGCGGTCGTCGCGGAAGCTTTCGTGGCGGATTTCCATGGCATGGCGCAGCGGGCGGTTTTTGTCCGGTGTCAGGAAGACGCGGCCTTTCATGCCAGCATCATGTTTGCGCGCAAGTTGGGCCGCCGCTTCGGTGTCATGCGGCAGCAACTTCAGGAAATCTTCCAGCCGCTCCGGATCGAACCGGTAGCTCGGCGGCAGCTGCCACAGGATCGGGCCGAGCTTTTCACCCAGCGCCAAAATCCCTTGCGCGAAGAAATTGGCCAGCGGTTTTTCGGCCTCGCGCAGCCGGCGGATATGGGTGATGTAGCGTGAGGCCTTGATGGCGAAGACGAAGTCATCCGGCGTACCGTCGCGCCAGCGTTCGAAAATCGCCGGGCGCTGCTGGCCGTAGAAGGTGCCATTCACCTCGATGCTGGGGAAAGTGCGGGCCGCATAGGCCATCTCATGCGTCTGCGGCAGGCCTTTGGGGAAAAATACCCCGCGCCAAGGTTTGTAGGTCCAGCCTGAGATGCCGATGCGGATCGCCATGGCAGTTGAACCCGCTGCCGGAGTTTCGGTTCCGCAGAACCACGGACGGAGTTACTCGTGGCTCAGCAACCGGGCCACACCATGCCGCACGCCCTCCTGCCAGGGCGGCAGGCGGATGCCATAGGCGGCTGCGATCTTCGCCGTCGCGAGCACCGAATTCGCCGGGCGCGTCACCGGCGTCGGATAGTCCGCCGTCGAAATCGGATCGACCAGGATGCCGCGCCCCGCCATCGCCATCGTGGTGACGGCCAGGCCGTGCCAGGTGGTTTCCCCGCTGCCGGCGAGATGGAAGATACCTGAGAGCGCCGCATCCCGCGCGCCGGCCAGCCGTCTGGCCATGGCAAGGATCGCCGTCGCCAGGTCCGGCGCATAGGTCGGCGAGCCGTGCTGATCGGCGACAACGCGCAGGCGGTCGCGTTCGGCACTCAGCCGCAGCATGGTCTTGACGAAATTGGTCCCGAACGGACTGTGCAGCCATGCGGTGCGCAAGATCACCGCGGCTGGAAAAGCCGCCAGCACAGCCTGCTCGCCGGCCAGTTTCGAGGCGCCGTAAACGCTCTGCGGATGGCAGGCATCGGTCTCGCGCCAGGCGCCTGATCCGGTGCCATCGAACACATAGTCGGTCGAGAGATGGATCAGCGGCAGGTTGCGCCGGGCGCAGACATCGGCCACGGCGGCGGCGCCATCACGATTGATGGCAAAAGCCAGATCGGCCTCGCTCTCGGCCCTGTCCACGGCGGTATAGGCCGCCGCATTGACAACGATATCCGCGGGCAGTTCATCCAGCGCGACAGCAACCGTTTCCGGTTCCGCCAGATCGAGCAGCGGGCGGCCGATGCAGGTGATGGCGGCATCATCGCCGGACAGCTCGGCCAGAGACCGTGCCAGCTGGCCCTGCGTGCCGATCACCGCCACGCGCAGCATGGCTAGGGCTTGCCGCCATCGCTGCCATTCGTCGTGACGATCAGCGGCGGCAGCGGATAATAAGGCGGCAGGGCTTTCGCCTCGCTCAGCAACGGCGCCGCCATATCCTTCCTGGCAATCACCGGGTCGGACACTTTCCAGTCGATGCCGATGGCCGGATCGTTCCAGCGGATCGCATGCTCGCAGTTCGGATCGTAGGGCGCGGTGCACTGATAGAGGAAATCGGCCTGATCACTCAGCACCGAGAAGCCATGCGCAAAGCCCGGCGGAATCCATAGCTGATGATGATTGTCGCCGCTGAGCAGCGTGCCGGTCCAGCGCCCGAAGGTGGGCGAGCCCTTGCGGATATCGACAGCAACATCGAACACCTCGCCCGCCACCACCGTGACCAGCTTGCCCTGGCCATGCGGCTCCTGGTAATGCAGGCCGCGAATAACCCCTTTACGGGAACGCGAGAAATTGGTCTGCACCGACGGCACGCCGAGGCCCTGGTTGAGGTAGCGTGGCGCGTTCCACAACTCCTTGATCGAACCGCGGTCATCGGCAAACACCTTCATCTCGATGATGAAGACGTCGGGGAGGTCGGTGGCGATGATGCGCATGATTAACGCTCGCGTCCCTCGGTCAGCAGACGGCGGAGATACTGGCCATAGGCGTTCTTGCTGTAGGCGGCCGCGAGCTTTTCCAGTTGCGCTGCATCGATATAGCCCTGACGCCAGGCCACCTCTTCGGGAGCAGCGATCTTCAGGCCTTGGCGCTTTTCAACCGTGGCGATGAAATTCGAGGCCTCCAGCAGGCTGTCCGGTGTGCCGGTGTCGAGCCAGGCAAAGCCACGACCGAACAGTTCGACTTTCAGCTTGCCGCGTTTGAGATAGACGTTGTTGAGATCGGTGATCTCCAGCTCGCCACGCGCCGACGGCTTCAGGCTGGTGGCAATATCGCAAACCTCGCGGTCGTAAAAATAGAGACCGGTGACCGCCCAGTTGGTCGGCGGATTGGCCGGCTTCTCGATGATCGCGGTCGGCGTCTTGTCCGGCCCCAGTTCCAGCACGCCATAGCGCTCCGGATCGGCCACCCAGTAGCCGAACACCACCGCGCCATCCCTGATGGCGGCGGCACGGCGCAGGACGTCGCCGAAACCCTCGCCGTAAAAGATGTTGTCGCCCAGCACCAGCGCACAGGCTTCGCCATTGATGAAATCGCGGCCAATGACAAAGGCCTGCGCGATGCCATTGGGCTCCGGCTGCACGGCATAGGTGATCGAGATGCCCCACTGGCTGCCATCGCCCAGCAGGTTGCTGAAGGCGGTCTGGTCGCGCGGCGTGGTGATCACCAGAATTTCGCGGATGCCGGCCAGCATCAGCGTGGTGAGCGGATGATAGATCATCGGCTTGTCGTAAACCGGGATCAGCTGCTTGCTGGTCACCGCTGTCGCAGGATGCAGCCGGGAACCGGCGCCGCCCGCCAGGATGATGCCTTTCATCGCATTCGGTCCTTCAATTGTCCGCCTGCCGGATCGTCGGGAGGCAGGCTCAAGTCTGCATCAAATCGACGGTCTGCGCCATCGCCCGGCAGGCGAACTAGCTGCGCCCCTGCGCCGGCGGCGCAAGGCGGATCTGGTCGAGCAGCTGTTGCGTCGTATCCGGCCGATAGTCTCCCAATACCGGCGGCGCGACGCCCGTGGGGGTCTGGCCGGTGAAGGCTGCAGACGCTGCCTGCTCGGAATGATGTGTTTCGAAATAGGCCCGCGAAAGCTTGGCGTGGCGCGCCAGCGTTTCGCGGTTTGCCGAGCGCAACGCAGCGGTCAGGCTTTCCAGATCGGACCAGCGGAAGGCGCCCGGATAGACCATATCGGCCACGCAGGCAAAGCGTGACTGGTAGTTGACGTGATAAAGCACCGGAATGCCGGTCGCCATCGCCTCGATCAGCGCCTTGCCCCCGCTGGTCGGGAAGGACGCGACATAGAGATCGACTTTCAGGTCATGCAGGGCCGCGGAAAGGCTCTCGACATGCGGCATATGCCGGAAGCGTTCGCGCGGAATCGATCGGCGATCGAGATTGCCGTGGATCTGGGCCACCACCTCGGCCGGCAGCGCGCCGATATGGATATGTTCCCCGCCGGTTTCTGCCATCATCTGCGGCAGGATATCGGCGTAGCGATAGGCGTAGCTTCTGTCGGTGAATTTGGCCGGCGAGCCGCAGGCGGCGGTGCGCACGGGTCCTTCGGCCAGGAATGCCGAGGCCTCTCGCATGGCGGTATCGCCAACCGTCATGGGAATATAGAGCGGATTGGTCTCCGGCCTGTGCCGGCAGAGCAGGTGATGCACCATCGGGGTCTGGTCGATATGCCCGGTCACAACCAGGGTGGCACCCAGACTGAAGCAGGCATCCGAATGATGATTGAAATAGGTCTTCGTGTTGCCCAGCAGTGCCGTGGCAGCCGGAATGATCGGATCATACGGATGATTGAACAGAAAAACCGTTTCCGGACGCAGCGTCTGCAGGTTCTGCAACAACCACAGCAGCGTCTGGTCATGCCGGATCTGGTTGTTGCGGTGCCAGCTGAAGTCGATCCCCTTCAGCTCCTTGTCCAGCAGGCTCTGCACCGCCGGCATCGCCATGCCGATGCCAAGCCCGGTCAGCAGAAGCACATGTTTGCGCTCTGGCTGCCGCCGGATGTAATCCAGCAGCACCCGGGTATGGCCGCCGAATTCGTGAATCGCAGTGGCCAGATAGACAATCGGCGCCGCCGGGTCCGGATCGATCGGCGCGATCTTCGCATGACCGGCGAACAGCGCCCCCGTTTCCACACACAATGCATCAAGCTGGGGATCGTTGCCCGGTGCCGCCCGCGACATCGGCAGGCTCTTCACCAGCCTGTAGGCGACATCTGACAGCGCCCACAGGGCATAGCCGAAATCGCCGTCCGCGCAGGCGGCCTTCACATCCCGGCTGACGTCTTCGACGGTGGGATAAAAGCCGGCATCGATGCCCTGCTTCTGCAGATGCAGGGCACGCTTCGCCATCTGACGTGAGGTCAGCACGCGCATGTCGGCTGGGGCGTAGGGCAACAGCCTGTTCCAGATGGAGAGCGCTTCAGCCCGGTTGCCCAACGACGAATTCAGTTGCGCCATCAGCGGCAGCAGCCTGGGATCCTGTCCCAGTTTCGCGAACTGCGTCTGGATGTAGTCCAGCGCGGCCGGGGCGCCGCGCCCTGCGGCCAGCTCCTGGGTGGTCTTGACGACGTCCTCCAGCGAGGGAACAGCCTGGTCCGGCATCCGAAGTCACATACCGGGCAGCGGAATGCCGGCAGCGGCCCAGCGCGCAGTGGCGGCGTGACGGAATTCGGTATGGTCGCGGATATAGTCGCTTTCCGCATAATGTGCCGACGCCATCACGAGGCAGACGGCACCAGACGAGAAATTGTTGATCACGCGCCAGACCATCGGTTTCAGCAGCACGCCCTTATGCGAGCGATTGAGGAACACGCTTTCCTGCCGGCGGCCATCATCGAGATGGATGCTGAAACTGCCCGAGGCGGCGATGATCAGCTGTTGCAGTGTTTTATGCGCATGACCGGCGCGCTCGGAGCCCGAGGGAACGTCGTAGAGGTAATAGACACGCCGGATATCGAACGGCACCTGACGGTCGGCTTCCACGACGGTGAGATTGCCGCGCAGGTCATGCACGACCGGCAGGTCGATGACATCCCAGCTCTTGTCGGTCTCACTCATACGTCGGTTTTCCGCCCACAGATTCCCTTCGGCGGGAGTCTAGCCGGGAATTTATTAACAAATGCCTCAGCTTGAGGAGCCGGTCAGGCCTCACGAATGGCAACGCCGAAGCCGGTCTGGCCGAAACCGTTGCCGTTGTAGAACAGATGCGTGCCGCCGGGCAGCGCCGTCACCGCGCTAAAGCTGATGGCTTCCGAATCCCAGCCGTCCGGCGAGACATCCAGGCCCAGCGCCGCGTCGTCGCGCTGCCAGGTGCGACCATCGACCGAAATGGCATAAGCCAGCCGGTAGCCGTGCCGCAGCGTACGCGTCGAGAAGTAAAGCTCGTATCCGGCCGTTGACGACACCACGAAAGGCCGGCCGAGGCCGTGTTCGACCGCCTCATCGGGCCCGAGCACGAAACGGCTGGGCCCCGTCCATTGCCGGCCATCGGCCGAGTGTACTTCGCGCATGTGATAGCTCGGCACCGCCTTGCCGCCGACCTCCACTTCATGGTCGCCGGCGATATACAGCATGCGCCAGTTGTCGCTGCCGTCACGCAACACGAAGGGTGCGGTGCGATAGAGCAGTTCGCCGTCGCAGCGCTCCAGGATCGGCGCCTCCGAGATGCGCGTGAAGCTTTCGCCGCCGTCGCGGCTGATCGCCAGACCGCTGAACAGCGTGTAACGGACCTGCACGCCGAGCTGATAGCCGACGTAATAAAGCCAGAGCTCGTCACCGCGCCAGATCGCGCAGGTGGGATTGACGCCATTGTCGTCAAAACAGCCCGCCCGGCCGATATCGAGCACCGGTTTTTCTGAGCGACGCAGGATACGGGTCGGGTCGCGCGGATCGAGATCGGCATAGCCGATACGGCCGACGCCCCTGTCGTCGCAGGAGGCGAAATAGATGCGCAATCCACCATCGGGCATCCCGACAGGTGTCGGGATCATCGCATGACTGCGCGCCCAGGGCTCATGGCCATCCGGCGCATAAACACGCCCGAGCTTGCGCCAGCGCATGGTCATGTTATTCGGGCACCTTGAAGAAGCGCCAGGTCGTCAGTCTGGCAACCTCAGCATCAGCCGGACGAAACAGCTGTCCGGCGCCGGTATCTTTCGAGATCACGCAGCCGGGCCCGACCCAGTTGTCCTTGCCCAGCGTGAGATTGTTGGCCAGCGTGGCATTCACGCCGAGGAAGCTGCCGCTGCCGATGGTGCAATAGCCCGAGATCACTACATGCGATGACACGAAAACATTATCCTCGATCACGGAGTGGTGTCCGATATGGTTGCCGCTCCACAGCACGACATTGTCGCCGATGGTCACAAAAGGCTGCACCACGTTGTTCTCGAAGATGAAGCAATGCTCGCCCAGCCTGGCATTCTTCCACACAAATGCCTGCGGGCTGATATAGCTGGCCGGCCGGTAGCCCAGTGCCCTGGCGGCCGCCAGCAGCCGGGCGCGCAGGCGATTCATCTGCGTGTAGACCACGGCGACAAAAATATCGTGTTCGTCCGGCGGATACAGTGTGGCCAGGTTCTCAAAGGCCACGACCGGGCGGCCCAGCAGGCTGTCGCGCCCGAGATAGGCCTGCTCAACGGCAAAGGCGACCACCTCATACTCTTCGCCAGCGCTGAAATACTCGCAGGCGATCTCGGCAAAGGCGCTATCGCCGACCAGAACGAGTTTGCGTTTCTGCGCCACAGCCTACCCTCTCGCTTCACGCCTGGACGGCTGGGCCAGTGTCTGGCGGATCACGCCGCAGACATGATCGATCTGCGCATCCGCCAGCCCCGGCCAGACCGGCAGGCTCAGCGTCGTGCGCGCGATGCGCTCTGCCACCGGAAACTGCCCGGCGCCATAGCCCAGCGCGGCATAGGCCGGCTGCAGATGCGGTGGCACCGGATAATGCACCATGGTCTGCACACCGGCGGCAGTCAGCGCTTCCGCCAGGCGATCTCGTGCGGCATGGCGCACCGGGAACAGGTGCCAGACCGGTTCGGAGCCCTCGGTGACGGCCGGCAGATCGAGACCCGGCAGGCCGGACAGTGCCCGCATGTAGCGCGCGGCGATGCGGCAGCGGTCGGCATTCAGGTCGTCCAGCCGGCGCAGCTTCACCGACAGGATCGCGGCCTGCAGTTCATCCAGCCGTGAATTGCAGCCGGCGATCTGGTGTTCGTATTTCTTTTCCGAGCCGTAATTGCGGAGCAGCCGGATGCGTTTGGCCAGCGCGGCATCATGGGTGACCACAGCACCGCCATCGCCCAATGCGCCGAGATTCTTGGTCGGATAGAAGCTGAAACCTGCTGCCGTGCCGAGGCTGCCAACCTTATGGCCGCGATAGCTGGCGCCATGCGCCTGCGCGGCATCTTCGATCAGATGGAAGTTGTGCTGTGCCGCCAGTGCCTGCAGCGGCGCCATATCGGCCGGCACGCCATAGAGATGCACCGCGATCAGTGCCTTGGTGCGGTCCGTGATTGCTGCCCGCACCAACGCCGGATCGACATTGCCGGTACTGGCGAGGCAGTCGATGGCGACCGGGCGCGCGCCGGTGCGGGTGACGCCGAGCCAAGTGGCAATGAAGGTATGCGCCGGTACCAGCACCTCGTCGCCGGCGCCGATGCTTAAGCCTTCAAGGATCAGGGTCAGGGCATCTAGGCCATTGGCAACCCCGATGCCATGGCCAGCGGCGCAGTACGCGGCGAATTCGGATTCGAAAGCGGCGACGCGCTCGCCGAGGATGAACTGGCGGCCATCCAGCGTCGCGCGCCAGGCAGCATCCAGCTCGCCGGCAATGGCGGCATGCGTCAGTCCGATGTCGAAAAACGGCACATTCATGGGCGGCAATCCGGGTATTTGTGCATAAGTTAGATCACCGATTCTTAATAAATCACATCTAGTTTTCCGTGAGAAAGCGGACAGGATTCAACTCTGCGCATGACCCAACGCGACCGCAGCTCGGGAACCGGCATCGACCCCGCGGCTTATAGCGTCGCGGGCTTCGAAGATTTTCGCCGCCGCGCCGCCGATCCAAGGCTCAGCCCGCATGAGAAATCCGGCTTCCCCGACCTCTATCGCGAGGGCCGAGGCGGCACGATCCTGAACGACATCCTGGCCAAGATGCCGCCGCTCTGCGAGCGCGGCCGGCGGGTGCTCGACATCGGCCCGGGCAGTTCCAGCCTGCCGATGGCCGTGATCGAACATTGCATCCGCCAGCAGCATAGCCTTGTGATGGTCGATTCCGCCGAGATGCTGGCGCTGTTGCCCGATCATGCCGCGATCACCAAGATCGCCGGCGCCTTCCCCGCTGCTTTGCCCGCCGTGCAGAAATCTGGCGCCGGCTTTGATGCCATCCTGGTCTACAGCGTGGCGCAGTATGTGTTTGCCGAGGGCAACCTGTGGTCCTTCGTCGACCTCGCCGCGGGACTGCTCAATCCGGGAGGCACGCTGCTGATCGGCGATCTGCCCAATGCCAGCATGCGCAAGCGTTTCCTGGCCAGCGCGGCCGGACGCGAACACCATCGCCGTCATGTCGATCCCAACAACGATCCTGTCGTGGACTTCAATCTCGCCGAACCCGGCCAGATCAACGATGCGGTGGTCTTCGCCATCCTGCAGCGCATGCGGCTCGCCGGCTTCGATGCCTTCGTGCTGCCGCAGGCGCCGGAACTGCCGCAAGCCAGCCGCCGCGAAGACATTCTGATCCGCCGGCCGTGATGTCTGCCGATCACCCCAGGATCACATTGCGCCGCTACAGCGACAGCGACGCCGAAAGCTGGAACCGTTTCATAGCCTCCAGCAAGAACGGTACTTTCCTGCTGGACCGCAACTACATGGACTACCATCGTCAGCGCTTCGACGACCACTCGCTGCTGGCCTTCGACACCGACGGCGCATTGCTGGCCGTGATCCCGGCGCATCGCCGCGACGATATGCTGGTCAGTCATGGCGGCCTGACCTATGGCGGCGTGATCAGCGACGATGCGATGACGCCGCTGAAGATGCTCGGCCTGTTCGAGTCTCTGCTGGCGCATCTCAAAAGCCAGGGCATGCGCGGCCTCTATTACAAGACCATCCCGCGCTTCTATCACCGCCGGCCGGCCGACGAGGACCTGTTCGCCCTCTTCGTCCACAAGGCTGCACTGAAACGCCGCGACCTCACCACCCTGATTGATCCGCAATTCCCCGCGCCGGTGCAGACTCGCCGGCGGCGTGGCATGAAGGCGGCCGCCAAAGCCGGGCTGACGGTGTCCGCCAGCGACCGCTGGGAAGACTTCTGGGCAATCCTGACCCAGAACCTGGGCGACCGACATAATCTCAAGCCGGTGCACAGCGTCGAGGAAATCCGCCTGCTGCACGGCCGCTTCCCCGACGCCATCAAACTCTGGTGCGTCACGCAGAATGACGTCGTGGTTGGCGGAGCCGTCATCTACCTGACCGAACGCTGCGCGCATGTGCAGTACACTGCCAGCAATCCGGCCGGTCGCGATGCCAATGCGCTCGATCTCTTATTCTTCGCCCTGATCGAGGATTATGCCGGTCGCTGGTTCGACTTCGGGATTTCCAATGAAGGCGATGGCCGCATCCTCAACCACGGCCTGATCGACTACAAGGAAGGCTTCGGCGCCCGCACCGTCACGCTGGATCATTACGAGATCCTGCTGCCTTAGAGCGCCAGGCCTGCCAGCCGGAAAACCTCCAGCAGCTGCGTCCGCAGCCGCGCCACCGAATAGTCCTGCCCGACCCGGTCGCGCGCCTTTGCCACCATCGTCGCCCGCGTCGCCGCATCGCCCAGCAGGGCGGGCAGCGCCGTGGCCCAGTCGGCATCTTTCACCAGCAAAGCCGCGCCGCCGGCGCAGCAGTCGCGATAGATCGGATGATCCGACGCGATCACCGGCAGGCCAGCCGCCGTATACTCCACCCATTTGGTATAGGTCTTCATGCGGGTGAAAGGGTTGTCGCAGAGCGGCGTGAGGCCGAGCACCCAGTTGCGGCGCTGCAGGTCGCGCAGGTAGTCGTCGTACGGGATGAAGCGGCGCTCGTGCTTCACGCGCTCGCCAAAGCGCGACAGTTCCGCCGGACTATGCTCCAGCGAACCGATCAGTTCGAACCGCGCCTGCGGATGCTGCTCCAGCGCCGCGACAATGCCGGGCAACGCCAGTTTCAGATCCTCGTTATGCCCGCCGCTGGCCGCATAGCCAAAGGTGAGCGAGGTCGGCGCTGGTGGTGGTGGCAATAGATCGACGGCGGCGCAGATCGGGCCGACATGGGACTTGGCCACACTGACGCCAAGTTCCAGCATGCGGTCGCGCAGCGCGTCGGTGCTGAAATAGGCGACGCTCGCCTGCTCCATTTGCGCGCGCAGCGCCTGCAGCCGCGTCGGATGATTGTAATAGGCGACTTTCTCGGCGCCCTGGTCGGCCGAGACCTCCATCAGATTGTCGTCGAGATGGAAGACGAAAGGCAGGCCGAGCTTGCGACTGGCGGCGAGAAAATCCTCGGCCATTGCGCCATTGTACCGACTGGAAAACACCAGCGCCGGCCGCACCTGGTTCAGGATCATGCCGGCCAGCGAGAGACCATCGATGCCCGGCGGTGCATTTTTGGCGATCTGCACCAGTGCCTCCTGCGTCAGCATCTGGATATTGATGCCCGGCATGCCATGCAGCGGTCGCAGCAGATGAATTGCCAGTGTGGGCGACACGCTTGCCGAGAGGGCGAGAATGGTGACCGGCGGGTTCATCGCTTCAGATCGCCGAGCACGGCGAGCCAGCGTGCCGCATTGGCCGCAGGGCTGTAGCGCGCCTGGACAAAATCCTGCCCGGCCTGCAGACGCGCAAGCGTAACGGCAGGATTGCTGACCGCCGTTTCGACCGCAGTGGCAATCGAGGCATCGAGCCCGATGAAATCGCCCAACGTCTGATAACTTTCGAGCGGATGCGCCACCACGTAGCGGCCCGCCGCCAGCGCCTGCAATGCGCGGTTGTTGCTTTTGCCCCTGGATGAGGCGGCATCGGCATCGAAGGGCAGCACGACAAGATCACAGGCCGCCAGAGACGCCTCCAGCACGGGAACCGACCATTGTTCATGGGCCACGCCGAACGCGGCCGGTTCCGCCGGCCCGAATATCCGCTGGCTGTCTGCGCTCGGCAGCGCCTCGCAGACCAGCTTCAGCGCAACGGGGCGGCGCTGGCGGATTTTCGGCAGATCGTCATGCACCAGCTGACGCACTGCGGCGACATGCGCCGAGAGGAAGCCGAACCACAACAGGTTCAGCGGCTGTGCCGGTGCGAATTTCGCCGGCTGGGGCGCCACTTCCACCACATCTTCGATGACGAAAACCGGTCTGGCGGGACCCAGGACGTCGCGCATCTGCTGGGCCAGCGCCTCGGTCGGCGCGGTCACGGCGTCGCAGCGCGCGAAAACCGCTTCCAGGATCGTGCGATAGGTCTGTGCCTTGTCGCGCCCGAAGGCCTTCGCCATCGCGTCCAGGACATCCACGGAAAGCTTGAAATCCGAAACATCCACCACGATGCGGCCGCCCTGACTGCGGATCGCATCCAGCCGGTCGAACAGCACCTTGATCACATTGGCCAGCATCAGGATGTCGTGCTTGGGCTGGTGCAGCACCAGCAGGTCGAGCCGGGTGTCGAAATCCGGCCGGAACAGTTCCATCAGCGCAATGACCGAAGCGCTGTGTCCGTCCTGCCGCAGCTGCCCGGCGGGGATGAAGCCGCGATAACGCGTGCTGGCCAGACGGGTCATCTGATCCGGCGGGGCGTGGGGCGTGGTGTTGACGGCAAAGACGACGCGCATGGGCAGGCAAAAACTCGATTCGTGGGTTAACGAGTATAGCTGTTATGCCTGACGTTTTACCCCTTGCTTTGGCCCTCAGGCAGGAACCGCGCGCGTTCCTCGCGGAAGCGGCGCACCAGGAATTCGCGGCAGGTGACAATGCGGCGCACGGATGCTGATTCCGGATGGCTCAGCAGATAGTAGCTGCGGCGGAACGACACCTCGGGCAGCACGCGCACCAGATCCGCTTCGCCGTTGACGGCGAAATCATGCAGGATGCCGATGCCGGTGCCGGCGCGCACCGCTTCGAGCTGGCCGACCACGCTGGCGCAGCGGAATTTGCGGCCCGGCGATTTCTCCAGCAGCGCGCCGTAATCCAGCGCCGCGGAATACGCCATGTCCTCGACGCCGGCGACCAGCACATGGGCCGCGAGATCAGCGCTCTCTGCCGGTACGCCTTCGCGTTTCAGGTAGTCGCGCGCGGCATAAAGCCCGAGCGAATAATCGGCCAGCTTTGACACCACCAGGCGGCCATCGGCCGGCGGCTCAAGCACGATGGCGAGATCGGCCTCGCGGCGCGACAGCGAGAAAATGCGCGGCAGCGGCACCAGTTCGACCACCAGCCCGGGATGCAGCGCCACCAGCGCGCCGAGCTCGGCGGCGAGGAAGCAGTTGCCCAGACCATCCGGCGCGCCGATCCGCACCGTGCCGGCCACTTCGGCAGTGACGTCGCGCAGCTCTTCGGAAATCCCCAGCACGGCCGTCTCGAGCCGCTCCGCCACCTCGAGCAGGCGCTCGCCCGCCGCCGTCAGGGTCGAGCCGGCCGGCCGGCGGCTGAACAGCTGGCTGCCCAGCGACTCCTCCAGCGCATCCAGCCGGCGCGACACCGTGGCGTGGTTGAGCCCGAGCTTTTTGCCCGCCGACAGCAGCTGACCTTCGCGGGCGACCGCCAGAAAAACCCTCAGATGATCCCAGTCCATCTCACCTTGGCCCATGATCCGGCTCTAAACTTCAATTTCTGCACAATTGTTTCTGTTAATTTGACGTTGCTGTGCATTTCTTAATGCTGAAACACTTCCGGCCTTCCGTCAAACCCTTCCGGAGTCGCCAGATGGCCAATCTCATCCCCCATTTCATCAATGGCCGTCTCGTGCCGGGCACCGGTCGCACCGCGCCGGTGTTCAATCCGGCGACCGGCGCGCAGTCGGGAGAGGTCAGCCTCGCCACCGCCGCCGAGGTCCGCGCCGCCGTCCAGGCCGCCGCTGCCGTGGCCGATGACTGGGCCGCGACCACGCCGCTGAAGCGCGGCCGCATCCTGAACGCTTTCCTGCGCATCCTGGACGAACGCATCGACGAGCTTGCTGCTGTCATCACCGCCGAACACGGCAAGGTGCTGTCGGACGCCAGGGGCGAGATCCAGCGCGGCATGGAAGTGGTGGAATTCGCCACCGCCGCGCCGCAGCTGCTGAAGAGCGAGATGACCGAGAATGTCGGCACGCGCATCGACAGCTTTGCGCTGCGCCAGCCGCTCGGCGTCGTCGCCGGCATCACCCCGTTCAATTTTCCCGCCATGGTGCCGATGTGGATGTTCCCGGTCGCGCTGGCCTGCGGCAACTGCTTCATCCTCAAGCCGTCGGAGCGCGATCCATCCGCCTCGCTGCTGCTGGCGCAGTGGCTGAAGGAAGCCGGACTGCCGGACGGCGTGTTCAGCGTGATCCAGGGTGACAAGGATGCCGTCGATGCCCTGCTGCACGACCCGGATATCCAGGCGATCAGCTTCGTCGGCTCGACGCCGATCGCGCGCTACATCTATGAAACCGCCGCGCGCACCGGCAAGCGCTGCCAGGCCTTGGGCGGCGCCAAGAACCACATGATCGTGATGCCCGATGCCGATCTGGACCAGGCGGTGGATGCGCTGATGGGCGCGGCCTATGGCTCGGCCGGCGAGCGCTGCATGGCGATCTCGGTGGCGGTGCCGGTGGGTGAGGCCACCGCCAATGCGCTGATGGCCAAGCTGGAGCCAAAGGTGCGCGCGCTGCGCGTCGGCCCCGGCACCGATCCGGAAGCCGAGATGGGCCCGCTGGTGACGCGCCAGCATCTCGACAAGGTACGCGGCTATATCGATGCCGGCGTGGCCGAGGGCGCCAAGCTGGTGGTGGATGGCCGCGGGTTGAAGCTGCAGGGCTATGAGCAGGGCAACTTCATCGGCGGCACGCTGTTCGACCACGTGACCACCGACATGACGATCTACAGGGAAGAGATCTTCGGCCCGGTTCTGGCCGTGGCGCGCGCCGACAGCTACGCCACGGCGGCGAAGTGGATCAACGAGCATGAATTCGGCAACGGCACCGCGATCTTCACGCGCGATGGCGATGCCGCACGCGAATTCGCGCATCAGATCAAGGTCGGCATGGTGGGCATCAATGTGCCGATCCCGGTGCCGATGGCCTTCCATTCCTTCGGCGGCTGGAAGTCGTCGCTGTTCGGCGACCTGCATATGCATGGCCCCGAAGGCGTGCGCTTCTATTCGCGGCTCAAGACGATCACCAGCCGCTGGCCGACCGGCATCCGCGCCGGGGCCGAGTTCGTCATGCCGACGATGAAATAGGCCGGACGACATGGCAGACCCGCCCTGGTCCCATCGAGGGGGCCGGGGCGGCGGTATCGCCAACGTAAGCCATTGGAAAGATTGGTGCACCCGACAAGATTCGAACTTGTGACCTCTGCCTTCGGAGGGCAGCGCTCTATCCAGCTGAGCTACGGGTGCGGGGGTCTGGACGGGCCGGACCTTAACCGAGCCAACGGGTTGCGCGCAAGGCTGGCCGGGCGCCGGCTGCCGCTTCGTTTTGCTTCGCAGCGGTTCGTGGATGTTCGTACGGGTTCGTGGCGGTTCGCTGGCGTTCGTGAGCGTTCGCGGCGGTTCGTGGGTGTTCGTGAGCGTTCGTGGGAGTTCATTCGCCTCCTCCCTGTCCATCGCATGACGATACTCGCGCGACGCGCGATCAGCGGCGGCGCGCCTAATGTTTGCGCGGTGGCCTGACCGGAGCGCGGATCAGCAGCGGCGCACCGTTACGGTCGGTCAACTTTCCTTCACCCCGATAATCGAGAATGTTGCGCAGGAACGTGAAGGCCAGCTCATAGGCATGCTCCGGCCATTCGGAACGGATCGCATTGTCGAACCCATGGAGCGAGCAGCGCGTGCGGCAGGTCCATTCGCCATGATCGGCGCGCTCGGGCGGCTGCACCTCGGCAGTAAAATCCGTCAGTACGCCATTGTGCAGGCAGCGGCCGAGAAAGCGCGCGGGCGCGAAACAGGGAATACCGAACTCATCCATCACCGGCACGGGAATGCCAGCCGCATTGCCTGCGGCATCGCAGACCTCGAAGCCGAGCCCGTACGTGTTGAAACGCAGGAAGGCGGCGGCCTTCGAGTAGGCCCATTCGGGATAGCGCGAGCGGAACTGCCCGCCGCCGCCGATGAGCGGACAGGAGAAACTGCAGAGATAGTCGTCCGTGCCGTCATCGGCGGCGACCGGCGCACCGACCTCGCCAGTCAGCGGCCGGGTGATGCCATCGGGATAGCGGGCGACGAGGGAGAAGGCGAAGGCTTTCATGGGCCCTCACTATAGAACATAACGGGAACTTCCGCAAGGCAATCTTTCTGAGCTAATACCCTTTGGCGAGTTCCAATGCCAAAATCGCATGAGCTTTTATCTCGTCGTGATCAACAGCGGGGGCATTCATATGATGGTATTTAGTACCGAACGAGTTCACAGATTCCAGATCCTGAAGATGCTCAAACAGTGCGTGAGCTTGGCCCGCTCCGCGAATGACGCCGATCATTACCCCTAAGGATTTGCTCGACTTGAAATCACCCGGAAAGCGATAGCGCAGATGCGCTTCTAAGACGGGGCGAACGTTGCCGGCAATTAAGCGTAGTTCACTGCAGGAATCGGTCGCCACAAAATCGGTCAATTCCGCGTGCTGCTTAAAATAAACGTCCTGTACTTCCTGATAAATGTCCCACTCGCTCATATTGGTTTTGTGTTTTGCTTTTACGAACTGCTGACAAGTAACCGTATGAGCATCGAGAACAGAATGCAGTTCGTTGATAAAGAACGCATCGTGGGAGAAGAGAAATAACTGAGCGCATTCTGAACCGAACTTCTTTAGCAGATGCGCAGTCTGTACTCGTCGTGACCTATCTTGACTATTAAATGGGTCATCAAACACAACGATCTTCTTAGCCTTATCCGGATCGTTGTCTAATTGGGCCAAGAAAAATGCCAGCGCCAGCGTACTCTTGTCTCCTGCCGACAATGTATTTTTGAATGATCGTTGCCCCAAGGGAGTCTCTTCATCTCCCAAATCTACTGGGTGTCCATTAATAAGGAACTGGTATTGTGCACTCGGTGTACCTCCGATGTAGTTGTGCAAACTGTTCGCCATCCTGAAATCAGCTGCGAACCTGGTGAGATACTTGTTAATGGAATCTTCGTATCGCTTCGTCATACTTTGGAAATAAACATCCAATCTGTTCCTCGCCAATTTCTTCCGTTCATCCAACTCAACCTTCTCGGCCATTAAGGCCTGAAGAGCAGTGCAGTAAGCGGCCATATCCGGTTCATGTCGCCTTTTCTGCAGATTCAGCAATTTGAATTGCGACCTCAGATCGTCCAAGTTTGCTTTTCTTGTGGCGGCTTTTAGGTGCTTAATTTTTTCGTTCTTAAGCCCCACCTCTGAGTTATAGGCACCAAGTCTATCGACGAGGTCTCTAATTCCACTTTCGGCTGACCTGTAATCACTCCCCAATTCAATTTTACTCAGGGGGTTTTGCAGTTTTCTACGAACGTAATCGAGAGCAATTCTTTGAAAATCGGCTATCACCACAGGATAATCCGAAATATCCACCTTGCTGTCTTTCACGTCGAGGAACTGTCCCCAAAAACCGATGGCTCTCCCATTTTCGGAATACTCAACTGATATCAACGATACATTTTGCGGTCCTAGCTGACTCACAAAAGCGAACTCAAGTTTCTGCACTTCATCAATAAATTTGGCATACGCCTCCCCAAAGTAGGCCTTATAAGCATCAATCAGGGAAAGCGCTCTTAAACCTTGGCCGCAAAATGGGCACTCGTCCTTCTTTATAAAGCTTACACCCGCACGCAACCATCTCTCGCCTTCATGCCCCATCGAATGCATCGCAATTCGTGACTTAACTATCCCTTCGGCCTCCTCGGCAATACGATCCAAGGTCGCGGTGACTATTTCGTCTACACCCTCTGGAATTTTTGGAACGACCAATTCATTTAGTAAAAAGTTTGCGCTGATCTCGCTTGCTCGCTCGGCAGCTTTAATTTCTATAGCTTTCTCATTCATCAAATCATCGATACTGCCTACTTTTTCTAACTCTAAGTAGTCGTCGACATTTATCCCGTGCGGTTTGATTTCTTTCTCAAGGTCACGCCGGCGAGATAATATCTCGACATTCTTTTCCCGAATTGCAGCATCCAAATCATCGACATCTTTCTTGAGAGCGACGCCCGCACGACCGACGATTACCTCCAGTTGCTTGCGCCGATGATCGCGGTCTATGTAGTCGCCCGCATGAACATTCTCGGATATAAATGCGGAGTCGAAGATGGAAATATTTGGAAGCGTGGCCGACCATGCGCCATCAAATGTAATCGTTCTATCGTCTGTCAGTATTTTAACTTTGGGCGAAGCATCTCCACCCAAAGTAGCCCGTTCAGTAATATAGGCAGACTCACCTGACGCCAGAGACCTTAAGACGGCGCAGACTGTTGTTTTGCCGCATCCGTTGGACGCAAAAAATAAGTTAAAGCGATTTAACTCGACTCCTTTCTGACTCGCTTTGTGAAAGCGCCCAACATTGGAAATTTCCGCAATTCTATTGAGCATGCCGTTCCCCTTCTCCTTTTACCCACAAGGCTAAGGCATAGAAGCGGCAACACGCCAGATGATTACCATGGTATGCTATCTTATGCTGCCCCCGCGTTGGGGCGAGGAGGTCAACAAGATCGGTGTTTTGCGTGGGCAGGCTGGGATCGTCAGCATGCCGCCGAAGTGTATCGGCCCTGACTATAATTCAAGCGCAGGGCTACCGACCTAACAGTCCCGCGTAGAACGCACCCGCCCCTATGCCTTCGCCGCCTCGTCCATCAGCAGATCGAGCGGCGTGCCGCCGAACACATGTTCCTCGGTCAGCGTCGCCATCAGGTTCATCGCGCCGTAGAAGTGCAGGAAATAACAGTTCTGCAATTCGCGGCGCACCAGATAATGCGCCATCCGGATGATCGACGGATGCAGGTGTTTCGGCTGGTTATCCCAGATGAGGATCTCGGGCACATAGAGCAGCAGCGTTTCCTGGATGCCCCAGTTGAACCTGGTGTTGAGCAGATGGCCGAGATCGCGTTCGATGATCTCATGCGACAGCAGCGGCTGTTCGTAGAGCCGGGCGCCCGCATCCTCGCCGTCATAGCAGTGCAGGAACAGATCCCGGTGATGCCTGGGCGACACCACCAGCACGCCGGTGTTGAACATGATGTCGTGCTCAGGGACATTGTGGTCCCGGTAGTTCTTTCTGATTTCCTGCTCCCACACCATGTCCTCGGCATCGGGCAGGAACTGCGCGTTATGCAGGCGCTCGAGATAGATCATGCGTTCGGCGCTTGAACTGCGCGCGCCGGCCACGGCGAGGCTGATCTTTTCCGGCGGACCGGACGAGGCCACGATGTCCTGCGCCTCGGGGCCGATGATGATATCGGAATCGATCCAGACAATGCGCTCATACTGCGCCGACCAGGGCTGGCTCAGGATCAGCAGCTTCTGCCAGGCCGGTGAGCGCGCCTGCGCCCTGCTGCCGGTATCGAGCGGCTGGCTGATGATGATCACATCGTAATCGAAAGTCCGGGCATAGCGGAGCCAGGAGGCCCGGCACAGGCGCAGCCAGGTGGCGATGTAATTCGGGCCGATAATGAGGGTGACGATGGCCGTCTTGCGCCCGGTATGGGGAACCACGCTCTCGGGCGTATCCAGTACGAACATGGGACGGCGCACCCTTCTGGTGGCTGGCTTCCGGCCCTTCTTGCCAGAGCGGCAGAAGCCCTGCAACGGATTTGTCGGCCGGGCCGCGTCAGGCCGCGCGGCTGCGCGTCAGTTCGAGGAACAGGTCTTCAAGGTCGGCGTCCTGCGTGGTGAGGTCGTGGATCGCCAGCCCGGCCGCCTGCAGTTTGGCCAGCAGGCTGCCGAACGGCATCTGGCTCGGGCGATACTGCAGCCGCAGCCGGCGCGGGCCGACCAGTTCGGCATCCAGACCCGCCAATGCCGGCGGGATCGCGGCGAGATCGGCCTCAAGCGTGACGACCACATCCTTGCGGTCCATGCGTGCCAGCAGTTTTGGCGTCGCGTCATGCGCCACGATACGCCCGTGGTTGACGATGGCGATATGATCGCACAAAGCCTCGGCCTCTTCGAGGTAATGCGTGGTCAGCACCACGGTGGTGCCGCGCGCATTGAGCTGCCGCACATAGGCCCAGAGCTGCTGGCGCAGTTCGATGTCGACGCCGGCGGTGGGTTCGTCCAGCACCAGCACCGGCGGGGTATGCACCAGCGCCTTGCCGACCAGCAGGCGACGCCGCATGCCGCCCGACAGCGTGCGCGCGTAGGAATTCGCCTTGTCGGTGAGGCCCAGCGCCGCCAGAATCTCGTCGCTGCGCCGTTCGGCCTTCGGCACGCCGTAGAGGCCGGCCTGGAATTCCAGCGCCTCGCGCGGCGTGAAAAACGGATCGAGGTTGAGTTCCTGCGGCACCACGCCGATGGCCGCGCGGGCGGCGCGCGTGCTCGTGTCGATATCGTGGCCCCAGACGGCGGCGCTGCCCGAGGTCTTGGTCACCAGGCCGGCGAGGATATTGATCAGCGTGGATTTGCCAGCGCCGTTCGGGCCAAGCAGACCGAAGAAACTGCCGCGCGGGATATCCAGGGTGATGCCATGCAGGGCCGTCTTGGCCTTGTCGCCCTTGCCATAGACCTTGACCAGATCGCGCACGGAAATGGCGGGAACAGCGGCGGAAAGCTGGCCCAAAACGGACGGAGAATCGGCAGCAGTCATGGCGCGGCCTGTGGCGTTTTGCCCCTGTAGGGCTGGCGTGGCGGACGGTGCTGCGGTAGGTATCACTTCAGGCCTTGGGGGTCAAACCCGGGGCCTTGAGACCGCTTTCTGGCAGCCCATCCGGAGACACCCATGCAGGCCAAGACTTCTGCTCCCGAAACCATCACCGTGGAAAGCCCGGTCGTGGCCTGCGACGGCGGCGGCGGTGCGCTGGGCCATCCGCGCGTCTATCTGAACATGGGCGACAAGACCGAGATTGACTGCCCCTATTGCGGCCGCGCCTATGTGCTGAAGGCCGGCGCGCACGGCCACGGTCACTAAACCACCCTCGTCATCCCTGCGAAAGCGGGGATCCAGTCGCCGTCGACAGCACGCTCCTTCCGGGGACGACGAAACAGAGACTTTCGGAGAGCGTCTTTCAATGGCATCCAAACACCGCCTCTATCTGGTTGACGGCTCGGGCTACATCTTCCGGGCCTATCACGCGCTGCCGCCCCTGACACGCAAATCCGACGGCATGCCGATCGGCGCCGTGTCGGGCTTCTGCAACATGCTGTCCTCCTTGCGCGACAAGGCCGAGCATGACGAGGCCGTCAGCCATATGGCGGTGATCTTCGATGCCGGTCGCGAAACCTTCCGCAGCGAGATCTATCCGGAATACAAAGCCAACCGTTCCGAGACGCCGGAAGACCTGATCCCGCAATTCGCGCCGATCCGCGAAGCCACGCGCGCCTTTGGTTTGCCCAGCATCGAGAAAGACGGCTTCGAGGCCGACGACATCATCGCGACCTATGCCCGCATCGCCCATGAAGCCGGCATGGAAGTCTGCGTCGTGTCGTCGGACAAGGACCTGATGCAGCTCGTCAGGGACGGCGTGGGCATGATGGATCCGATGAAGGACCGCAATATCGGTCCGGCCGAAGTGATGGAGAAATTCGGCGTCGCGCCCGACAAGGTGATCGACGTGCAGGCGCTGGCCGGCGATTCCACCGACAACGTGCCCGGCGTGCCCGGCATCGGCATCAAGACGGCAGCCGAACTGATCAACATCTATGGCGACCTGGAAAGCCTGCTGGCGCGCGCCGGCGAGATCAAGCAGCCCAAGCGCCGCGAGACGCTGCTCAACAATGCCGACAAGGCGCGGATTTCCTATCAGCTGGTGAAGCTGAAGGACGATGTGCCGCTGGAGCTTGGCCTCGACGACCTGAAACTCTCGCCGGTGGAATGGCCGAAACTGTCGGCCTTCCTGAACGAGATGGAATTCCGCACGCTCACCTCGCGGATCGAGAACAAGCTGCGCTCGCGCGGCACCGATATGTCGGGCGGCGCGCCAGGCGTGACGGCGCGTCCTGAAAGCATGTACAGCGCACCGGTGGCGTCCGCACATAAGGCGACGACGCCGATTGCCCCGGTGATCGCCTTTGCCGGCGAAGGCGGCCCCGAGCAGCCTGCCGTCAGCCGCGACCGGTACGAGATGGTGCAGGACCTTGGCGCGCTGCAGCGCTGGATCGCGCGCGGCTTCGAGGCCGGCGTCATCGCCTTCGACACCGAGACCACCAATCTGTCGCCCACCATGGCCGAGATCGTCGGCTTCAGCCTCGCCGTTGCACCGGGCGAGGCCTGCTATGTGCCGCTCGGCCATCGCAAGGCCGGCGGCGGGCTGGATTTCGGCGGCGATGGCGAGCTGAAGCAGATTCCGCTGCAGCAGGCGCTTGATGCACTGAAGCCCCTGCTGGCCGATCCCGGCGTGCTGAAAGTCGGGCAGAACATCAAATACGATATGGCGGTGCTGAACAAATACGGCGTCAGCGTCGCGGCTTACGACGACACCATGCTGATGTCCTACACGCTGGATGCCGGCAAGCATGGTCACGGCATGGACGAGCTGTCGCAGCGCCATCTCAGCCATACCCCGATCAGCTACGACGAGGTCACCGGCACCGGCAAGGCGCGGCTGCCCTTTGCCGAAGTGGCGCTCGACAAGGCGCGCGATTACGCCGCCGAGGATGCCGATGTGACGCTGCGGCTCTGGCATGTGTTGAAACCGCGCCTGCTGGCCGAGAAGCAGGTCACGCTGTACGAGACCATCGAACGGCCGCTGCCCGATGTGGTCTGCGCCATGGAATGCGCCGGCATCAAGGTCGATCCGGCCGAACTCAACCGCCTGTCGGCGGATTTCGCGCAGCGCATGGAGACTTTCGAGAAGAAGGCGCATGAACTGGCGGAAGACAGCTTCAACATCGGTTCGCCCAAGCAGCTCGGCGAAATCCTGTTCGACAAGATGAAGCTGCCCGGCGGCAAGAAGGGCAAGACCGGGGCTTACTCGACCGGTGCCGAGGTGCTGGAGGAACTGGCCGCCGAGGGCCATGAACTGCCGCGCGTGGTGCTGGACTGGCGCCAGCTGCAGAAGCTGAAAAGCACCTATTCCGATGCACTGGTCGCCTCGATCAACCCGCGCACCGGCCGCGTGCACACCTCCTTCGCGCTGTCGGCCACCAATACCGGCCGCTTCGCGTCATCCGATCCCAACCTGCAGAATATTCCGGTGCGCACCGAGGAAGGCCGCAAGATCCGCAAGGCCTTCGTCGCCGACAAGGGCCACAAGATCATCTCGGCCGACTATTCGCAGATCGAGCTGCGCATCCTGGCCCATATCGCCGATATCGGCACGCTGAAGGACGCCTTCCGCGATGGCATCGACATCCACGCGCTGACCGCCAGCCAGGTGTTCAACACGCCGGTCGAAGGCATGGACCCGATGGTGCGCCGCGCCGCGAAAGCCATCAACTTCGGGATCATCTACGGCATGAGCGCGTTTGGCCTGGCGGCCCAGCTCGGCATCCCGCAGCGCGAGGCGCAGAGCTATATCGAGGCCTATTTCCAGCGCTATCCCGGCATCCGCGCCTATATGGACAGCACCAAGAAGCAGGTGAAGGAACAGGGTTTCGTCACCACGCTCTATGGCCGGCGCGTGCATTTCCCCAATATCAACTCGAAGAACCCGGCCGAACGCGCCTTCCTCGAACGCGCGGCGATCAACGCGCCGATTCAAGGGTCCGCGGCCGACATCATCAAACGCGCCATGGCGAAACTGCCGGCGGCGATTGCGGCGCAGAATCTCAGCGCCCGCATGCTGCTGCAGGTGCATGACGAACTGGTCTTCGAGGCGAAGGAGACGGAAGTCGACGCGCTGATCGCGGTGGCCAAGGACGTGATGCAGGCGGCCGCCCAGCTCGATGTGCCGCTGGTGGTCGAAGCCGGCGTGGGCGACAACTGGGAAGCGGCGCATTAAGGCAAATTGTCATCCCCGGGCTTGCCCCGGGGATCCACGTCTTACGTCTCTATAAAGAAAAGGCGTGGATGGCCGGGTCAAGCCCGGCCATGACAGTTTTGAGGTGTCGGTGTCTTTACTCGAACACCGGCCGGAAGAAATTGCGCTCCCAGCGGCGGATGCATTTGGTCTGCTGACCATACTCCCAGGCCGCCTTGCATTCGGCATCGTCTGCCATGGCGATGCGATACTGCTCGTAGGCCGCGAGACTCGGGAAGCTGAAGCTGGCCAGCGCGATATCGCTGGCGCCCTCGCTGGGCAGCAGGTAGCCGTGATGCGTGCCGCCGAGTTTCTTCACCAGCCGGATCCACATCCGGCCGTAGTCCTCGAATTCCTTCACCTTGTCGGGGTCGATCTCGTAGCGCAGGAAACAGGTGATCATGCTCGCAACCTCTGTTCTCGTCACCCTCGGGCTTGACCCGAGGACCTCGTGCAACGGCCTGAGACCCTCGGGTCAAGCCCGAGAGTGACGATCTCTCTTACTGCGCGCCCTTCAAACAACGCTGCACGATGGCGCCGCAGGGTTCCATGATCTCGCGCCCCGTGGCGGTGCGGCCGCGGAATTCGACCTCGCGCACCCTTCCGTTTTGCAGCGCAAAGGTCGCCTCGCAGTAACGGAAATAGTCGTATGATGTCTCAGCGCGGCCGGTCGGCGTGTAACCCACATCAGAGATCGTGGTCGCCGAACGGCTGGTCTCGCGGAAATAGCTCCACAAATCGATGCCATTCTCGCGGTTCAGCGCGGTCGGCTCGCCGGCACAGGCCTTGAGCTGGGCATCGCTCATGCCGATCATCTCGGTCCGGGCCCGCTCGGCCACCTGTTCCAGCGGCGAGGCACAGCCGGCAAGGCCGGCAGCGAGGATCAGGCAGGCCGGAAACAGTCGTGCGGGGGCGAGGCGGTTTTTGTGCATTGCGCCAATCTGCCGCAACGCCAAGCCGGGGTCAAACCCTCTGTAGGCTTACGAATATTGTCCCCTCGCCCGCTTTCCGATAAACCAGAAGCCAACCGAGAAAGGGACCCAGAATGGCCGCGAATGTCACCGTCATGCCGGACAAGCTGCGCGCCGCCGTGCGCCATATCTGCCTGGCTGGCGGCAGCAACGAACGCGAGGCCGTGCTGGTCGCCGACAACCTGGTGCTGGCCAACCTGAGCGGCCATGACAGCCACGGCGTCGGCATGCTGCCGCAATACATCCTCGCCGCGGTGGAAAAGCGCCTGGTGGTGAACCAGTCGGTGCGGGTGACCGGCGACGCCGGCGCGATCCTCAATCTCGATGGCGGCATGGGCTATGGCCAGGTGATCGGCCATGAAGCCATGGAACTGGGCATCCGCCGGGCCCGCGAAGCCGGCGCCTGCATCGTGAGTTTGCGCGACAGCCACCATATCGGCCGCATCGGCCATTGGGGCGAGCAGTGCGCCGCCGCCGGCCTGGTGTCGATGCATTATGTGAATGTGGTCGGCCGCCCGGCGCTGGTGGCGCCGTTTGGCGGGTCGGATGCGCGCTTCGCCACCAATCCCTACTGCTGCGCCATCCCAGCCACCGAGCCGGGCGGCGAGCCCATCGTGCTCGACATGGCGACATCGATGATCGCCATGGGCAAGGTGCGCGTCGCCATGAACAAGGGCGAGACGATTGCGCCCGGCACGCTGATCGACGCGAAGGGCAATCCGACCACCGATCCGAAGACCATGTTCAATTCGCCGATCGGCGCGATCCTGACCTTTGGCGAACACAAGGGCTATGGCCTCGCCGTGATCGCCGAGCTGCTGGCGGGCGCTTTCACCGGCGGCAACACCATGAAGCCCGATGCCTGGGCGAAGAACACCATCACCAACAACATGTTTTCGGTGATCGTCGATCCCGCGAAACTTGGCGGCGCCGACAGCTGGCGTCGCGAGACCGCCGCCTTTGTCGACTTCGTCAAAGCCTCGCCGAAAGCCCCCGGCTCCGATGGCGTGCAGGTCGCCGGCGAGCCGGAACGGCGCTATCGCGCCAAGCGCAACCACGACGGCATCCCGGTGGATGCCACCACCTGGAGCGAGATCGTCGCCACGGGTGAATCGGTTGGCGTCAGCGCCAGCCAGACCAACGCCGCCGCAGGACTGAAATAATGAATAGCTCAGCCATTAATGAAGCCGCCGACCGCCTGCGCCAGGCGTTTGAATCCGGCACGGCCTGCGCCCCGGTGCGCGAATTGCTGGCCGGCGACATGAAGGCGGCCTATGCCGTGCAGGCGCTGAACCGCGATTACTGGCTCAAGCAGGGCGGCCGTCGCGCTGTCGGTTACAAGATCGCGCTCAGCAACCGCGCCGCGCAGAAGGCGATGAACCTCACCGAACCGGCCTATGGCATCCTCTATGCCGACATGCTGATGGGCGACGGCGATGAAGTGGCCGCCGGCCGCGTGATGCAGCCGCGCGTCGAGGGCGAAGTGGCCATCGTGCTGGATCGCGACCTCGACATGGAACAGCCCACATTGGCCGATGTGATCCGCGCCGTGGGCTACTGCCTGCCCGCCATCGAAGTGGTTGGCGGTCGCATTGCCAACCTGGATGCCAAGCCGGTCGATCTCGTCGCCGACAATGCCAATGGCGGTGCCTTCGTGCTGGGCGCGCCGGCACGGCGGCTGGATGGCCTTGATCTGCGCCGCATGGCGATGAGCATGACCAGGAACGGCAGCCCGGCCGCCAATGGCACGGGTGAAGCCGTGTATGGCAGTCCGCTGCATGCGCTGGCCTGGCTGGCCGGCAAGCTGGTGACCGACGAGATGCCGCTGCATGCCGGTGACGTGATCATGACCGGGACCTATTTCGCCATGCAGGCGGCAGCGGCCGGCGACCAGTTCGAAGTCATGGCCGAAGGCCTCGGCCGCTGCGCCGTCAGCTTCGCGGCCGCATAACTCAGGGAACACCAGCCATGCGCGCGATCGAACTGCAGAGCTTTTCGGTCGACAGCCTGCGCATGACGGAGCGACCCGACCCAACTCCAAAGCCGGGCGCAGTGCTGGTGCGGGTGAAGGCCTGCTCGCTGAATTTCCGCGACTGGCTGATGGCGCTCGGCCAGTATAATCCGAAACAGAAACTGCCGCTGATCCCGGTCTCCGATGGCGCGGGTGAAGTCATCTCTGCCGGCGATGGCGTGCGGGATTTCAAAGCCGGCGACCGGGTACTGGGGCATTTCTTCCCAGCGTGGGAGTCCGGCGAGCCCAGCGTCGAGAAATTCAGCGTCAGCATGGGCGGGCCGTTCGATGGCTGGCTCTGCGAACAGCGCACGTTTCCGGCAAGCGCGCTGGCGCATATCCCCGCGCATCTCTCTTACGAAGAGGCTGCGGCCCTGCCCTGCGCCGCGCTGACCGCCTGGAGCGCCATCGTCACGCTCGGTAAAGTGCAACCCGGCGAGCGCGTGCTGATCCAGGGCACCGGCGGTGTCGCGCTGTTTGCGTTGCAGTTTGCCAAGCTCGCCGGCGCGGAAGTGATCATGACCTCGTCGTCGGACGAGAAGCTGGCGCGCGTCAAGGCCATGGGTGCCGATCACCTGATCAACTACAAAACCGATACCAGCTGGGGCCATACGGCGCGCGCGCTGACCGGCGGGGCCGGCCTTGACCACATCGTCGAACTCGGCGGTGCCGGCACGCTGATGCAGTCGATCCGCGCCATCCGGCCCGGCGGCACGATCAGCATGATCGGCGTGCTGTCAGGCCCCGGCCATGATCTGAAGATTCCGCTGGTGGTGATGCAGCAGATCCGGCTGCAGGGCGTGACGGTCGGCGCCAAGGACGGCTTCGATGCGATGCTGCGCGCGATCAGCTTAAGCGAACTCAAGCCGGTGCTCGATGAGCGTTTCGACTTCTCGGAAACCGGCGTGCGTGCTGCATACAGTCATATGGGCGGCGGCAGCCATTTCGGAAAGATTGTGCTGACTTTCGACTGAGCCTGCGTATAGTGCCGGCCCCATGCAGCCCCGCGTCGCGCTCTACACCTTCGGAATCTTTGCCAGGCCATACGCCGACCCGGCGAATGACAGCTTCCACGCGCGCAACGAGGCCAACCTTGCCGCCGTCGAGGCCAGCGCGGGCTTCATCGCGCGGTCAGGCTATGACGGCGATCCGGGTCCGGCGAGCTGGGGCACACATGCCTATCCGCGTTTCTATACCGGCAGCGACGCGCATTCGCCGTCCACGCTGTCGCTGTGGAGCGATCTGGAAGCGCCGATGGCCTACACCTATCACGGTATCCATGCCGAGGCGCTGTCGCATGGCCGCGACTGGTTCGCCAGGCCGATCCTGCCGCCGGCCAAACCGGCCTGGCCGCCCTATGTGCTGTGGTGGGTGACGGCCGATCATGTGCCGGACTGGCGCGAGGCGGTCGCGCGGCTGGAATACCTGCATGATCACAGCGCATCGGCGCGGGCGTTTGACTGGAAGACACCGTTCGATGCCAGTGGAGCGCCGTGCAGTATCGATCGCGACAGCGTCAGACGACGAGCTGACCTCAATCGAATACGTTCATCAAAATCCGCTGTATAGTTTTCGCACCCCACATTGATTCAGGGCAATTCTTCGGAAGGTGAATTGGGATTCAAATGCCCCAGCAAGAGGCGCGCGAACATCATTACGTTCCCAAACTTCTCCTGAAGCCATGGCTCATCAAGGGGAGAAACGGCGAACTAAATCTTCATGGCTACTGGTGGAACCCAAGGGCGAATAAGCTCTTTTGCAAGATTAAAGGTCTCTCTGCGTTTTGCATGCAACTCGATTTATTAAGCTTGCGTGCAAGCAATTTAGGGAGAGATGCCCTTGAACGCATTTTCTTCGGGGATGTAGACACCAAGGGTGCCATAGTTAAAGAAGCAATCCTCAATGGAGGAACAGCACATCTAGACTCCCAGCAGCGTTCTGATTTTGCGCGGCTATTGCTTTCGCTCGAGGCCAGACGTCCTGCTATTGTGAGTAAACTGAAAAGTGATGGAGCAAAATTTATTGCTGAAGCTCTAGATAGCGATGCTGAACTACAGGAAGAGTTTCGCAAGCTAGGGATTAATCAACCGCCCTCCTCTTATGTTCAGAATGAATTCGGGTGGGACTTACAAGATCGTGCCTTAGGGGTTATTCAAAAGCTTGTCGACAACCCAAGAGTTGGACGCCCATTTATCAATGCCGCGTGGGGCATCAAGCACATAAGTAGTACATCACCTAGTCTTGTTTTGTCAGATCGCCCTCTGATACGGGTATTTGGACATGACAATCCGGATGCTATTTGGCTACTTCCTCTAACCCCGCAATCGGCGTTTATAGCGGCAAACCGTTCGGAAAACTTAAAACGCACACTGAACCTTAGCGATCAACAGTTCGCAAAGTTGGTTAATGTTCAAAGTGCAGTTCAAGCGGAGCGCTTCGTATTCAGCACGAACGAAGAGGACAAAGCTTGGCTTACCAAGCACCTCAAACGCTCCCCTAAACCTCTGTATAATTCCGTTTGCCCGCGATCCGGTGCAGGATGATTCTACCGATCCAGCCCCGGAGCCCGCCATGTATGTCCTGATCCTGACCATCGTCCACACCGCCATCAGCCTGGTGGCGCTGGCGACCGGACCCGCCGTGGTGGCCGATCTGCTGGGCAGCCGCGAGCGCGAGGGCATGACCAAGCTGTTCCTCGCCATGGCGCTGCTGACCAGCGCGACCGGCTTCCTGTTTCCCTTCACGCAAATTCTGCCCTCGCATGTGGTGGGCGTCGTCGCGCTGGTGGTGCTGGCCGTGACGATCCCGGCGCGCTACCGCTATCAGCTTCGTGGCGCCTGGCGCTGGATCTACGCCGGCGGCGCAGTGGCCAGCCTGTATCTGCTGGTCTTCGTGCTGATCGCGCAGCTCTTCACCAAGATTCCCGCGCTGACGGCTGCCGCGCCGACGCTGTCGGAACCGCCCTTTGCGGTGACGCAGGCGGCGGCCTTCGCGATCTTCGCCGTGCTCGGCCTGCTCGCGGTACGCCGCTTTCACCCGGCTGCTGCACTCGCTCCTTCAACGGCAGGGTAAGGCAGCGCGCGGTCGATCAGCGCGGTATCGGCATATTCGGTGATCTCGACCACGCGGCCGTCCACCAGCCGGAAGATCATGCAGTAGCTGTTGCAGTACACCACGCCGGTCCGGGTCACGGCATTGCCGCGCGCCTGCACCACCACGCAGTCTTCCTCCGCGATCATGCGCGACACGGTGAGCGGGTTCGGCCCGGCCAGCACCTCGAATAGCGGCTTGAGCAGGTCTGTCTTCACGGCGGCCTTGCCGCGATAGCTGCGCGACCAGGCGGTGCTGCCCTCGACATGCCAGACCACATCCTCGGCCAGCATCTCGATGAATGGCCGGCCGTTGCCGGAGGCCAGATCGGCGAATACCCAGTGCAGCAGCGCCTTGTTGGCGGCGGCCTGTTTCTGTGCCGGCTTTTTCATGCAGCCAACTCCGGCCAGGGATGGCAGAGTGCGGGTTCGGGCGGCAGTCGCAGTCCGTTGGCGAGATAGGCCACGGTGCGGTAGTAGCCGGCGAGCAGCAGCAGTTCGAGGATGGCTTCGTCGCTGAAGGCAGTTCTCAGCTCGGCCCACAGCGCATCGCCGATATCGCAATCATCCTGCAGCGCATCGGCCAGCCGCAGCAACAGGCGGTCGTCGGCAGTCCATGCGGCGTGATCCGCCGTGCCATGCACGCTGGCGCGAACCTGATCCGGCGTGATACCGGCCTGCCGGCTGAAGAAATGCACGCGCAGGCCCCATTCATAACGGCAACCACAATTGGCACAGACGCGCAGCAGCAACACCTCGCGCTGGCGCAGCGTGAGTCTGCTGTCGGGCCGGTAACCGACCGAGCCGCGCAGGAAGCGCTGCAACAGGTCAGGATCGCGCGCCAGCGCGGTGAAGAGCGCGAAGGGCGGGCCCCAGTCGGCAGGCAGGCGGGCGAAAGCGGCCTGCACATCGGCGGCATAAGGCTGGGTGACAGGGGAAATTCTCATGGCGTCCTCCTGCCGTCAGCATCGCGCCGGCACAATCATTCTTCCAATCGATAGTCTGTATGATTTATATTCGTGACATGAATTTAGCTGCCCTCGACCTCAACCTGCTGGTGGCGCTGGATGCACTGGTGACGGAGACGCATGTCGGCCGCGCCGCGATGCGGATCGGCCTGTCGCAGCCGGCGATGAGCCATGCATTGCGCCGCCTGCGCGAGATCCTGAACGATCCGCTGCTGGTGCGCACCGGCCCCGGCATGGAACTGACGCCGCGCGCACAGGCTTTACGTGGCCCGCTCAAACAAACCCTTGAACAGGTGCGCGGGCTGTTCGTGGCCGACGGTTTCGATCCGGCCAGCAGCACGCGGCGCTTCGCGCTGATGATCCCCGACTACATCATCAATTTCGTGCTGCCGCCGCTGGTCAGCCGCATCGCGGAGGAAGCGCCCGGCGTGCGGCTGGATATCACGCCCTGGCGCGGCGCGCCGTTGCAGGCCAGCGGCGCGATCGCGACCGAGATCGCGCGCAGCATCGATTTCGCCTTCAACTGCCGGCCCGGTGCGTTGCCCGGCTTTCATCGCCAGCGCCTGTTCGGCGACGCGGACCGCCTGGCTGTGCGTCGCGGCCATCCGGTGGGAACGAAGCTCGGTCGCCTGCCGCAGTTCCTTGCCGCGCGACATGTCGCCGTGATCGGCCGCGGCCAGAGCGAAGACCTGATCGACACCTGGCTGCAGGGCCAGGGCCTCCAGCGCCGCATCGCGCTGTCGGTGCCGAGCTACTTACAGGCGCTGCACACCGTGGCGCAGAGCGACCTGGTCGCCTTCGTGCCGAGCCGGCTGATCACCAGCCTTGCCAAGCAGCTCGACCTGGTGACAGTCGAGCCGCCGCTGCAGCCGGAGCCCGATGAGGAATACCTGTTCTGGCCGGTGCGCCACCAGAACGATCCCGGCTCGCTGTGGCTGCGCCGCCATATCATCGCGGTCGGCCGCGATCTCGACCGGCAGAAGCGCAAGGCAGGTTAATCCGCAGCCACGAGCGGCGGCATCGATCGCACGCGCTGGCGCGGGAAACGGATCGTCACCGTGGTACCGCTGCCTTCGACGGAATCGATTGTGATCGAGCCGCCATGCAGCCGCATCAGCGCCTGCACCAGCGGCAGGCCGAGCCCGGTGCCGCCATAGGCCTTGTTCATATGGTGGTGCAACTGCACGAAGGGCTCCAGCGCGCGCGGCACTTCCTCGCGCTTCATGCCGATGCCGGTGTCGCGGATCGCAATCGCCAGCCGGCCGTCGCCTTCCAGCCGCGCCACCAGCGTGACGGTGCCGCCGGCCGGGGTGAATTTCACCGCATTGCCCAGCAGATTGAGCAGCATCTGGCGGAAAGCGCGCTCGTCGGCCATCAGGTAGGGCAAGACATCCGGGAAGCTGCCCTGCAAGGCCACGTTTGCGGTGGCGGCGCGCTCGCGCATCAGGCGGAGCGTCGCCTCGGCCTGTTCCTGCACGTCCAGCTCGGCTTCGCTGAGCTCCATATGGCCGGCCTCGATGCGGGTATGGTCGAGCAGATCGTTGACCAGGCTGAGCAGGTGGCGACCGCTGGCCAGGATATCGCTGGCATATTCGCGGTAGCGCGTATCACCCAGATGGCCGAACAGTTCGTTGGTGAGGATTTCCGAAAAGCCGATCACGGCATTCAGCGGCGTGCGCAGCTCGTGGCTCATGTTGGCCAGGAAGGCGGATTTCGCATTGCTGGCCTGTTCGGCCGCCTGCTTGGCGCGTTTCATATCCTCAATGGCGCGGCGCAGCGCATCGGCATCGCGATTAACCCGGGCGATCACGCGGTTGTACTGCAGCGCGATCGGCTCGACCTCGGAGCCGGTCACCACGCGCACCGGCTGGTCGAAGCGGCCCTCGCTGCGCTGACGCTCCATGTCGCTGACCAGATCGAGCATGGCCGAGCCAGCGCCATGTTCGGCCTGGTTCAGGCCGATGGCCTCGGCATCCAGCCTGACGCGCAGCGGGATCGCCATGTTGACCAGGCGCAGCACCAGATAGGCGATGCCAAAGCCGTAGACGCCGGCAGCGGCGCAACCGAGCAGCTGGATGCCGAACTGCGTGAAACGGTCAGGCGGCACACCCGCCGCCGTCAGCGGCCAGCCGGCGGGATCGCCGAAGATCGCCACCGCCAGCGTGCCCCAGATGCCGGCGAACAGATGCACCGGCACGGCGCCCACCGCATCGTCGATTTTCCAGCGTTCCAGCAGTTCGGCGCCGAGCAGCGCCACGGCGCCGCCCACGGCGCCGATGATCACCGCGGCAAGGCCCGGCGTGTTGTTGCAGTTGGCGGTGATCGCCACCAGCCCGGCCAGCGTGCCGTTGAGGAAATCCTCGACGCGGATCTTGTCGTACAGCAGCTGCGACAGGATCAGGTTGGCGACGCCGCCGGCACAGCCGCCCAGCGTGGTGTTGATCAGGATCGAGGGCACATGTTCGTTCAGCGCCAGCGTCGAACCACCGTTGAAGCCGAACCATCCGAACCACAGCAGCATGACACCGAGCGTCGACATCACCAGGTCGTGGCCGCGCATGTTGTTGTGGCCGGGCAGGAAACGGCCGGCGCGCGGGCCGATGATCAGCACGGCGGCCAGCGAGACCCAGCCGCCGATCGAATGCACCACGGTGGAGCCGGCGAAATCGATGAAACCGAGATTGACCAGCCAGCCGCCATCGCCGCCGAACTGGCCGGCATTCCAGGCCCAATGGGCATAGACCGGGTAGATCAGGCCCGAGATCACGATGGTGATGGCGATATAGCTGGCGAAGCTGACCCGCTCGGCCACCGCGCCCGACACGATGGTGGCGGCGGTGCCGCAGAACATCAGCTGGAACAGGAAGAAGCTGCCCGCCGCCAGGGCTGTTCGGCCGTCGAACATCCATTCGCTGGCACCGATCCAGCCCGCACCGGCGCCGAAGGCGAAGGCGAAGCCAAAGGCCCAGAACAGCAGGCCGGCGATGCAGAAGTCGGCGAGATTTTTCAACGCTACGTTGATGCTGTTCTTGGCGCGGACAAAGCCGCTTTCCAGACAACAGAACCCGGCCTGCATGGTGAAGATCATGCAGGTGGCGATCAGGACCCAGGTGGTATCGATGCGATCGGGCGTCATGCGGCTCCAATAGCAAAGCAAGAGGCGTACCATGGGAATCGCCGATTCCCCGCGCCTGCCCGGCTTGTCCCGGGGCCCGGCATGCCTATATTTTCAGCAGGGCTGTCGTCATTTGCGGCGCAGACAGTTGGCTTTTGCCAAACAGGTCCTTATCTGTGATCCCCGACAGTCTGCGACAAAACTGAAAACCATTTCGAGCGACGATACAGGCCATGGACTTTTCGCCCAAATCCCCGACCAGCATTCCTGGCAGCCTGCCCGGCCTCACCGGCCTTGCCGGCGGTCCCGCCGCGCCCGCGGCACCCGCCGCGGCTGCATCCGCAGACCTGATCAAGGATGCCGATGCCAGCACCTTCATGCAGGATGTGATCGAGGCCTCGATGCAGCAGCCGGTGCTGGTCGACTTCTGGGCGCCGTGGTGCGGCCCCTGCAAGCAGCTGACGCCTGCCTTGGAAAAGCTGGTCAAGGGCGCCAACGGCAAGCTGCGCCTGGTCAAGGTCAATGTCGACGATCCGAAGAACCAGCCGCTGGCCCAGCAGCTGCGCATCCAGTCGATCCCGGCCGTCTATGCCTTCTATCAGGGCCAGCCGGTCGATGGATTTGTCGGCGCGCTGCCGGAAAGCCAGCTGAAGAAATTCGCCGAAGGCCTGCCGGGCGCGGGCGAGATCCAGGACAGCGCCGCCGACGCCATAGAGGCCGGCAAGACAGCTTTGGCCGAACAGGCCTGGGAAGATGCCGCGGCCGCCTTTTCCACGGCGCTCGGCACCGAGCCTGAGAATGTGCCGGCGCTTGGCGGTCTGGCGCGTGCGCTGATCGGCATGGGCGAGATCGAGGGCGCCAAGGAAATCCTCGAACAGATTCCTGCCGACAAGGCCGGTCATGCCGATGTGGTCGCCGCGCGTTCGGCGCTGGAACTGCAGGAAGCCGGCAGCCAGGCGGCAGGCAACCTCAAGCCGCTGGAAGCTGCTGTGGCCGCCAATCCGGCCGACCATCAGGCGCGGCTGGATTATGCCGTGGCGCTGCATGGCGCCGGCAATGCCGAAGCCGCCATCGACCAGCTGCTGGATATCGTCAAGCGCGATCGCAAATGGAACGAGGAAGCCGCGCGCAAGCAGCTGGTGAAAATCTTCGAGGCGATGGGCCCGATGGATCCGCTGGTGGTGGATGCCCGCCGCCGCCTCTCCTCGATCCTGTTCTCGTGATCTGACCGAGCAGCCGCGATGCATGAGTCCCAGTGCCCCTCCAGCATCGCCGAGCTGACCGCCACCATCCCGATCTTTCCGCTTACCGGCGTGCTGCTGCTGCCGCGCGGCCTGCTGCCGCTCAATATCTTCGAGCCGCGCTATCTGGCGATGACGCGCGCGGCGCTGAACGGCGCCAAGCTGATCGGCATGCTGCAGCCGACCGAGCCCTTCGGTCGCGACGGCCAGTCGCCGCCGAAGAACAGCGCCGATGTGTATGGCACCGGCTGCGTCGGCAAGATCGTCTCGGCCACCGAGACCGATGACGGCCGCATGCTGCTGACCCTGAAGGGGCTCTGCCGCTTTAACGTGACGCGCGAGGTCGATACCGAGACGCCCTATCGCCAGGTCGAGGCGGACTACGCGCCTTACGCGGGCGACATGGCCGTGCAGCCGGATGGCCTGTGCGACCGCAACCGCCTGATCCATGCGCTGAGCGGCTATTGCGCGCGGCACAACCTGCCGGCCGACTGGGAGTCGATCACTGCGGTGAACGACGACCTGCTGGTGCATTCGCTGGCGATGATCTGTCCCTTCACGGCCGGCGAAAAGCAGGCCCTGCTGGAAGCCACGGATTTCAAGGCGCGCGCCGCCCTGCTGGTCGGCCTGCTGGAAATGGCGATGCTGGATCACAGCACCCTGCCGCGCGGCGCCAAGCCCAATTAAGGAAAAGCCATGAGCGAGCCCACGCAGACTTCCTCCGCACCGGTCGATCCCAAGCTGCTCGAACTGCTGGTCTGCCCGGTCACGAAGGGCCCGCTGAGCTACGACCGCGCGCGCAACGAACTGGTCAGCGACAAGGCCGGGCTGGCCTTCCCGATCCGCGACGGCATTCCGATCATGCTGGTGGACGAAGCACGCCAGATCGACGACACGCATCTGTGATGTCATCTGACTCGAAATACGGCGTCGCCAGCGGCCTCAATCCGCGCTCGCTCTACCAGCAGGCCGGCCGACCGGCCTGCACCGACGTGCGCTATATCTCGGCCGAGAAGCGCCTGGACGTCGCGTTCGAAGACGGCAAGCAGTTCACCTTCACGGCGGAATTCCTGCGCATCGAAAGCCCGTCAGCGGAAGTCCAGGGCCATGGCCCGAGCCAGAAGACGCTGGTGCCGGGCCGCCGCCATGTCGGTATTATCGGCATCGAGCCGGTCGGGACGTATGCCTTGCGCCTGAAATTCGATGACCTGCACGATACCGGGCTCTATAGCTGGGAATGGTTCTACGACCATGGCCACAGCCAGGATGACCTCTGGCAGGACTATCTACAGCGGCTTGAGGCGCGCGGACTCACCAGAGACCCGCGCGCCCGTTAAGACCCTAGAACTTCACATTCACGCCGACGCCAACCGTGCGCGGCCGCAGGATATAAGCGGTGTCGCCGCTGGTTGAGAGATTGATCTGCGTCTCGTCGCGGGCATCAAGGACATTGTTGACGAAGCCGAAGACCTTGGCGTTCGGCACGATCTGATACCCGGCCTGCAGGTTGGCGACAAAATACGGATCGACCTTGGCGCGCGGCCGGTTTTCCAGATCGGAATAGTAAGCATCCGAATACCGGGCATCGGCGCTGGCGCTGAAGCCGTTGTCGAATTCATACGTGAAACCGATATCAGCCGTGAAGGCCGGCGACATCGGCAGCTTGTTGCCGGCATAGCCGGTGAACTCGTCGATCTCGGTCTTCAGCAGGCCGATATTGCCGAACAGAGTGAGGCCCGGCGCCGCCAGGAAGCGGGCCCCGATCTCGCTGCCCATGGTGTGTGACTCCGTCGCGTTGAGAACGACAGCTTCTGTCACGTTGATGTTGTAGGGCAGCTGCATGTTCTTATAGTCGGCATAGAATACGTTGCCGGTGACCTGCAGGCGACCGCCCAATAACTCATGTCGCGTATAACCTTCGTAGTTCCAGACCGATTCCGGCCGGAAGGTGTAGCTGGTGCCGCCGAAGGTCACACCAGCGCCACCGCCGTTATAACCCTTCGCCACGGTGGCCCCCAGCGTCCAGGTCTTGTCGACATGCCAGGCAACGCCGGCCTTGGGCAGATAGGCATTGTAGTCTTCGTCGAGATTGACCGCCGTGAGGCTGCCCTGCAGGGTCTGGCGACGACGGTTCTCGCGTTCGACACGGCCGCCCAGCGTGACATCCACATCCGGCAGGACGCTGTAGGTGCCTTCGCCGAAGGTGGCATAGGTGGTGGTGAAGTCCTTGTACCGATTGGTGCCACTGATCAGCAGCACTTCATCCTGGCTGGAATGGAAGGCATAGAGTCCGACCAGGCCTTTCAGCTTGCCATCCATGCCGGTGAAGCGCAGGCGTGGCTCCTCCTGCAGCTGATAGCCGTCGATCTCGGCATAGCCGAAGGCCGTCGTCTCCAGCCGGCGTACGGAAATGTCGGTATAGGAGAACGTATTTTCGATGGTCAGTGCGTCGCTGATCAGCCATTTGGTATCCGCCGTGCCGCTGGACGTGCGCGGCACGAAGATGGGCGACGAATTCGGGAAACCGGTAACGAGACCCGCTTCCGGCCACCTCACGGATTCGACCTGCGGCTGCGATGTCTTGTTGTAGTTCAGCGTCAGCAGCGTGGAGAAGCCATCCAGCCTGCGTGGCTCGATCAGCAGCTTGCCGCGCAGATTGGTGGATTCAAATTCATCAGGGTCACTGACCCGGGGATAGGACTTCGTGCCTTCCAGGAAGCTTTCGCTGGTCTGGCGGTCGGCCGCCAGCCGGAAGGCAAGCTGATCCTCGATCAGCGGACCAGAGAGATAAGCGGCACCTTCACGCTGGCTGAAATTTCCCAGCATGGCGCGACCGCCACCCTCCCACTGCCAGGTCGGATCCTTGGTCTTGACCACGATGGCGCCGGCGATGGCGTTACGACCCTGCATGGTGCTTTGCGGACCGCGCAGCACTTCAACCTGCTCGACATCCCACAGCGAATTGTCGCCATAGATCTGTTCGTTGAAGCTGACCGGACGGCCATCAACCTGCAGGTTGAGGCGCGAGCGGATGCCCGCGATGAAAGCGTAGCCGCCCTGGGTCGGCCCGGTGCCGTCGATGCCGCGTATGGTCGGCGCCAGGTTGGAGTTGGTGCCCGTCGTGGTGACGTTGACCACGCGATCGACCAGAGCATTTGCGGACGAAATATGCGGCCGACTTTCCAGCGTCTTCTCGTCAAAGATCGCGACGCTGGTGGCGGTTTCCTGCAGCGTGCGTTCGGTCTTCTCGCCGCTGACGGTGAGTGCATCCAGCACCACGCCGCCCATGCTGCCCTGCGGCGCATCCAGCAGGGTGATGGTATTGCCATCGACGCGGCGATGCATGATGCCGCTGCCGGACAGCAGCTGGCGCAGCGCCTCATCGGCAGTGAGGTTGCCGCGCACGGCAGAGGCGCGCTTGCCCTCCAGGCTGGTGCCGGTGGTGACGGTCTGCAGGCCAGTGATGCGGCTGAAGGCGGTGAGCGCGGCAGTCAACGGCTGGGCCGGCAGGTCGAAACTGTAGCTGCGGCTGGCCGGGCTGGCTTGCGCCGTCTGGACTGGACCGGTCTGGGCTCCACTTGTCTGAGCCAGGACCGGAAAGCCCGGAATTCCCAGGATAAACCCACCAACAACGGCTGCGCCAAGCCGATATCCGGCCGACGCCTTCCCCCTGACAACCATACCCGCCCCCAAATGCAAATGCGTACTCTTCGCATCTTTAGACGAGGCTGGGTCTGGAACCCGGACAGCCGGGCCAGCAAGTTTTTTCAGGACGTCAGCGGCGTCGTTCGATCCGGACCGTACCGCCCGGCCATTCGTAGGTCTGCAGCGGCATTGTCACCAGCAGGGCCGCCAGCGCCCGCTCCGGCTCGCTCACCTGCAGCCGGGCCGTCACCGGCAGCATCCCGACGGCCGGATCGTCGAGCAGGATAGGTGCCCAGCGGTAACGACCGATCTCGGCCAGCACGTCCTGCAGCGGCACCCGGTCGAAACTGCGCCAGCCGGCCGCGAAATCCGCCACGCTGCTGGGGTCGATGGCCTCGATAGCGCTGACGCCTGCGGCGCTGGCGCGGACACGCTGGCCCGCCGCCAGCTTCGCCTCGCCGCCGGCATAAGCCTGCACATCGACGCGGCCGGACTGCACGTCGATCCGGTCATTCGCTTCCTTGCGGCTGACGAGGAAGCGCGTGCCGACCACTGTCACGGTGGACTGGCCGCCTGCGATCACCATGGGCCGCGCCGGATCGGGCATCGCTTCGACCACGATGGTGCCGCGCAGCAGCTTCAGCCTGCGCAGCGACGCGGTGTATTCGACATCGATGGCGGCGCCGGCATCGAGTGTCAGACGCGAGCCATCTGCCAGTTGCGTCACGGCGATCCTGTGCAGCGGCGCGCGCACATCCGCCATGGCCCATTCCCGGAAGTGCCGCGCCTGCGGGAGCAGGTAGATGCCACCGGCCAGGATGGCGAGGCCCAGCATCGCAGCGAGGGCGAGGCCGAAAGGCCGCAGACTGTCGCGCCAAAGCGCCGGCTGCGGGGCACGCAGGCTGTGTTCGAGCGCCAGCGCCAGTTCGTCGCGCTGCCAGAACCGTTGCGCGGCTGCGAAAGCCCGCTCATGCGCCGGATCCGCGGCGCGCCAGCGCGCGCAGGCAACATGCACATCGGCACCCGCATCGGGATCGCTGACACGCATCAGCCACTGCATGGCGATGTCGTTGGGCGACGCCATTTCGGGGGCGGCTGCGGCGTGGGTTCGGGGCTGGTCGGTCATTCTATCGAGTATGACGGGTCACAGGAAGCAATCCCGCCGCGATATCTCCATTTATGGACATGACAGGATTTTGGTCATGCCAGTGTTGGGGATCACAACTGTGGCCCGTCAAGCAGTTCGCGCAGCCGGCGCAGGCCACGGGCCAGATTCTTTTCGATCGCCGCCGGGCTCATGCCGGTACGCCGGGCAATCTCGGCATGGCTTAACCCCTCCACCCGCTTGAGCGCCAGGACACGGCGCTGCGCCTCGGGCAGTTCGGCCAGAGCGACCTGCAGCCGGCGCAGCAGATCGCGGTCGACCGCCTCCACTTCCGGCGACGGCAGGGCGGCGGGATGATTATGACTGAGCTCCACCGGGTCGATCACGCCGGCAACGACACGGTCATGCCGCAGGGCGTCAGAGGCCAGATTGCCAGTGATGCGGAACAGGAAGGCGCGCGGATTATCGATCTCGGCCGGGGCGGCACCATTGCCGTTTGTGCCGCCGCTCATGGCGACGGTGAAGCGCACGAAGGTGTCCTGCACCAGATCGGCCGCCGCCTCGCGATTGCCGAGCCGGCGCTGGGCAAAGCGTTGCAGTTCGTCGCGATGCCGGGCGAAAAGCCCGGCGAGGTCGAAGGGGTGCGCCACCGGTAGGATCCTGCTGCGGCGGGCCTGGCCGCCGGCGGGCACCCTATTTCAATTGCGAATTAGTCGCAACAGATTTAACCAACGGCGCACCCTGCTTAGCGTCTGGCGGGGCGCAGCCAGTACCAGCACATCAGCACGGTGGGGATGCCGAGCGTCAGCCACGACATCACGTCCCACAGGCCGTCTTCCAGCAGGGCCGAGATCAGGCCGATGCCGCTCAGCACGCCCAGCAGGATGGGCATGCCCCACAATTTCATATTCATTCCGCAGCCCCCCGGATGCCGTCACGGGCCAGCATGGGCTCCGGTTCGCCCTCCTGTTCCAGTTCGCGAATACGCTGTTCGATCGGACTGCGCCGACGCTGGAACCACAGATACAGGCCGCTGCCAAGCACGACGATGGTAACGAGGTCGAAGAAGGTCCAGATGATCTTCAGCGGCATGCCGCCGTAATCGCCGAAATGCAGCGGCTGCGACAGCAGCAGGGTTTTGACATACCAGGGCATCTCGCGCGTATCGGTGAGGTCGGCGGTCTGCGCATCCACCAGCACCGGCTTGAACAGTCGCGCCGTCAGCGGCGTGTTGCCGCGCATGAAGATCGCGTAGTGATGCGGACTGCTGAACAGCGTGCCCGGCATGGCGACGAAGGCCGGATTCATCTCCGGCGCGGTCTTGCGCGCCGTCACCATGGCATTGTCGAGCGGGCCGAGCCTGTCCGGCACCGGCTGGCCAGCATAGGGCGCGGTCATGGTCGCCAGCTGGTCGTACTGCCAGTATTTGATGATCAGGTCCGCCCAGGTGTTGATCACGCCGGTGCTGCCGACGACCAGCGCCCAGACCACGGTGATGATGCCAAGCATGTTATGCAGGTCGAGCCATTTGAGGCGCGTGCTGCGCTGCTTGCGCACCGTCCCGAAATCCAGCTTGCGCATCAGCGGGCCATAAACCGCGATGCCGGTGACGATGGCGACCACGAACAGCAGGCCCATGAAGCCGAGGAACAGCTTGCCGGGCAGGCCGGCGAACATGTCGACATGCAGCTTGAACATGATCTGCATGAAGTCGAGATCCTTGGTCGAACCCTCGCGCAGGATGTCGGTGGTGCGCGCATCGAAGATGAAGAAGCCGAAATCCTCCGTCTCGGTCATCGTCTTCGCCGTGGTGGTGAAGACCAGTTCCGGCTCTTCCTCGTCCCAGGAGACGTAGAGCACCTTTTCGTCGGGCCTGGCCTCCAGTGTCTTCTGGATCACCCGGTCGAGCGATGCCATCGGCGTGCCGGCCGGCAGGTCGGCGGGTTCCTTCTGGTCGCTCAGCAGATGTTCGAGTTCATGATGGAAAATCAGCGGCAGGCCGGTGACGCACAGCATCAGCAGAAACACCGTGCAGATCAGGCTTGTCCACTTGTGGACGAGATACCAGGCCTTGAAGGTCTTGACGGTCATACGCTCTCCGACGCGAAGGAAATACTGCCCCTAGCTAAGACGAGCGAGATGACAAAAACCGGAGGAGATTTTAAAAGTTTTGGAAAAACGGTGCTTTAGCCGAGCGTTTCACCCTTCAGCAGGCGGGGCAAACGACCGACATCGCCCATGGCATGGCGCATGAACAGCTTCTTCAGCGGCCCGATGCGGTTGACCATGCCGAGACCGAGATCGCGGGCGATCCGCAACGGCGCGATATCGTTGGAGAACAGCCGCGTCAGGCCATCGGTGACGGCGCCGAGCACGACATTGTCGACACGGCGCCAGCGTTCGTAGCGTTCGAGCACATCGCTGCGACCGATATCGAGACCCAGGCGGCGCGCATCGACCACCGCTTCGGTCAGCGCCGCGATATCGCGTAAGCCCAGATTGAGCCCCTGCCCCGCGATGGGGTGGATGCCATGCGCCGAGTCGCCGACCAGCGCCATGCGATGCGCGGTATATTTCAGCGCCAGCATGAAACTGAACGGATAGGACCAGCGCGGCCCGACCACGTCACAGTCGCCATAGCCGGTGCCGAAGCGCTGGCGCATCTCGGCGGCGAAACCGGCATCGTCCAGCGCCATGATCGCAGCCGCGCGCTCGGTCGGCTCGCTCCAGACCAGCGAGGAACGATGATGACCGGCTGCATCGTCGGTCATCGGCAGCATGGCGAACGGCCCGGCTGGCAGGAAGCGTTCCTGCGCCACGCCCTCATGCGGCAATGCGTGCTGCACGGTGCAGACGATGCCGGTCTGTCGATAGGACCAGTCGATGGTGCGGATGCCGGCGTCACGGCGGATCGCCGACTGGCGACCATCGGCCCCCACGATCAGGCGTGCGCGCAGTCGCCGGCCATTGCCGAGTTCGATCTCTGCCGGCGCGCCCGAGCCGGAGAGGCCGTAGTCGATGCTGCGCGCGGTCATCGGCGCGATCAGTTCCAGATTGGGGCAATCGGCCAGCGCGGCCTGCTGGGCCTGCCGGATCACGCGGTTCTCGACCAGGTAACCGAACGGGGCGCTGCCGATTTCGCTGTGGTCGTAATGCACGAAGAGCAGCGAGTCGCCATCCGAAACCCGGATGTCCCACATCGGCTGCGCCATGCGGACATGCCGCCACAGGCCGATGGCGTCCAGCATGCGCTGCGAGGCCAGGGCAATGGCCGAGACGCGGCCATCGAAGGCCGCTTCGGTGACACGGGCAGGATCTTCACGGTCGATCACCGCCACCGAAATACCGTGCCGGGCCAAGGCGATGGCCTGGGTCAGGCCGTTCAGGCCGCCACCGATCACGACGACGTCGAACAACTCGGCTTGACTGGCTACGGAAGGGTGCGTCATGGCCGGCATCCTCGGCACGGCTCCCCCGGTTGTCCAGTCCCAGCCTTGTCTGATCTTGGACGTTATGCCGCAATTTCTTTGGACGCGGCCGCCGCGTAGGATTAGCCTTGGTCCATGCCGTTCAAGCCGCTGACCTTCCTGGTTCTGGCGTGGCTGACGGGCCTGCCGCTGCTGTCCCTGCCCTCGAAGGGATTGGCCGCCGAGCAGATGCCCGTCGATCTTGAATTGCTGCTGGCCGTTGATATCTCCGGCAGCATCGATGCTGACGAAGCCCGGCTGCAGCGCGAAGGCTATGCCCGCGCCCTGATCGACAAGGATGTGCTGAAGGCGATCCGCGGCGGCATCCATGGCAAGATCGCCATCGCCTATTTCGACTGGTCGGACGCCTATCTGCAGAACCAGATCATGGACTGGACGCTGGTGCAGGACGAAGCCAGCGCGCGCAGGGTGGCGCAGCACCTGCTGGACAGCCAGACGCGCACCGCGCGCCGCACCAGCATCACCGGCGCAATCACCCATGCCATTCCCCGCTTCGGCGACGGCGCCTACAAGGGCCTGCGGCGCGTGCTGGATATTTCGGGCGACGGGCCGAACAACGACGGCGGGCCGATCGACATCGCGCGCGACAAGGCGGTGTCGTCGGGCATCGTGATCAACGGCCTGGTGATCCTGAACGGCAAGCAGAACACCTGGGGCTTCCCGCAACTGGAAGACCTCGACCGCTATTACGAGGGCTGCGTGATCGGTGGCCCCGGCTCATTTGTCGTGGTGGCGGAGAGTTTCGACACTTTCCACGAAGCCGTGCGCCGCAAGCTGATCCTCGAAATCGCCACCGCGCCAGCCGTGCCGCCGGCCTGGCAGCTGATCGGCCCGTCGGTGACCCACAAGGTGCAATCGGGCTATCGCTATCCCAAGGGTTGCGACGTGGGCGAACGGCAGAGCCAGGAATTCTGGCGCCGGCGCTGGGACCAGTAGCCGGCCCAAAGCTTTCCGGCGCGACAAAAAACCCGCCAAAGTCACGCCGGGGCACCTTGGCCTCGCCCGGTTTTTGCCGTATTTCCAAGCAATAAACTGACCGGCAGACAAGCACCGGCCCCGTCCCGACCTGACACTTTCCTCGGAGTATCCTTCATGTCCACGCGTCCCGGTCCGTTCGACCGCGCCGACTTTCCTTTCGCCCTCCGCCTCGTTACCGAAGCCGCCGCGATTGCCGCGCATACATGGGTCGGCCGCAGCAGGAAGGAAGACGGCGACGGCGCCGCGGTGGAAGCGATGCGCAAGGCGCTGAACGACATCAACATCAACGCGGTGGTGATGATCGGCGAAGGCGAGAAGGACAATGCCCCGCTGCTGTATCGCGGCGAACGCATCGGCAAGGGTGAACCCGAAATCGAGATCGCGGTCGACCCGATCGAGGGCACGACCAACATGGCCAATGGCGTCGACAATTCGATGGCGGTGATGGCGCTGGCGCCGCGCGGCGCGATGTTCGATCTCGGCCCCAGCTTTTACATGGACAAGCTGGTGCTGCCGGCTGCCGCCAAGGGCAAAGTCGATCCGGCCTGGCCGGTGAAGAAGAAGCTGGAAGCGCTGGCCACCGCGCTGAACAAGCCGGTGTCGGAGCTGCGCATCTTCGTGCTGAACCGCAAGCGCCACCACGCGATGATCAAGGACATCCACGATGCCGGCGCCCGCACCATGCTGCAGGAAAACGGCGATGTCGCCGGCGCCTTCATGGCGGTGCAGCCGGGCAGCAATGTCGATGCCCTGTTCGGCACCGGCGGCTCGCCGGAAGGCATCATCACCGCGATCTTCGTGCGCGCCATGGGCGGCGAGTTCTTCGGCCGCGTTGATCCGCAGGGCGATGACGAAGCCACGAAAGTGAAGGAATTCGGCCTCGACCCGGCCAAATGGATGAGCGGCAACGAGCTGGTGAAAAGCGACGATGCCGTCTTCGTCGCCACCGGGATCAATTCCGGGCCGGTCTGCCGCGGCATCGCCATCGAAAAGGGCATCGCCTATACCCATAGCGTGATCCTGATGGCCAAGACCGGCGCACGCCACGATATCTCCAGCCGCGCTCCCGTTGCCTGAGACACTCGCCATGAGTCTGCGTGAAGTCGCCACGCCGGCCTTCGAGGGGCAGAAACCCGGTACATCCGGCCTGCGCAAGAAGGTGACGGTATTCCAGCAGCCGGGCTATCTCGAAAGCTTCGTGCAGGCAGTGTTCGACTGCGCGCCCGAATTGCAGGGCGGGACGCTGGTGCTGGGCGGCGACGGCCGCTTTTTCAATCGCAGTGCCATCCAGATCATCCTGCGCATGGCCGCCGCCAACGGCATCGACCGCGTGCTGGTCGGCCAGGGCGGCATTCTCTCCACGCCGGCTGCCAGCGCGGTGATCCGGCGTCATCGGGCGCGCGGTGGCCTGGTTCTGTCAGCCAGCCACAATCCGGGCGGACCGGACGGTGATTTCGGCATCAAATACAATATCGCCAATGGTGGCCCGGCTCCGGAAGCCGTGACCGAGGCGATCTACAAGCGCACGCAGACGATCCGGCATTACCGCATTTTCGATACGGACGCCCCGGTTAACCTCGATGCCATCGGGAATCGCAAGATCGGCAACATGACCGTGACAGTGATCGATCCGGTCGACGATTATGCCGTGCTGCTCGGCGGCCTGTTCGATTTCGATGCCATCCGCGCCCTGCTGGCCCGCAAGGATTTCCGCTTCCGCTTCGATGCCATGCATGCCGTCACCGGGCCGTATGCGAAACGCCTGCTGGTCGAGATGCTGGGCGCACCGGCCAAGAGCGTGATCAATGCCGAACCGCTGGAGGATTTCGGCGGTGGCCATCCCGATCCGAACCCGGTTTATGCGCCGGAGCTGTACAAGGCCGCGGTGCTGGATGGCGAACTGGATTTCGCCGCCGCGTCCGATGGCGACGGCGACCGCAACATGATCCTGGGCAAGGGCATCGCCGTGACGCCGAGCGACAGCCTCGCCGTGCTGGCGGCCAATGCGACGCTGGCGCCGGGTTACGCCAAGGGCATAGCCGGCGTGGCGCGTTCGATGCCGACCAGCCGCGCGCCGGATGCGGTGGCGCGCGCGCTCAAGATCGAATGTTTCGAGACGCCGACCGGCTGGAAGTTCTTTGGCAACCTGCTGGATGCGGGTCGTATTACGTTGTGCGGTGAGGAAAGCTACGGCACCAGTTCGGATCATGTGCGCGAGAAGGACGGCCTCTGGGCCGTGCTGTTCTGGCTCAACCTGCTGGCGGTGAAACGCGGTGAAACCGTGCTGTCGATCCTGCAGGCGCACTGGAAGCGCTATGGCCGGCATTACTACAGCCGACATGATTATGAAGCCGTCGATGCCAGACAGGCCACGGAAGCCCTGAACCGGCTACGGGCGGCCCTGCCCAGCCTGCCCGGCCAGAAGGTCGGCGGCATGGTGGTCACGGCAGCCGACGATTTCGCCTATCGCGATCCGGTGGATGGCAGCGAGAGCAAGGGCCAGGGCCTGCGGGTGATCTGTGGCGAACAGGCCCGGCTGATCGCCCGCCTGTCCGGCACGGGCACCGAAGGCGCGACCGTGCGTTTATACTTCGAACTCTTTGAAGCCGATCCGGCGAAACAGGCTGACGACGTACAGGCCCGCCTGCAGCCGCTGATCGATTTCGCCGAGATCCAGACCGGCCTTCGCAAGATCACTGGGCGCGCCGCGCCCGATGTGATCACGTAAGGTTTTGACGCAACCGTCGGAGGAATGATGTCGCTGCCGCCGCCGATCGACCAGACCTCCGCCTGGCGTGCCCTCGCCGCCCATGCCAGCGCCACGCGTACGCGGCAGCTGCGCGACCTGTTTGCTGCCGACGACAAACGCTTCGAGACCTTCTCGTTCCGCTGCGGCAACATGCTGCTCGACCTGTCGCGCCAGCGCATGGATGGCGAAACGCTCGACCTGCTGCTTGACCTCGCCAGGACCGCCGATGTGGAAGCCTGGCGCGACCGCATGCTGACCGGCGAGCCGATCAATACCACTGAGAACCGCGCAGCGCTGCATACCGCACTGCGCCTGCCGGCCAACGCCAGCCTGCTGCTGGGCAACACCGATATCGCGGCGCTGGTGCATGACGAGCTGAAGCGCATGGGCGAGATCATCGCGGCCCTGCGCGACGGCACCTGGCGCGGCATAACGGAAAAGCAGTTCAAGAGCGTGGTCGCCATGGGTATCGGCGGCTCGGATCTGGGCCCGCGCATGGCGCTGGAGGCCCTGACCGCCGACAAACTGCCCGATATCGACATCCATTTCGTCAGCAACGTGGATGGCGCCGATATCGCGCGCGCGCTGCAGAAATGCGACGCCGAAACCACGCTGTTCGTGGTGGCCTCCAAGACCTTCACCACGCAGGAAACCATGGCCAATGCCGAGACGGCGCGGGCCTGGCTGCAGGAAAAGCTCGGCCCCGGCATCATTGACTGGCCCCGCCATTTCATGGGCCTGTCGGCCAACACCACGGTGCCGGGCAAGTTCGGCATTCGTCCCGAACAGGTGCTGCAGTTCTGGGACTGGGTCGGTGGCCGCTATTCGCTGTGGTCGGCCATCGGCTTCCCGATCGCGCTTGGCATCGGCATGGACAAGTTTCGCCTGATGCTGGATGGCGCCCATGCGATGGACCACCATTTCCGCACCGCACCGCTGAACGAGAACCTGCCGGTGCTGATGGCGCTGGCCGGCATCTGGAACGTCAACTTCCTCAATTTCCCCGCCCTCGCCGTGCTGCCCTACGACCAGGGCCTGTCGAAGCTGGCGCCGTATCTGCAGCAGGCGGATATGGAGAGTAACGGCAAGGGCGTCGACCGCTGGGGCCGTCCGCTGGGCTTCCAGACCGGGCCGATCGTGTTTGGCGAACCGGGCACCAACGGCCAGCATGCCTTCTACCAGCTGCTGCATCAGGGCCCACAGACCATTCCGGCCGATTTCATTGTGCCGCTGCAGTCGCGTTATCCGCAGGGCAAGCATCACGAGATGCTGCTGGCTAACGCCTTCGCCCAGGCCGAAGCGCTGATGCGCGGCAAGACCCGTGCGGAAGCCGAGGCCGAACTGCGCGCGGACGGCGCAGACGATGCGAAGGTGGCTGCCCTTGCAGCCCATAAGGTTTTTTCGGGGAATCGCCCGAGCACTACCTTGCTGCTGCCCCAGGTCGATCCCTACCACCTCGGGATGCTGATCGCCCTCTATGAGCACAAGATCTTCGTGCAGGGCATCGTCTGGGGGGTGAATTCCTTCGACCAGTGGGGCGTGGAACTGGGCAAACAGCTGGCCAAGCCGATCCTGGAAGAACTGATCGACCCCTCGCTGCAGCATGCGCATGACAGCGCGACAGCCGGCATGATCGCACTGGCGCGCAGCCAGCCCCGGTCGTAGTCTTCACCTGTCTGCCGCGGTGGGGCGGCGGGCAGGTTTGGGGTTATCGAAAACATGCGAGTGCTGTCGCCATGAGCGAAGCCAATGTCGCGCGCCAGCAGGACGCGGTACGACAGGGTATGCGGGAGATCGACTTCGTCCTGCATTCTTCCTGGCGACTGGGCAAGACCATCGTGGCCGGCTGGACGCATGAAGGCGGCCGCGCCAGCTTCTGTTTTTGCGAACCCTATACGGTGCTGGGCAGCGCCGAGGAATTGCCGCGACTGGTGCGCGGCCGGCGGCTGATGGATGCCGCCAGTTTCGCCGAGACCTGCAAGCTGCTGCGGGCGCGGCCGCTGACCATGGACCTGCCCTTCACCATCGGCTCTGCGAAGGGCGAGGTGAATCCGCTGCAGATCGAGACGCTGGTGCGGCGCTATACGATCAGCGCCACCGAAAGCCGCGCCGTCATCCTGTTCGACATCGTCAGCTTTTCCAAGCATTCGCCGCTGGAACAGGTGGCGCAGCTGTCCTCGCTGGAATATTCGATCAACTCTGCCGGGAAGCGCCTCAATCAGGCGGGCCTGCGCACCGAACTGGCGCGGTCTACCGTCGGCGACGGCTTCTATGTCTGGAATCGCGGCGAAGGTCCGGATGCCGACCTGCGCAGCTGGCTCGCATTGCTGCTGATCCTGTCCGACAATGCGCTGGCACGGCAGAAGGGCAATGCGAAGCTGGTGCCGACCTTGCGCGCCGCCTTTACTGTCGGCAGCCATTTCTCGTACCACCAGGTGGAAGGCACCACGCCGCGCGGCTTTGAATACATTGTCGGCGAAGTGACCATCACGCTGGCGCGCATCATTGCCAAGGCACTGCCCGGCCAGATCCTGATCGGCCAGTTCCTGCGTGAACTCGGCGGCACGGCGGGCAGCATCGAGACTTACGGTTTCCTGGCCAAAGCCGAACAGATCGCCGCCGGACTGTCGGGGCTGGAGGTTGGTCATGCCGGCCTGCTTGGCCTGCGCAGCCGCACCACCAGTCCGGGTGATAAATCGGGGCCGACGGTCTATCGCATCGGCGACAAGCACGGCTATACGCACCAGGCATTCAATACGCGCGTGACGGTCGAGCGGGAAAACTGCGAGCCGCTGATGCTGGGTCTTGCGAGCGGCGAACTGGCCGGCTTCACGGCCGAGCACGCGCCCTATGACGCGAAAGCCGCACTCAAGCGTTAAGACGGTGGCGTGACCTTCACGCCGACCGCGCCGGCAAAATCCGCGCCTTCGGTCTGCGCGCCGTCCAGATTGGCTTCCAGCAGATCGGCATCGCGCAGCACAGCCTGCTGCAGCCTGGCCTCGCGCAGATCGGCATGGCGCAGATTGGCATTGTCGAGATGGCTGGGGAAGCTGCGCGTCTCGGCCACCACCAGCGGCCGCAGGTCGACCTGGCGCAGATCGGCATGCGACAGGTTTGCCCCCCGCAGGGTGGCGCCGCGCAGGTCGGCACCACTGAGGCGACAGTTTCGCAGGTCGGCATTGGCGAGCCGCGCGCCCTGGATCGCCGCGCCTTCGAGGTTGAGGCCGAAGAACACCGCGTTGTTGGCCACCAGGCCGGTCAACTGCGCCTTGTACAGGCTGCCGATCTTGCGCAGGTCGAAGCCGGTGAAATCCACCGCCTTACCTGCCGCGCCGCCGCTGGTCACCCATTGCGCATGCAGGCGCAGCGCTTCTTCCGGCGTCATGTCCAGTTCGTCCAGCGATCTGCCGGCCGGTTTGTCGTTCAGCATGCCGGCCGTATTGGCGCCGCTCAGATCGGCCATCTGCATTTTGGCCTCGGTCAGCACCGCATTGGTCAGCGTCGCGCCCTTCAGACTGGCCCCGGACAAATCCGCGCCCGTGAGATCGGCATTGGTCAGGTTGGCATGCGCCAGATTGGCCCGCACCAGACTGCAGCCGACCATGATCGCATCGGTGAAATCGGTATGCTGCGCCGCCACGCCGCTCATGCGGGCCCTGGACAGGTTAGCGCCCTGCATCGCCGCGCCCTGCATGTCGGCCGCGCCGGACTTGAACTGCATGGCGCGGATGTCGCGCGTCTTGGCGTCGCGCTCGGCGATCATGCCGTCGCGCAGGTCGGCATCATACAGGTTGGCATAGGTAAGATTGGCGCCCTGCAGCAGGGCGCCGCGCAGATCGGCACGCACCAGACTGGCGCCGGCCAGATTGGCCATACGAAGATCGGCACCAAATAACACCGCGCGGTCGAGGTTGCAGCCGCCGAGACTGGCGCCATGCAGCGCAGCACCGGTGAAATCCGCATCGCTGAGATTGGCCCCGGCGAACATCATGCCTTCCAGATCCTGGAAGGAGAAAATCGCACGCCGGCCGCCGAACACACCGTTGCGGTAATCCTGATGAAGTTTGATGGCCTTGGCGATATCCGCCTGCGTCAACTTCTTGCGGATCATCCCGGTCTCTGCGGGGGCAGGCGCAGCTTGGCTGTTATTTCCCGGATCGCCCTGATTGGCCGTCATGCGCCTCCTCAAGCACCCGAAGGTGACTTAAGGAGTCAGATGGCCTCAGGCCGGCATTTTTTCAATGGCGGCGAGACCGTCTTTCATAAGCTTGCCTGCGGCGGAACCGCCACTGACCAGTTCCAGCATGCGCACGGCACCGTAGAGCTGCTGCTTGGCAGCATCCTTGCCGATACCGTTCAGCTTGCCTGCCTTGATATCGGCCACCAGCGAGCCGCCGCCCTGTTCGATCTGGCCGCCAAGCTGCTTGAGCGTGTCGCCCACATCCTTGTCGGCACCGATCCCGCTGGCAACCTTGGCCACTTTCTGGATTGCATAGACGCGATCTTCCGCCTGCAGCTTGGCATTGAAGATCGCTTCCTTGACGGCGGCTTCCTGGCCCGGCTCGATCGCGGTCGGCGTCGCCAGTGCATCCAGCACCTTGGCATCGGCGCCACTCAGCACGCCGGTCCTGACCATGTCGCGGAGCTTGCCGCCGGCGGCGTCCATCTCGGGCTGCGGCCCTTCAGCCATGCCATCGGCCTTGAGACGGCCGATCATCACCACGAAGTCATCAACCATGCCGGCGATATTGCCGGCTTCCATCTTGCCGGCATCGGCGCGACCGATCGACTTGAAGAATCGCTTGCTGTCGCCCGCAATCATGCGGCGCGCATACTGGCCGGGTTTGAGATCGGCGATGCCGGTCGGCATATCGCCCAGGCTGTCGAAGATCGGCAATGCCTGGAAAGGATCGCTCATCCGGGCGAGGATGAAGGCAATCATGTAGCCCGGCAGGCCGGCGCCGCTGGTGCAGAGCGCCGTATAGCCTTCCTTGATGGCTTCGATCTGTGCTTCGAGCAGCCTGCCGACCGGCTTGGGCGACAGCTCATCGCGCAGAGTCTCCAGCGCAGCGGAGACTTCCAGCATGCACATCATGTCGACGAGGTCGAGGTAGGCGGTTTCGCTGCCCAGCCTGGCGACAAGGGCGGCGCGATGCGCCGGATCGCTGTCGGCCTGGCTGACATCCTCGCGCAGGCGGCGCGCGGCGATGTTCCAGAGCGTGATACCCAGTTTGGGGATGCGTGGGTCGGCGCTGGCACCGATGGCCGGCGCTGCTGAAGTGCGAATGCTGGCTTCCAGTTCCTTGACCGAGGCCTGGTCGAGGGACTGCACGACGAATTCCCAGCAGGGCGCCAATGAGGCACGCGAGATGCGGCCGAACTGCTTGTCGCCGTCTTCGGGCAGGATCAGCAGGTCTTCGAAGGGATGGCAGAAAATGCGTTGCAGGGTCAGGTGGCGCGGCGGGCGGGTCTTGGCCAGTCGCGGCCGCAGGGTGCCGAGCGCGGCATCGGCCAGGGCCGCCGAGAGCACGACGGCGCGCGAGCGTTCGATGAGCAGGGTGAGCTGCGCCACCTTCTCGTCGGGTATCTCGAACAGCTTGCGCTCGATGTCGCGCAGCTCGGACGCAAGATCGGTCATATCCGTTTCCGCTTCACGTTCTCTACGCGCCGGACCATCTCGATATCGAGCGAGCCGGAATTCCATCCCTCAAGAGCGCGCACCTGCATGCGCGTATTCTCCTGCATCGCTGCCAGATTTGGCCTGTTGGCGGCTTCCTTATCGGGGATGATGGGAAGAACTCGATAAATTTCCGTTACCGCCGCGCGCTGGGCGTCGCGGTCGCGGTCTTCGGCATCCTTCCACAGCAGAAGGATGAATTCCCATCCGTCCACGGTCCACCACAGCCGGCCGATATCGCGCTCCAGCGCCTCTGTCGCCTTCTCCCAGTTGGACAGGACACGCTCGGCATATTCGACCGGGCGCACGGCTGCGGCGGCCAGGTCGCGGGCGAAGTCGTCGGTGAAATAGGCGACCTTGGCGATGCCGCGGGCCAGATCGGAGGCCTCCGACTTGTCGCTGTCGGCCCAGTGATTCAGCGACTGCGCCAAGCCGGCAATGCCGCTGACCAGTCGGCGCAGGCGGCTTTCCTTGGGCATACCGGGCATGCCGAGCGGGGAGATATACTGGCCCCAGCGCTCCAGCCGGTCGTAGAGCTCGTTGGCATTGGTGCCAAGTTTCTTGGCGATCTCGCCCAGGCCGGAGCGGATGCGGTCGCGGCCGGCGGTGGAGGTGAAATCCGACACATGCAGGGTCATCTGGCCGCCGGAGAGTCGCTCCAGCGCCGACTTGAACAGAAAGTAGCGCGTGAGGAGAACTTCGTTCTCTTCCTCGGTGATGGCTTCCTCGGCGCTCTTCTGCGCCTCAGGCCCGGCAAGGCCGGTGCGCGCCGTTTCCAGCGTCGCCATGCGCACATCGGGCGGCAGGCAGGAATTCTTCTTGAAGATTTCTTCCTGCAGTGCGCGGTCGTGCATGGTGAGCTGGAAGATCTCGGGCACATCCTTCCAGCGGATGACGTAGTTGCCCTTCACGCCGGAGAAAGCGGAAACCGTCAATTCCAGATTGTCGCGACTGTCCATGCGGACACGCGCCTGGCTCAGCGCCGGCGTGGTGAACGCAACCGCCGTCCCGCGCTCTTCAAACTTCGCGGGCTGGAATTGCGACGCTGACCCTCTGGGGAAATTCATCTTGTCCGACGATAGATAGCGAAAACCCTCTCCCTAATAAACCACAAGGCGGGTGTGGAGCAAACAACCCCGGGGGTCAGCGCAGCCATTCGCGTGATTTTTCGATCACCCGCACGGTCTCGTCCCACAGGTCCATGCGATGCAGGTCGGCCGGATCGACCCAGGCGACCGCTGCGGCATCGTCGCCGGCCACCGCCTCACCCGCCACCCAGCGGGCGACATAGTCGATGATAGTATAATGATACAGCACACGGCCGGCGGCATCGCGCTGGATCGAATCGATCACCTCGACAAGGCCCAACAGTTCGATCACCACCCCGGTTTCCTCGGCGATCTCGCGATGGATGCCGGCCTCCACCGTCTCGCCCAGAGTCTGGGCACCGCCCGGCAGACTCCAGATGCCGGCCCGCGGAGGATTGCCGCGCTGGACCATCAGCACCCGCCCGTCCTTCCAGACGATCGCACCAAGCCCGACCAGCGGGTTGGGGGGGTATTCGCGCGACATGCGGCGTCTCCATGCGGGCCGATTCCCGGATTGATTCCCGGACCGCCACGATAGCCGAAAAGTCCGACACTGGGACCGGGCCGAACTTTCCACCGGCAGAGCCGTTAGGACCGGATCTTCAGGGCTGCGCGGGTGGGTCGGCGGGATTTCAGGTTGAAAGCAGGGACTCTGCGTTGTACAGCAGATTCCAGAGTGATCCGGCGTCTGTTCCGGGAAATCGGCATTTACATATAATTACAGCAATATCAAAGTCTTAGGGTCTTCATCCATCTCATGAGCGTCAGCCTTCCCCTTACCGGCAAACGTGTTCCGATCCAGTTCGGCCTGCTGGTCATGGGCTTTGTCGTGCTGGTGACGATGAGCCTGACCTCGCTCTGGCTGGCGCGTGAATCCGACCGCGCCTCGGAGATCGTCGCCCATACGCTGGAGGTGAATTCCGCCATCGTCACCTACCAGGGCGCCTTGCGCCGGGCTGAAAGCGGCCAGCGCGGCTTCCTGCTGACCGGCGACCGGGCCTATCTGAACGACTACGAGGCCGGCCGTCGTCGTTTCGATGAAATCCGGCCCGAGCTGGAACGGCTGATCTCGGACAACCCGGAGCAGATGGCGCGCCTGCAGGCGCTGCAGCCGCTGGTGCAGCGCAAGATCGAGGAGATGGAACAGACCCTCGCCATGAAGCAGGCCGGCCGCGAACGCGAGCTGCTGGCATCGCTGCAGGCGAATACCGGCCTCGACACCATGAACGAGATGCTGTCGCGCATCTCCACGATGCTGAACGACGAGCGCGCGCTGCTGGAAGACCGGCGCGAATATTCCGATCGCACCAGCATCATGCTCTTCATCGTGAACTTCGCCGGCGGCCTGATCATCGCGGTGCTGGCTCTGGCCTCGATCAGCCTGATCCGCAAACGCAGCCAGCAGGCGGCGGCTGCGCTGGTGCAGCTGGAAGCTGCGCATGCCGAACTGGCAACCGTCAACCGCAGCCTGGAGGAGCGCGTGGCCGAACGCACCGCCGACCTGCGCGAGGCCAACGACGAGATCCAGCGATTCGCTTTCATCGTCAGCCACGATCTGCGCTCGCCGCTGGTCAACGTCATGGGCTTCACCAGCGAGATGGAAGCCCTGCAGGGGGAGATCTTCAGCGAGACGCCACAAACGCCGGAACAGCGCGCGCAACAGCGACGAGAGGTGGAGGAGGCACTCGGCTTCATCAAAAGCTCGATTGCCAAGATGGACCGCCTGATCAACGCGATCCTCGGCCTGTCGCGCGCCGGCCGCCGGGAATTCACCGCGCAACCGATCCAGCTCCACCAGCTGCTGACCGCGATGTCCAAGGATGTGGCGCACCGCCTGCAGGAAGTCGGCGGCGAGATCGAAATCGCGTCACTGCCGGAAATTTCCAGCGACCGCCTCGCAATGGAGCAGATTTTCTCCAACCTGATCGACAACGCGATCAAATATCGCAGCAACGACCGTCCGGTGCGCATCAGCCTCGACTCTGAGGAACGCGGCAACTTCGTGGTGATCCGCGTCAGCGACAATGGCCGGGGCATTGACCAGAAAGACTATGAGCGCATCTTTGAGCTGTTCCGCCGCGCCGGCAGGCAGGACCGCCCCGGCGAAGGCATCGGCCTCGCCCATGTGCGCGCCATGGTGCGCCGCCTCGGCGGCACGATTCGCGTCGACAGCGAACTCGGCCAGGGCACGACCTTTACGATAATTTTACCAAAAAAGTGGACTGCTTGATCCCTTAAAGGGAAAGCACATGTCCGAACAGAATCCTGTTACGATCATTATGATCGAAGACGATGAAGGCCATGCGCGGCTGATCGAAAAGAATATCCGTCGTGCCGGCGTCAACAACGAGATCAAGCCGTTCACCACCGGCACCGATGCGCTCGGTTTCCTGCTGGGCAGCGACGGCAGCGGGCGCGATCACAAGGGCGAGGCCCTGCTGATCCTGCTCGACCTCAATCTGCCCGACATGTCGGGCGTCGATATCCTGCAGAAGATCAAGCAGAGCGAGGGCCTGCATATGGCGCCGGTCGTGGTGCTGACCACCACCGACGACAAGCGTGAAATCCAGCGCTGCTACGATCTGGGCTGCAACGTCTACATCACCAAGCCGGTCGACTATGAGCATTTCGCCCAGGCGATCCGCCAGCTCGGCCTGTTCTTCACCGTGATGCAGGTGCCCGAGAACGGCAAGGCCTGACGCGGCAATCCGCAAACACGAAACGGCAGCCGGATCACTCTGGCCGCCGTTTTGAGTCACAGGATGGCTTCGACTATTCCGCCGCCTGGGTCTGGCGTTCGTTGATCAGCTGCCACAGCTTCAGCGGCGTGGCCGGCATGTCGACATGGCTGACACCCAGATCGGCCAGCGCATCGACGATGGCGCTGATCGTCGCCGGCGCCGAGCCCACCGCGCCCGCCTCGCCAGCGCCCTTGACGCCGAGCGGATTGGTCTTGCACGGCACCTCGCAGAGGATCACCTCGATATCGGGGAAGTTGTCGGCCCGCGGCAGGCAGTAATCCGTGAAGCTGCCGGTCAGCAGCTGACCGTCATTGTCGTAGACGACATGCTCGTAGATCGCCTGACCCACACCCTGCACCACGCCGCCATGGATCTGGCCCTTCACGATGGTGGGGTTGATCACGCGGCCCATATCGTCGGCCACCACATAACGCACCACCTGGGTGACGCCGGTGGCCGGATCGATCTCGACTTCGCAGGCATGACAGCCATTGGGGAAGGTGATCGCCTGGATCTGATGATCAGTGGCAGTGTCGAGGCCTGCCGCCTGGTCGTAGCCAACGCCGGCACGTTTGCGTGCCTCGGCCGCCACCTCCATGATGCCTATGCCGCGATCAGTGCCGGCCACGGCGAACCGCCCGGCGGCGAATTCGATATCGCCGGTGGCGGTTTCCAGCATCTCGGCGGCCATCGCCTTGCCCTTGTCGATCACCGCATCGCTGGTGCTGAGCAGCGCGCCGCCCTGCGAATAGAGCGAGCGGGCGCCGCCGGTGCCACCGCCGGTCGGGATCATGTCGCTGTCACCCTGACGGATGCGGATCATGTCGGCGCTGATGCCGAGCAGTTCCGAGATGATGCCGGTATAAGCGGTTTCATGGCCCTGCCCGGTTGACTGCGTGCCGACATAGACATCGACAAGGCCATCTTCGGCGAAGCGGATTTCGGCGCGTTCGGTCGGCGCGCCGCCGGTGGCCTCAAGGTAATAGGCCATGCCGATGCCGCGGCGCAGTCCGCGCTTGGCGGAGGCCGCGCGACGAGTCTCGAAGCCGGCCCAGTCGATGGCCTTGAGTGCGGTCTCCGCCGTATTGGCGAAATCGCCGGAATCGTAGACCAGGTTCATCGCGCTGGTCCAGGGGAAGGCATCGGCCGGGATGTAGTTCTTGCGCCGCAACTCGGCGCGGTCGATCTTCAGTTCGCGCGCCGCGATATCAATCAGCCGTTCCATGATGTAGTTCGATTCCGGACGCCCGGCGCCGCGATAGGCATCAACCGGCACGGTATTGGTGAACACGCCTTCGACGCGGGCATGCACCGCCTGGAAACGATAGACCGAGCTGAGCACCTTGGTACCAGCCATGGTCGGGATCATCGGCGCATACGTCGAAAGATACGCGCCCATGTCGGCGATGTTGTGCACGCGCAACGCCAGGAAATGGTTATCCTTGTCCAGCGCCATCTCGGCATGGGTGAGGTTGGCGCGGCCATGCGTGTCGGTCAGGAAGGCCTCGGACCGCTCCGAGGTCCACTTGACCGGGCGGCCCAGCGCACGGGCGGCAAACAGCGTCAGCACCTGTTCGGGATAAATGAAGATCTTCATGCCGAAACCGCCGCCGACATCGTCGGTGTACACGGCGAATTTCTCTTCCGGCAGATTGAATATCTTGGCCAGTGTCTTCTTCAGCACCCAGACACCCTGGGTCGGCACATGCAGCGCGAAACGGCCGGTCTGCTTGTCGAAAGCCGCCAGCGAGACGCGCGCCTCCATAGAGGCCACGATAATCCGGTTGTTTTCCAGCGTCAGCTTCACGGTTTTGGCAGCGCCGGCGAACAGTCCGTCCACCTTGGCCTTGTCGCCCACTTCCCAGTCGAAGACGCGGTTGTTCGGTGCTTCGGGCCAGATCTGCGGTTGCCCGGTATCCATGGCGGTGGCGAGATTGGCGGCGGCTGGCAACGAATCGTAATCCACCTCGATCAGTTCGGCGGCATCGCGCGCCTGTGCTGCCGTCTCGGCGACCACAAAGGCAACCGGGTCGCCAACATGGCGCACCATGCCATCGGCCAGCGCCGGGCGCGGCGGATCGGCGCGCAGGGAGCCGTCGCGATTTTTCAGCGGGATCATGCAGGGCAGCACGCCGATATTGGCCGCCGTGAGGTCGGCCGCCGTGTACACCGCCAGCACGCCGGGCGCCTGCTTGGCCTCCGTGGTGTCGATCTTCAGGATTTTGGCATGGGCATGCGGCGAACGCAGGAACACGCCCTGCACCATATCGGGCAGGCTGATATCATCCGCATAACGTCCCTTTCCGGTGATGAAACGCTGGTCCTCGACACGGCGAACCGGCTGGCTCTGGCCGAACTTGGTCATGCGGGCAGTCCTTTCAGGGAAAACGCCGCCCGTCCTGCCGGGCTGCGCTTCTGGGGGCGGTTTTGCAGAATGATAGGCATTCCGCCCCTGCTTTCAACCCGCCGATTGCAGGGCTGCAATAGGTTCTGCGAGGTGCCTTATGGTCCGAAGCGGCGCAATGCGCTGTAGGTCCAGAACGGCATGGCGCCCAGCAGCACGCAGACCCCGGAAAACAGGAAGACCGCCGTATATCCGCCGGTGAGATCATGCAGGGTGGCGCCGGTGAAGGTGCCGAAGCTGATGCCCAGGCCGCTGCCCACCATCATGGTGCCGAAAATCATACCGAAGCGGGGCCCGTGGAAAATCCGTGCCGCCGTCGCACCCACCAGCGGGCCGCGGGCGCCGAACGACAGCCCGACCAGCAGCACGAAGGTCCACAGCACCAGCGGCGATGGCCACAGCTTGAGTGCCCAGAGCGCGGCGAGGCCGAGCAGGCTGAAGGCATAGGACAGTGCAGCCGAACTGTGCCGGCCGATACGCACATCCAGCCAGGAGAAGCCGAGGATGCCGATCGGGGTCAGCACACCGACCAGACCGTAGATCGAGGCGGCTTTGAGCGGCGCATAGCCCAGTTCGACCATATAGGCCACGGCCTGCACCATCACCGAGAACATGCCGGCGGAGGTGAAGAAGAAGACCGAGCTCAGCCCCCAGAAGGCCGGGTTGCGCATGGCGCTGCCGATGGTCCACTCAATGGCGGTGATCGTCTCGGCTATATCACTTGGCACATTACCGTCGGTCGGCTTCGGCCTGGACGGCAAGATGCGGCCCACCTGTGCCGTTGGCCAGGAAACCAGCAGCAATGCCGGCATCGTCAACAGAGCAATCCCGGCAAGCAGGCGATAGGCGTTACGCCATCCCCAAGTTTCGATCACGAACTGCGCCAGCGGCACCATCAGCAGCGATCCAACGCCCATGGCGGCATAGATCACGCTCATCGCACGCGACAGGTTGCCGCCTTCGAACCAGCGCGTCAGCAGCGCCGAATGCGGGGCATTGCCAAGGAAGGCGGCCGCCCCGCCGACGCCGATGCCAATGAAGATGTAAAAATGCCAGACCGCTTCGCCGAACGAGGCCAGCAGCAGGCCGGTGATCAGCAGCAGCAGGCCGGCGACATAGATACTGAGCGGCCCGAAGCGATCGAAACAATAGCCCGCCAGTGGCGCACAAAGGCCGGCCAGCATCATCTGCAGCGAATAGATCGCGGCGACATCGGCGCGGTTGGCCTGAAATTCCGCCGTCAACGCCAACAGGAACGTGGTGAAGCTCTCGCCGATGCCGCGTGACAGCACGTTCAGCAGAAAGCAGATACCGACAAGGACGACCGCCAAGCGGGCGGTACTGTGTCTGGATGATCCGTCTTCCGACATACGTCAGACGTCCCGTCCGGCTTCGGCCTGGCGCAGCATCTGCCTGGCGATCACCAGCTGCTGGATCTGGCTGGTGCCTTCATAAAGCCGGAACAGCCGCACATCACGATAGAAGCGTTCGACGGCGAATTCCTGGATGTAACCTGAACCGCCATGGATCTGCACCGCGCGATCGGCGACACGGCCAACCATCTCGGAGGCGAAATACTTGCAGGCACTGGCCTCCAGCGAAACATTCTCGCCGGCGGCATAACGCTTCGCCGCATCGCGCAACATGCAGCGCGCGGCATAGGCCTCGGTCCTGCTGTCGGCCAGCATGGCCTGCACCAGCTGGAATTCGGCAATCGCCTGACCGAACTGTTTGCGGTCGCGCGCGTAGCTCACCGATTCATGGATCAGGCGTTCAGCAGCACCTACACACATGGCCGAGATATGCAGCCGGCCGCGATCCAGCACCTTCATCGCGGTCTTGAAACCCTGCCCTTCCTTGCCACCGATGATATTGGCAGCCGGGACTTTCACGTTGTCGAAGATCACATCTGCGGTGTGCGAACCGCGCTGACCCATTTTCCTGTCCGGCTTGCCGACGGTAATACCGGGTGTTTTGGCTTCAACGATGAACGCCGTGACACCACCGGCGCCCTTGTTGTTCGGGTCGGTGCGCGCCATCAGTGTGAAGACACCGGCCTGTGGCGCATTGGTGATGAAGCGCTTGGTGCCGTTGACGACGTAATGATCGCCCTGCCGCTCGGCCCGTGTCTTCACGCTGGCGGCATCCGAGCCGGCCTCGGGTTCGGTGAGCGCGAAGGATGACGTGACTTCGCCGCTGGCAAGTCTGGGCAGCCAGGCCTGCTTCTGCTCGGTCGTGCCGTCGATCAGGATCCCCTGGCTGCCGATGCCGACATTGGTGCCGAACAGGCTGCGGAAGGCCGGCGAGGTCCAGCCAAGTTCGAAGACCAGCTCGACCTCTTCATCCATCGCGAGGCCGAGGCCGCCGTATTCTTCCGGGATGGAAATGCCGTAGAGGCCCATATCGGCAAAGCTGCGGCGAATCTCATCAGGGATGCGATCGTCGTCGGCAACCTGTTTTTCGAGAGGGACCAGCTTTTCGCGCACGAAACGGCGCAGCTCGCGCCGGGTCTGCTCCAGCGTATCCTTGTCCATCGGGGCACTCACTCTTCCAAAAGGTCTGCGGCAAGCTTGGCACAATCACCGGAGGGCGCAAGCCGCACCAAGCAGAACCAGTTCAAATACGCAGCGTCAGCCGCGCCGGAAAACTACCGCCGCCAGCCAGCCGGCAAACACCGCCAGCAGCACCGCGACCAGGCCATAGACCGCAGGCTCTGCGCGCGAGAAGTCGTAGACCTCCTGCTCGATACCCTGCTTGTCGATGAACAGCGGTGTCGATTGCGCGGCGACGATGCGATTGTCGCGGATCAGATAGACTTCGGTCTGGTAGGTGCCGACCGGGACGGTGGACGGGAAGCTGATCGCCGTGCGGAACAGCTTGGGGCCGAGGAAGTCGATGGCGCCGATATTCTCGCGATAGAGTCCGTCGCGTATTTTCAGCCGCACCACGGCCTGATGGTAATGCGCAATGTCTTCGGGGCGGCGCGGACCGAGATAGCGGAAGCGCAGGTTTTCCGTACCGATCTGCAGCCGCTGCAACAGGTTGGCCGGCGCAATCTCCTTCAGCGGCTTGCTGCTGGCGACCGCATAATAGGCCGGCACGTTGTCGTAGCTTTCCGAACGCCGCGTCAGCCAGAAACCGAGCGTCGGCCGTTTGCGTCGCACCACTGATGTCGATGTCGGCCCACGCACGACGACCACGACTTCGCCTGGTTCGTCGATGGCGCCGAACAGCAGCAGGTCCGTGCCGGTGAAACTGGAAGTGATCGCGATCAGATGCGATGACAGATCGGTGATCAGCGGAGCATCCGCCGGCGCCGGCCCGCGCGGCGCATTCGGCGTGGCCTGCGCGAAGGCGTCAGCGCCGCCCAGCAGAAGCAGGAGGATGAGTGCAACAGGCTTTGGTCCAGCCCTTCTCATTTTGGCCCGGCCTCAAGGAAGAACTGGTCGTCGGGCGGCAGGATCAGTTCAATGGCCAGCGCGATCGCCACCGCCAGCACCAGTGCCGCCAGCAGGCCGCGAATCTGTTCGCCGCGCAGTCGTGCGCCGTGACGCACGCCGTATTGCGCGCCGATCACCGAGCCGACCAGCAGCATCAGCGCCAGTGTCACATCCACTGTCTGCGTGGTGATGGCATGCAGCATCGTCACATTCGCCGTGACGAAGATGATCTGGAACAGCGAGGTGCCAACCACGATGGCGGTGGGCATGCCAAGCAGGTAAATCATCGCCGGCACCAGCAGGAAGCCGGCGCCCACGCCCATGATGGCGGCAAGGATACCGACCAGGAAGCCGAGGCCGACCGGCATCAGCAGGCTGATGTAAAGTTGCGACTTGCGGAAGCGCATCTTGAACGGCAACGCGCGGATGAAGGCATGGTCGTTCAGCCGCTTGCGCCGCACGACAGGGTTCGCGCCGGGCTTGGCGCGCAGCGCGCGGATGCTTTCGGTCAGCATCATGCCGCCGATGGTGCCGAGGATGATCACGTAAGACAGCGCAATCACCGCATCGAGCTGGCCGATACGCTTCAGTACGGTGAAGAGGTAGGCGCCGAAGCTCGATCCGACCAGGCCGCCGATCAGCAGCATGGCGCCCATCTTGAAATCGACGTTGTCCTTGCGCCAATGCGCATAGACGGCCGAGACGCTGGCCGCCACCACCTGGTTGGCCGAGGTCGCCACCGCAACTGCGGGCGGCACGCCGATGAAGATGAGCAACGGGGTGAGCAGGAAACCGCCGCCGACGCCGAACAGGCCGGAAAGATAACCGACCGCTCCACCAAGGCCGAGCAGCAACCAGATGCTGACCGACAACTCGGCGATGGGCAGGTAAATTTGCATAATTGTGGCCGGACCCTGACGACTACGCGGCTTGGTGCCTTATCTTCTGATAAAGACCAATTTTCTTATAAAGCCTTCGCGCCAGACTGCCATGGCAATCCTTGCGATTGTGTGATTTTCCCGCGCAAACCTCGCAGAGGGCGAGGCCGACTCGGCCCCGCAACGGACTCAGCCGCTCAGCCTGCATTGGCCTGGCTGTTATGGCCCATTCCGGCCGGCACACCCGCCCGCTCCAGTTCGCCACCCAGCCGGCCCGACAGGAAGCTGAAATACATGCGGAAGTCGGAGATGAAGGACCAGAGCGGGTATTTGAAGCTGGCCGGCTTGTTCTTCTCGACGAAGAAATGCCCGATCCAGGCCGGACCGTAGCCGATCAGCAGCGCACCCAGCAGCCACGGCCAGTCGCCGGTGACGATCAGGGCAGTCAGGCTGAACAGCGCCAGCGTGGTGCCGAAGTAGTGCCAGACCCGGGTGACGGGCTTGGCATGCTCCCGCAGATAAAACGGCCAGAATTCACCGTAGCTCTTTATCCGATTGTCGGACATAGTGGCCTCCTCCGATTACCTGATACGGAACCTACAATCATAATTCGCTGTTTTCCAGCATTTTTACTTTAAGTAAGCACGCGAATGAGATTCGAGTTGACGTTGACGTAAACGGAAACTAAGACTCCAACCAACGTGAGAAACAAAGCCTTAAGGGAGGGCTTACCGTGTCGGATAACAAGACCTACACGATCACCGATCTGGCGCACGAATTCAAAGTGACGCCGCGCGCCATCCGCTTCTATGAAGACAAAGGCCTGCTGCATCCCAGCCGTCAAGGCATGATGCGGGTCTACGCCAAACGTGACCGTGCCCGCCTTCTGCTGATCCTGCGCGGCAAGCGTCTGGGCTTCAGCCTGGCCGAAATTCGCGAGATGATCGACCTCTACGATCTGGGCGACGGCCGCATGGAGCAACTGACCCTGACGCTGAAGCGGTCGCGCGACCGCCTTGCCGCGCTGGAAACCCAGCAGCAGGACATCGAGGACGCCATCACGCAGCTGAAGCAGGATGTCCGCATCCTCGACGACTTCCTGAAGCTGAACCGCGACCGTCCGGCCTCGCAGTCCTTCAAGGAATTCGTGCAGAGCCGCGCCACGCCCGAATACGCCGCCGTCGCCGAATAAGGCCCGGCCGATCACCCGGCGCCGTTCCACCGGCGCCGGTTCGAGTTTCAAGTTTCTCAGAACCAAAAACCGCTATCCGTTCTCGCTAAGGAGACATCGTCATGATGCGCAACGTGGTGATCGCCGGCTATGCCCGCTCGCCTTTCACGCTCGCCCGCAAGGGTGCGCTGGCCAAGGTCCGCCCTGACGATCTCACCGCCCAGGTGCTGAAAGCCCTGATCGAGCGCACCGGCGTTGATCCGAAGGCCATCGAGGACGTGATCGTGGGCTGCGCCTTCCCCGAGGGCGAGCAGGGCCTGAATGTCGCCCGCCTGATCAGCTTCCTGGCCGGCATTCCGCAGGATGCGGCCGCCACCACGGTGAACCGTTTCTGCGGTTCCTCCATGCAGAGCATCCATCAGGCTGCCGGCGCCATCCAGATGAATGCCGGCGAGGCCTTCATCTGCGCCGGCGTCGAAAGCATGACCCGCGTGCCGATGGGCGGCTTCAACACCCTGCCGAACCCCAAGCTGCTGCAGGACTATCCGCAGGCCTATGTCTCGATGGGCATCACCGCCGAGAACCTGGCCAAGAAATACGGCATCGACCGCAAGGCGCAGGAGCAGATGGCAGTCGAAAGCCATGCCAAGGCTCTGGCCGCCCAGAAGGCCGGCAAGCTGAAAGACGAAATCGTCGCCATCGTCGATGGCAACAACCGCGTCGAGCTGGACGGCTGCATCCGTCCGGACACCACGGCGGAAGGCCTTGCCGGTCTGAACCCGGCCTTCGATGAAAAAGGCACCGTCACCGCCGGCACCTCCTCGCCGCTGACCGATGGCGCCTCGGCCACGCTGGTCTGCTCGGAAGATTTCGCCAAGGCGCATGGCCTGAAGGTTCTTGCCCGCATCAAGTCGGTGGCTGTTGCCGGCTGCGCGCCGGAAATGATGGGCATCGGCCCGGTTCCGGCCACCAAGAAGGCGCTGGAGCGCGCCGGGCTCAAGCTGGGCGATATCGACATCATCGAGCTGAATGAAGCCTTCGGTGCCCAGGCGCTCGCCTGCGTCGCCGAAGCCAAATACGACATGAAGAAGGTCAATCTCGATGGCGGCGCCATCGCGCTGGGTCATCCGATGGGCGCCACCGGCGCGCGGATCACCGGCAAGGCCGCGTCGCTGCTGAAGCGCGAAGGCAAGCAGTTCGCACTGGCCACCCAGTGCATCGGCGGCGGTCAGGGCATCGCCACCGTTCTGGAAGCCGTCTAAGTCGCACCGGAGCAGTCAGATCATGACCGAGATCAAAAAAGTCGCGGTGATCGGCGCCGGTGTCATGGGTTCCGGCATTGCCGCTCATGTCGCCAATGCCGGCATTCCCGTCATCCTGCTGGACATCGTGCCACAGGGTGCGAATGACCGCAGCGCGCTCGCCAAGGGCGCCATCGAAAAAATGCTGAAGACCAAGCCTGCGCCCTTCATGCATCCGAAGGTCGCCAAGCTGGTGACGCCGGGCAATCTGGAAGACGATCTGGATAAGCTCGCCGATGTGGACTGGATCTGCGAAGCGATCATCGAGAATGTCGATCTGAAGCGGAAGCTCTATGCGCAGCTTGAAGAGAAGCGCAAGAAGGGCTCGATCGTCACCTCCAATACCTCGACGATTCCGCTCGACCTGCTGACTGAAGGCCTGCCGGAGAGCTTCGCCGCCGATTTCGCCGTGACGCATTTCTTCAATCCGCCGCGCTACATGCGCCTGTTCGAGCTGGTGAAGGGCCCCAAGACCAAGCCTGCCGTGATCGACGCACTGCGCCGTTTCGGCGACGTCAAGCTCGGCAAGGAAGTGGTCGACTGCAAGGACCGCCCGGGCTTCATCGCCAACCGCATCGGCATCTACTGGTCCACGGTCGCCACGGCACTGGCCTATGACATGGGCCTGACGGTGGAAGAGGCCGACAGCATTGTCGGCAAGCCGATGGGCATTCCCAAGACCGGCATTTTCGGCCTCGCCGATCTGACCGGCATCGATCTCGGCCCCTATGTGGTCGGCTCGATGCTGAAGACCCTGCCCAAGACCGATCCGCTGCATCAGTTCTACAAGGCGGATCACCCGCTGAACGCCCTGATGCAGAAGATGATCAAGGACGGCTATACCGGCCGCAAGGGCAAGGGCGGCTTCTACCGCAACCGCGGCAAGGAAGCGCTCGATCTCAAGACCGGCGAGTATCGCGCCACCAAGCGCGCCAACCTGGAATCGGCGAAGGTCGCCAGGAAGGGCCTGCGCGCGCTGGTCGAGCATGAAGACAAGGGCGGCCAGTATGCCTGGGGCGTCGCCAGCCGCGTGCTGTCTTACGCCGCCGACCTGGTGCCGGAAATCGTGGACGACATCCTCGCCGTCGATCTGGCGATGAAGACCGGCTACGCCTGGAAATACGGCCCGTTCGAGCAGATCGACCAGCTCGGCACCAAGTGGTTTGCCGACAAGCTGAAGGCTGCCGGCATGCCGATCCCGAAGATGCTGGAAGTCGCCGCCGGGCGTCCGTTCTACAAGGAAGAGAACGGCAAGGTCTACCAACTCACCACCAAGGGCGACTATGCCGAGATCGTGGTGGCGCCCGATGCCTGGATGCTGGCCGATATCAAGCGCGGCAAGCAGCCGATCGCCTCGAACCGCGGCGCCAGCCTGTGGGATGTCGGCGATGGCGTCGCCTGCCTGGAATTCCACACCAAGATGAATGCGGTGGATGCCGACATCATCACGATGGTGAAGGAAGCCGGCAAGATCGACAAGAAGGGCTTCAAGGCGCTGATCATCGGCAACGACGCGGACAATTTCTCGGTCGGCGCCAATGTCGGCATTGCCTTGTTCCAGGCCAATATCGCGATGTGGCCCGCCATCGAGCAGGGCATCAGCGAAGGCCAGGATGCCTATATGAAGCTGAAATACGCGCCCTTCCCGGTCGTGTCGGCTGTCGCCGGCATGGCGCTGGGCGGCGGCTGCGAGATCACGCTGCATTCCGATGCGATCCAGGCCCATGCCGAAAGCTATATGGGCTTGGTGGAAGTCGGCGTCGGCGTCATCCCGGGCTGGGGCGGCTGCAAGGAGCTGATCACCCGCGCGATCACCAACAAGCGGCGTCCCGGCGGTCCGATGCCGGCGCTGGCCCAGGTGTTCGAGGCGATTTCCACGGCCAAGGTCGCGACCTCGGCGATGGAAGCGCGCGACATGCTGATCCTGCGCGATGGCGACGGCATCACCATGAACCGCCGTCGCCTGCTGGCCGATGCCAAGGCCAAGGCGCTGAAGCTGGCGGAAGACTACAAGCCACCGGTGCCGGTCGAGATCAGCCTGCCGGGCCCGACCGCCAAGGCGGCGATGAGCCTGGCGGTGGAAGGCTTCTTCCAGCAGGGCAAGGCCACCAAGCATGATGTGGTGGTGTCTGGTGCGCTGGCCAATGTGGTGTCCGGTGGCAAGACCGACATCACCGAGGTGATCACCGAGAAGAAGCTGCTGGAACTCGAGCGCGAGAATTTCATGTCGCTGATCAAGACCAGCGCCACGCTCGACCGTATCGAACACATGCTGACCAAGGGCAAGCCGCTGCGTAACTGACGCAGCGCGCTTTGAGGGAGACAGGCCATGCCGAGCTATACCGCCCCGATCAAGGACTTCCAGTTCGTGCTGCACGATGTACTGCAGATGGAAAAGATGAGCAACCAGCTGGGCTTCACCGATGCCAGCCGCGACGTCGTAGACGCCGTGCTGGAAGAAGGCGGCAAGTTCATGAGCGAGGTCACCGCGCCGCTGAACCGCGTCGGCGATCTCGAAGGCTGCAAGTGGGAGAATGGCGTGGTCACCACGCCGACCGGCTTCAAGGAAGCCTACGAGAAATATTGCGAGGCCGGCTGGGGCGCGCTGACGGCCGAGGAAAAGTACGGCGGCCAGGGCCTGCCGCATGTGCTCGGCATCGCCATGGCGGAAATCCAGTCCTCGGCCAACATGGCCTTTGCCATGTATCCCGGCCTGACCCATGGCGCCTATGAGGCGCTGCTGCGGCACGGCTCGGAAGAGCAGAAGGACAAGTATCTGCCCAACATGGCGTCCGGCAAATGGACTGGCACCATGAACCTGACCGAGCCGCATTGCGGCACGGATTTAGGCCTGATGCGCACCAAGGCCGAGCCGCAGGCGGATGGCAGCTACCTGATCACCGGCACCAAGATCTTCATCTCGGCCGGCGAACACGACATGGCCGAGAACATCATCCATCTGGTGCTGGCCAAGATTCCGGGCGGCCCGGAGGGCATCAAGGGCGTCAGCCTGTTCCTGGTGCCGAAATTCATGGTGAACGACGACGGCTCGCTCGGCGCCCGCAATGGCGTCAGCTGCGGCTCGATCGAACACAAGATGGGCATCCACGGCAATTCCACCTGCGTGCTGAATTACGACAATGCCAAGGGCTGGCTGGTCGGCCAGATGCACAAGGGCATGCAGGCGATGTTCGTGATGATGAACGCCGCCCGCCTCGGCGTCGGCGTGCAGGGCCTGAGCCAGGCCGAGGTCGCCTACCAGAATGCGCTGACCTATGCCAACGACCGCCTGCAGGGCCGCTCGATCACTGGCACCAAGGCGCCTGAGAAGCCGGCCGATCCGATCATCGTGCATCCGGATATCCGGCGCATGCTGATGACGATCAAGGCTTTCACCGAAGGCAGCCGCGCGCTGGCTTTGTGGACCGGCATCGAACTTGATATCGCCGCCAAACATCCCGATGAGCAGCGCCGCCAGGAAGCCGACGACCTCGTGGCCTTCCTCACCCCGATGGTGAAGGCCTATATGACCGATTACGGCTACCAGTGCGCCACCATGGCCCAGCAGGTCTATGGCGGTCACGGCTATATCGCCGAATGGGGCATGGAGCAGTTCGTGCGCGATGCGCGTATCGCCATGATCTATGAAGGCGCCAACGGCATTCAGGCACTCGATCTCGTCGGCCGCAAGCTGCCGACCGGCATCGGCCGCCTCGCCCGCCGCTTCTTCCATCCGGTCTCCGCCTTCATCGAAGACAAGATGATGGATCCCGGCATCGGCAAGGATTACGTCATGCCGCTGGCCAAGGCCTTTGCCCGCCTGCAGACCGCGACCGCGGTGGTGAGCGAGCGCGGCATGAAGAATCCGGACGAAGCCGGCGCGGCTTCGTGGGATTACCTCAATCTCTTCGCGCTGGTTGCGCTCGGCTTCATGTGGGCCCGCATGGCCGAAGTGGCCAAGCAGAAGCTGGCCGAAGGCGGCGGCGACAAGGACTTCTACGAGACCAAGCTGGTCACCGCCCGCTTCTTCATGGACCGCATGCTGCCCGATACGGCAGCTCAGCTGGCCAAGATCCAGGCCGGTGCGGAAAGCACCATGATGCTGAAGGCCGCCAATTTCTAACATCTAACCGCGCAGGACGCGGCCCAAGTCTGGACGGAGGAAGCGAATGACCGAATACGGCATCCCGCGCAGCATCTATGGCGAAGACCACCAGATGTTCCGCGAGGCAGCGCGCAAGTTCTACGAACGCGAGGTTGTCCCTCACCACGCCAAGTGGGAAGAGGATGGCGTGGTGCCGAAGGACGTCTGGCGCAAGGCCGGCGAAGCCGGCTTCCTCTGCGCCACCATGCCAGAGGAATACGGCGGCTCCGGCGTCGACCGGCTGTATTCGGCGATCCTGATGGAAGAACAGGCCTATACCGGCTGCACCGGTCCGGGCTTTTCGCTGCATTCCGATATCGTCGCGCCCTATATCCTCGCCTATGGCTCGGAAGAGCAGAAGAAGAAGTGGCTGCCCAAGATGGCCAGCGGCGAAGTGATCGGCGCGATCGCCATGACCGAACCCGGCGCCGGCTCCGACCTGCAGGGCGTCAAGACCACGGCCGTGCGCGACGGCAACGAATTCGTCATCAACGGCCAGAAGACCTTCATCACCAACGGCCAGAATGCCGACCTGGTTATCGTCGTGACCAAGACCGACCCCAAGCAGGGCGCCAAGGGCACCTCGCTGTTCCTGGTCGAAGCCGGCCGCGAGGGCTTCACCAAGGGCCGCAATCTCGAAAAGCTCGGCATGAAGGCGCAGGATACGTCGGAACTGTTCTTCTCCGATGTGCGCGTGCCGCCGGAGAACATGCTGGGCGGCGAAGGCCAGGGCTTCTTCTATTTGATGCAGGAACTGGCCTGGGAGCGCCTGCAGATCGCCATCATGGCGGTGGCTGGCTGCGAAGCCGCGCTGAAGTGGACCGTGGACTACACCCGCGAGCGCAAGGTCTTCGGCAAATCGGTGCTGGATTTCCAGAACACCAAGTTCGAACTGGCCGAACTGAAGACCGAGACGCAGATCGCCCGCGTCTTCGTCGACAAATGCATCGAGATGGTCGCCAACCACAAGCTGGACGTCGCCACCGCGGCGATGGCGAAATACTGGACCACTGACCTGCAGGGCAAGCTGCTCGACCGCTGCCTGCAGCTGTTCGGCGGCTACGGCTTCATGTGGGAATATCCGATCACCCGCGCCTATGCCGATGCCCGCGTGCAGCGCATCTATGGCGGCACCAACGAGATCATGAAGGAATTGATCAGCCGCACCCTGTAAGCGGGTTTGACTATCCGGGTATCCGGCGTAAACGACGAAAAAGGGAGAGAGACCATGACCGAAGCCTTCATCTATGACGCCGTGCGCACACCGCGCGGCAAGGGCCGCTCAAGCGGCGCGCTGCATGAAGTGACGCCGATGCGTCTGGCCACCACGGCGCTGGAAGCCGTGCGCGACCGCAACAATCTGGATACCTCTCTCGTTGACGACGTGGTGCTCGGCTGCGTGATGCCGGTGGGCGAACAGGGCGCCGATATCGCCCGCGTCGCCGTGATCCAGTCCGGCTATGCCGAAACCACCGCCGGCGTGCAGATCAACCGTTTCTGTGCTTCAGGGCTCGAAGCCTGCAACATGGCGGCCGCCCAGGTGATGTCCGGCCAGAGCCAGATGGCGATCGGCGGTGGCGTGGAAAGCATGAGCCGTGTGCCGATGGGGTCTGACGGCGGCGCCTGGGCGACCGATCCGGCCGTGGCGATTTCGACCTATTTCGTGCCGCAGGGCATCTCGGCCGACCTGATCGCCACCAAATACGGCTTCAGCCGCGATGATGTCGACTCCTACGCAGTCGAGAGCCAGAAGCGCGCCAAGCGCTCCTGGGATGAAGGCCGCTTCAAGAAGTCGATCATCCCGGTCAAGGACATCAACGGCCTGACCATCCTGGATCGCGACGAGCATCTGCGGCCCGAGACCACGATGCAGACGCTGGCCTCGCTCGATCCGTCCTTCGCGGTGATGGGCGAGCAGTTCGGTTTCGACTCGGTCGCCACCCAGCGCTATCCAGACGTCGAGCGTATCGAGCATGTGCATCATGCCGGCAATAGCTCAGGGATCGTCGACGGCGCCGCCGCCGTGCTGATCGGCAACAAGGAAGCCGGCCAGAAGACTGGTTTGAAGCCGCGCGCCCGCATCCGCAGCTTCGCCTCCATCGGCTCGGAGCCGACCATCATGCTGACCGGTCCGAGCTTTGCCGCCGAAAAGGCGCTGAAGCTGGCCGGCATGACGGCGTCGGATATCGACCTCTTCGAGCTGAACGAGGCCTTTGCCTCGGTGGTGCTGCGCTTCATGCAGGCGCTGAACATCCCGCATGACAAGATCAACGTGAACGGCGGCGCCATTGCGCTGGGCCATCCGCTGGGTGCGACCGGCGCGATGATCCTGGGCACCATGGTCGACGAGCTGGAGCGCACCGGCAAGAGCACCGCGCTGGTTACGCTCTGCGTCGGCGCCGGCATGGGCACCGCCACCATCATCGAGCGCGTCTAAGCGCCACACATATAGATATCGGGTAGGAAAATGATCGATTACACCGTTGATGGCGACGGCGTCGCCTCCATCGTCTGGAATGTGGCCGACCGGCCGATGAACGTGATGAACAATGAAAGCGTCGGTGCGTTCCGCGACGCCGTCTACAAGGCGATTGGCGACAAGGCCGTGAAGGGCGTGATCGTCACCTCGGCGAAGAACGACTTCGTCGCTGGCGCCGACCTGGTCAACCTGCTGAAGGAATCCAAGGACCCGGCCAAGGCGCTGCAGAACAGCTTCAACCTGCAGAAGCTGTTCCGCGATATCGAAAAGGCCGGCAAACCCTTCGTCGCCGCGATGAACGGCACGGCGCTGGGTGGCGGCTATGAAATCTGCCTGTCCTGCCACCGCCGCATCGCCGCCGACAACCCGAAGGCCCTGATCGGTCTGCCGGAAGCCACCATCGGCTTGCTGCCAGGTGCCGGCGGCACGCAGCGTTTGCCGCGCCTGATTGGCGTGTCCAAGGCCCTGCCGATGATGCTGGAAGGCAAGAAGGTCGATCCCAAGGCCGCTCTGGCATTGGGGATGGTCGATGAAGTCGTCGCGCCGGCCGACCTGCTCAAGCGTGCCAAGGAATGGATCCTGGGCGACGGCCAGACCGGCCATGTGAAGCCCTGGGACCAGAAGGGTTTCCGCGTGCCTGAAGCCGCCAACACGCCGCGCGGCGCGCAGGTCTTCACCGCCGGCAATGCCATGCTGCGCGCCAAGACGCAGGGTAACTATCCGAACGCCCAGTACATCATGTCCTGCGTGTACGAGGGCATGCTGGTCGACATCGATACCGGCCTGAAGATCGAAAGCCGCTATTTCGTCGCCTGCACGCAGTCGAAGGAAGCGCGCAACATGATCCGCTCGCTGTTCTTCTCGATCGGTGAGGCCAACAAGCTGGCCAACCGTCCGAAGAACGTGCCGACCCAGACCTATACCAGGGTCGGCATCCTCGGCGCCGGCATGATGGGCGCGGGCATCGCCTGGTCGGCTTCTGCCGCCGGCCTGCAGGTCGTTCTGCTGGATTCGACGCAGGAGTCGGCGGACAAGGGCAAGGCCTACAGCGCTGCGCTACTCGACAAACGCATCAAGTCCAAGCGCGGCACCGAAGCCGACAAGGAGAAACAGCTCGGCCTGATCAAGGCGACGACGTCGTATGACGACCTCAAGGGCTGCGAACTGATCATCGAGGCGGTGTTCGAGGATCGCAACATCAAGGCCGATGTGACCAGGAAGGCCGAGGCGCAGATCGCCGCCGATGCCATCTTCGCCTCCAATACCTCGACGCTGCCGATCAGCGGGCTGGCCGAAGCCAGCAGCCGGCCGGCCAACTTCATCGGCCTGCATTTCTTCTCGCCGGTCGACAAGATGCCGCTGGTCGAGATCATCCGCGGCAAGCAGACCTCGGACGAGACGCTGGCGCGCGCCATGGACTTCGTGAAGAAGATCCGCAAGACGCCGATCGTGGTGAATGACAGCCGTGGCTTCTACACCAGCCGCGTGTTCGCGACTTACGTGACCGAAGGTCTGACCATGCTGGCCGAAGGCGTGCATCCGGCGATCATCGAGAATGCTGGCAAGATGGCCGGCATGCCGGTGGGTCCGCTGGCGCTGGCCGACGAAGTGTCGATGGAGCTGATGCATCGCGTCCGTCAGCAGACCAGGAAAGACCTCGGCGACGCCTACAAGACGGATGGCTCGGAGCCGGTGCTGCAGGCGATGGTCGAGAAACTCGGTCGCATCGGCAAGAAAGCCGGCAAGGGCTTCTACGAGTATCCCGCCGACGGCAAGAAGAAGCTGTGGGGCGAGCTGTCCAGGCACTTCCCGGTCAAGCCGGAAGCCGAACAGCCCGACGTTCAGGATGTGGTCAAGCGGCTGGTCTATATCCAGTCGGTCGAGACCGCGCGCTGCCTGGAAGAAAAGGTCGTGATCGACGTGCGCGATGCCGATGTCGGCTCGATCATGGGCTGGGGATTCCCGCCCTTCCGTGGCGGCACGGTCAGCAACATCGACACCGTGGGCGTACAGCCCTTCGTGACCGAATGCGATGCGCTGGCGCAGAAGCATGGTGCGCGCTTCACGCCGCCCAAGCTGCTGCGCGACATGGCGGCGGGCGGTAAGAGCTTCTATGCCATCTGAAGCGTCCAACCCTGAATGAGAAAGGGCCGGGTTTCCCCGGCCCTTTTTTGTTGGTTCAGATCGCCGACGGCCGGTCAGTCGGCCGGCGCCGGCACCTCGCCCTCGCTGGCGCTCTCGGCATCCGGCTCGAACAGCGTGGTGCCGCCGCCTTGGCCGCCACTCTCCAGGGCACCGGCCGGCGTTTCACCGCCACCGCCGTATAGTTGCTCAGGCAGCCAGAGTGCGATCTCGGGGAAGACATACAGCAGCACCATCGCCACCAGCACCATGCCGACGAAGGGATAGATGCCCTTGAAAATATCCTCGATCGACAGCGATTTTGGCGCCACGCCCTTGCAGTAGAAGGCCGCCATCGCCACCGGTGGGGTGAGGAACGACGTCTGCAGGTTCAGTGCCACCAGGATGCCGAAGAACAGCGGATCGACGCCGTAATGCTGCAGCAGCGGCAGGAAGATCGGCACGAAGATGATGATGATCTCGGTCCATTCCAGCGGCCAGCCCAGCAGGAAGATGATGAACTGGGCCAGGATCATGAACTGCGTGCCGGACAGATCGAGATAGTCGATCAGCTGGCGCACCACTTCATGGCCATTGAGATAGGCAAACACCGCCGAGAAGGTGGCCGAGCCGACAAACAGCCAGCAAACCATCGCCGCCGACCGCGCGGTCAGGTAGACCGATTCGGTCAGCTTGGCGAAGCTGAAGCTGCGATAGGCAATCGCCAGCACGATAGCACCGGCCGCACCCACGGCTGCGGCTTCGGTCGGCGTCGCCAGACCGAACAGGATGGCGCCCAGCACGGTGAAGATCAGTGCCGCCAGCGGCAGGAAGGACGTAGCCAGCGCCCAGAGCACCTTTGGCAGCGGTACATCCAGGATTTCCTTCGGCGGCTTGGGCGCCAGTGCCGGATTGGCGATGGCGCGGAAGACCACATATGAGACATACAGGCCGGCCAGCATCAGGCCGGGCAGGAAGGCGCCGGCATAAAGCTTGACCACCGACACGCCGGCCGTGGCGCCGTAGAGAATCAGCAGCACGCTGGGCGGGATCAGGATGCCGAGACAGCCGCCGGCGCAGACCACACCGGCCGCCAGTTTCGGATCGTAGCCGGCGCGCAGCATGGCTGGCAAAGCCAGCAGGCTCATCAGCGTTACCACCGCACCGACGATGCCGGTGGCCGTGGCGAACAGCGCGCAGGTCAGCAGCGTGGCGATCGCCAGCGAGCCGGGCAGGTTTTTCGCCGCCAGTTCGATACTCAGGAACAATCGGTCGAGGATATTGGCGCGCTCGACGATGTAGCCCATGAACAGGAACAGCGGCACCGAGATCAGTACGTCATTGGCCATGACACTGAAGGTGCGCTGCACGAAGAGTTCAAAGATGTGGTTGCCCATGGCGTAGTAGCCGAAGCCAACGCCGATGGCCATGAGGGTGAAGGCGATGGGGAACCCGAAACCGATGACGAACAGGAACACCACCAGCATCAGGATGCCAACCTGGGGATCAGTCATCACGCCTTCTCCCCGTTAGCACCTTCGGTGCTGTACTGCTTCTGCAACACCTGCTCCAGCTCCTCGACGTCGCCCAGCCGTGGCGGCCAGTTCCCATGTTTGATGCAATAGATACAGCGCAAGACCTCGGCGATGCCCTGCGCGATCAGCATGGCGCCGGCAATCGGGATGATGGTCTTGAACGGATAGATGATCGGGCCGGCCGGCGTGAACAGGCTGCGTTCCTTCACCGACCAGGAATAGGCGGCATAATCCCAGCCGACATAGAACATCGTGACGATGCCGGGGAAGAAGAACAGGAAATACAGAACCAGGTCCGACTTGGCCTGCGTGCTCGGCTTCCAGCTGCGGTAGATCCAGTCACCGCGCACATGACCGTTGCGCGCCAGCGTATAGGCGCCGGCCATCATGAACAGAGTGCCATAGAGGATATAGGCGGCGTCGAACGCCCACTCGGTCGGGGCGCCCAGCACATAGCGGGCGAAGACCTCGTAACTCGTGGCTGCCGTCAGCAGCAGAATGCACCAGCCGAAGGCCTTGCCGAGCCAGGTGTTGATCGTGTCGATCCAGAAAACCAGACGATTATCCATGCGCGTCCCTGTTCCGCGTATTTATATGTTGTTTACGCAAGTCCCACTTAAACGACGGGAACCGCCGGTCTCCCGGCGGTTCCCGCAAACACTCTGAGTGTTTTCGCCTTAGCCCTTGCGATTGAAGAAATGGTTGTAGGCCATTTCCTTGCTCGGGTTGTTCAGCAGTTCGTAGCGCACCGTACGGCGCACCCAGTCCTGTTGCGACTTGATGACCTTCGCGAAGAAGGCTTCCTCGTTCTGCGCCTTCAGCACCACGTCCCAGGCCTTCAGCTGCGCTTCCTGCACCGCGCGCGGCGTGCGGAAGACGCGGACCTTGTCCTTGGCCTGCATCTCGGCCAGATCCTTCGAATAGCGGTCGAGCGCTTTCCACGACATGTCGGCGGAAGACGCCTCGGCAGCGTATTTCAGGATCTGCTTCTGCTCGGCCGGCAGGGCATCATACTTGGTCTTGTTGAACAGGATTTCGAACATCTCGGCTGCCTGGTGATAGCTCTGCAGCATGTAGACCTTCGAAACGTCCGGGAAGCCCAGCACGCGGTCGGACGACGGGTTGTTGAATTCCGCGCCGTCCAGCAGGCCACGATCCATCGCCGGAACGATTTCACCGCCGGCCACGATGGTGACGGCTGCGCCCATTTCCTTGAACACATCGGCCGAAAGACCGACCGTGCGGTACTTCATGCCCTTCAGGTCGTCAGCTGTCTTGATTTCCTTCTTGAACCAGCCGAGCGGCTGAGCCGGCATCGGACCCGACATGAAGCCGACCAGGTTGAGCTTCAGGATGTCGTGCATCAGCTCGTTGTAGAACTTGTAGCCGCCACCGTAGTTCATCCAGGCCATCACGCCGTTGGCGTCCCAGCCGAACGGCGGCACAGTGCCGAACAGCGAAAAGGCCTTGTGCTTGCCATACCAGTAGGCCGACACGCCATGGCCGGCATCCAGCACGCCGCTATGCACGGCATCCTGCATGCCGAAGGCGGGCACCACCGAACCGGCGGCCAGCACATCGAGCTTCAGGCGGCCGCCCGACAGCTCGTTGACGCGGGTGGCGAAGTCGGTGGCCATCTCGTGGAAGATGTCCTTGGTCGGCCAGGTCGACTGATACTTCAGGGTCACCGTCTGGGCGCGCGACACCTGCGGCATCGCCACGGTGGCAACGGCAGCGGCACCGGCAACGCCGGCCCCGCGCAGGAACTGGCGACGCCCGGACGTCTTGGACGCAATGGGGGTGTCTTTACGCTCGGTCATTATATCCTCCCAGGGATGTTTCGCCGGTTTCCGGCTATGTTTTGAATCGAAAATGTAAAATTCGAGCGCCGCCATCATTGGTCGTATACGTTGTGCGGAGCAAGCGGAATTTTATCCGGAAGTTACGCCCCGCATTGCACAATTTCGTGCACGGGCGCGCAAAGTCGCGGTTTGGCGCGTACGAACCAATTTGACGGGACGGACCATTTGGCCTCAGACTTAAGTCCAATAAGAAAATACTCGGAGGATCGCCATGACACCGCCCGCCGCTGCGCTCAAGCCCAATGCGCTTAAGTCTGGGGCCGATATCCGCACACAGGTGAGTGCCGAAGAATGGCAGGTCCGCACCGACCTGGCCGCAGCCTATCGCCTGGTGGCACATTACGACTGGGATGACCTGATTTTCACGCATATTTCCGCCCGCGTGCCGGGACCGGACGAGCATTTCCTGATCAATCCCTATGGCTGGATGTTCCACGAGATCACTGCTTCGTCGCTGGTGAAGGTAGACCTTGAGGGTAATATCGTCTCGCCCACCGACAACATCATCAATCCGGCCGGCTTCACCATCCATTCCGCCATCCATGCGGCGCGCCACGATGTCGGCTGCGTGATTCATTTGCATACAAGCGATGGCATCGCCGTTTCGGCCCAGGCCGACGGGCTGCTGCCCTTGAGCCAGACCGCGATGATCGCGCTGAGCATGCTGAGCTACCACGAATACGAAGGCATCGCGCTCAATCTGGACGAGCGCGAGCGGCTGGTCGCCGATCTCGGCATGAACAACCTGATGATCCTGCGCCAGCATGGCACGCTGGCCTGCGGCAAAACCGTCGCCTCGGCCTTCCTCAATATCCATCTGCTCGAGCGCGCCTGTCAGGCGCAGATCAAGACGCTGGCCGGCGGCACGAAACTGCACCCCACGCCGGTCGGCGTGCCGGAACTGGTGAAGGCGCAGGTGCGCGGCTCGAAGATTGATGTCAGCGGACTGGCCTGGGGCGGCCTGCTGCGCATGCTGGATGCGAAGGACGCGTCTTATAAGTCCTGAATGCGCTCCAGCAGCGCATCGACATCTGCGGCAGTGTGATACAGGCCGAAGCCGATGCGCAGGCGCGTGCCGCGATAATCGGTCACGACCTTCCGCGCCGCCAGCCGCTGCTGCACGACTGCGGCATTCTCAAGCTCGAAGGTGAGGAAGTTGCCGCGCGGCTGATCCTGCGGCACCACCAGCTGCGCGGCTGTCAGCGGACCCACCGGCAATGCCGCCGTGAAGCGATCCTGCAGGGCGCGCACATGCGCATGAATCATCGCCACGGTCACGCCGTCGCGCTCCAGCCAGTCCTGCACCGCGTTGAAGCGATACAGCCCGGACGGATCGAAGGTCGAGCCCATGAAGCGCCAGCCGGTCTCGGCATAGGCCGTGCGGCTGTCCTGCGCCGCCGACAGCGCGCCGAAAGCGGCATACCAGCCGGTATTGCGCGGCCGCTCGCCCCAGCCCGGCGGGCAATGCATGAAGGCCGCCCCCTCGCCTGCCATGGCGTATTTGTAGCCGCCGGCAATGTAGAAGGCGCGCGACGCCAGCCTCGACCAGTCGACCGGCCGCGCCATGAAGGCGTGATAGCCATCGACCGCCAGCATGGCTTCGCCGGCCGCAGCTGCGATCCCGCTGAAATCCTCCACGGCGAAACCGGAATTGAAAAAGACCTGACTGACAAAGATCAGGTCGAAACCGCCAGCTTTGGCAGCCGCGGCAAAGCGCGCCGCGAATGTATCGAAGGGCGCGACCGGAATCCGCGTCGCCTGCACCAGGCCGTCTTCCTCCATGCGCGCAACCTGCCGCGCGAAGGAATGGAATTCGCTGTCGCTGGTCAGCAGCCGGATCGGCTGGCCGGCCGGAAAGCAGGACAGCAGCCGCGTCACCAGTTCATGCGTGTTGGGCGCGAAGACCACGCTTTCCGGATCGGGCAGATTGAGCTGCCGCGCGACATGGCCCTGCGCCCCGGGCAGCACCGCACCCAGCACATGCCCCCATTTGCCGTCGATCAGCTTTGCGGCGTCTTCCCAGGCCTGCTGCTGCCCGGCCTGGCTGGCATCGGGCCAGCAGGAATGGCTGTGCGCGGCAAAATGCAGCCGGTCAGGCTCACTGGTGAGAAAACGCGAGAACTGCCGTTTCAGATCGAGGATCGTCATGCTGTTTGCTCTGCCGGGCGGTCGTGATACTTTAGATTTAAAGCATCGCCGGGAGCAAGCCCATGACGACCGACGGCATCCAGACCGATTTCTCCGACCGCATGAGCTATGGCGATTATCTGCGGCTCGACACCCTGCTGTCGGCGCAGCAGCCGCTGTCGGGCGAGCAGGACGAGCTGCTGTTCATCACCATCCACCAGGTCCAGGAATTGTGGATGAAGCTGCTGAACAGCGAACTCGATATGGCGATCCGCCATATCCGGGCCGATGAGCTGGGCCCCAGCTTCAAATGCCTGTCGCGCGTGTCGCGCATCCAGGTCCAGCTGATCCAGGCCTGGGATGTGCTGAGCACCATGACGCCGGCGGATTACCTGCGCTTCCGCCCCTCGCTGGGGTCGTCGTCGGGTTTCCAGTCCTGGCAGTATCGCCAGATCGAATTCAAGCTCGGTGCCAAGAACCCGCTGATGCTGAAACCGCACAAACACCGCCCCGACATCTACGAACCGCTGGAGGCCGCCTTCAACGCGCCGAGCCTGTATGACGAGGCCCTGCGCCTGCTGGCGCGTCGCGGCCTGCCCGTCCCGGCCGATATCCTGCAACGCGACGTAACGGCGCCGCACCAGGCCGACAGCCGCGTGGAAGACGTCTGGGGGCTGATCTATCGCGAGTCCGAAACCCATTTCGATCTCTACGAACTGGCCGAGGAACTGGTCGATGTGGAAGACAGCTTCCAGCAGTGGCGCTTCCGCCACATGAAGACGGTGGAACGCATTATCGGCATGCGGCAGGGCACCGGCGGCAGCGCCGGCGTGGCCTACCTGCGGCAGGCGCTGGAACGCAGTTTCTTCCCGGAATTGTGGTCAGTGCGGACCAAGCTCTAATACGCCGTGAACAGCACCATGAACGCCGACACCGTGATGGTGGCGATCACGGTGGTCACCAGGATCGTCGAGGACGCCCGCTGCACATAGGTGTTCTGCTGCGTGGCGAGGATGTAGACATTCGCCGCGGTCGGCATCGAGGCCTGGATCACCGCCACCGCCGTGAGGAAAGCATCCAGCTTCAGCACATAGGCCGCCAGCATCCAGACCACGAGCGGATGAATCGCCAGCTTGCCGATAGCGGCCAGCGACACCTGCTCCAGGCCCTCTGAAATCGGTCTTCCGACCAGCGTGAGGCCGAGTGCGAACAGGGCGCAGGGCGCCGAGGCATTGGCCAGCAGGTTGAGCAGGGTTTCCACCGGCGTGAGCAGGTTCAGGCCCGTCAGGCCCCAGAGCAGGCCGGCAAAGGTCGAGATGATCAGCGGATTGCGCGACATGCCGATGGCGACGCGCTTGAAGATTGCCGGCAGCGACGCATTGCCGCCATTCGAGCCTTCGATCAGTGCCGTGGTCAGCGGAATCAGCAGCACATGGTCGAACACGATGATCAGCACGGCCGGCAGCACGGCGGCATCGCCGAACAGGGTCACCAGAATCGGTAGCCCCATGAAGCCGACATTGCCGAAGCTGGAGGACATGCCCTGCACGGCGCGTTCGCCCCAGTTGATGGCGAACAGCAGGCGGCTGAGCCCCACCGTGAAGGCATAGGCAATCAGGCCGCCGCCGCTGTAGGCGGCGACGAATTTCCAGTCGAAGGCCTCGAACACCGGCGCCTGCGCCATCTTGATGAACAGCATGGCCGGCAGGGCGAACCAGATCACGAAGGCATTCAGGCCAAGATAGGCCTGCGCCGTGATGATGCGGGTCCAGCCGGCGGCATAGCCGATAAAGATCAGCCCGAAGAATGGCAGCGAGACGTTGAGCAGCGTTCCCATGGCCGGCAGTCAGCCACAAACGCCGTCCCCGCGAAAGCGGGGACCCGAAAGATTTATGGGTTATCCACGCTCATTCCGCCGGCTGCGCCTGCACCAGCCGCTTGGAAAACGCCGCGCGCACCATCTCGGGCATCACGATCGACTTGCGGGCCTTGAGGTCGAACAGCACGGCCACCACCTCGGCGCGCGCCACCGGCTGGTTTGTGTTGCTGTCGAGCATGAAATGGAAAAAGCGCCAGGTCTTTTCCCGCAGTTCCAGCATGCCGGTGCGGGCGTAATAGGCATCGCCGATCCGCAGCGGCTGGAAATAGTCGATGGTGTAATCCAGTGCCGCCGAGCCGATGTTATGCTCGCGCATCTTGTCGGCCGTCAGGTCGCCGCCGGCCAGCATATTGCCCGCCGCCTGCGAGAAGCAGCCCATGTAGAAACGCGTCGCCATGCGGCCGGTCTCTTCCGCCTCCCAGCGGTCGACGCCGCCGCGCGCGGTCTCATACATGCCGGCTACCGGCGCATCCGGCACCGGCACGCCGCCATGCGGCGCGGGCGGCGGCGGCGCTTTCAGCAGCACAGCCAGCGCATCGGCAGCCGTACATACGTCGGCCGGCAGGGCCAGCGGGCCAGTGCCATCCAGGCGATCCAGGATCACTTCCGCTTCACAGGTGGCAGACAGTGTGTTCGTCTCGGCCTCGTAAAGTTCGTGATACAGGAACAGCCGGTCAGCGGCGACCTCGCGGATACCGCTGCGCGCCCGCAGCACGGCGCCTTCGTGATTCTCACGCTTGAACTGGATGCGGTGCTTCAGCGGGCGCACGGCCACCTTGTCGGCCTGACGCCGCGTCGGACCATAGCCCAGCGCCAGCAACAGCTGCTTCTCGGCCTCGGCGAAGCGCGAGAGATAGAACTGCACGTTCAGATGCCCCATGCGGTCGCATTCCCAGGGCTGCACCGGCGAACGCCCCGTGGGCACAAAGCCATCCTCGACCGGGGGGATCGCCACCTGCTGCGCCGGCGCGGCAGCATCGACACGCACGGTTTTGAAGCCCTCTTCCAGATCGGCCGGCAGCGGCACGGACTTGCGCTGCACCAGATCGAAACACAGCGCCAGCACATCAGCCTGCATGCAGAGCGCGCCGGTCTCGGCATTGTAGACGCGATGATGGAACTTGATCTTCTTGCCTTCGGCCAGCGTGACGCCGCTTTCCATGCGGATCAGGTCGCCTGCATGCAGCTCGGAGACGAAGCGCGTCTCGGCATTCACTGCGGCGATGCCGAGCTTCAGTTCCTTGAAGGCCTTCTGTCCGAAATTGGCCGCCAGCATCACGCTGGCTGCCGCATCGCTGATGCGCGCGGTGTAGAACTGCACGTTCATATGGCCGTACTGATCGCATTCCCAGGCGGCGACCGAGCCGCGGAAGGTTTCGCGGAAATTGCTCAAGGTAAAGTCTCTCTGGATGAAGCTGTGGAGTGGAGCGGCCTATGTTCGCGCCTCAGCGCACAGTGCGCAACCGTTCGCGCCTCAGGCGCGACCACGCAATCTTTGAACCAGCGCCTCGACATGACGACGCACCACCGCCTCGCCGGTATCGCCGAGGATTTTCAGTCGCCCGGTGGTTTCCAGCATCAGCGCCCCGCCGGTGGCTGCCGCAAGGGAAACCGTTTCCGCCCGCAGGTTTTCCGCTTCCACCGGAGCGATGTGGCGCATGGCATCGCTCAGCACTGTGTAGCACTGGATCAGACGGCCGTTGAGCAGACGATCCAGTTCAGGCGTCAGGCCAGTCGGCTGGAAGCCCTGCCCCAGATAAAGCCCGAGATAGAGGTCATCGGGGCGTTGACGGTAGAAGTCATAAAACGCCAGCGCGCCCGCCATCAGCTGCTCATGTGCTACCGCTTTGGCGACGGCATCGCGCAGGTGCTTCTGCAGCTCGGCGAGCGAACCTGCCAGCAGTTCGGCATAGAGCGCCTCTTTCGCCGGATAATGCAGATAGACCGTGCCGACGGCGATTCCGGCTTCGGTGGCGATGGCGCGCAAGGTCGCGCCATCCAGGCCGTCGCGGGCGAAAATCTTGCGCGCCGCCTGCAGGATCGCCTCGCGCTTGAAGGCGCGGACGGCCTCGCGCCGGCCAGCCTTCTTATCGACGGCCTTTTTCTCGATGACCTCAGCGGGCATTTTTCCACGCCAGCGGATCGCCGCCATCGCGTTCCTTCACGGCGGCCTTGAAGCCGACCTGCTCGCAGCGCGCCTTGAAGGCGACGCCCTCGGGTGAATGCCGGGTGATGCCATCGAACAGCGTCGCCAGCGTCTGCGTCGAATTCAGCCCCATATTGTCATAGGCCTGATTCACCATCAGCTTCTGCATCATCAGCTGATTCTTCGGCACGCTGGCAATGCGCGCCACCAGTGCCTCGACATGGGCATCCAGCTGGTCGGCCGGCACGGTATCGATCACCAAGCCGTAGTCTTTTGCTGTCTTGCCGTCGATCAGGTCGCCGGTCAGGAGCATGCGCTTGGCCTTCTCGGCGCCCAGGCGATAGACCCACATCGCCGTGGTCGGACAGCCCCAGATGCGCGCCGGCGGATAGCCGATCTTGGCATCCTCGGCCATCACGACGAGGTCGCAGCACAGCGCGATGTCGCTGCCGCCCGCCACCGCATAGCCGTGGATCTTGGCCACCACGGGCTTGAGCGAACGCCACAGGCTGAAGAAGCAGTCGGTGGAATGCCGCATCCACTGGTAATCAACCAGCGGGTCCCAGGGCATGTCCTGGCTGCCCTTCACCGGGCGCGGCGCCTCGGCATACTCCTTCAGGTCGTAGCCGGCGCAGAAGGCGCGCCCCGCCCCGCTCAGCAGGATCACATGCACATTGTCGTCCTGGTTGGCGCGCTCGACGGCGGCGCGCAGCAGGTCCGGCGTGGTTTCGTGGATGGCGTTGAGATGCTCGGGCCGGTTCAGCGTGATGCGGGCGATGCGGCCATCGCGTTCATAGAGTACGAAAGGCTCTGACTCGGACATGGCTTCCTCCTGCTTCGGAGAAAACCTTATCATTGTTCATAAAAATGAACAACGTTCATAAATCGAGCTCGCGATAGCGCGCCCCAGACAGCGGATTGTCGTAATAAGGCGGGATATCGCGAAATCCCAAAGTGTCGTAGATGCGGTTGGCCGCCACCATCGAGGGGAAGGTATCCAGCCGGATGGCGCGGTAGCCGAAGCGGCGGGCCTCGGCCAGGACGGCATCGGTCAGCGCGCGGCCGAAATTATGGCCCCTCCCCGCGGGGTCGATATAAAGCCGCTTCATCTCGGCGATGCCATCATTCAGACCGCGCAGGCCGACCACACCGACGGCGTCGCCATTCACCTTGGCCAGCAGCAGGGCGCCGCGTGAACCCGCCGCGTATTTACCGGGCAGACCGGCCAGTTCCTCGTCGAACCCCTGGAAGCAGAGGCTGAAATCCAGCGACTGCGCATAGGCCTGGAAAAGCCGGCGTACCTCGGCGATGTCGTCGGGGGTGCGAGCGGCGGTGATGGAAAGCGCGGGGGCTGAGTTGGTCATGCCCCATCAGAAAAGAAAAGGGCGCGGCACACAACAGGGATTGATGCCGCGCCCGGCCGGCTTGCGCCGGCCTTCCGGCGGTTATCGGGGCAACCGCCGAAACGAAATCCGGTCCTTCATCACAGCGTGACGGTGCCCTCCAGGAAGGGCTTGCAGCTGCCGGCCATGAAGACGCGCTCGCCCTTCAGCCTGCAGTACAGCGTGCCGCCGCGTTTCGAGGCCTGGTAGGCCACGATCTCGCTTTTGCCGAGCCGTTTGGCCCAGTAAGGCACGATGGTGCAGTGGGCCGAGCCGGTAACAGGATCTTCCGGAATGCCCTTGGCCGGCGCGAAAAAGCGCGAGACGCAGTCGATGCCCGGCCGGTCGCCCGGCGCCGTCACCATCACCGCGAACTTGTCGATCTCCATCAGCCCGTTCATGTCGGGCTTCAGCGCACGTACGGTGGCGGCATTGTCGTAGACCAGCAGATAGTCGCGCGCGCCCAGGATCTCGGCGGGCTCGGCGCCCAGCGCCTCGATCAGGCCGGCGCAGGGCTGTACGCGCTGTGCAGGCCGCGCCGGGAAATCCAGCATCAGCCGGCCGCTCTCGCCCTGCTGCGTCACCGTCAGCGTCCCGCTCTTGGTGAAGAAATCGACGCGGTCGCGGCCGCGCTCAAGCTTGTTGAACAGCACCCAGGCCGAAGCCAGCGTGGCATGACCGCAGAGATCGATTTCGACTTCCGGCGTGAACCAGCGCAGCCCGAAGCCGTCTTCGCCCAGCCCGCCCTTCTGCGGCACGAAGAATGCCGTCTCGGCCAGATTGTTCTCGGCTGCCAGCGCCTGCATGGTCGCATCCGGCAACCAGCTGTCCAGCGGCATCACGGCAGCAGGATTGCCCTTGAACACTGCATCGGCGAAGGCATCGACCTGATAAAGCGGCAGTTGCATGGCGGGCCTCAGAGATAGAGCAGCACGGCTGACAGCAGCGTCAGACCGGCCATGGTGAAATTGAAAATGGTGCGCGCACGCGCATCGTTCAGGAAGCGCCCGATGCCGACGCCGAACAGCGCCCAGAGCGACACGCAGGGCAGGTTGATGACGGTGAAGATCAGCGCGATCAGCGCAACTTCCATGCCGTAATGGCCACCCGGCGTGGTGAAGGCGGCAACGGCGCCGACAGCCATCATCCAGGCTTTCGGATTGACATACTGGAACAGCGCAGCCTCGTGAAACCTCATCGGCCGCATCTCGGCCCGGCTTTCGATGCTGCCGGCGCGCGCCAGCTGCCAGGCGAGCCAGACCAGATACAGCGCGCCCACGGCTTTCAGGCCCTGATGCAGCCAGTCGCTGGCGAGAATCACTGCGCCGAGGCCGACACCCGTGACGAGGATGAGCGAAAGAAATCCGGCGCTGATGCCCAGCATATGCGGCACGCTGCGGCGGAACCCGAAATTGGCGCCAGACGCCGTCAGCAGGATGTTGTTGGGGCCGGGCGTGATCGAGGTGACCACGGCGAAGAGCGCGAGCGGCAGCAGCAGGAAGGTTTCGGCTTGCAAGGGCATGTCGCGTTCTTTCAGGAGGGTATCCGGCGTCGGTGCATCTGATGCGCACACGACGCCGGCAGCCGGGGGGCTTAAACCCTCATGCGTTATCGAAGCCAGACCGGCTTGCGGCTCAACTCGGCTTCCACATCGGCACGGGTGAGGCCGACGTCTTTCAGAATCTCCTGCGGCAGGCCAGCCAGTTCAGCCCGCTCACGGGCCTGGCGCTGCCAGTCGAGCAGCGTGAGCACCATGGTCGTCGCGCCCTTGGCGCTGACAGTCACAGTGCGGTCGATGACCCGGCCGATCGTGCTGCCCGCGCGTTCGACCGGGCCAATACCATAAGGCCGGTCGATTGTATCGATACAATTATTCATAACACCCCTCCAATATCTGGGAAGATTTTCATGATTGAACCCGCTCAATGCGAGCAATTGGATAATTGATTGACTCTCTCATGGGGTCAATGGCAATATTGTCACCATGACAATGTGGATCCCCAATCTCGAAGCATTTCCTGGCCCGCGCTACCAGGCGCTCGCCACGGCGATCGAAACCGCTATCCAGACGGGCGAACTGCCGGTCGGCGCCAAGCTGCCGCCGCAACGCAATCTCGCCTGGAAGCTCGGCGTCACCGTCGGCACGGTCAGCCGCGGCTACATGCTGGCCGAACAGAAGGGCCTGCTGTCCGGCGAAGTCGGACGCGGCACTTTCGTAAAGCCCTTTGACGGCCTGAGCACCACGGCCGGCTTCCGCAGCGAGATCGTCGCGCCGCAGGGCGAGATTGCGCGGCTGGGCACGCCGGGCGTGATCGAACTGTCGCGCAACGAGCCCAGCCTGCCCGATTTCGAAGAGATCATGCGCAATTCGCTGCAGCGCCTCTCCATGCGCGGCGGGCTGCAGAACCTGCTCGGCTACAGCCGCACGCTGGGCGATCCGGCGCATCGCGCCGCTGCCGCCGCCTGGATCGGCCGCGTCGGCCTGTCGGTGACGCCGGAGCAGGTGATCGCCACCGCCGGCGCGCAGCAGGCGCTCGCCATCGTGATGACGGCGATGACAATGCCGAACGAAGTGATGCTGGTCGAATCTCTCACCTATGGCGGCGTGCACGAGAATGCGCAGCAACGCCCGATCCGGCTCGAAGCCGTGGCGATGGACGATGAAGGCATGCGACCCGATGCGCTGGCCGAAGCCGCGAAGCGCACCGGCAGCCGGCTGGTCTTGATACAGCCCACCATCCATAACCCAACGACCGTGATGATGACCGCCGACCGTCGCAATGCGATCATCGCGGTGGCGCGCAAGCACGACCTCACCATCATCGAGGACGATGTCTACGGCTTCCTGATCAAGGACCGGCCGCTGCCGATCGCCGCACTGGCGCCGGAACGCACCATCTACATCACCAGCGCCTCGAAATGCATGGCACCGGGCCTGCGCGTCGGCTGGATCGCCGCGCCGCCGGTGCTGGTCGAACGCTTTGCCGATGCGCTGCATGCAGTCGCGGTCAACAATCCGCGGCTGAACCAGGAAATCGTGCGGCAGTGGATCGAGGACGGCACGGCGGCGATGCTGGTCGATCGCCTGCGCGAGGAAGCCGCGATCCGCAATGTGATGGCGAACGAGGCTTTCGACGGCCTGACGCTGCGCAGCAATCCGGCCAGCCTGCATTGCTATCTGGAACTGCCCAATCCGTGGCGACCCAACGAATTCACCAACCAGGCACTGGGCCAGGGCGTGCGCATCGCCAGTTGCACGTCTTTCCTGCTCGACAGTCGCCCGAATCCGCCGCCGTGGGTGCGGGTGTCGCTGGCCCCCTCGCCTGATCGTTCGGAAGTGGCCGATGGCCTGCGGCGCCTGCGCAACCTGATCGAACGCGGCCCGGAAGCGCGGCATGCGGTTGTCTAGCGGCGCATAGCGCCGCACGGGCGGTCGTCTTATAAAGGCGCTGTGCAGATCCTGCTTTATATCGCTCCGATCATCCTGGTGATCGGACTTGTCGCCACTGGCCGCGTCCCGCTGGTGCGCGCCAGCCTCGCCGGCCTGGTCGCCACAGTCCCGGCCGTGATCGTCGCGCTCCATGGCGAGCGCGACCTGGTGAGCTTCTTCTTCGTCGAAAGCCTGAAAGGTGCCTGGCTGGCCTGGCATGCCATCGCCGTGACGCTGGCCGGCCTGACCGTGCATCATGTGATCCAGGCCGCCGCCCCCGAGCGCCAGACCGAGGCGACAGAGGCTGCGCCGGTATCGCCGCATCGCCGCGCCTTCTTCCTCAGCTTCATTGCCTCAGGCCTGATCGAATGCGCCATCGGCTTCGGCGTCGGCTTCGCGCTCGCCATTCACGGCCTGCGCCGGCTGGGTGTAGCGCCATTGCCGGCGATTGCGGTGGGTCTGTTGAGCCAGATGCTGGTGCCCTGGGGCGGGTTGGGCATCGGCACCACCATCGGCGCGGCGCTGGGGCATCTGCCGCTGCAGCAGTTCGGCCTCTACAGCGCCAGCCTGATGCCGCCCTTCGTCGTTGTGCTGCTCGGCTGGTTCTGGTGGTGGTCGCATCGGCTCGGGCTCGGCCTGAGCGCGAAGAACATGGCGCTCGATCTGGTCTGGACCTGCGCGATGTTCGGCCTGCTCTGGCTTGGCAACCGCTTCGCGTCCGTCGATACCGCCGGACTCATTGCCACCGCGCCGCTGGTGGCGCTTGGCTGGCTGCTGGATCGCAACCGGCCGCCGCTCAAGACGATGCTGCGCGTCACCCTGCCCTATCTGCTGCTGATCGGCGTGCTGCTGTCGACGCGGCTGATCACGCCGCTGTCGCAGCTGCTGCAGAGCGTGGCCATCATGCGGCCGTTCGATGACATGCCGGCGTTTCCCTGGGCCTACCAGGCCGGCGTCATGCTGCTGCTGACGGCGATCGCCTATGGCGCGCTGACGCTCAAACCCCGCCAGACCGGCGGCATTCTCCGGCAGACCTGGGCGGCCGGACGCATTGCCGTGGCCACCACGCTGATCTTCCTGGTGATGGCGCGGCTGATGGCCGCCAGCGGCATTCCCGCCGAACTGGCGCAGGCCTGGCAGGGTTTTGCCGGCAGCCATGCGCTGCTGGCGACGCCGTTGTTCGCCGCCGTCGCCGGCGGATTGACGGGCAGCAACACCGCGTCGAACAGCCTGATGCTGCCGCTGCAGGCAGCCCTTGCAGGTTCCGCCGGCGCCAATGTCATGTGGGTCAGCGCCTTACAGAACGTGACCGGCAGCCTGTTCACCACCTTTTTCCCCGGCAAGGTGGCGATGGCCTGCGCTTTCGCTGGCATCGCCGGCGGCGAGCGGCATGTCTACCGCTATGTCGTGCTGCTGATGCCGGTGCTGCTGATCACCGCCGTGCTGCTTACGCTTTTCCTGTGACCGTATGCGCGTGATTGAGCGGGCCATGGCCGTGGCCGAAGCCCGGCGCGGTCTCGATCGCCTTGCGCACATAAGATCTCGCCTGCGCCACCGCATCGCGTAACGAAAGCCCGAAGGCCAGGCCCGTCGCAATCGCCGAGGCCAGCGTGCAGCCGGTGCCATGCGTGGAGGTCGTGTCGATGCGAGTATCGGAATAGCGCTGCGCGCCGCGCGAATCGCGCAGGAGATCGACCAGCGCATCGCCCGGCAGATGACCGCCCTTGAGCAAAACAGCCTGCGGCCCGAGCTGCAGCAGGCGCTCGCTGGCCGGCGCCATATCCGCTTCGACCGCGACCTTCATCCCGGACAGCACTTCGGCCTCGGGCAGGTTCGGCGTGATCACTGTCGCGCGCGGAATCAGCTTCGTGCGCAGCGCCTCGGCGGCCGAGGGCTGCAGCAGCGAGGCGCCGCCCTTTGCCACCATCACCGGATCGACCACCAGTGGCACATCGGGCGCGTATTTTTCCAGCGCCTCGACCACCGCCTCGATGATGTCGGCGCGATGCAGCATGCCGGTCTTGATCGCATCGGCGCCGATGTCTTCGAGCACCACGCGCAATTGAAGCGCGATGAACTCAGCCGGCACTTCATGGATCGCATGCACCGTGCGGGTATCCTGCGCGGTGAGCGCCGTGATCGCGGTCATGGCATAGCCGCCGAGCGCGGTGACGGTTTTAATATCGGCCTGGATGCCGGCGCCGCCGCCGGAATCCGATCCGGCGATAATCAGAACGCGGCCCTGTTTGGCGGCGGAACCCGCAGCGCTCACGCGGCCTGCTCCAGCGCGGTGACGATATCGGCCACCACGGTCTGCACCAGCATCTCGTCCTCGCCTTCCGCCATCACGCGGATCAGCGGCTCGGTGCCGGAGGGACGAATGACGATACGCCCGGCCTTGCCGAGCTTTTTCTCGGCGGCATCGATGGCCTGCTGCACCTTGGGCGCGTCGAGCGGCTTGCCGCCGGCATGGCGCACGTTGCGCAAAAGCTGCGGATAGGGCGCGAAGCGGCGGCAGAACTGGCTCGCCTTCTGGCCGGATTCGCACAGCGCGCCCAGCACCTGCAACGCCGCCACGATGCCGTCGCCGGTGGTGGCGAAATCCGACAGGATGATATGGCCGGATTGCTCGCCGCCGAGATTGTAGCCCTCGTTGCGCATCGCCTCGAGCACATAGCGGTCGCCGACCTTGGTGCGGATCAGCTCGACGCCGATGCTCTGCACGAAACGCTCAAGCCCCAGATTCGACATCACGGTGGCAACGAGGCCATTCTTTTCCAGCCGTCCCTGGCGCAGCCAGCTTTCGGCGATCACCGCCATCAGCTGGTCGCCGTCGATCACCTGGCCGCGCTCGTCCACCATCACCAGGCGGTCGGCATCGCCATCCAGCGCCACGCCGACATGGGCGCCATGCGCCACCACGGCTTCCTGCAAGGCGGTCGGATGCGTCGAGCCGCAGTCGCGGTTGATGTTGAAACCGTCCGGCTTCACGCCGATCGGAATCACTTCGGCTTCGAGTTCCCACAGCACGGCGGGCGCGGCCTTGTAGGCGGCGCCGTTGGCGCAGTCGACCACCACTTTCAGGCCCGCCAGCGTGCGGCCCTTGGGCAGCGTCGCCTTGGCGAATTCGACATAGCGGCCGAGCGCATCGTCCAGCCGGCGCGCGCGACCGAGCTTGTCGGCGGCGGCCAGCGCGGGTTCGGCATCGCCCAGGATCATGCCTTCGATCTCAGTCTCGGCCTCATCCGACAGCTTGTAGCCATCGGGGCCGAACAGCTTGATGCCGTTGTCGTGGAAGGGATTGTGCGAGGCCGAGATCATCACGCCGAGATCGCAGCGCAGTGCGCGCGTCAGCATGGCGACGGCCGGCGTCGGCATCGGGCCGACCTGGAACACATCCATGCCGACGGCGGTGAAGCCGGCCACCAGCGCGGGTTCGAGCATGTAACCCGACAGCCGCGTATCCTTGCCGATCAGCACGCGATGGCGATGATCGCCGCGCGTGAAATACGCGCCGGCGGCCATGCCGACTTTCAGCGCGGTGGAGGCGGTCATCGGCTCGGTATTGGCCAGGCCGCGAATGCCGTCGGTGCCGAAGAATTTGCGGGTCATGCGAATCGGTCTCGTTGACTGTCTGTGGCGCGGGACTATGCCACAGAAAGCGGCAAAACGGCAGAGTCCGCGTGCTGTTACGACTTGTTACATTCACGCGGATTCATTGAACTTTTCAGCCTCCAGCCCGCCGCGCGACATCGCCTGCCACACATCGAGCGCCTGCATGGTCTCAGGAACATCATGCACGCGCAGGATCTTCGCGCCCTGCTGCGCCGCCCAGAGTGCTGCCGCAATCGAGCCGGGCAGACGCCGTTGCGCATCGGCCTCGCGCGCAATGGCGCCGATGAAGCTCTTGCGCGACACCCCGACCAGCAGCGGATAGCCCAGCAGGCGGAAAGCCTGCAAGCGCTGCAGCAGGGCGAGATTGTGATCCACCGTCTTGCCGAAACCGATGCCGGGATCGATCAGGATGCGGTCGCGCGGCAGCCCGGCGGCGCGGCAGGCGGCAATGCGCCCGGCGAGATAGTCGCGCACCTCGGCGGTGACATCGGCATACTGCGGCGCCTGCTGCATGCTGCCGGGCTGGCCCTGCATATGCATCAGCACGACGGGTAATCCCGTGCGCAGCACCGCATCAAGACTGCCCTCGCCTTCCAGCGCGGAAATGTCGTTGATCAGATGCGCGCCGGCCACGGCGGCGGCGCGCATGGTGCCGGCATTGCGCGTGTCGACCGAGAGCAGGGTCTGCGGCAGGTCATGGCGCAGCGCCTCGATCACCGGCACCAGGCGATGGATCTCCTGCTGGAACGAGACCGGGGCTGCGCCCGGCCGGGTCGATTCCGCGCCAAGGTCAATAATGTCGGCGCCGGCCGCGGCCTGTGCCTTCGCCTGGGCAATCGCCGCCGCCGTGTCGCCTTTCAGGCCATCGCCCGAGAAACTGTCGTCGGTGACATTGACGATGCCCATCACCAGCGGGCGGCCAGTCTGCTCGGCGTCGCGCAACAATGTATGCAGCCGCTCGACCGCTGCATGGGGTCTGCCAGGGGCGTTCGTGGCGGTTCGTTTTGCGTCGCTGGTGTTCGCTGGCATTCGTGGCGCTTCGCTGGTGTTCGTGGCGGTTCGTGGGTGTTCGCGGGCGTTCATGGCGGTTCGCGGGCGTTCGTGACGGTTCGCGTTAACCGATTTTTCCACCTCCGCGCGCAGCCGTACAGGGCAGCGGGGCCGGCAATCACCATCGCCCCAGCCCAGACAGCGCATGCAAGGATATGCAGTTCAAGGGTGGACGGAGTCCGCCATGAATGTTCCTATCATGTTCTGGTTCAAAAAGCAAGCTTGGCAAGTCAGCAAAGGACGGGGCAGGCTGTCGCCCTCGCCCCGCCTTTCCATTGCCCGGAGTCGCTGCCATGACCCTCGATTTCCTGCTGATCGCGCTGATCGTCGTCGCCACGCCGGGCACCGGCATGATCTACACGGTGGCCGCCGGGCTGACGCGCGGGGCCAGGGCCAGCGTGGTGGCGGCCTTTGGCTGCACGCTCGGCATCGTGCCGCATATGATCGCCGCGATCACCGGCCTGGCGGCGCTGCTGCACACGAGTGCGCTGCTGTTCGACGCGGTAAAATATGCCGGCGTGGCCTATCTGCTGTGGATGGCCTGGATGACCTGGCATGACCGCGGCTCCTTGAGCCTCACCGGCAAGGGGCCGCAGCGCCAATCCTTCCTGCAGGTGACGGTGGAAGCCATCGTGATCAACCTGCTCAATCCGAAACTGTCGATCTTTTTCTTCGCCTTCCTGCCGCAGTTCATCGCCACCGATGCGCCCGACGCCCTGCCACGCATGCTGGAAATGAGCGGCGTGTTCATGGCGATGACGTTTGCTGTCTTTGCAGTCTACGGACTCTTTGCAGCAGCCGTGCGCGACCATGTGCTGAGCCGGCCGCAGGTGATGCTGTGGCTGCGCCGCACCTTTGCGGCGGCGTTTGTCGCGCTCGGCGCGAAGCTGGCGCTGACAGAGCGGTGAGTAGAAGTCACTAAGGTAAGGGGCAAGATTATGAAGGAAAAATCAGTATGGAAAAGCTTTGAATCTATCATTGAAAATATACTGCGGGCGGAGCAACTCTATGTTCAAAAAGAACCTAATGGCATAAATCAGCCGTCAGCAGATTTTTTAGTTTCTGCAAATCAGATCACGGCGGCGGTGGAGGTAAAATTATATAGTTCAAGAGAAACTTCTCTTAATTCATTGCTACAATCTGCATTCGTTTTGGATGCGGCTCAGTCTGCTTTAAATGCACCCAAGTCAATTTTAATTGTGGGAAACGAACTTTCAAAAAGCGCAATAAAGAGCATTAACCTGCGCTTCCCAAAAATGATCGTATATGACTTATCAAAGCTTCTTCTGCTATTGGCAAAACACCCTCAATACACAGAAACATTTCATGAAATCATACGGCAAGCCCGCCCGTTTTCGTCAGATGCAGATTTTCTCATTGATAGTAAAAATGAGACCATAAGCATCATAGCCGACCTGAGCGCCCCAGATCATACGGCATCCGTCTTTGATAAGCCGACTGAAACCAGAAGTCGGGTGCACGGAAAAACTCTGTGGGAGCAATTGAATTCAGAAAATACCCGCGGGAGCTACAAACTATTCGAAACTAAAATGACAGAGGTTCTGAGGTATATCTTTGAAGGAGATCTCACTAATTGGGCTCGTGAAAAATCCACTCATTCTCGTGCATCGAGATACGATCTAATTGCCAGAGTCTCCTCCAATCACGATGTTTGGAAGTTAATCGCAGATCAATTCCGCTCTAGGTATATTATTTTTGAGTTCAAAGATTACTCAAAGAAAATTAAACAAGGCCAAATATACACGACAGAAAAGTACCTGTACCTAACTGCCCTGCGCTCTACGGCAATTATTATTAGCCGCTATGGAGCAGACAATAACGCAATTTCCGCTGCACGCGGCGCATTACGAGAGCATGGAAAGCTTATTATATTACTCGCTCTCGATGACATTAAGAAAATGCTTGATCAACGCGATCTTGGAAATGATCACAACAGCGTTCTCTCCGATTTAATGGATGATATGCTTATGAGATTGGAGCGATAAATGACACAAATACCAATCTCGCATACTCCCTCCATCAACAGGCCCATCTCTGAATCAGCGTAATAATGAAAATCGGCATCATCGAATGCGGGCCGGTCCCCGCGGCGCTGCAGGACACATACATCAGCTATCCGGCGATGTTCGCGGCGCAGCTCGGCGCGCTGCTGCCCGGCGCAAGCTTCACCACGATCTCCGTCGTGAATGGCGAGACGCTGCCCGCGCCGGAGGCCTGTGATGCCTGGCTGATCCCCGGCTCGCGCCACGGCGTCTATGACGACCTGCCGTGGATCGCACCGCTGAAAGATTTCATTCGCGAAGCAGCGCGGCTGAAACGCGCCCCCATCGTGGGCGTGTGTTTCGGCCACCAGATCATCGCCGAGGCGCTGGGCGGCAAGGTGGAGAAAGCCGCGATCGGTTTCCGTGTCGGCATGGAGCGGTATGAGACCACGCTGGGCGGTAGGTCAGGGAGCGTCACGATGCCGGCCTCGCATCAGGACCAGGTCGTGGTGCAGCCGCCGGACAGTGAAGTGGTGGCGAAAACCGCGGCCTGCGCCGTCGCCGGCCTGCGCTATCAAAATGCGCCGGTGCTGTCCGTGCAGTTTCACCCGGAATTCAGCCGCGCCTATCTGTCCGACCTGATCGACCTCCGGTCGCAGAAGGACGTGCAACCCGGTCTGGCCGATGCGCCGGACGGCGAGACGGATGGCATCGGCATGCGCTGGATCGCGGATTTTCTGGCCGGGCGGTAGCGACGAGCTCCCTTTCCGTTTCGCGCCCCAGATACGTCATCCCCGGACCCGGCGGCTTTGCCGACATACATATACTTTCGCGCAAAGCGCGATGGCCGGGGATCTCAGGCAGGACCCGGAATAACGTCGAGGGCAGGCCCCGGCATTCCCCTTGCCATCGAGGGTGGATGGATCCCCGGGTCAAGCCCGGGGATGACGAACTTGCGATGGGATGACGTATCCGCCTCACCCCAGCAGCAGGTCCATGCCCGGATCGCCCTTCAGCATGGCGCGCTGGTAGGCCGGACGCGCGCTGATCCGCACCAGATACTGCTGGATGCAGGGCCAGGGCGAGAGATCGTAGGGCTGAAAATGCCGCATGGTGGTGAGCGAGAACACCGTCATGATATCCGCCGCCGAGAATTCGCCAGCCAGATACGGCACTTTGCTCAGGCGCGTTTCCATCAGGCCGAGAATGCGCTGCATGCGCTGCTGCCCAAGCCTCAGCGCCGGATGATCCTCGGGCGGATTGAAGCGGCCGGACACCATCAGCCGCATGAAGGCCGGCTGCAGCGTGCCGTTGGCAAAATGGAACCAGTAGAGATAGTCGGCAAAGGCCGGGTCGTCCTTCGGCACGCTCAAACGCCCGTCGCCATGTTTCGCGATGATCCAGTCCACCACCGCGCCGGATTCCGCCAGCGTGACATCTCCATCCGTGATCACCGGCGCCGAGCCGATCGGATGCAGCGCGCGGTACTCTTCCGGCGCCATCACCGGCGCGCGGGCGTAGTGTTTCAGCTCGTAAGCGATCTCCAGCTCCTCGCAGAGCCAGACGATGCGTTCGGACTGCGACTTGCCGAGATGATGGACGGTGAGCATGCGGACTCTCTCTGGATCGGGCCTTCTGATGCGGCGGGAGGTTAGCATGACGGAAGGAAATCAACGAAGCGCGACTCTGGCGGTTCCGCGCTTTGTGAAATCTTTGTTGCCCCCTTGAAGCCGGCTGGCGCGAGGGCCAGATGCCGCCCGGGACCAAGCGAGTCAGTGTTTTCCGCATGTCACAGGGGGCCCCGATGTCCGACCCAGCCGATGCTCTGCCGGCCGCATTCCGCCAGTCCGCCGATATCCTGCAGGATGTGCGGCGCGCCGAAGCGCTGTTGCGCGCGACCTTCGATGCCGCCTGCCTCGACAGGCAGGGCCTGCTGGCCCAGCCGGACCGCTGCAGCGACGCGCTGACGGCGGCGATCCGCGCCCTGCTCGACGCCCAGAAGCGGCTCGCCGACACGCAATGGCCGCAGCCGGACTACCAGGCGGTGCATATGGCGGAAGACGCGGCGGCGTGAGAGACTCCTCTCCGCCTTCCCAAAATCGTCACCCCGGGCTTGACCCGGGGTCCCATTTCAAAGTTTTGCAAAGAAAAACGCCCGGCCCAGAATTGCTCCTGGCCACCGGGCGTTTGTCGTATTCGTCCGCTGTGGCGCTTACGCGCCGGCCACTTTATGCACCAGGCTGTGGCTCCGGCTCGAAGCCGCCCGGCTTGGCGCCGCCGCCGCGCGACGAGGTCGGCACGGCAGAGCGCGGGCCGGCATCGCTGCCGGGCGTCGGCGTCTTGTCATCGGGACGGATGATCTTCTCGCCACGCAGCAGCGCGCGCACCTCATCGCCCGACAGCGTCTCGTATTCCAGCAGCGCCAGGGCGATCTGGTCGAGTTCGGAGCGATAGTCGGTCAGGATGCGGCGCGCGGTCGATTCGGCCGTGTCGATGATGGTGCGGATTTCCTCATCGATCAGGCGCGCGGTGGCATCCGACACGTTCTTGCGCTGCGTCACGCTGTGGCCGAGGAAGACCTCTTCCTCGTTGTCCGAGTAGCGCAGGCGGCCGAGCTTGTCGCTCATGCCCCATTCGGTGACCATGCGACGCGCCAGGCCGGTGGCCTGCTGGATGTCGTTGGAGGCGCCGGTGGTGATGTTCTCCTTGCCGAAGACCAGCTCTTCCGCCATGCGGCCGCCGAACATCATCGCCAGGCGCGATTCCAGTTCGAGCTGCGACATCGACAGACGATCTTTCTCGGGCAGCGACATGGTGACGCCCAGCGCGCGGCCGCGCGGGATGATCGTCACCTTGTGCAGCGGATCGTGCTTGGGCACATGCAGGCCGACCAGGGCATGGCCCGCCTCGTGGAAGGCGGTGAGGCGCTTTTCCTCTTCGCCCATCACCATCGAGCGGCGCTCGGCGCCCATCATCACCTTGTCCTTGGCATGCTCGAAATCGGACATGGTGACGACGCGCTTGTTGCGACGCGCCGCGAGCAGGGCCGCCTCGTTCACCAGGTTGGCGAGATCGGCGCCCGAGAAACCGGGCGTGCCGCGGGCAATGATCTTGGGGTCGACATCCGGGCCCAGCGGGACTTTCCGCATATGGACGCGCAGGATGTGTTCGCGGCCGATGATGTCGGGGTTCGGCACCACGATCTGGCGGTCGAAACGACCCGGACGCAGCAGGGCGGGATCGAGCACGTCGGGGCGGTTGGTGGCGGCGATCAGGATCACGCCCTCCGTGGCCTCGAAGCCGTCCATCTCGACCAGCAGCTGGTTCAGCGTCTGCTCGCGTTCGTCGTTGCCGCCGCCGAGGCCCGCGCCACGATGGCGGCCGACCGCGTCGATTTCGTCGATGAAGATGATGCAGGGCGCGTTCTTCTTGGCCTGCTCGAACATGTCGCGCACGCGGCTGGCGCCGACGCCGACGAACATTTCCACGAAGTCGGAGCCCGAGATGGTGAAGAACGGCACGTTGGCTTCGCCGGCGATGGCGCGCGCCAGCAGGGTCTTACCGGTGCCCGGCGGACCGACGAGCAGGCAGCCCTTGGGGATCTTGCCGCCCAGGCGCTGGAATTTCTGCGGGTCGCGCAGAAAGTCGACGATCTCTTCCAGCTCGGACTTGGCTTCCTCGATGCCGGCGACGTCCTCGAAGGTGACGCGGCCATGGCGCTCGGTGAGCAGGCGCGCCTTCGACTTGCCGAAGCCCATCGCCTTGCCGCCGCCGCCCTGCATCTGGCGCATGAAGAAGATCCAGACGCCGATCAGCAGCAGCATCGGGAACCAGGAGATGAAGATGCTGAACAGCGGGTTGCCTTCTTCGGGCGGCGCCGCGCTGACGCGCACGCCGCGCTCGGTCAGCTTGGAGATCAGGCCGGGATCGTTCGGCATGTAGGTGGTGAAGCTGCGGCCGTCGCGGAAATGACCGGTCACGGTGTTCGAGCTGTTCTGCACGACCACGTCGGTGATCTGGCCGTTCGACACGTCGTTCAGGAAATCGGAATAGGCGAGCGCCTGGGCGCCGCTGCGCATCGAGGGGCCCTGAAACAGATTGAACAGCGCCACGACCAGAAGGCCGATGATCACCCACAGCGCCAGATTACGGCCGAACATATTCACGGAAGCCCGTTCCTTTCCACGCGAAACCCCACCCCGGCCCACAGTCCGCCGGAGACGGAAAAATTTTAGCCGATTTTAGCCGGCACAAACCATAGATATGCACGTCTCAGGGCTAAACAAGCGGTTACCGCCCGAGATTCTGCGCGATTCAGGCTGGAAATGCGGCTGGAAGCGCCGGCTGGAAAGAGATTGTTACATTGGCCGGCATTTGCCCCCAGCCAAGACCCGGCACGGCCAGCAGGCGGCCATCGGCCCGGCGCAGCGCCGGCAGAGCCGGCCATGCGACTTTAGGCAAAGCCAGCGTGGCCGCGGCGGGTAACGTGTCCCGGCCAAGCGGAGCAATGCTGACGCCACGGACCGGTTTCGCCACCGCGATGCGGAACCGGCCATCCCACAGCATGGCGGTCAGGGGCTGCGCGGGCGGCAGGTAGCGCGCCTCGCGGCAGACCAGCAAGCGCGCCTCGCCCTTGATCCTGGTCAGCAGGCAGCGATGCAGGGTCAGTGGCAAAGACTTTCCGCTGCGTAACGCCTCCAGCAGGCGCTGCAGGCCGTCCAGCCGCGGCGGCACGCTGATCCCGCCGATGGCGCCGAGCAGCTTGACCAGCGCACGCAAGGCCAGTTCGTCCTCGGCCGCGATCAGCCCGGCCGGATCGAGCCAGGCGCAGCCGGCCGGCGTCAGCTGCACGGACGCATGCAGCAGGTCGTAGGCGGCAGCGTCGAGCAGCGCGCGGGTGCGGGCGAAGTTCCTCGCGGTCTGCGCCAGATGCTGCACCAGTTCGGCGCGGTGTGCGGCGTCGTTGTCGCTGAGCAGGTCGAGGGCGGCCCGCACGCGCACGCGCTGGAACGAGGCATTGGCGTTGCTGGGGTCTTCGACCCAGGCCTGTTTACGTTTGTTCAGCGTCGCGACCAGCCGCGCCTTCGGCAAATCGAGCAGCGGGCGCAGCAGGATCAGGCTGTCCCCACGCAGACTGCGCGGCTGCATCGCCGCCAGCCCGTCGATGCCGGAGCCGCGCAGGGCGCGCAGCAGCAGGGTCTCGGCCTGGTCGTCGCGGTGATGCGCCAGCAGCAGGTGGCGGATGCCCTGCCGCGCACATTCTTCCGCCAGCAGCGCATAGCGCGCGTCCCTGGCCAGTGCCTGGCGATTGGCGGTGGGTTTGGTCTTCGCATCCCAGGTGAGGATTTTCGGCGTCAGCCCGGTCTTGCGCAGCAGACCTGCGACATGGCGCGACTCTTTCGTGGACTCCGGCCGCAGCCGGTGATCGACGATCAGCGGCAACACCGCGATGCGTCTTTTGCTGGCCCAGTCCGCAGTCAGCAGCGCCAGCGCCACGCTGTCGGCGCCGCCAGACACGGCAACGGCGAGCGCCGCGGGTTTGTCGTCCGCCAGCAGCGGCCGCAGGCAGCGGTCGAACTCCGCCGCACCCACTGCCCCCGCAGCCGTCATGGGTTTACTTGCAGCCGATCTTGGTGCGCTCGCGGGTCGCGGCGTCCTTCACATGCGGCGGCGCCGAGGCGAATTCCTTGCCGAGCTGGCCGAGTGCCGCGCAGGCTTCCGGGTTCTTCTTCATCGCCGACAGCGACATGCCGAGCTTCAGCAGGCTGTCGGGCGCCTTGGCGCTTTTCGGATAGCCCTGATAGCCCTGCAGGAAGGCCTGCGCCGCCGGCTCATACTGGCCGCGCACGTAATAGGTCTCGCCGAGCCAGTATTGCGCATTGCCGGCCAGTGCATCCTGGCCATGCGCGCTGACGAATTCGCGGAAGGCGGATTCGGCATCGGCATAGTCGCTCTGCACCAGCAGCTTGTAGGCGTAGTTGTAGCGCTCCTGCGGCGTACCGGCCGGCAGCTTGCCCCGGCCCGAGGCCGGCGCAGTGGCGCGCGCGGTCTGCTGATTTTGCTGCTGGGCGTTGTTGGTGGCAGGCAGCGGACGCCCCTGCGCATCGACCGGCACCGAACCCAGCACACCTTCGCGGGACGGCGCCTGACCCGGCGTGGCAGACGTCGAGCCGCGCGCGACCGGTGTGCCCGGTGCGGGCACGCCCTGCTGCTGTGCGGTCGGCTTCACCTGTTCGACGCTGCCCTGCTGCGGCTGACCAGCGGGCGGCTGGCCGCCGCGCTCAAGCTGGTTGAGGCGGAAATCGACATCCTCGACCAGCTTGTCGATGCGGCGATTGGCCTGGCTGGAGGCGAATTCCACTTCCTCGAAGCGGCCGGTCATCTGGCGGATCTGGTTTTCCAGCTCGTCGATGCGCGAGTTCAGCCGGTTGGCTGCGGACGAGCCGTCGCTGCTGGTATCGGTGAGGCTGCCGCCACCCGAAGACGGCGCGGAGGCAGGCGGCGTACCGCCGCGATAGACCTGACGCTGCAGGGTCTGCAGGTCACGCTCCAGGCGGTTGATGCGGTCGATGGTCTGGGCGTCCTGCGCCCATGCAGTCGTAAAGGCGACGGGCAAAGCCGTAGCAGCAAGCAGCAGGACAACAGACAGACGGGCGACGAGCGGCGCAGACATGGGCGAACCCCTGATGGACGAATCGGGCAGATTGCCGAGTTTACCGGGGTTTACGTCAAAAGCATGGCGACAAGCAACGGCGGGACGCAGATTTGCGCCCCGCCGTTGTGATCATCAGAGGTTCGCCGCCGTCTGCAAAGAGGGCGGGCGAACCTTCATCAGTTAGTTCTGCAGCGTGGTCACGCCGCGGCGGTTCTGCGTCCAGGCGCTGTCGTTGTTGCCGACAGCGACCGGGCGTTCCTTGCCGTAGGAGATCGTGGTCACGCGGCTGGCCGGGATGCCCTGGTTGACCAGGTAATTGCGCACCGCGGTGGCGCGGCGATCACCGAGCGCCAGGTTGTATTCGCGGGTGCCGCGTTCGTCGCAATGGCCTTCGACCACAATGCGCCACTGGCCGTTCCGCTTCAGCCAGGCGACCTGGCGCTCCAGGATGCTGACAGCCTGGTTGTTGAGCGAATGGGAATCGGTTTCGAACAGCACGCGGTCGCCGGCTTCCGTGGCCAGCTGCTGCTGGGCGCCTTCACGGCCGCCCAAGGTGCTGGTGCCGACGCCGCCCATCGGGCTGGTGGCAACACCGGTGCCTGTGCTGCCACGGCCGCCGGCACCGCTCACCGAGCTGTCCTGCTGCGGCGCGCTTTCACAAGCGGCCAGACCGAGCACAAGCACCGCGGCCAGCATGGACCGCACCATCGTAATACGCTGCATTTTGGGAACTCCCCTTTTTTGTTGCACTGCCCACCGTAAAGCTCACTGGCAAAGCTAAGCCTGGCTTTTACGGCGGAATGGCGAATCTTTTGCGGCAGAACTGCGGCGGAGACAGAAAACTCGCTCTATGCACCGAACCACTGGCCGAGAAAAAAGTGCCGCAATCCGACCCGAATAGCTGAATCAAACAGATGACTGACAGATTCAGCGCCGGAATCAAAACACCCGCCTGCTTGCGCAGACGGGTGTTTCAAAGAACTCCAGTGCAGCCGAGGCGTGCCCAGTGGGCTAACTTGGCCGCGCCTGAATTAGTTCGACAGGACCGTCACACCGCGACGGTTCTGGGCCCAGGCGGCCTCGTTCGAACCGAGAGCCACCGGACGCTCCTTACCGTAGGAGATCGTGGTGACGCGGTTCGCCGGGATGCCCTGGTTGACCAGGTAGGTCTTGACGGCATTGGCGCGACGCTCGCCGAGCGCCAGATTGTATTCGCGGGTGCCGCGTTCGTCGGCATGACCCTCGATGACAACCTTCCACTGGCCGTAGCGCTTCAGCCAAGCAGCCTGCTTGTCGAGCGTGGCCTTGCCGGCCGGCTTCACTTCAAACTTGTCATAGTCGAAGAAGACGCGGTCGCCGACGTTGACCTGGAAGTCCTGCACGGTGCCCGGCGCGATGCTGGCAGCCGGAGCGGCAGCAGTGGCGGTGGCGCCGCCGGCGCCGCTGGTCGAAGCGGTCGGAGCCGGATCGGACGAGCAAGCGGCAACGAGCATGCCCACGGCAGCCACGGCCAGGAACTTGGAGCCGAAGGTGTTGAGGCGCATTTTTATTATCCCTCCAAGGGTTTCGAGAAGTGAGTCAGGTACCTGAACAGCGAAGCGCAACTTGCGTTCCATGGTCGGGCTTAGAATCTTTGATCCGAACACGGAGCGTGTGACAGATCCCCAAGCTTTGCCGGTCGCCGCCTCAGGGCTGGAAACCATTTCCATAGCCAAGGGCAAACGTTGCCGGAACCCCGAGGTTCGAGCCATTACGTCACGATCGACTATATCGGCCGGTTTTTGGTGAATCAATAGGCCTAAGGGCTTGTAAAGACTAAACGGACCCCTGCGGCATTTCTGCAACAGGGGTCCGGATGAACCTAGTTACCCACAGGCTGGAGCCCTCGACTCGGCCCGGCCAAGCTTAAACTGCGCTTTTGGCCAAGCGCAGCTTGGCCAAAAGCGAGCAATCAGCGCACAAGAGCCGATAGCGGCGACCAGGCCGGATCGGAGGCATCCGCCGGGGTGGGAATTTCCCGCTCGTTGAAGCCGGTGAGGTCGATCGAGATCAGGCGCACGCGCTGGCCACGGCCCTGCGCGTTCGATGGCGTCTCGCGATAGAACATCAGCACGCGACCATTCGGCGCCCAGGTCGGTGCTTCCTGCACCACCGCGTTCGACGACAGGATGCGCTCGCCCGAACCATCGGGACGCATCACGCCAATCGAGAACTGGCCCTGATACTCCTTGGTGAAGGCGATCAGGTCGCCGCGCGGCGACCAGACCGGCGTCGAGTAGCGGCCCTGGCTGAAGCTGACGCGCTTCTGGTCCGAACCATCGGCATTCATCACGTAGATCTGCTTGGTGCCGCCGCGATCCGAGTTGAAGGTGATGCGGCGACCATCGGGCGCGAAACTCGGCGAGGTGTCGATGCCCGGATCGGTGGTCAGACGCTGCCGCTGTCGCGTGCGCAGATCCATCATGTAGACATCCGAATTGCCGTCAGACGCCAGCGACATGATCACGCGATTGCCGTCCGGCGAGAAGCGCGGCGCAAAGGTCATGCCGGGGAAATCGCCGACCAGTTCCTGCTGTCCGGTATCGATGTTGAACAGGTAGACGCGCGGCTTTTCGTTGAAATAGCTCAGATACGTGATTTCCTGCTGGCCCGGGCTGAAACGCGGCGTCAGCACCAGGAAGCGGCCATCGGTAAGCATACGATGGTTCGCGCCATCCTGGTCCATGATCGCGAGGCGCTTCACGCGACGATCCGGCGGGCCGCTTTCCGAGACATAGACGATGCGGGTGTCGAAGTAGCCGTCTTCGCCGGTGACGCGCTTGTAGATCGCATCGGCGATCAGATGCGCCAGGCGACGCCAGTTGTCGGGCGTGGTGAACAGCGCCAGGCCGGTCATCTGATTTTCGGCGGCCACGTCCCACAGGCGGAATTCGCCGCGCAGGCGGCCATCGGCCTGCATTTCGATGCGGCCGTTGACCAGTGCATCGACATTGATCACGCGCCAGTCCTGGAAACGCGGCTGAACGCGCATCTGGGCCGGCGACTGGATATGCGCCTTGGGATCGGCCGGCTTGAACAGGCCGGAGCGTTCGAGATCAGCGCGGATCACGGCGGCAACGTCAGTGCCGATCTTCAGCGCCTGCGGATTGTCGGCATCGAAATCGGAAATCGCGATCGGCACCGGCTTGAAGTTGCCGCGCGTGATGTCGATCTCGACCGCGGCGCGCACCTGCGGCGCGACCAGCACTATCGCCAGCAGCGCCAGCACCCAGCTGCGCAGATTGGCCTTCATCATGCCAGCCGCCGATCGGTGGCGGGGCAAACTCGGCATCCGAAGCATCACTGTCTCCCTGTCATTTTTATCCGCCCAGCATCATGCGCGGATCGAAGTTCAGAATGATTTCCTGGCCCCACTTGTCGCGGTCGCCCGGCGGCAACTGGAACGGCACGGCCTTGAGCACGGCGCGACGCGCGGACTCAGCCGCAGCGCGATAGCTTTCGTTGCCCGGAATGAACATGCGAGCCTGATCGACGATCTCAGGCTGCTGGCGCAACGAACCGTCTGGATTCAGGCTGAAACGGATGCGCACCTGAAGATTGCCCGCATCCTTGGCGCCAATATCGAACTGCCACTTGTCTTCCACCTGCTTGCGGATGAAATCCTTCTCGCTCATCGAAATGGGCTGATTGGGATTCGACGGCCCCTCGGCGCGCGGCGCGGCGGCCGGCGGCGTGCGCGAGGCGGTCTGCGGCGCCTGCTGCGGCGTCGGGGCCGGCGGCGCCTTCATCTTGTTCACCAATGCCGCGACATCCGAGAAGTTCGGCGTCTTGCTCTTGTCTTCCGTGCGCTGCTGCGTCGGCTTGGGCGGCGCGGGCTTCACTTCCGGTTTCGGCTTCTCGGCCACCTTCGGCGGCTCGGGCGTCTCGACCACTTCCTTGGGCTTGGGCAGCGGCTTGGCAGACGGCTGCGGCTCGGGCATCGGCTGCGGCTTGGGGGCCTCGGCCTGCTTGGGCGGCTCAGGTGTCGGCGGGGGAGGCGGTGGCGGCGGGGCGGCCGCCTGCGGCTGCGGCTTGGGCGGCTCGGGCGCGGGCTTGGCTTCCGGTACCGGCTCTTCCTTGGGCGGCGCCTTGGTCTCGACGACCTGCGGCTGCGGCTTGGGCACGTTGGTCTTCTCGGCAATCGGCGCGAACTCGGCCAGCACGACCATCGGCTCGGGCTCGCGCGGCTTCTCCCACCAGTAGGGCAAGCCGAAGATGCCGACCGCCAGAATGCCGGCATGCAGGCTCGCCGAGAATATGTAGGACTGTCGCTGCACCCTGCCCTGACCCTCTACTCTTACGCCTTACCGACCGCCCGGTTAACGCCGGGGGGCGGCATTGGGCGGATTGCCGACCAGCGCCACCTTGGTGAAGCCGCCGGTATTGATGACGCCCATCACTTCCAGCACCTTGCCGTAATTGATGGCCTGGTCGCCGCGCACGAAGATGCGGCGCTCGGACGCGTTGCCGGCAATCGCCTGCAGACGCGCCACCAGCTGATCTACTTCAATCGGGCTTTCCTGAAGGTAAACGACGCCCTTGGCGTCGATGGTGACGCTTAAGGGTTCGTCCTGGCCCTGGATCGCCGCCGCCTGGGTCTTGGGCAGGTCGACCTGCACGCCGACGGTGAGCAGCGGGGCCGCGACCATGAACACGATCAGCAGCACCAGCATCACGTCGACCAGCGGAGTCACGTTGATTTCCGACATCGGCGCGCGCCGCATGCGGCCGCCGCGGGTCGAGCCGCCTCCGGTGGACATACCCATGGTCAGGCCGCCTCTTCGTCAAGCTGGCGCGACATCAGCGCGGAGAACTCGCCGGCAAAGCCTTCGAGCCGCACGTTCAGCCGGCCGAGATCGTTGGAAAACTTGTTGTAGGCCATGACGGCCGGAATCGCCGCGAGAAGCCCCAGCGCAGTGGCGAACAGCGCTTCCGCGATGCCCGGCGCCACCACGGCCAGAGAGGTGTTCTTGGACGAGGCGATGGCGTGGAAGGAGTTCATGATGCCCCAGACCGTGCCGAACAGGCCGACGAAGGGCGAGACCGAACCGACCGAGGCGAGGAAGCCGAGATAACGCTCCAGGCGCTCCATCTCGCGGTCGATGGAGACACGCATCACCTGGTTGATGCGGACCTGCAGCGAGCCGAGGCCCTTGGTGCCGCGCACCAGGCCGCGCTCGGTGGAGCGGCGCCATTCGCGCATCGCGGCGACGAACAGCACGGCCATCGGATGCTGCGGACCGGCCATCGAGAGGCGGTCATACAGCGCATCCAGCGAACCGCCCGACCAGAAGTCGTTTTCGAACTTGTCGGTGTCGATGATGGTGCGGCGAATCTTGATCAGCTTGTCGAAGATGATCGCCCAGGACCAGAACGAGGCCAGGATGAGCATCAGCATGACGGCCTTGACGATCCAGTCGGCCTGAAGGAAGAGCGCCCAGAGCGAAAGATCGGTGGCCACAGAAGAGCCCCCGAGCTGCGCGGCGCTGACGGTCCTGTCCATAAGTTCGAATCCTTTGGTTAAGAGTTAGCAGATCAATGCGATAAATTTGGTGAAAGTGTGGCGAAAAGCGCCGCAACCGGCTGCGGCACCCGCCGCGCACGGCCTTTTGCGTCGATACAGACCAGCTTGACCTCGGCCCGGACCAGCAGCTCCGCGCCGCGCCAGACCTCCTGTCCCAGGGTCAGGCTGGCACCACGCAGTTCGGTAATGGCGGTTGTAACAACCAGCTCCTCATGCAGCCGGGCCGGTTTCAGATAGTCCACATTGCAGGCCCGCACGGCGAAGGCGGCGCCGTTTTCCGACTCGATCAGCCCGCGCTGGTCGATGCCGTTCTGCAGCAGCAGGTCGGACCGGCCGCGTTCGATGAAGCGCAGGTAGTTGGCGTAATACACGATGCCGGCGGCATCGGTATCCTCCCATTGCACCCGCAAGGCGTAGCGATGCTCAGACATCGTCATCGCCCAGAAGGTCTAACTGATTCACGCCAAGCCCGGCGGGCGGCGTCAGGCCGATATGGGCAAAGGCGGCCGGGGTCAGCAGGCGGCCGCGCGGCGTGCGCTGCAGGAAGCCCTGCTGGATCAGATACGGCTCGATGATGTCTTCCAGCGCGTCGCGCGGTTCCGACAGCGAGGCGGCAATGGTTTCGACGCCGACCGGCCCGCCGGAGAAATCGCGGGCAATCGTGGTGAGATAACGCCGGTCCATGGCATCGAGGCCGCGCGCATCCACTTCCAGCCGCAGCAAAGCCGCATCGGCGGTGGCGGCATCGACGATCTTCGCCTTGGCATAGACGGCGAAGTCGCGCACCCGGCGCAGGAGCCTGCCAGCCACCCGCGGCGTGCCGCGCGCCCGGCGGGCGATCTCGCGCGCGCCCGAGGCATCGAGTTCGAGATCGAGGATACGGGCGCCGCGCCGCACGATCAGTTCGAGTTCCTCGACCTCGTAGAAATTCAGCCGCAGCGGAATGCCGAAGCGTTCGCGCAACGGCGTGGTCAGCAGGCCGGACCGCGTGGTGGCGCCGACCAGCGTGAACGGCGGCAGGTCGATGCGCACGCTGCGCGCCGAGGGCCCCTCGCCGATGATCAGGTCGAGCTGGAAGTCTTCCATCGCCGGATAGAGGATTTCCTCCACGGCCGGATTGAGGCGGTGGATCTCGTCGATGAACAGCACGTCGCGTGCTTCCAGATTGGTCAGCAGGGCGGCCAGGTCGCCGGCCTTGGCGATCACCGGGCCAGACGTCGCCTTGAAGTTGACGCCGAGTTCGCGCGACACGATCTGCGCCAGCGTGGTCTTGCCCAGACCCGGCGGGCCGTGGAACAGCACATGATCCAGCGCCTCGCCGCGGTCCTTGGCAGCCTGGATGAAGATGTTGAGGTTTTCACGCGCACGCGCCTGGCCGATGAAATCGCCCAGCACCTGCGGGCGCAGATGACGCTCAAGATCGTCGTTCTCGGCTTTTGCGCCTGAGACCATTCGAGGTGCCTCGCTCATCGCGCCAGCTCCTTGAGCGCGGCCGGGATCAGCTGCTGCACATTGGCCTTGTCGCCGAGATTGCGCGCCGCCGTCGTGACGGCGCCAAAGGCGTCGGCGCGCTTGTAACCGAGATTGACCAGCGCAGACAGCGCATCGGCGACCGGGCCGCCGGCCGTTTCGGCTGCTGCGGTTTCAGCAGACGTCGCACTGGCCACCGGGCCGAGCGCGATGCCGCCGACCTTGTCCTTCAGTTCGGTGATCAGGCGCACGGCCAGCTTGGGGCCAACGCCGTCGCAGCGGTTCAGCGAGGTCTTGTCGGCCGAGGCGATGGCGCGAAACAGCTCATCGGGCGCCAGCGTCGAGAGAATGCCGAGCGCCACCTTGGCGCCGACGCCCTGCACGGTCTGCAGCAGGTTGAAACATTCCCGCTCGGACGGCGACACAAAGCCGAACAGATGGATATGGTCTTCGCGCACATGCGTCTCGACATGCAGCCGTACGGCTTCGCCCGGCCGCGGCAGGTTGCGCAAGGTTCTGCCTGAGCAGAAGACCTGGTAGCCGACGCCGTTCACATCGAGGATGCAGAAGGTCTCGGCCACGCTGTCGAGCAATCCGCTGAGCTTGGCGATCATCGCGCCGCCCTCACTTCCGCCGCCATAATACGGCGCGATGTCGCCGCGTTATGCGCATGGCAGATGGCGACCGCCAGCGCATCGGCGGCGTCGGTGCCAGTGACATTACAGCCCGGCAACAGGCGCTTCACCATGGCATGCACCTGGTCCTTGTCGGCACGCCCGGTGCCGACGACCGCCTTCTTCACTTCGGTCGCCGCGTATTCCGCGACCGGAAGCCCGGCCTGTGCCGGCGCCAGCAGCACCACGCCGCGCGCCTGGCCGAGCTTCAGCGTCGAGGCCGGGTTCTTGTTCACGAAAGTCTCTTCCACGGCGGCGGCCTGCGGCTGCCATTCCTGCAGCAGTTCCATCAGAGCGTCATGCAGGCTGCGCAACCGGTACGCCAGTTCATCATCCGGGTTGCTGCGGATGATGCCATGCGCGACATGGCTCAGCCGGTTGCCTTCGGCATGGATGATGCCCCAGCCGGTCGCCCGCAGGCCGGGATCGAGACCGATGATGCGCATGGGTGAACCCAAACCGGAGTCCTTTCGCGACCGGGGCCTAACCTGCCAGCCGCTTCATCTCGTCCTCCGAAATGTCGAAATTGGCGTAGACGGTCTGCACGTCGTCGCTGTCTTCCAGCACTTCGATCATCTTGAACAGCGTTTCGGCCTTTTCGCCCTCGACCGGCGTGGTGGTCTTGGGCTTCCACACCAGCTTGGCCGATTTCGGCTCGCCGAACGTCTTTTCCAGCGCCTCGCGCACCGCGGCAAAGTCGTCCTGCGCGCAGGTGACGCTGTGGCCCTCTTCATCCGACTGCACGTCCTCGGCACCGGCCTCCAGCGCGCCTTCGAACAGCGCCTCAGGCGTGCCGGCAGCCGCCGGGAAAACGATCTCGCCGACACGGTCGAACATGAAGGCGACCGAATTGGTCTCGCCCAGCGCCCCGCCATTCTTGGAGAAGGCGGCGCGCACTTCGCCCGCCGTGCGGTTGCGGTTGTCGGTCAGCGCTTCGACGATCACGGCGACACCGCCGGGGCCGTAGCCCTCATACCGCACCTCTTCGTAATTGTCGGCCGCATCGTTGCCGGCGCCGCGCTTGATCGCGCGCTCGAGCGTGTCCTTCGACATATTGGCGACGCGGGCGGCCTGGATGGCGGCGCGCAGGCGCGGATTGGCTGCCGGATCGGGCTGGCCGCTGCGGGCGGCCGTGGTCAGTTCGCGGATCAGCTTGGTGAAAACCTTGGCGCGCTTGGCATCCTGCGCGCCTTTGCGATGCATGATGTTTTTAAACTGGGAATGGCCGGCCATGGACGAACCTGCTTAAAGCGTGAAAAACCGAGCGAATCGGGCATGTTTATCATATTTCGGCAGCTTTATCTGCCGAACCCCGAAGCGGGTGCCCGGATACTGCCGCCGCCCCTCAAAATCAAGTCGGCCAAGCAGCAAGCCGGGGCAGGCGTGTTCCGCCAGGCGGAGCGATCGCCGATTTGGTCCAAGGTCGGATTGCACAGCCTGACTCACGGCGATAAGGTCGGCAGGTTCCGCAGCGGCAACCGCCGGAACGGAGGAAGTCCTGAATTCCTCGCGGTATCAATGAATTACCCGATGGAGCCGGGCAGACTCGCATGATGGACCTCATGCAACTCGCCACCGCAGCAGCGCTGGCCCGGCGGCCGAACGCCGGCAGCGGCCTGCCGGGCTATCCGCAATCGGAAATCCTGACCCGCGCGCACCTGCTCTGGCTCGATGCCCGCGGCAGCGCCGAGATGCCGGCGCGGCGGCAGTTCCCGGCCGCGACGCTGGAGCCGCTGGCCGCACAAGTGCTGGTCTTCGGCGTCGAGCATGAGCCGCTCGACTTCCGCTACCTCGAAGTGGGCAGCCGCATGCGCGCGCTCAGCAACGACGACTATACCGGCAGGCGGCTGAGCGAGATTCCGCACCAGCGCGCGCCCAGTCTGGTCTGGGACCATCTGATGGCTGCCATGGATGCCCGCGCGCCGGTGCGCGGCGTACTGCCCTATGTCGGCCGCAGCCGCGAGTTCAGCAGCATTTTCCATATCGTGCTGCCGCTGGCCGATGACGGCGAGACGGTGGACCGCCTGCTGGTCTGCGTCGATCTGGCACCGGGCGCCGGCAGCGGCGTGCGGCTGCAGGACGGCACGCACCCCTTCACGCAACTCGGCTGAGCGCAGCCTCCACTCCAGCCTTTCACCACGGCCCTTCCCCATGGCTCCCTTACCATGGCCCCTTACCATGGGTTGAGCGGAATCCGCTTTTGCGTCTGCACAATCCCTGAGAGACTGGGATTGTGACAGGAGCCTGATGTGTCGACGATGCGCGACCTGCTGCTGGGCCGGCAGGCAACGCCGGCCCTGCTGTGGGGCTATGATTACTGGCAGAGCAAGCGCGGCGGCCGCGCCATGCCCTCGCGCGCCGATCTCGACCCGATCGAGATGAAGTCCTTTCTTCCGCATATCGTGCTGACCGACGTGCTGCACAATTCCGCGCCAGACCTGCCGCTCGATTTCCGCTACCGCCTGATGGGCACCACCGTGGATGCCCATATGTCGCGCCGCTTCACCGGCCTGCGGCTCAGCGAACTGCCGGCACAGCGGCCGGGCAGCCAGATGTGGCTGAATTTCAGCGAGGTGGTGGAGCAGCGCCAGCCGCGCTTCCACCGCGTGCCTTACGTCGGGCCACATAAGGATTTTCTCTCCCTGATCGACCTGGTGCTGCCGCTGTCGGATGACGACCGCAGCGTGACCATGCTGATGTCGCTGGTGGATTTCATCCCGCGCGAGGTCAATCCGCCGCGCGGCAGATAGGCGAACCGTAGCCCCACGGGGTCATCCCCGTAACTTTTGGGGTGCGCTTTCCCGCGTTTCGTGCCACTTTCCCGCCCGTTACCCCTCCCCTGCACAGCATCTTTTCAGGATTGCCGGCCGCGCATGACCGCGTTGGATTTGGATTCGGCCACGCCGCGCCTGCGGCTGGCGTTCGAGTACTGGGCCGCGAAATGCGGCAGCCGGCCGATGCCGTCGCGCGCCGATCTCGATCCGGCCGAGATCAAGCCGCTGCTGCCGTATCTGATCCTGATGGATGTGCTGCGCGACGCCAAGCCAGGCTGGACGCTGGATTTCCGTTATCGGCTGATTGGCACGGTGACGGATGCGATGATGAATGCGCGCTATACCGGCAAATGGATGAGCGAGTTGCCGCACCAGCAGCCGGACAGCCGGATCTGGCAGAACCTGGCAAGTGTGACCGATACGCGCCAACCGCATATCAGCCGCGTGCCCTACGTAGGCCCGCACAAGGATTTCATGTCGGTGGTCGACCTCGTGATGCCGTTGTCGGCCGACGGCACCAGCGTGAACATGCTGTTCTGCATCGTCGATTTCGTGCCGCGCGAAACGCCGGCCTATCCATAGGCCTGTTTCAACGCGCGTCCTGCAGCCTTACGCAACGCCGGCAGTGTTTCGATTGCGAACCACGGCTGCTTCTTCTGCCAGCCGAGATTGCGCCAGCTCGGATGCGGCAGCGGGAAATAGCCGTCCGGCAGATAGTCGCGGAAGCGCCGCACGGTCTCGGTCATGGTCCCGCCACGGCGCGGACCAAGATACTGCTTCTGCGCATACTGCCCGACCAGCAGCGTCAGCCGGATATCGGGCAGATGCGCCAGCAGGCGCTCGTGCCAGCGCGGCGCGCATTCCGGCCGGGGCGGATTGTCGCCACCCTTCGGATCGACGCCGGGATAACAGAAACCCATTGGCATGATGGCGATACGGCTTTCATCGTAGAACTGCGCGCGATCCATGCCGAGCCAGTCGCGCAGCACATCGCCGCTGCGGTCATTCCACGGGATACCGGTTTCATGCACTTTCGTGCCGGGCGCCTGGCCGATGATCAGCAGTCTCGCGCTGCGCTGCATCCGCACGACAGGGCGCGGACCGAGCGGCAGATGGGCGGCGCAGAAGCTGCAGCCGCGAACCTCTTTCAGCAGCGCGTCGAAACGGCCGCCCATCGAGGCCCCTAAAGATCAGCCTGCGACAGGCGGCCACCAAGACGCAGCGGCGCGATCTTCGTGGCCAGCCCGGTGCGGTCGTCGGTTTCGACATAGACGGCGCAGAGCGTGCCCTCGCCGTTCGCGGGCTCAAAACGTCCGCCCGGAATCTTGCGGGTGAAGCGGTTGAGCGGCTCGGTCTTTTCCATGCCGATCACCGAGTTGTAGTCGCCGCACATGCCGGCATCGGTCTGATAGGCCGTGCCGCCGGGCAGGATCTGCGCATCGGCGGTCGGGATATGGCTGTGCGTGCCGCAGACCAGCGAGGCACGCCCGTCGCAGAAATGGCCCATCGCCATCTTCTCCGAGGTCGCCTCGCCATGGATGTCGACGATGACGGCATCGACGCCCGCGCCCAGGCGGTATTTGGACAACTCGCCTTCAACGGCGGCAAACGGATCGTCCAGCGGGTCCATGAAGATGCGGCCCATCACCTGCACCACCAGCACCTTTTTGCCGCTGTTCAGCGTGTAGACAGCAGCGCCCTTGCCGGGCGTGCCCTTCGGGTAATTCAGCGGTCGCAGCAGCCTGGGATCAGAATTGATGTAGCTCAGCGTCTCGCGCTGGTCCCAGGCATGGTTGCCCAGCACGATCACATCGACGCCGGCGGCATAGAAGTCTTCGCAGATTTTTCCGGTGATACCGAAACCGGCCGCGGCATTCTCGCCGTTGACCAGTATGAAATCGAGACCAAGGCGACTGCGCAATTCAGGAATGCGCTGGACCACTGCATCGCGGCCCGACCGGCCGACCACATCGCCGCAATAAAGAAGTTTCATCCGTTTAATCTCTCAGGACTGTCTTTCGCTGGCAAACCTGACCGCGCCCCGTTCGGTGACGGCCCAGTCCAGTCGTTCATCATGCGCCGCATGCGGCAACTCTGCCACCTGCTGTACCGCGAAGGCATAGCCCACGGCCAGTATCTTCTTGTCTACCACCGCGCGCAGGCCCTGCAACGTGGCATCGTAATAGCCGCCGCCCATGCCGAGCCGAAAGCCTTCGCGGTCGAATCCCACCAGCGGCACCAGCAGGATATCGGGCACCAGCGCGGTGGCGGTGGCCGCCGGGGCCGGGATTCCATAAGCGCCAGCCGGCGGCAGGTCGGCCAGGTCATCGCACAGGCGGAACTGCAGCAGGCGTGTACCCTGCTGCACGGCCGGCAGCACGATCATCGCGCCCTTGCGCTGCAGCTGCATCAGCAGCGGTCGCGGATCGAGTTCATCATCCATCGGCCAGTAGCCGGACACGATCTGGCCGACCGCGACCGGGATCGCCGCCATGAAACGGTCGGCTGCCAGCGTGGCGATGGCAGCACCGTTCGCGCCGTCATTCGCTTGCGCGGCTTCGGCGCGGCGCGCCTTCAGCTTGGCGCGCAGGCTGGCCTTGCGGCGGTCGAGATCAGGGTCGCCAGTCATTGCGCTAGGGGTGATCAAGGTCGCGCCAGCAGATCAATTTGAGCGGTGGGGGGAAAGTGGACGGGACCACCCTGGCCGTAAGTATGTACAAACCTCTGTGGCCTGGCGTACCAGGTGGGCACCGTATGATCGAGACCAGGGTCTCGGCAGGGACAGCTCCCGTAGAGATGAGCATTGGCCCCAGGGTTATGAAAACCCACGCACCGGGCAGTACCCGTCCACCGGTATATTTAGGGACTCTCCAGCCGCGCGGCAATGTCTTCCAGCCGCTTTGCCAGCCCAACCAGCGCATCTGCGCCGTCTGTGGCGGTTTTTTGCTCGGTTTGCATGGCCGAGACGGCCTGGCGCATCTCGGCCACGTCGCGCTGCGCCTGTTCCAGGTCGTCGGCCAGTGTCAAAGCGGTCATCAGCATCAGCCGCGCTTCGCCCACCTGGCCGACCAGGGCGGCCAGTTCGCGCACGCGTTTGTCGAGCACACCCGACAGGCGGCGGACCTGTTCTTCCTCGCCGTCATCGCAGCCGACTTCGTAAAGCCTGTTGTTGACGGTGACATTCACCAGTGCCATGTCTGCCTCCGTCCGTTAAACTTGGGCCTGGGCATCGAGCGCCTGGCGCAGTCGCGCCATGGTCGCTTCCAGCCGTGCGGCAACGCCCGACTGGAAAGCCTGCATCTCATCGCGGCTGGCACAGGCCGCCGCCAGTTCGGCCTTCAATGCAGCCACATCGCCGGCCACTTCGGCCACCGGGATTATTTTGGCCGCAGCCGCGGCTGTCTCTGCCCGCGCCGCCAGTTCGCTGCGCAGCGTGTCGATTTCCGCGCGCAGCACGGCGATCTCGGTGTCGCGCGTCGCCAGTTCGGCGGCATGCGCGGCCAGGCTGTCTTCGACCGCATCCTGGGACGGCGCGGCTTCGGCGGCATCCTGGAATTGCGCCAGTTCGGCACGCAGCGCATCGACCAGGGCGGCACGCTCGCGCAGGCCATCGGCCTCGTCGCGCGCCGCCTGCAGCTCATCGCGAAGTGTCTTGGTATCGCCGGCCATCAGGCCATGCTGCTCGGACAACCGGCGAAAGGCCGCAGCGCGCTGGGCCAGCGCGGCATCCAGGCGAAGGATCGCCTGTTCCATGGCGGCAATGGCTGCGGGGAGTCCGGTCTGCATCCTGTCCGTCAGAATAGAGCCTGTCTGCTGCTTTAGATTGGCTGGTGCTTGGGGGTGGCGCGTGAAGTTGATATGGAAGATAAACTTCGCGCCCCCCGCACGCAACCGAACACCCCCCAATTCATTCCGGCCACATCCATGCCCGAATCGTTCCCCATGATTGCCGATCCATGGTTTTACGCTGCGGCGTTTCCCGCCGTGCTGATCACCGGCATGAGCAAGGGCGGATTCGGCCCCGGCACCAGCCTGATCGCCCTGCCGCTGCTGGCACTTGTGCTGCCGCCGATCCAGGCCGCCGCCATCATGCTGCCGGTGCTCTGCGCCATGGACCTGGCCGGGCTTTGGGGCTTCCGCGGCAAATGGGACCGCCGCAACATGAAGATCATCCTGGCCGGCGCGATGGTCGGCATCGCCATCGGCACGGCCACAGCCGGCTATGTCAGCGATTCCGGCGTGCAGGTGATCGTCGGCGCGGTGGCGGTGGCCTTTGCCCTGCAGAAATGGCTCAAGCGCGGCCAGGATGCGCCGACCCAGCCCAATACGCTGAAGGGCCTGTTCTGGAGCGCCTGTTCCGGCTTCACCAGCTTCATCGCCCATGCCGGCGGCCCGCCGCTGCAGGTCTATCTGCTGCCGCAGCGCCTGGACAAGACCATCTTCGTTGGCACCACGATCATCTTCTTCGCCGTGGTGAATTACGTGAAGCTGATCCCTTACTGGTGGCTGGGCCAGTTCACACCCGGCAACCTGGCGACCGGCGCGGTGCTGGTGCCGGTGGCGGTCGGCGGCGTCTATCTCGGCATGTGGCTGCACCACAAAATGAGCGACGCGCTATTTTACCGCATCGTCTATGTCTTTGTGTTCATTGTCGGGCTGAAGCTACTCTACGACGGCCTCGGCCTGAAACTGTTCTAAAAGACAGCATTTTCCATCTGCCCCCTGTCCAACAGGCTCAAGTGTTGCCGCAGGCGTATGGTTTGCTCTAGCTTGGCGCAAAGGCAGGGGAACAGCGCCAGATGACGACAATTTACGATCGCGACCTCGACAAAAATCGCGCCAATTATGAGGCGCTGTCGCCGCTCAGCTTCCTGCGCCGCACCGCCGAGGTTTTCCCCAACCAGCTGGCGGTGATCCACGGCAAGCTGCGCTACAGCTACATCGAACTTTACGAACGCTGCCGCCGGCTCGCCTCGGCGCTGGAACAGCGCGGCATCAAACGCGGCGACACAGTCGCGATCATGGCGCCCAACACACCGGCGCATCTGGAAGCGCATTTTGGCATCCCCGCCACCGGGGCGGTGATCAACGCGATCAACACACGGCTGGATGCCGCCGCCATCGCCTTCATCCTGGAACATGGCGAAGCCAAAATCCTGTTCACCGACCGCGAATACAGCGCCACCGTGAAAGCGGCGCTGGCGCAGTCGAAGGCCAGGCCGCTGGTGATCGATATCGACGATCATCTGTGCAGCACCGGCGAGTTGTTCGGCGAGATCGAATACGAAGCGTTTCTGGCGAGCGGCGATCCTGACTGGGGGTGGCGCGGCGTGGCCGATGAATGGGACGCCATCTCGCTCGGCTATACTTCGGGCACGACCGGCAACCCGAAAGGCGTGGTGACGCATCATCGCGGTGCCTATCTGAATACCGTGGGCAATGCGGTGACCTGGAACCTGCCCAAGCATCCGCGCTATCTGTGGACGCTGCCGATGTTCCATTGCGACGGCTGGTGCTTCCCCTGGACCATCACCATGCTGGCCGGCGTGCATGTCTGCCTGCGTAAGGTGGATCCCGCGCTGGTCTTCGACAGTTTCCTGCAGCATGGCGTGACGCATTTCTGCGGCGCGCCGACCGTGCTGACCATGCTGATCAATGCGCCCGACAACGTGCGCGCCAAGCTGCAGCCCGGGGTCAAATGCATGACGGCCGGGGCGGCGCCACCGGCCGCGGTGCTGGCGGCCATGGAAAAGATGGGCTTCGACGTCACGCATGTGTATGGCCTGACCGAAGTCTACGGCCCCGCCGTGGTCTGTGACTGGCATGAAGACTGGGACGATCTGCCGCTGCCCGAGAAGACCGCGATGAAGGCGCGCCAGGGTGTGCGCTATCACGTGGAAGAAGACGTCACCGTGCTGGATCCGCAGACCCTGCAGCGCGTGCCGGAAGACGGCGAGACCATGGGCGAGATCATGTTCCGCGGCAATGTCGTGATGAAGGGCTACCTGAAGAACCCCAAGGCGACGCAGGAGGCTTTCGCCGGCGGCTGGTTTCATTCCGGCGACCTCGGCGTGCTGCACCCCGGCGGCTACATGCAGATCAAGGACCGCTCGAAGGACATCATCATCTCGGGCGGCGAGAATATCTCCACCATCGAAGTCGAGGGCGTGCTGTACATGCATCCCGATATCGTCGAGGCCGCAGTGGTGGCGCGTCCGGACGAGCATTGGGGCGAGACGCCCTGCGCCTTCGTCACCCTGCGCAATGGCGCCAATGTGACGGACGCAGAGATCATCGCCTTCTGCAAGGAGCGGCTTGCGAAGTTCAAGGTGCCACGGACCGTGGTGTTCAGCGAGTTGCCGAAAACCTCGACGGGCAAGATTCAGAAATTTGAACTGCGCGAGCGGGCCAGGGCTCTCAAGTGAGCTTGGGCCCTGAAATGATCAGGGCCCGGCCCCACCACTATGCGCTGCGTGATATCTCTTCTTTGAGTTTGAGTTTTTCGCGCTTGAGCTGGGTCACGCGGACCTGGTCGGGCAGGGGGCGGTGGCTCTCGTCATCGATCGCCGCTTGCAGGGCATGATGTTTTTCGACGAGAGTATCCAGATGCGCCGGATTATTCATCGCAGGCTCCTCCTTCCGGTTTGGAGCGCGTCAACCAGTTCGACTGCGGTCGCCCTGACGGAGGCGCGACCGCATCGGTGGCGCGCCTGTCACTAAGTTAAGCACTGCCTTTTCGCTTTGTCAGCCCCAAAGAAAATAAATTCTCCAGCAAATGAGTCGTGGCATGCGCCGCATACAGAAAACATCTTCCAAAACGGCCGCCAAGCGTGCAGCCGGCAAGGCCGCGCTTGCCGTCACCGCCGTCCGGAAACGCAGCCAAGCCGCAGCAAAGACGGGACAATTCGCAACCGCAGCAGTACGTGCACCAGCGCAACGTCGCCTCGTGGTCGGCATCACCGGCGCGTCAGGTGTAATTTACGGCATTCGTCTTCTGGAAGCGCTCAAAGGAAGTGGCATCGAGTCGCATCTGGTGCTGAGCCGCGCCGCCGAAATGACCATCGCCTACGAAACATCGCATACGATCAAGGATGTGAAGGCGCTGGCGCATACGGTTTATGCGGTCGGCGATATCGGCGCGGCGATATCGTCGGGTTCGTTCCAGACGCTGGGCATGGTGATCCTGCCCTGCTCGATGAAGACGCTGGCCGAGATCGCAACCGGCGTGACGACGACACTGCTGAGCCGCGCAGCGGACGTGACCCTGAAAGAGCGTCGTCGCCTGGTGCTGGTGCCGCGCGAGACGCCGCTGCATCTGGGGCATCTGCGCAACATGACGGCGGCCACCGAAATCGGCGCGATCATCGCGCCGCCGATGCCAGGCTTCTATGCACAGCCCAAAAGCCTTGACGATCTGGTGAACCACACGGTCGGCCGCGTGCTTGATCTCTTCGGACTGGATGCCGGCCTGGTGAAACGCTGGACCGGCCGCCCGTCCGCTTAAAATGGCTGCTAGCTGAACGCGATCCTCAGCAGATCGGCGCCAAGCTGCAGCGCCGCCTGATCCCCGGCTGCAATGCGTTCGAGATAAGCCGCCAGATGCACTGCTGCCGCCTCGATCTCGTCATCCCGATCCGGCGGACTCTTTGCGCTGCGCTGCGCCGGGCCGACGCGACTGGCGGCTGCCAGCCAGACCTGCGCCACCTGTTCCAGCTTCAGTTCCAGCGCCTTGATCTCGGCATACAGCGCGTCCGCCGTCGGTTCGATCTCGCACAGGCTTTTCAGGCCGCGCCGCGCCTCACGCAACGGCTGCAGCACGGCATTGACCGGGGCGACGGCAGACTCCACCCGGCCCAGTTCGGCATCGGCCCAGCCGGCATAGCCGCGTCGCGCCCGCCAGAAGCCGAGCAGCAGCAGGTTCACATCGGCGCCGAAACGGTCCTGCAGGGCCAGACAGGCCTGGGCCGCCCCGGGCCGGTCATAGAGGCTGAGGGAAAAGGCCCAGAATCCGGCCTGACTGCCCTCCGGTCCGGAGGCAGCAACCTCGGCAATGGCGGTTTTCCGCCCCGCTTTCGGCGGTTCGGGCATTTTCGTTCCTGTGCCAGAGTCGGTCATTCATGCTATGGTAGCGGGGTTTCCGGGTTTTAGGGTAGGCCAGCGGCACAATGAATTTTCCGGGTCCGATCGACACCGAGGACTTGCAGGGCAAACTGGCCGACCTGCGGGCCGAGCACCGCGACCTCGACGATGCCATCACGGCGCTGGCCGAGCAGCCGAGCCTGAACCTGATCCAGATCCAGCGCATGAAAAAGCGCAAGCTGTCGCTGAAGGATCAGATCACCCGTATCGAAAACCTTCTCATTCCCGACATCATCGCCTGAAGGCTGCATGCGCGACAGCACGGCCGGCTATGCCTCCATCGCCGACCAACTGGTCGTGCAGTATGAAAGCATCACCTTCGAGGAGGTGCATGGCCAGATACTGCATCTGCTGCCAGCAGCTGGCCGCGCGCTGGATATCGGCGCCGGCACCGGACGCGATGCCGCCGCCCTCGCCCGCCGCGGCTTCCGCGTAACGGCGGCAGAGCCGACCGCGGAAATGGCCGCGCATGGCCAGCGCCTGCATGCCGGCCTCGACATCACCTGGATCGACGATGCCCTGCCGCAACTGCCGCAGCTCGCCGCGCGCGGCGAGAGCTACGACCTGATCATGCTGACCGCCGTGTGGATGCATCTCGACGCGACCGAACGCGGCGCTGCCATGCAGGCCGTGGCGCCGCTGCTGGCCAATGACGGACGGTTGGCGATGACCTTGCGCCACGGCCCGGTGCCGCCCGGCCGGCGCATGTTCGAGGTATCGGCTGAAGACGTGATTGCGGCGGCGCAACCCTATGGGATCGAACTGCTGTATCACGGCACGCGCGGCGACATGCTGAGCCGCGATACCGTGCATTGGGATGTGCTGGTGCTGACGCGACCCTGATCAGCGCTTGCCGTAGGCGCCGCGGATTTCCCCGGCCAGCGCCACCGCAGGCGCCGACAGTTGCCGGCCTTTCAGCTGCAGGAAGCCGATCTGGCGACTGATCGTCGGCCCGGTCAGCGGCCGCATGGTCAGACGATCCGAGGCGAACATCGAGAAAGTGAGCGCCGGCAAAGCGGTGACACCGAGGCCGGCTGAGACCAGCGCGATGCAGGAGGCGATCTGCTCGACCTCGAAACGCGGCTGCAGCGCGAAATCGGCCTGCAGCAGCACGGCATCGGCCAGCCGGCGCACCGAGGTCGAACCCGCCATCGCCACATAGGCATGGCCTTCCAGCGCGCTCCACGGCAGCGCGCCTTTTCCCTTGGCCAGCACATGATCGTCGCGGCAGACCAGATGGATGCGGTCGGCGCCGATTTCATCATAGGCGAGCGCGGCAGTTTCAGCGATCCGCGTGGTGACGGCGAAATCGGCGAGACCATCGGCCACCATCGCCACCGCGCGTTCATGCATCACATCACGGATCGCCACATCGATGCCAGGATATTTGCGCTGCAGTTGCATCAGCGCACGCGGCAGGATCGAGGCCGCGACGGATGGCAGCACCGCCAGCGTGAGCCGGCCATGCAACCCGCTGGCGCGTTCGGCCACGCCCTGCATCGACACCTTGAAATCGCGCAGCAGGTCTTCGGCCACGGCGAAAAGATGCCGGCCATCGGGCGTAGGCTGCACGCTGCGCGTGGTGCGGTCGAACAATGTCAGGCCCAGTTCGACTTCGATCTTGCGGATCGCCGTACTCAGTGCCGGCTGTGAAATGCGCAGCTTTTCGGCCGCCTGCGTGAAACTGCCTTCACGCATCGTGGCGGTGAAAAGCTCGAGCTGGCGCAGCGTGAGATTGATAGTCATGGGTTATAAATCCATATTTCTTATATATTGGACGTTATAGGTCAGTTTTCGCATCCTGTCGCCCGAGGAAACCACGGGGCAGACTTTGCCAGCCACGACAGTTCATATCGGCGCAGGCGCGGGTTTTGCCGGCGACCGGCCGGGCGCCGCCGTCGCGGTGGCCGAAGCGCTGGCTGTGGCAAGCCGACAGGGTATCCCGGCATTCCTGATTTTCGAGATGCTGGCCGAACGTACGCTGGCGCTGGCGCAGCTCGACCGCCGCCGCGACCCGGCCACAGGCTACAGCGCCAATCTCACGGGCCTGGTGCAGCCAGTGCTGAAACTCTGCCTGCAGCACAACATCCGCATCATCGGCAATTTCGGCGCCGCCAATCCGCAGGCCGCCGCGCACCACCTGCGCGTCCTGGCGCAGGATCTGGGCTTCCGGGACGCCAAGATCGCAGTTGTCACCGGCGACGATCTCAGCGCCCGGCTGACACCCGCAGACCTCACCGCGCGCGAAACCGATGGCGCGCTGCTCAAAGACAGGAAAGACATCGTCGCGGCCAATGCCTATCTCGGCGCGCAGCCGATTGCACAGGCGCTGGAGGCCGGCGCCGATATCGTGGTAACCGGCCGCGTTGCCGATCCGGCGCTGGTGCTGGGTCCGCTGGCACATGCCTTCGGCTGGAGCTGGGACGACTGGGACAGGCTCGCGGCGGGCACGCTGGTGGGCCATCTGCTGGAATGCGGCCCGCAGGTGAGCGGCGGTTATTTCGCTGATCCAGGCTGCAAGGACGCGCCCGATCTCGACCGGCTGGGTTATCCCATCGCCGAAGTGCAGGCCGACGGCAAGGCCGTGATCACCAAGCCGGCCGGCAGCGGCGGCGTGGTGGATCTGCGCACCGTGAAGGAACAGGTACTTTACGAGATCCACGATCCCGCCGCCTATCTGACGCCCGACGTGATCCTCGACCTGACCGAAGTGGAACTGGCGCAGCAGGGACCAGATCGCGTGCGCGTGACCGGTGCGCGCGGCCATGCCCGTCCCGCGACGCTGAAGGCCACGGTCTGTTTCGAGGCCGGCTGGTTCGCCGAGGCCGAGATTTCCTATGCCGGGCCGAATGCCACGGCGCGCGCGCGGCTGGCCATCGACATCATCCGCAAACGCATGGCGGTTCTGCAGCCGGACTTGAGCATTCGCGCCGACATCATCGGCGTGGTCAGCAGTTTCGGCGACAGTGCCGGCCACGACCTTGCCGCGGCGACCACAGAAGCTGACGACCTGCGCGTGCGCTTTGCCACGCGCCACACGGATGCAGACGTCGCAAAACTGCTGCTGGCCGAGGTGGAGGCGCTTTATGTGGCCGGTCCGGCCGGCGGCGGCGGCGTGCGGCGGCATCTGGTGCCGCAACTGGCCAGCGCCTCCTGCCTGATCGAACGCGACCTCGTGTCGCCCAGCGTGGAACTGGCGCCATGAGCGACATTCAGCTGCATCGGATCGCGCATGCCCGCTCCGGCGACAAGGGCAACCGGCTGAATATCGCACTGATCTGCTATCGCCCGGAGTTTTTCGACATTGTGGCTCAGCAGGTCACCACCGAACGTGTGGCCGAACTGTTTTCCAGCCGCAAGGTCGGCCGCGTGCAGCGCTATGAGCTGCCGAAACTCTGGGCCTTCAACTTCGTGCTCGACCATGTGCTGGACGGCGGCGTGAATGCCAGCCTCGGCCTCGATGGCCATGGCAAGACGCTGTCCTTCAAACTGCTGACCCTGCCTGTCAGCCTGCCTGCTTCATTGCTTCAGTCCCTGCTTACAGATCAATCATAAACGGAGGAAACCATGCGCATCCTGTCATCGCTTGCACTCTTGGCCGCCACGGCCATCGCTTTGCCTGCTCTATCCACATCTTCTTTGGCGCAGAGCAACTATCCGAACAAGCCGATCAAGTTCATCGTGCCGTTTGCCGCCGGCAGCGCCACCGATACGGTGGCCCGCGTGGTCGGCGACCATATCGGCAAGGAGCTGAAGCAGGCGGTGGTGGTGGAGAACCTCGCCGGCGGCAGCGGCGTGATCGCCGCGCAGAAAGTGGCGCAGGCCGAGCCGGACGGCTACACACTGCTGATCTCGACCAATACCACGCATGCCGCCAACCAGAGCATGCTGAAGAAGCTGCCCTACGATGCGGTGAAGGATTTCGAGACCGTCACCCTGCTGGGCACCATTCCGATGGCGCTGGTGGTAAACCCTTCGGTGCCGGCGAAGAACGTCAAGGAACTGATCGCCTATGCCAAGGCCAATCCGGGCAAGCTGAGCTTCGGTGCCGGATCGAGCTCGGCGCGCATCGGCGTCGAGATGTTCAAGGTTATGACCGGCACCGACATCGTGCATGTGCCCTACAAGAGCAATCCGCAGGCGGTGACCGACCTGCTGGGCGGTCAGGTGCAGTTGATGATCGCCGATGTCTCCACCACGCTGCCGCAGGCCGCGGCCGGCAAGGTGAAGGCGCTGGGCGTGTCGACCAAGGGGCCGTCGCCGGTGGCGCCGGGCCTGCCCACCATCGCCAGCGAAGGCGTGCCGGGCTACGAGATCACCGCCTGGTTCGCCGCCTGGCTGCCGGCCAAAACGCCCGCCGCGATTGCCGACCGTCTGCAGAAGGCGATGGCGGGCGCGGTGGCCGACAAGGAGATTCAGGCCAGGCTGATGGCCGCCGGCATCGAGCCCAAGTCGAGCAGCCGCAAGGAACTGGCCGATTTCGTCAGCAGCGAAACCGAGAAATGGGCCAAGGTGGTGAAGGCCGCCGGGATCGAGCCGGAATAAGACGCGTGGTGCATTCCACGTGATGAAGGCCGGTCAGCGATGACCGGCCTTTTTCTTTTTATTGGTAATATCCTCACTCTCCCGCTATCGCGGGAGAGGATTGGGGTGAGGGACTTCCGCAACGGCATGACGCGCGCGGAAAGCATTTTCGCCGGCCGCGCGATTGCATGACATCTCCCGATACGGATTAAATAAGCTGCTGAGGGAGAGCACATGCGCGTTGTCATCACCGGCGCCGCCGGATTCATCGGCCGCAAGCTGACTGCCGCCCTGATCAGGCAAGGCCAACTCATGGGGCCCGGCGAAGCCCCTGCCCCGATCTCCGAACTCGTGCTGGCCGATCACGTCGATTTCGCCGCCCCCTCCACCGGCACAGGAAGCATCCCGATCCGCAAACTGATTGGTGACCTGCGCGACGCCGGCTATCGCCAGCAACTGTTCGAGGGCGGCGTCGGCAGCCTGTTCCATCTCGCGGCCGCGCTGACCACCGAGGCCGAACGCGACATCGCGCTGGGTATCGAGACCAATGTGCTGAGCCTGCTCGGGCTGCTGGACCTCTGCCGCGCGCAGAAGACCGCGCCACGTTTCATCTTCGCCAGCTCGATTGCCACGTTTGGCGGCACACTGCCCGGGGTGGTGGACGATACGACCGCGCAGACGCCGCAGACCTCCTATGGCGCGCATAAGGTGATCGCCGAACAGCTGATCAGCGACCAGAGCCGTCATGGCATGCTGGATGGCCGGGCCTTGCGCCTGCCCATCGTGGTGATCCGGCCGAAAGCCGCGCCCTCGGTTTCCGACAGTGTGGCAGCGATCCTGCGCGAGCCGCTGAATGGCCGAGATGTCGATTGCCCGTTCAAACCAGAAACCGTGTTGCCCGTCGTCTCGGTACAGGCCGTGGTGCGCGCATTGCTGAAGCTGCATGACCTGTCAGCAGATACAATTGGCGCTCTCCGCGCTTTCAACCTGCCGGCGCTCAGCGTGACCGCCGCCGAGATGGCGTCGGCCGTACAAGGCTATCCGCAGCGCAAGCCCGGCCAGGTGAACTGGCGCCCGGATGCGCAGATGCAGAAAATCGTGGACGGCTGGCCGGCGCGATTTGAGTCGGCGCGGGCGCGCCAGCTCGGCATCCTGTCCGACGCCAGCATCACCGAAATCATCGACGCCTGGCTGAAGGACGCGCCATGACAACGAAAAAGTTCTGCATCATCGGCGCAGGCTCGTCGGGCATTGCCGTGGCCAAGGCGCTGAAGCAGAAGGGCCTGGACTTTGACTGTTTCGAGAAGGGTTCGGATATCGGCGGCAACTGGCGTTACAACAACGACAACGGCGTGTCGGCCGCCTATCGCAGCCTGCATATCGATACCAGCCGCAAGAATCTGCAGTATCCCGATTTCCCGACGCCAGACGACCTGCCGGATTTTCCCTCGCACTGGCAGGTGATGCAGTATCTCGACTCTTACGCGGAAAAATTCGGCATCCGGTCGCATATCCGCTTCCGCACCAGCGTCACTAAAGTGGAGCCTGTCGGGAGCGGGGAATGGGCGGTGACGCTCGACAGCGGCGAGACGCTGGCCTACAGCGCCGTGATCGTCGCCAACGGTCATCTGTGGGATACGCGGCTGCCGGATTTCCCCGGCCAGTTCGAGGGCCCGCAGATTCATTCCCATGCCTACAAGACCGCCGCGCCCTTCGACGACAAGCGAGTGCTGGTGGTCGGCATCGGCAATTCGGCGGTCGATATCGCCGTCGATCTGTGCCGCCGCGCAGCCAGCGTCACATTATCGACGCGGCGCGGCGCCTGGATCATGCCGAAATACATCATGGGCATTCCCACGGATCGCTGGGGCGCTTTCTTCTCGCGCAAGCTGAAACTGCCCACGGTACTGAGCCGCATGATCGTCAACAGGCTGATGTATCTCACCGTCGGCGACCAGCGCCGCTACGGCATGCCGACACCGAAGCACCCGATGTGGCGCGAGCACGCGACGATCAGCCAGGAACTGCTGCCTTATATCGGCCATGGCTGGATCAGGGTGAAACCCAACGTGGCAAAGCTGGACGGCAGCCGCGTCAGCTTCGCCGATGGCAGCGCCGAGGATTTCGACGCCATCATCTACGCCACCGGGTACAAGACGAGCTTCCCCTTCCTCGATCCGGCAATCTTCGCCGTGAAGGACAATGAGGCGCCGCAGCTCTATCGCCGCATGTTGGCGCTGGAGCGGCCGGGGCTGTATTTCGCCGGTCTGGTGCAGCCGATCGGTGCGACGATCCCGCTGGTGGAAATCCAGTCGCGCTGGCTCGCCGGCGTGCTGGCCGGCGAGATCACGCTGCCCTCGAAAGATGCGATGCGGGCCGAGCTGCGCGAACACTGGCGCGGCGTGAAGCGGCGCTATGTCGATAGCGCGCGCTATACGCTCGAAGTGGATTACCGCGACTATGCCGCGCAGATGCGCGAGGACATGGCCAGCGGCCGAGGTGGCTATTAGGGCCGGCTACTGATCAGGCGCTGCCATTAAGCAGCAAACGGCACCGGGTCGAGCAGCGTGTTCACCTCGGCCAGTTCATCACCCGACAGCACGCGTGCGCCGGCCTGCACATTCTGCTCGAGCTGTTCGGGTTTGGTGGCGCCGGCGATCACGCTGGAGACCTGCGGCTTGGCCAGCAGCCAGGCGAAAGCCAGTTCGGTCATGCTCCAGCCGCGCGCATCACACCAGCCGCGCAGGCGTTCGATGGTCGCCATGTTGCCCGCCGTCATGTAGCGGTTGGCGAGGCGCTCGGTATTAGCCAGACGCGAGCCTTCGGCGGCCGACCCGGCCTTGTGCTTGCCAGTGAGAAGCCCCGAGGCGAGCGGGAAGAACGGCAGGAAGCCGAGCCCGAAACGGCCGCAGGCATTCAGCTGCTCGATCTCGGCCTTGCGGAACACCATGCTGAGTTCGTCCTGCGCCGAGACGAAGCGATGCGTGCCGAGCTGCTTCGCAGTCCAGTCGGCATCGGCAAGCTGCCAGGCGGAGAAATTCGAATTGCCGATATAGCGCACCTTGCCCTGGGTGATCAGGTCGTCCAGCGCGCGCAAAGTCTCGTCGATCGGCGTGCGCGGATCGGGCTGGTGCTGCTGATAGAGGTCGATCCAGTCGGTCTGCAGGCGCGTCAGGCTGTCTTCCACCGCCTTCATGATATAGGCGCGCGACGCGCCGACCTTCTTGCCGCTGTCATCCATCGGCATGGCGAATTTGGTCGCCAGCACGATGTCCTTGCGGCGCGCGCCGAGGATCTTGCCCATCTGCGTCTCGGAGCCGCCCTTGTTGCCGTAGATGTCGGCGGTATCGAACAGCGTGATGCCGAGATCGAGCGCCTTGTGGATCACCTTGCGCGAGGCTTCGAGATCGAGCCGCATTTCGAAATTGTTGCAGCCGAGGCCGACTTCGGAAACCAGAAGACCGGAGGTGCCGAGATTGCGGAATTTCATGATGCGGCTCTGCTGAGGAATGAGGGATGAGGGCGGCGAGTATCCTGCCGCCGGCGCTGCGAGAGCAAGCCGGACCATATTGGTCCGGCGAAATTCACCCCAGAACCCGCAACGCTTCCGTCGCCGCCACGCGGCCCGAGAGCCAGGCGCCGGCGGCCGAGCCGATCCAGTCGACCGGCGCGAAGGCCTCGCCGGCGAACAGCACGCGGGCGCGGCCGGCATTGCTGGTGAGCGCGCGGCCGGCATTGCGCCGCGCCGTGGCGAAACCGGGTTTTGCGGCCGCGACCGCGCCGCGGCTCCAGGGATCGCTGCCCCAATGCGAGGCGACGCCTTTGACGAATTTGCGGTCCACCGCCTCGCCCAGCATGGCGCGGACCTGGCTGCGGGCAGCGGCGATCATGGCCGCCTCGCCGCGCCCTTCGAGGTCGCGCGCATAATCGCCGCCGACCTGCGCGATCACCAGCGGCATGCCCTGCGCGTTCAGACGCAGGCTCATCGCGCGGCTGCCATGTGCGCGCAGCAGCGCCTGCGTGTTGGCCGGCGCGTCGAAACTGCCGCCCTCGTATTGCAGGGCAATGCGGTCGATCACGCCCATGGTCATGCGACTGAGCGCCTCGCGCTGTGGCTCGGGCAGGCCGGGCTGGAACACGATGCCGTCCTTGGCGCCGAGCAGGCCGAGCGGCACGGTGACGATGCAGGCCTCGGCGCGCACATGGCCTTCGGCAGTGGCAACCGTGACGCCGCCGGAGCCGGTGCCGGCCCAGTCGATGCGGACGACAGCGCGGTTGCGGAACACCGGCTGGTCGGCGGCAAACTGGTTGAGCCAGGTGCCGAAGCCACCCGGCAGCCAGGCGTCGTTGCCGGTGCCGATCAGCCGTGGCGCATCCAGCGCCGACAGGGCCGGGAATTCGACGCCGACATGCAGCGGTGCCGCCAGCGCCCGGGCCAGGTCGATCCAGCGCCCGGCCGGGCCGTTTGAGTCCAGCTTGATCCGGCTGGCCAGCGCCACATCGCTGCGCAACGCGCGGGCATCGAGCAGGGCATCGTCCATCTTGTCATAGGCAAAGCCGAGCGCGTCATAATCCTGGGTGCCGGCATCGCGCGCCGGTTCGCCGCTGCTGTTCTGGTCGAACAGCCAGAAATCGCCTTCGTCGGCCTGCAGGCGCGCTTCGCGATTGCGTATTTCCATGGCCAGCGGATTGATGTCGGCCGAGCGCAGTAGCGACGCACCGAGATCTACCGGGAAATCCAGCGCCGATGTATTGGTCCAGATGCGGCCGCCGAGGCGATCGCGCGCCTCCAGCACCACGACGTTGCGGCCGCGATCCTGCAGCATGCGCGCAGCCGCCAGACCGGCAAGGCCAGCACCGACGATCACCACTTCGGTTTCCGACGGCAAGCTGGCAGCGCGCGCAGCGAATGCACCTGGCAGCAGGGTTGCTGCGGTCATCATGATCGCCTGGCGTCGCGTGGTTTGAACCATCGGCGCATTATGCCGCGAAGCTTGGCCGCGGTGATGAAATTTTACCGATCGACCCACACAAAATCGTCAATTCCGACGCCTAGCGCAGGATCATGACAACCGAGGCGGCGAGCGCCAGTCCCATGGCGAGATTGAAGCCGCGCTGGCGGCGCGGAGCGCGCAAAAATCGCTGGGCCGCCGCGCCGAAAACCAGCCAGACGAACCCGCTGGGCAGGGCGGCACTGACGAAGACCAGCGCGAAAGCGGCGGCACGGAGCAAGGCGGAATCAGCGTCGCCCGGCAGATAGGTGGCGACCGCGCCGGCCGAGACCAGCCAGGCTTTCGGATTGACCCATTGCAGCAGGGCCGCGCCGAAGAAGCCGGTGGTGCGCGGCGCCTCGGCGCCCTGACCACCGCCCACCGGTGCCGATGCGATCTTCCACGCCAGCCAGAGCAGGAAGGCGGCACCGAGCCAGCGCACCACCTGCAGGATCTGCGGATGCTGCAGCACCAGCGCGCCGAAGCCATAGGCGGCCAGGAACATCATCGCGCCCATGCCGGCCGAGACGCCAAACAGACAAGGCAGACCGCGCAGCAGTCCGGCCTGCATGCCGGTGGCGGTCAGCAGCACGTTGCTCGGCCCCGGCGTGATGGCGGCGACCAGCGCAAAGATGAAGAAGGCGGCGATCTGTTCCGGAGTCATGCCGGTATTACGGCATGCAGGCGGCCGTCAGTCTGGAAGGTTTGTGCAGGCTTAAGCCGCTCAGTCCTGCGAGCGGAACGGATGCGCGGTGAAAACACCGATCACGTTCAGCGAGGAGCTGAAATACTGCAGTTCCTGCAGGGCCAGGTCGACGTTCTTCTGCGCCGGATGGCCTTCGATCTCGGCATAGAATTCCGCGACCTGAAAACCGTCGGACAGGTAGCTTTCCAGCTTCACCACGTTGACGCCATTGGTGGCGAAGCCGCCAAGCGCCTTGTAGAGCGCGGCGGGAACGCTGCGCACGCGGAACATGATGGCGGTCAGGCTGTTCGGCGCATCGACGGCAGGGTCGCGGCGCTGGCGCTCCAGCTTGATGAAACGCGTGGTGTTGGTGTGGTTGTCTTCGATGTCGGGACGCAGCACCTGCAGGCCATACAGCTCACCGGCAATCGAGGAGGCAATCGCGGCTTCCTCGTTGCTGTTGCGCTCGGACACATCCTTGGCCGAACCGGCGGTGTCGCTGGCGACAATCGCTTCAAGGCCCAGTTCCTTGATCACCTTGCGGCATTGCGACAGGCCCTGCACATGGCTGTAAACGCGCTTCACCGTCTTCAGGCTGGCCGATTTCGGCGCCAGCAACTGGTGTCGCACACGCAGGAAATGCTCCGCCGTGATGAACAGTCCGCCTTCAGGCAGCAGCTGGTGAATGTCGGCAACACGGCCGGCCGTGGAATTCTCGATCGGGATCAGGCCGCAGGCCGCCTTGCCGTCGCGCACGGCCGCAAAGGCATCCTCAAAACTTGCACAGGGCAGCGGCACCAGATCGGGCAGCGCCTCGCGGCAGGCCAGATGCGAATAGGCGCCGGGCGCACCCTGAAAAGCCACGACCGTTGCGGGATCGGTGGCATCCGTGGCGATGGTGGCGACAGGCGACATGGCGTGACTCGATTTTTTGCGGATTATCTGGGCTGCATGGCGGCGCGGATGCGCGCGAGATCGGCCGGAGTATCGACACCGAGCGGAAGCGTGTCAACGACGGCTGCCGCGATGCTCATGCCGTTTTCCAGCGCGCGGAGCTGCTCCAGGCTCTCGCGCTTTTCCAGCGGCGAGGGCTTGAGCGAGACAAAGCGTTCCAGCGCAGCACGGCGATAGGCGTAGATGCCGATATGGTGCCACAGCGGCCCCTCACCGCCCGGCACCGGACGGCGGCTGAAATACAGCGCACGGCCGATGGTCTCACCCGGCGCAAGGCTGAGCACCGCCTTCACCACGTTGCGGTCGTCCACCTCATGCTGATCCACGATGGGGGTCGCCAGCGTGGCGATGTCGATGGCCGGATCGGCCAGAGGCGTCAGCACGGCCGAGATCACCTTCGGATCGATGGCCGGCAGGTCGCCCTGCAGGTTGATCACGGCGTCATGCCGTGCCTGGGGATCGAGTTTCTGCAGCGCCTCGAAAATGCGGTCGGAGCCCGAGGGATGATTGGGGTCAGTCAGCACAGCTTCCCCGCCATGGGCCTGGATCGCATCCGCAATTGCCTGGTCGCCGCAGGCGACCGCGACCCGGGCGAATCCGGCCTCCTGGGCGCGGCGCAGGCAATGCACGATCATCGGCAGGCCATGGATATCGGCCAGCGGCTTGTCGGGCAGCCGGGTCGAAGCGAGCCGCGACGGGATCAGGACAATCGGGTTTTTCGGGGTCGCGGCAGTCATGGTTACCGGCATCTGGTTAGGCCTTGAAATAGCAGCGAGATCGAAGGGACGGGCGGAACCGGGCCCGTAGCTGTTTCCGGCACCGTCCCGGTGCGGCACTTCGCCGCAGCCGGAGCCGCCGCAGGCCCAACTGGTGCGGATATATACGGGTTGCGAACGGGTCGGGGAAGCCGGTAATCTCCCGGCGATTTTCCAGCCGTTTCACGGCCCTACCAGCATGCCGTTCCCGGGAGTCCGACCCAATGAATAGTTTCGAGCTCAACAAGATCGCCGGCGCAGTCCTGTTCTGCCTGCTGATCATCATGGGCGTCAACCAGGTCGGCAACATGCTGATCCACCCCAAGAAGCTCGCCGAAGCCGCTTTCAAGATCGACGTGCCAGAGGAAGCCCCGGCTGGCGGCGCTCCGGCTGCCGTCCAGGAACAGGACCCGCCGGTTGCCACCGTGCTGGCCTCGGCCAATGCCGATGCCGGCAAGAAGGCCTTTGGCAAGTGCGCGTCGTGCCACAGCGTGGAAAAGGGCGGCCCGGCCAAGGTCGGCCCGAACCTCTTTGACATCGTGCAGGCGCCGAAGGGCCACATGGCCGGCTTCGCCTATTCCGACGGCCTGAAGAAGACCGGCGGCGAATGGACCTACGACAGCCTTTACGCCTTCCTGAAGAACCCGAAGGCCTATGCCCCGGGCACCAAGATGGCCTTCGCCGGCGCCAAGAGCGCCAAGGAGCGCGGCGACCTGATCGCCTATCTGCGTTCGCTGTCGGACAGCCCGAAGCCCCTGCCCAACTGAGCGGGCCGAATTGATCGGATATCCGATTTCAAAGGGCCGGGACCTGTCATGACCGACATCCCGGCCCTTTTTGCATCCAAAGCCGATGAGCTGGTGGCCTTTGCCCACCATCTGGCCGAGCTGGCCCGCGCCGAGATCCGGCCGCATTTCCGCACCGGCTTCGATGTGATCAGCAAGGCCGATGCCTCGCCCGTCACCATCGCCGACCGAAATGCCGAAGCCGTCATGCGCAAGGCGATCGAAGCGCGCTACCCCGAGCACGGCATTTTCGGCGAGGAATTCGGCCCGGTGCGCAGCGATGCGGCCTGGCAGTGGATTCTCGATCCGATCGACGGCACCAAGAGCTTCGTCTCCGGCCTGCCGATCTTCGGCACGCTGATCGCGCTGACCTTCGAGAATCGCCCGGTGCTGGGCGTGATCGACCAGCCGATCATGGCCGACCGCTGGATCGGCGCCGCCGGCCGCCCGACCGAGTTCAACGGCAAGCCGGCCCGCACCAATGCGCAGCGCGGCCTGTCCGATGCCGTGCTGATGACCACTTACGTGGACAGTTTCAGCGAGGCCGAGCTGGCCGCGTTCACGAAATTGCGAAAGGCCTGCCGCATCAATCGTATGTCCGGCGACTGCATTGCTTATGGTATGCTGGCCTCAGGTTTCGCCGACATCGCGATGGATGGCCGGATGCAGCCTTACGATTACGCAGCCCTGGTGCCGGTGATCACCGGCGCGGGCGGCGTGATCACCGACTGGGAAGGCCAGCCGCTGGATATGCGCGGTCGCTCCCGCGCTCTGGCTGCGGCAAATCCGGCGCTGCACCAGGCGGCCATGGAATACCTGTCCGGAGTGTGACGCTGACTGGAGCAAACTGATGCGATCCGTACTGCTGCCCGCCGCCCTCGTTGCGCTCGCACTGTCCGCACCCGTCGCTGTTCAGGCTCAGTCAGGAAAAGTCAGCCACGCGCTCACCTTGGGCGATGCGCCGAAATATCCGGCCGGTTTCACGCATCTCGACTATGTGAATGTGAACGCGCCCAAAGGCGGCGAACTCAAGCTCTCCACGCCGGCCGGCTTCGACAGCCTCAATCCCTTCATCCCGAAAGGCGACGAAGCGCCGGGCCTTGGTATGGTCTACGAGACGCTGATGTCCTCGCCGCCCGATGACGACCTGTCGGAATACGGCCTGATCGCCGAGACGGTGGAAGTGCCTGGAGACCTGAGCTGGATCGTCTTCAACCTGCGCGCCGAAGCGAAATGGGCCAACGGCAAGCCGATCACCGCCGATGACGTGGCCTGGAGCTTTGAGCAGATCAAGTTGAACGGCGAACCGATGCTGCAGCATTACTACGCCAATGTTCAAAAGGCAGAGGTCCTGTCGCCCCGCAAGGTGAAGTTCCATTTCAGCGGGGCGAAGAACCGCGAGCTGCCACAGATCATGGGCCAGCTGCCGGTGCTGCAGAAAGCCGACTGGGAAAAGCGCGGCTTCGACAAGGTGACGCTGGATAAGTGGGAAGGTTCGGGCCCCTATCGCATCGAGAGCGTGGAGCCCAACCGCACCATCACCTATACGCGCCGCAACGACTGGTGGGCCAAGGATCTGCCGATCAACAAGGGCCGCTACAATTTCGACCGCATCCGCTACGACGTCTATCGCGACCAGACGGTGGCGCGCGAAGCCTTCAAATCCGGCCAGTATGATTTCCGCGGCGAAAACAGCGCGCGCGAATGGTCGGTGTTCTACGACTTCCCCGCGATGACGCAGGGCCTGGCAAAGAAGCAGGAATTCAAGCACGAACGCCCCGGTGGCATTGGCGGCTTTATCTTCAATACCCGGCGCGACAAGTTCCAGGATGTGCGCGTGCGCAAGGCGCTGGCGCTGGCCTGGGACTTCGAGTGGTACAACAAGAATATGGCCTATGGCGCCTACTACCATCCGAACAGCTATTTCGATAATTCCGAATTCGCCGCGCGCGGCGAGCCCTCGCCCGAGGAACTGAAGCTGCTGGAACCACTGCGCGACAAGCTGCCCAGGGAAGTCTTCGGTCCAGCCTGGAAGGCGCCGAGCTCGGATGGCTCGGGCCAGGATCGCAAGAATCTGCGCGAAGCGACCCGGCTGCTGAAAGAGGCCGGCTGGGAGGTGAAGAACGGCAAGCTGGTGAATCCCAAAGGCGAGCCCTTCGTGCTGGAACTGCTGCTGCGCGACGCCACCTATGAACGCATGGGCGGCCCCTGGGTGCAGGCGCTGCAGCGCCTTGGTGTCACGCTGAACATGCGCACAGTGGATAGCGCGCAGTACGTCAACCGCATCCGCAGCTTCGATTTCGACGTGATCTATTCCGGCTGGGGCCAGTCGAATTCACCGGGCAACGAGCAGCGCAGCTATTACACATCCGCTGCCGCCGACAATCCGGGCGGCCGCAATTATGCCGGCATCAAGAACCCGGCCATCGATGCGCTGGTCGAAGCGGTGGTCGCCGCACCTTCGCGCGCTGCATTGATTCCAGCGGTGCGTGCGCTGGATCGCGCACTGACCTGGAACTGGTATATCGCGCCGACACTGGGCCACAATGCCGACCGCATCGCCTACTGGGACAAATTCGGCATGCCCGAAAAGAATCCCAAAAACGGCGTCGATGTCATGGCCTGGTGGGTCGATCCCGCCAAGGCTGCCAAACTTTCCAACAGCAGGCAGTAAAGACGATATGACCTGGTTGAACCCCGTAACCCTGGAAGACAGTGGCGTCGCGTTAGTCCCGCTGAGCCACGACCATCATGCGCCGCTGGTGGAAGCCGTCAAAGACGGCGAGTTGTGGAACCTGTGGTACACGCTGATCCCGAAGCCCGAAGGCATGACCGCCGAGATCGACCGCCGGCTGGGGCTGCAGGAGAAAGGCTCCATGCTGCCCTTCACCGTGCTGGACAAGACGCAAGCCGACAAAAAGTTAGCTGGCAAGCCGGTCGGCATGACCACCTATATGAATGTAGATGCCGCCAACCGCCGCGTCGAGATCGGCTCGACCTGGTATCGCAAGAGCGTGCAGCGCTCGCCGCTGAACACGCGCTGCAAGATTCTGCTGCTTGAACATGCCTTTGAGAAGCTGGATTGCATCGCCGTCGAATTCCGCACGCATTTCTTCAACCACCAGAGCCGCGAGGCCATCGCCCGGCTCGGCGCCAAGCAGGACGGCATCCTGCGCAACCACCAGCTCGGCGCCAATGGCTCAATGCGCGACACCGTCGTCTTCAGCATCCTGCCCAACGAATGGCCGGCGGTGAAAACCCATCTGCAGTCCCGGCTCGATCGGCTGATGAAGGGCCAGACGGCGTGAAACTGCTCGGTGCGATCGGCCTCCTCTCGCTTTGCCTGATCGCGCCGGCACTGGCTCAACCCCGCCACGGTCTCTCCGCCTTCGGCGACCTGAAGCATCCGCCCGGCTTCCGCCATTTCGACTATGTGAATCCCGATGCGCCGAAGGGCGGCGAGCTGCGGTCCTGGCAGCTCGAGTCTTACGACAATCTCAATCCGCTGATCCTGAAAGGCGTGATGGCGCGCAATCTCAGCCTCACCTTTCAGGGCCTGATGGCGCGCGGCATGGACGAGCCCGACGCGGTCTATGCCGACCTGGCCGAAAGCGCAGAACTGGCCGACGACCGCAGCTGGGTTGCCTTCAACATCAATCCGAAGGCGAAGTTCAGCAACGGCACGCCGGTGACGGCTGAAGACGTTGTCTTCACCGTGGAGGCCGCCAAGAAGGACGGCCATCCGGTCTATCAGCTGGTTTTGCGCGACGTGGACAGCGTGCGCGCCGAAAGCCGCCTGCGCGTGGTGTTCCGCTTCGCCGAGACCGAAAGCCGCCGCGACCTGCCGTTGACCGTGGCGCAGCTGCCGATCCTGCCCAAGGCCTGGTTCGCCGGCCGCGACTTTGCCAGCCCGACGATGGAGCCAATTCCCGGCTCAGGGCCCTATCGAATCAGCCGCGTCGATGCCGGCCGCAGTCTGACGTATGAGCGCGTGAAGGACTGGTGGGCCAGGGACCTGCCGGTCAATCGCGGCCGCCATAACTTCGACTGGTATCGCGACGACTATTACCGCGACCGTGAAATCGCTTTCGAGGCCTTCTTTGCCGGCGAATACGATTTCCGCGAGGAAGTCACCGCGCGGCACTGGGCCACCAGCTATACGCCAAAGCCGGCATTCCAGGACGGCAGGGTGAAGCGCGAGGTCTTCAAGGACGAAACGCCATCGGGCGTGCAGGCCTGGTTCCTCAACAGCCGCAAATCGCATCTGGCCGATCCACGCGTGCGGCAGGCAATCAACCTGGCCTATGACTATGAATGGGCTAACAAGACGCTGTTCTACGGCCTGTACAAGCGCACGCGCTCGATGTTCGAGAATTCCGACCTTGCCGCCACCGGCCTGCCGTCGCCGGCCGAACTCGAACTGCTCGAACCCTATCGCGACCGCCTGCCGCCGGAATTGTTCACCAGGGAATTCCAGCCGCCGCAGACGGATGGCTCGGGCAACAACCGCGCCAACCTGAAGAAGGCGCAAGCCCTGCTGCTGGAGGCCGGCTGGAAGATCAGCAACGGCAAGCTGGTCGATGCCAAAGGCAAGCCCTTCGAGCTGGAATTCATGCTCTACGAGCCGAGCTTCCAGCGCATCATCAACCCCTTCGCGCGTAACCTGGAGCGGATCGGAATCGACATCTCGATCCGCGTGGTTGATATCTCTACCTTCGAGAACCGCATGCGCAGCTTTGACTATGATGTGATGTCGCGCCGCTTCGTGCAGCCGCTGACGCCCGGCATCGAACAGCGGAATTACTGGGCCTCGCGCTCGGCCGGCACGGTCGGCAGCTTCAATTTCTCCGGCGTCAACGACCCGGCGGCCGACGACCTGATCGAGCATATCGTCAAGGCGCGCAACCGCGACGAATTGCGCGCCGCCACACGGGCGCTGGACCGCCTGCTGATGTGGGGCTGGTATGTGGTGCCGCACTGGTACAGCGGCACCTTCAAGCTGGGCTACTGGGACCGTTTCCATCGTCCGGCCAGGAAGCCCATATACGATGTCGGACTCGTCGATACCTGGTGGATCGATCCCGCCAGGGACAAGGCATTGAACTTGCAGCGTCAGAGGTGACAGACTAGCCCGATGCTTGCCTATATCCTCCGCCGCCTGCTGCTGATCCTGCCGACCCTGCTCGGCATCATGGTGATCAACTTTGTCATCGTGCAGTTCGCCCCGGGCGGCCCGGTCGAGCAGGTGATCGCCCAGGTCACCGGCACGGCCGCCGACAGCACCGCACGCATCTCGGGCGGCACCGGCGGCGAAACCGGCGGTGCCGTCGCCGGCGGTTTTGCCCAGGCGGCCGAGGGTGCCAGTGCGCGCTATCGCGGCGCACAGGGCCTGGACCCGGAATTCATCAAGCGCATCGAAAAGCAGTTCGGCTTCGACAAACCGGCGCATGAGCGCCTGTGGCTGATGCTAAAGCAGTATGTCCAGCTCGATTTCGGCGTCAGCTATTTCAAGGACCGGCCGGTGACCGAACTGATCCTCGAGAAACTGCCGGTCTCGATCTCGCTCGGCCTGTGGACCACGCTGATCGTCTACCTGATCTCGATCCCGCTCGGCATCGCCAAGGCAGTGCGCGACGGCAGCCGCTTCGATATCTGGACCTCGGGCGTCATCGTGGTCGGCTATGCCATTCCCGGCTTCCTGTTCGCCGTGCTGCTGGTGGTGCTGTTTGCCGGCGGCAGCTTCGTGCAGTGGTTCCCGTTACGAGGACTGACCTCGGACAACTGGGCGCAGCTCAGCCTGATGGGCAAGCTGCTGGATTACTTCTGGCACCTGGTGCTGCCGGTGGTCGCCATGGTGATCGGCGGCTTTGCCGGCCTGGTGATGCTGACCAAGAATTCCTTCATGGAAGAGATCAACAAGCTCTATGTGCTGACGGCACGGGCCAAGGGCCTGAGCGAGCGCCGCGTGCTCTATGGCCATATCTTCCGCAATGCCATGCTGATCGTGATCGCCGGCTTCCCCGGCGCCTTCATCGGCATTCTCTTTACCTCCTCGCTGCTGATCGAGGTGATCTTCTCGCTCGATGGTCTTGGACTGCTCGGCTTCGAGGCCGCGCTGAAACGCGATTATCCGATCATGTTCGGCTCGTTGTTCATCTTCACCTTGCTGGGACTGATCGTGAACTTGGTCTCCGACCTGATGTATGTGATGGTCGATCCGCGCATCGATTTCGAGAGCCGCGACGCCTGATGCAGATGGCTTCGCTCAAACTCAGCCCGATCAACGCCCGCCGCTGGCGCAACTTCCGCGCCAATAGCCGCGGCTTCTGGTCGCTGTGGGTTTTCCTCATTCTCTTCGTGCTCAGCCTGTTCGCCGAGTTCATCGCCAACGATTCGCCGCTGCTGGTGAAATACGATGGCGGCTATTATGTGCCGGTGCTGAAGGCCTACCCCGAGACCACATTCGGCGGGGATTTCGAAACCGAGGCGAAATACCGCGACCAGTTCGTGCGGGATCTGATCAGGGAAAAGGACGGCTGGATTCTGTGGACTCCGATCCGCTACAGCTACCGCACGATCAACTACGACCTCGGCCGTCCGGCACCCTCGCCACCTTCCGGGGAAAATCTCCTTGGCACCGATGACCAGGGCCGCGACGTGATGGCGCGGCTGATCTACGGTTTCCGCATCAGCGTGCTGTTCGGCCTGGTGCTGACCGTGCTGAGTTCGGTGATCGGTGTGATCGCCGGCGCGGTGCAGGGCTATTTCGGCGGCAAGACCGACCTGATCTTCCAGCGTTTCATCGAAGTCTGGTCCGGCCTGCCGACCCTCTACCTGCTGATCATCCTGGCCAGCGTGGTGCAGCCGAATTTCTGGTGGCTGCTCGGCATCATGCTGCTGTTCAGCTGGATGGCGCTGGTCGGCGTGGTGCGCGCCGAATTCCTGCGCGCCCGCAATTTCGGCTATGTGCGCGCCGCGCGCGCGCTCGGCGTGTCCGATATCTCCATCATGTTCCGCCACCTGCTGCCCAATGCCATGGTGGCGACCCTGACCATGATGCCCTTCATCCTGAACGGCTCGATCACGACGCTGACGGCGCTCGACTTCCTCGGCTTCGGCCTGCCGCCGGGTTCGCCATCGCTGGGTGAGCTGCTGGCGCAGGGCAAGACCAACATCCAGGCGCCCTGGCTTGGTATCACGGCGTTTGCCGTGCTGGCTGTGATGCTGAGCCTGCTGATCTTCATCGGTGAAGCCGTGCGCGACGCCTTCGACCCGCGCAAGATTTTCAAATGACCGACACAGCCCTTCTTTTGGTCAAAGACCTGAGCGTGCGCTTTGGCCAAGGGGACAACCCGGTTGACGCCGTGAAGCACGTCTCCTTCGAGATCGCGCGCGGCGAGACGCTGGCGCTGGTCGGCGAAAGCGGCTCGGGCAAGTCGGTGACGGCATTGTCGGTGCTGCAGCTGCTGCCCTATCCGCTGGCCAGCCACCCGAACGGTTCGATCCGCTTCGGCGGCGAAGAGATGCTGAATGTGCCGCCGGCCGCCCTGCAGCGCATCCGTGGCAACCGCATTGCCATGGTGTTCCAGGAGCCGATGACCTCGCTCAATCCGCTGCACACGATTGAGCGGCAGATCAACGAGGTGCTGTTCCTGCACAAGCACCTGAACACGGCAGCGGCCCGTGCGCGCACGCTGGAACTGCTGCAGCTGGTCGGCCTGCCCGAAGCCGAGAAACGCCTGGGCGCCTATCCGCATCAGCTGTCGGGCGGTCAGCGCCAGCGCGTGATGATCGCCGTGGCGCTGGCCAATGAGCCCGACCTGCTGATCGCCGACGAGCCGACCACGGCGCTGGATGTCACCATCCAGGCGCAGATCCTGAAACTGCTGAAAGACCTGCAGCAGAAGATGGGCATGGCGATGCTGCTGATCACGCATGACCTGAATATCGTGCGCAAAGTCGTCGACCGTGTCTGCATCATGACCAATGGCGAGATCGTCGAGCAGGGCCCGGTCGCGCAGGTCTTCGGCCAGCCGCAGCATGCCTATACAAAAAAATTGCTGGCCGCCGAGCCCAAGGGTACTGCCGTTGCGGCCGCCATCAATGCCCCGGTGGTGATGGAGGCCAGGGACGTGAAAGTCTGGTTCCCGATCACGGCCGGGCTGCTGCGCCGGACGGTGGGTCATATCAAGGCCGTCGATGGCATCAGCCTGTCAGTGCGCGCCGGCGAGACGCTCGGAGTGGTTGGCGAGTCCGGGTCGGGCAAGTCGACGCTGGCCTACGCGCTGCTGCGCCTGCAGCGCAGCGAAGGCAGCATCCGCTTCCGCGGCGAAGAACTGCAGGGCCGCAGCTGGGGCGAAATGCGCCCCCTGCGCAAGGACATGCAGATCGTCTTCCAGGACCCGTTCGACTCGCTCTCGCCGCGCCTGTCGGTCTTCCATATCGTCTCGGAAGGTCTGCAGGTGCATGGCATCGGCGCCAACGAAACCGAGCGCCGCGCCATGGTGGCCGAGGCACTGACTGAAGTCGGCCTCGATCCGGCTGCCATGGATCGCTATCCGCATGAATTCTCCGGCGGCCAGCGCCAGCGCATCGCCATTGCCCGCGCCATCGTGCTGAAGCCGAAATTCATCGTGCTCGATGAACCGACTTCGGCGCTCGACATGAGCGTACAGGCGCAGATCGTCGACCTGCTGCGCGACCTGCAGCAGAAGCATGGCTTGGGCTATCTGTTCATCAGCCACGACCTGCGTGTGGTGCGTGCGTTGTCGGACCGCGTGATGGTGATGAAGGACGGCAAGGTGGTGGAAGAAAATCGCGCGCAGCAGATATTCGATGCACCACAGACCGACTATACCAAGGCGCTGATTGCCGCTGCCTTCGACATCGCAGTGTGCCACGAAGCGGCGGTTCGCGGCTGATATGGCGCTGCTGATCTACACCAGGGCGCATGACCCAGCGGTCTGGGCCGCCGAACTGAAGGTGCTGGCGCCCGATCTGGACATCCGCATCCATCCCAACACCGGCAACCCGAACGACATTGAAGTGGCGCTGGTGGCCAAGCCGCCGCCGGGCCTGCTCAAGACTTTCCCGAACCTGAAGCTGATCCACGCCTTTGGCGCCGGCGTCGATGCCATCCTGGCCGACCCGCATCTGCCGCGCCATGTGCCGCTGACGCGCGTGATCGACGATCGCCTGACTTTGGCGATGACGGAATATGTGCTGCTGCATGTGCTGCGCTTCCATCGCCAGGTCGACACCATGGCTGCCAACCAGCGCAACAGGGCGTGGAAATGGCTGCCTCCGGTGGATGCCTCGGAACGCGTGATCGGCATCATGGGCATGGGCACACTGGGGATGGCGGCGGCGCAGAAGCTGTCACAGTTCGGCTTTCAGCTAGTGAGCTGGAGCCGCGGCCTGAAGGCCGTCGATGGCGTCACCAGTTTCCATGGCGACGAGCATCTCGACAGTTTCCTGCGGCTCTGCAACATACTGATCTGCCTGCTGCCGCTGACGCCGGAGACGCGCGGCATCATCAACCGCCGCGCCCTGTCGCTGCTGCCGCGCGGCGGCTATATCATCAATGCCGCACGCGGCGGCCATGTGGTGGAAGCCGACCTGCTGCACGCGCTCGATTCCGAGTGGTTATCGGGCGCAACGCTGGATGTGTTCGATGAAGAACCCTTACGCGACGCGCATCCCTTCTGGACGCATCCGAAGGTGACGGTGACGCCGCACAATGCGGCCGACAGCATCCCGGCCCAGGTGGCGCCGCAGATCGTCGACAACATTCGCCGCCTGCAGCAGGGCCAGCCCCTGCTACGGCTGGTGGATTATAAGCGCGGCTACTGAGCGCGGCTGGCGAGCCGCGCTCACTCCCACTTCTTGAAAACGTCGACGAACTTTTCCTCGCCGCAGGCGATGAAATAGCCGCGCAAGGTGCAGTTCTCGGATTCACCGAGCCGCTGACGCACGGCCTTGAGCGCCGGCAGCATTTCCTTGGCCAGTTGCTTGTCGCGGAAGCGCATCACTTCACCCTGGGTGCGGGCGCCGTCGTAGATCACGCCGATGCTTTCTTCCGAGTTGATCTCGGGGCGACGCTTCTGGAAGGTGTTCAGGCTCTTGAGGCCGCCGGTCTTCTGGATGAATTGCTGGAAATTGCTGAGCGAGCTGTGGCGCTGCTCCGGTGCCGTTTCCTTGGCCTCGAAACAGCCCGATAGCAGGCCGAGAGCAAACAAGGCCGCGCCGAGCGCCGGCAGACGTTGATACCGCATGGGTAGTCTTCCCCTAAAGGCGGCCCATTCCACACCCGGCCGCATGCGGACACTTTAAAAGGCCTAGCTCTAAAGAAAGCTATAAGGATCGATATCGACCGTGCGCTTTACACCTGACGGTAGTTTTGTCTTTGCCATCCATTCCCGCAAAGCGGCAGGCACATCGATCTCACGTTCGGCCTTGAGCAGCAGACGTTCGCGGAAGCGGCCACGCAGATAATGCAACGGTGCAGGCGCCGGCCCCAGCACCGACAGTCCATTGCCGCGCGGCGCCGACCGCGCCAGCGCGCGCGCCGCCTGCTCCACCTCCGCCTGGTCGGGCCCGCTGACGATCACGGCCGCCAGCCGACCGAACGGCGGCATGCCGGCGCGCTGGCGTTCGGCCATCTCGGCCGCCAGGAAACCGGCGGTGTCATACCGGCTCAGCGCCGCGATCACCGGATGGCTGGGATCGAAAGACTGCAGCAGCACGCGACCCGGATGGGCGGCGCGACCCGCACGGCCCGCCACTTGGGTCAGCAGCTGATAGGTGCGCTCCGCCGCACGCGGATCGCCGCCGGCCAGGCCAAGATCGGCATCGATCACGCCGACCAATGTCAGCAATGGAAAGTGATGGCCTTTCGCCACGATCTGCGTACCCACCAGAATATCGATCTCGCGCCGCTCCATGCGTTCCAGCATCTCGCTGATCTGCTTCGGCGAGTTGGCGGTGTCGGATGCCATCACGGCCAGCCGTGCATCGGGAAACAGCATGGCGGCTTCCTCGGCCAGCCGCTCCACGCCGGGGCCGCAGGCCTTGAACTTGTCTTCCGCCTCGCAGGCCGGGCAGTTTTTCGGCAGACGCTGCTGATGGCCGCAATGATGGCATTGCAGATTGCCATGCCGCTTGTGCTCGACCAGCCAGGCCGCACAATTCGGGCATTGCAGGCGATGGCCGCAGGCGCCGCAGAGCGTCAGCGGTGCATAACCACGCCGGTTCAGGAACAGCATGCCCTGCTCGCCGGCCGCAATCGTCTGCGTCATTGCGGCGGCCAGCGGCGCGGAGATGAAGCGCTGCGACGGCAGCTTCTCTTTCCGCATATCGATGATCCTGATGGCCGGCAGGCTGGCGGCATTGTGGCGTTCGGGCAACACGGCATGGGCATAGCGCCGCCGCGCCACGTTATGCAGGCTTTCCAGCGACGGCGTCGCCGACGCCAGCACCACTGCAATGCCTTCCAGTTTGGCGCGCACCACCGCCATGTCGCGCGCGTTGTAGATCACGCCCTCTTCCTGCTTGTAGGAACCATCGTGTTCTTCATCCACCACCACAAGGCCCAGATCGGCATAAGGCAGGAACAGCGCCGAGCGCGCACCGATCACGACTTTGGCTTCGCCACGGCTGATCGCGCGCAAAGTGGCGGCACGGCGGCCCTCGGCCATTTCGGAATGCCAGGCCCAGGCGGGTGCGCCGAAGCGCTGCTCGAAGCGGTCCAGCGATTGCTGCGTCAGCGCGATTTCCGGCAGCAGCACCAGAACCTGCCGGCCCATCTGCAACGCGGCCGACACGGCTTCGTAATACACTTCGGTCTTGCCCGCGCCTGTCACGCCTTCCAGCAGCGTGACCGAGAAATCCCGCGCTTCGGTGGCGCTGCGCAGTGCCGCGGCGGCTTCGGCCTGCAGGGTATTCAGCTTGCGGCCCGCACGCTGCCAGTCTGGCGCGGGCGGTGGACGGAAGGCCGGCACCTGATCGGCCTGCAGCGCACCCAGCTCGACCAGCTTGCGCACCACGGCCTGCGACACGGCAGCAACCTCGGCCAGTTCGGTCACCGTCATGCCAGGCTGCTCGCGTGCGATTTCGAGAACGCGCCCTCTTTGCTCAGTATGGCGCGCCTGCTCGCCCATCTTCACACCAGCGGCGTCACCGATCCGCAACACGGCGCGCAGCGGCGGCGGTTCGACCAGCGCGCGCGGCTCGGGCAGGCACATTTTCAGCACCGCGCCGGTGGGATTGAGCGTATAGCTCGCCACCCAGTCGACCAGCTTGCGCAGCACCGGCTGGATCGGCGGCGCGTCGCAGCGCCGGATCACATCCTTCAGTCTGGCTTTTTCCGGCAAGGGTGCCGGCACGCCTTCCCAGACCACGCCGAGCGAAATACGGCTGCCGATCGGTACTTCCACGATATCGCCGGGCGCAAGTGGCCCTGCGCTGCCAGCCCGGTAGGTAAAGGGCTCGGCCAGCGGCAAAGGCAACAGCACATGGATCAGATCGGCAGGCGTCAACGTTGTACCAAAGGACCACCCGGCTTTGGCTGGCAGCACCAGCCTCGGTCGGGTATTGTTAACCATCCTGCTTATAGCATCGGCGGCTGATTCGGGCAGAGCCCGGGCCGCCCCAAGGAGTGATCAGGACATGAAATTTTTCGTCGATACTGCCGATATCGCCGAGATCGCCGAGCTGAACGAGACCGGTCTGCTGGATGGCGTCACCACCAATCCGTCGCTGGTGGCCAAGACCGGCAAGGACTTCGTCAGCACGATCAAGGAAATCTGCAAGATCGTGAAGGGTCCGGTCTCCGCCGAGGTGACCGCCACCGATCATGCCACCATGCTGGCCGAGGGCCGCAAGCTGGCAGCCCTGGCCACCAACGTGGCCGTGAAGGTGCCGCTGACGGTGGATGGCCTGAAGACCTGCAAGGCGCTGTCCGATGACGGCATCATGGTCAACGTGACGCTGTGCTTCTCGGCTGCGCAGGCAATTCTGGCCGCCAAGGCTGGCGCCACCTTTATCTCGCCTTTCGTCGGCCGGCTGGACGATATCGGCCAGGACGGCATGCAGCTGATCGCCGACATCGTGCAGATCTACAACAACTACCCTGACTTCAAGACCGAGGTGCTGGTCGCTTCGATCCGGCATCCGATCCACCTGATCGAATCCGCCAAGATTGGCGCCGATGTCGCCACCCTGCCGCCGAATGTGCTCAAGGGCCTGGTGAAGCATCCGCTGACCGACAAGGGCCTGGAGGCCTTCCTCGCCGACTGGAAGAAGACCGGCCAGTCGATCCTGGACAAGTAGGACATATCCGATGGCCGACGGCATCACCGCACCTGTCTCCGAAATCGCCGGCCTCTCGGAGTCCGATGTGATCGAATGGCTGAAGCAGAATTCCGATCTGCTGATCCGCCATCCCGACCTGTGCGAAATCCTGCTGCCGCCAACCGCGCCGCGCGGCGGCGACAATGTGGTCGACCTGCAGCGTTTCATGGTGCAGCGCCTGCAGGGCGAGCTGCATCGCGTGTCGCATGTCGGCAACGAACTGCTGGATGCCAGCCGCCAGAACCTGTCGTTGACCCAGCGCGTGCATGCCGCCGTCCTGATGCTGCTGGAAGCCGGCAGCTTCGAGCACATGATCCACATGGCGACGCAGGACTGGACCGACCTGCTGGAGGTTGATGTCATCAGCCTCTGCGTCGAAGGCGATCCCGATCGCATGAAGGAAATCGTGACCGGCGGCGTCTTCGTGCTGCCCAACGGCACCATCGATACGCTGCTGGGCGCGCTGCCCGCCGTGGCGCGCGACAATTGCGAAGCCGCGAGCTGGATCTATGGCCCGGCCGCCTCGCTGGTGCGTTCGGATGCACTGGCGCGCCTCGATTTCGGCCCGACGGCGCCGGCCGCGATGCTGGCGCTGGGTTCTCGCGAGGCCGACAAGTTCCAGCCGCATCAGGGCACGGAGCTGCTGCAGTTCCTGACCGGCGTGCTCGGCCGTTCGGTGCAGGCATGGCTCGACCTTCCGCCGAAGTAAAAGACAACTCAGACGCGGCGGCACGCCTGCCGTTCTTCCTCGCCGCCGAGGATGTGAAGGCCGCCGCCGAAGCCTGGTATCTCTGGCTTGCCAAGGAAAAACGCTACTCGCGCCACACCCTGCGCGGCTACGGGCAGGATCTTTCCGGCTATTTCTCATTCCTGAGCGAGCATCTCGGCGAACCGGCCGGCATGGCCGACCTGCAGGCGCTGCGGCTCGCCGATTTCCGTGCGTATTTAAGCCATCGCCGCAACGATGGCGTCGGCGCGACGTCGCTGGCGCGCAACCTGAGCGCCATCCGCAGTTTTTTCCGTCGCCTGCAGAAGGACGGTCGCATCGACAATGCCGCCGCCAATCTGGTGCGCACGCCGAAGCGGCCACACAGCTTGCCCAAGCCACTGGCGGTGCAGGCCGCGCAGCAGGTGATCGACACGGTGGACGAGAGCGACACGCTGCCCTGGCTGCAGGCGCGCGACGCCGCCATTCTGACTTTGCTCTGGGGTGCCGGTTTGCGACTGGGCGAAGCGCTCGGCCTCAATGGCAATGACCTGCCGAAAGGCGACAGCCTGACGGTAACGGGCAAGGGCAACAAGCAGCGACTGGTGCCGATCCTGCCTGTCGTGCGCGAGGCCATCGCGACTTATGCGAAACTCTGCCCCTATCCGATCGCGACCGGCACGCCGCTATTTTACGGCGCGCGCGGCAAGCGGCTCGACCCTGCCATCGTGCAAAAATCCATGCGCCATGCGCGGCGTCTGCTGAACCTGCCGGAAACCGCCACGCCGCATGCCCTGCGGCATTCTTTCGCCACGCATCTGCTGGCCGGCGGCGGCGACCTGCGCACCATCCAGGAACTGCTGGGTCATGCCTCGCTGGCTACGACCCAGCGCTATACCGAGGTGGATGCCGAGGCGCTGCTCCGGGTCTACGACAGCGCCCACCCCAGGGCACGGGCGACCTGATCGCTCGGCATTTGATCGCCATCACAGTTGCGGGACCGCAACTGTCCTGACTTTGCCATAATCGCCCGACATCCTATGTTTGCACATGAAGGCAGACATGACATTCCGCACCCGCTCCCTGATCCGCAATCTCCTGCTCGCTGTCGGCGCGCTGATCGCACTGCCGCTGATGGCCAGCGGCGCCTCCATCGCCACGGCCGAGCGCAAGCACTGGTCGACCTCGCGCTGGGACAGTGCCGGGCTGGCGCCCGATCCGGTCACCGTCAAAGACGCGGTCATCCAGGTCTATGCCGCCCGCGTCTGGGGCTGGCGCGGCGCGTTTGCCGTCCATACCTGGATCGTGGTCAAACCGGCCGGCGCACCCTCCTACACCCGCTATGAGGTGGTCGGCTGGGGCGGCGCCCCGGTGCGGATCAGCAACCGCACGCCCGACGGCTACTGGGCCGGCAATGCGCCCGAACTTCTGCATGACCTGCGCGGGCCGACCGCCGCCGCCGCCATCCCGCTGCTGATCTCGGCCGCCGAACGCTATCCCGGCCGCGAAGGCTATGTGATGTGGCCCGGGCCCAACTCGAACAGTTTCGTGGCCTATCTGGCCCGCGAGGTGCCCGAACTGGGCCTCGAACTGCCGCCCACCGCGGTCGGCAAGGACTGGCTGGGCGCCACGACCGTGTTTGCCCCAGCCCCCAGCGGCACCGGCTACCAGATCAACCTGTTCGGCCTGGCCGGGGTGACGGCCGCGGCCCGCGAGGGGCTGGAGCTCAACCTGCTGGGCCTGACCATCGGCGTCGACCTGCTCCGCCCCGCGCTCAAGCTGCCCGGCATCGGCCGCATCGGCCTGCCGACCACCTCGGCGGTCGCCGAGACCAAATCCCCCATAAGTAACCAGTAGTTGCGGACTTCTGCCGCAAGATCGCGGCGGGTGTTTTTCCACAGGCGGTGCTACAGTGTCCGGGACAGGCGCGAGCTGGCAGGCCCGCGCTGCGACGCGAACAATCTGACGAGTGTGCATCCGGTCGCCATGACGGAGCAGAAACCCATTGCCGCGCCGGGGCGGCGTTCCTCCCCGGCCGCCGATCTCCGGACTGACGGAATTCCCGCGGCCGAACGGGTCGGCATTGGCCTGCGTCCGCCGCATCATGAAGACCTGCTCGACAGCCGCCCGCCGCTGGGCTGGCTGGAAATCCATGCCGAAACCTATATGGGCGGCGGTGCGGCCCGGCATTACCTGGAGCAGGCGCGCGCGCTCTGGCCCGTCGCCGTGCAAGGCACCGGGCTGGGCCTGGGTGGCGAGGAACTGCCCGATCCCGATCACCTCGACCGGTTGGCCCGGCTGGTCGACTGGCTGCAGCCGGCGCTGGTGTCGGAACACCTCGCCTGGGTCGGCGTCGAGGGCCGGTATTACAATGACCTGCTGCCCCTGCCCTACACACTCCAGACACTGGAAAGCTGCCGCCGCAATGTCGATATCGTACAGGCGCGGCTGAACCGCCCGATCCTGATGGCCAATCCGGCCGGCTACCTGCGTTTCCGCGAAAGCCAGATCGCCGAGGCGGAATTCCTCAGCCGGCTCAGCGAGCAGAGCGGCTGCGGCATCCTGTGCGACGTCAACAACCTCTATGTCTCCAGCGTCAACCATGTCGGCCGCGAAGCCGCACCCGCCGTGGCGGAAGCCTATCTCGACAGCCTGCCGGGTCCGGCGGTGCACCAGATCCGCATCGCCGGCCACAGCGAAAGCGAGACCGACGGCAAGCTGATGCTGATCGACGATCATGGCGCGCTGGTGGCCGAACCGGTCTGGCGGCTTTATGCGAGTGCCGTGCAGCGCTTCCCGCATGCCGCCACCTCACTGGAATGGGATGCCAATCTGCCGCCGCTAGCGCATCTGATCGCCGAGGCGCAGCATGCCGAGCGCCAGCGCGCCGCAGCGCTCAGGCCGAGCGCCCTGCCGAATGATCCTTCAGAAGAAACGGGCGGCGATGAGCGCGCTGCTTGAACGCCAGCGCGAATTCGCCGATGCGCTGACCGGCTCGCTGTATGGCATTGCCGAGAAGGTGATCGGCGATGCAATTCCGGCCGAGGGCCGCCTGCAGATTTATGCCGACCGCTTCCGCGCCAGTCTGCTGGACGTGCTGGCCAACACCTTCCCGGTGACGCGCGGGCTGGTCGGCGAGGCCTTTTTCGCACAGACCGCACGCGCCTTTCTGATCTTCGATCCGCCGCGCTCACCGATCCTCTGGCAGTATGGCCACGGTTTCCCGACATTTCTCGCCGCATTACCCGATCTGGGCGGTCACCAGTATCTGCCCGACATCGCCGCCTTTGAATGGGCGCTGAATGTCGCCGAACATGCCGAGGATGTGGACCTGCTGCGGGCAGAAGACCTGCCCGATGCCATCGAGACGATGACATTCACATTACATCCTTCGGCGCAGCGGCTTTCCACGCCCTTCCCGATCAGCGAAATCTGGCAGGTGCATCAACCGGAATCACCGGCGGTCGAGCGCATCCAGCTGGCCGGCGGCGGCGAACGCCTGCTGGTCTGGCGTCGCGGTATCAAGGTCTGCTGGCACAAGCTGCAGCACGGCGAAGACCGCCTGCTGGCCGAACTGGCCGACGGCATCCCGCTGGAGGCGGCGATGCAGGCAGCCAGCGTGCATGAGGATTTCGATTTTCCCGCCAGCTTCAGCTGGATGCTGGATGGTGGGATTTTCGCGCGGCCTGCTGTTTAAAGCCTAGTCCAGCCACGCATAAGACGCCGCCAGCATCGCCTCCACGCCGGTGCGCAAAGTCGGATGCAGCATCGGCGCGTAGAAGGGCGAGTGATTGACCGGCATCACGCTCGGATCCTCGCCATTCTGCACGCGGGCGAACAGCTCGGGATCGGTGCCGCCGATCACCCAGAAGACCGACGGCACATTCCACGCTGTGCCGAACAGGCCGAAATCCTCGCTGCCAGAGGCCGGCTCCACCGTCACCACGCGTTCGGCGCCGAAGAAGGCCCCAATACCTTCCATGGTGCGCTGGGTGGCGGCTTCGTCGTTCACGGTGAGCGGGAACTGGCTGATCACCGAATATTCCGGCGGCTTGGGTGCGCCCGACGCCTGTGCCTCGGAATCGATAATCCGCTTGACCGAAGCCAGCACGCGCTGGCGCACGTTTTCTTTGAAGGTGCGGATATTGAGACGCAGCAGCGCTTCATCCGGAATCACATTCTCGTTGAAGCCGCTCTGCAGCGTGCCGACAGTGACGACTGCGCTGTCAGCCATCGCCACTTCGCGCGATACGACGGTCTGCAGGCGCATCACGGTGGAGGCTGCCATCACCACGGGATCGATGCTGTTCTGCGGCTTCGAGCCATGCGCGCCACGGCCGAACAGTTTCACCTCCCAGCTGTCGGCCGCCGACATGGCAACGCCAGACTTGTAGCCGATGGTGCCGGCCGGCATCGGGATCACATGCTGGCCCAGCGACACCGTCGGCTTGGGGAACCGCTTCACCATGCCGTCTTCGAGCATGGCGCGTGCGCCGGCGCCGATCTCTTCGGCGGGCTGGAACACCGCCATCACGGTGCCCTTCCAGGTGTCGCGATTTTCCGACAGCAGGCGACCGACGGCCATCAACCAGGTGACGTGGAAGTCGTGGCCGCAGGCATGCATGATCGACACCGACTGACCAAAGCGGTCCACGCCGGTCTGCGCGCTGGCATAGTCGAGATCGGTCTTTTCCTTGACCGGCAGGCCATCCATATCGGCGCGCAGCAGGATCACCGGTCCGTCGCCATTTTTCAGCAGCGCCACCACGCCGGTCTTGCCAATTTTCTCATGCACCTCGAAGCCGTGTTTCTTCATCCAGGCGGCGGCAATGCCGGCCGTGCGCACTTCCTGCATCGAGAGTTCGGGATTCTGGTGCAGATCGATGTAGATCGTCTCCAGTTCCGGCATCAGCGCGTCGATCTTCTTGAAGATCGCGGCCTTGTCGGGTGAAAGAGTACGGTGCCGGGGTGCGTGCATGATGGTGTCTCGTTCTATATGGAGGTCTTAGGCATAGGATTGAAACTGCGGCACGCTGCCGGCGCGCAGGCGCGGCAGGCCGCATTTCGGTGCATCGGGATCGGCCTCGATCTCGCCGAGCAGAACGAGGATTTCCTGACCGATGCGCATCGCGTCAGACGACGGCAGGGCGTCGGGATTTTCGACAAGGGCGAGGAGATCGAGAATGCGCTGCTGGCGCTGGTAGCGGCGGCGGATCGCGGCCGCCTGATCGTCAGGCATGTCGATCAGGTCCACATCCGGCGGCAATTCGCAGCGGTCGCACATGCGGAGAATTATAGACCCGGTTGGGCCATAGGGGTCAACGCGCCTGTAGACCTTTGCCGGTGCGGACCAATGCCAGTGGACCAATCAGCGCACCCAGGCCCATCACGGCCAGGCCGATACCCCAGGTCACCACCGTCTGTTCACCAGCCACATATTGCGCCGCATCCAGGGCGAAGCCCACAAACAGCGGCCCCAGCACCGACACGCCGAAGCCCAGCGAGGAATGCAGCGCCATGGTCGAGGCGCGGTGTTCGGGCTCGGCGGCCGCCATCATGCCCGAGGTGAGCGAGCCGGAATCGCCGCAGACAAAGACGAAATAGATGGCGCAGAACAGCAGCACCGCCCAGACCGGCAACCAGGCGGTGAAGCCGAACAGCAGCCCCATCATGGCCGAGATGGTCATGATCGTGATCACCACACGGCGACGGCCGAAGCGCAGCGCCAGTTCATTGCCCAGCAGGCTGGCCGGCAGGCCGATCAGGGTGACCAGCGCGGCCAACACGGTTGCGCTGGGCAGCAGGCTGGCCACTGACGGCTCGCGCGCCAGCACGAAAACCAGGAAGGCCGTCACCCAGGCGCGCATGGCGGTGAGTTCAAAGCCATGCGCGGCATAGCCGATGATGTAGCCCATGGCATCGCGGTTGCGCAGCACCGGCCGCAGTGCGAAGCCGCTGGCCGGCTTGCCGGCCGACGATGGCTGGTAAGGCGTGAGGATGCGCCAGGCCAGCAGCCCGGCAGCGAGGCTGAGCAGTCCCACCACGGCAAAGCTCCAGCGCCAGCCGTACCATTCGGCCAGCAGGCCGGTGACGCTGAAGCTGGCGGCCACGGCAATGGAATAACTCGCGGTGTAGAAGGTGACGGCACGGCTCTGTTCGCCGCCCTGCAGCCGGTCGGTCAGCGCACGCAGGCCGGGCATATAGACGGCAGCCTGTCCGACGCCGCCGATAGCACGCAACAACAGGCCGGACCAGAAGCCGTCGGCCAGCACCGCAAATCCCACGGTGCTGATGCCGGTGAGCACCGCGCCGGCGGCAAAGACCAGGCGGGCATCGAAGCGGTCGGTCAGCATCACCGCATGGGTGACCACCAGCATGTAGCCGAGATAGTAGATGCCCGCGATCCAGCCGGCCTCGGTGTTGCTTAAGGACCAGATGGCGATGAAATCCGGCATCAGGGCGGGAAAGCTGGCAATCGGCAGAATGGCCAGCACTTCGAGCGCGGCCAGCATAAAAATCAGGTTACGGGACGACATGCGGTGGAATTCTTTTCGCGATCACGAAACGATGACACAGTATTCACTCAACTTGCGCCAACCGCCAGAGTATCGTCACATTTGCAGGCGATAACCTTGCCGAGTCGTCCAGAAAACTGGCCTTCAAGAACCAGGATCCGTCATGCCCATCAAAATCCAGCCCGTTCTCACCCGTCGCCATTTCCTGGCCGGTACCGCCGCGCTCGGACTCACGCCGCTGCTGGCCTGCACGCCGCAGTCGCGTGACACCGCCACGCCAGTGCCGCAGTTCGATGCCTATCCGCCGATCGTCTTCGTGCATGGCAACGGCGATACCGCCGCGCTGTGGCACAGCACGATCTGGCATTGGGAAAGCGCCGGCTTTCCCGACAAGCGCCTGTTCGCCATCGACTTCCCCTATCCGCTGGCCCGCAGCAACGATGCGGAATACCAGGCCGGACGGTCGTCAGCGCAGGACCAGATGGAACAACTGTCGGAAGCCGTGCAATCGGCGCTCAAGCAGACCGGCGCGGGCCGGCTCGCCCTGGTCGGGTCATCCCGTGGCGGCAATGCGATCCGCAACTATCTCAAGCATGGCCCGGGCCCGGCCTTTGTCAGCCATGCCGTGCTCTGCGGCACGCCCAACCATGGTGTGATCGTCTCGAACGACCGCCTGGTCGGCAGCGAGTTCAATGGCGCCAGCCCGTTCCTGCGCGGCCTGAACAGCGGTTCGGAAATCGTGCCGGGCGTGAACTGGATGACGCTGCGCAGCGATGCCTTCGACAAATTCGCACAGCCCGATGGCGCCGGTCTTGGCATGCCGGGTGTGGCGACCGGCGTGACGGCGGACGGCCCGGCGCTGGCCGGCGCCAAGAATGTCGTGCTGCCCGGCCTGGATCACCGCGAGGTGGCCTTCCATGAAAAGGCCTTTGCGCAGACCTGGGAATTCATCATCGGCCGCCCGCCGACAACCACGAAAATCCTGCCGGAAACGCGCCCGGTGCTGAACGGCAAGGTCAACGGCATGGCGCGCGGTGTGCCGACCAACCTGCCGGTCGAAGGCGCCACGGTGGAAATCTGGGAAACCAATCCGCAGACCGGCGCCCGCCTGCATGCCCAGCCGGCGCATCGCAAGGTGACAGGACCTGATGGCTACTGGGGCCCGTTCAACACCTCGGGCCCGACCGCGACCTACGAATTCGTACTGACGGTGCCAAGCCAGACCAAGACGCATATCTACCGCTCGCCCTTCCCGCGCTCATCGGCACATATCCATCTGCGCACGGCCACAGTCGCGGACCGCGACCGCCAGGCTGGCTCCATCGTGACGATCAGCCGGCCGCGCGGCTATTTCGGGCCGGGCCGCGACACCGTCACCTTCGACGGCCAGCCGGCACCGGGCATTCCGGCCGGCGTGCCGACCGTTGCCACCTCGACACTGGCGCTGCCGCGCGGCACGGCGCAGCGCAGCGTGGTCTGTCGCTGCAACGACGAGACCATCGCCGTGCAGAGCTGGGATGCCAGCGACGACCGCGCCGTGGTCGCGGAAATGCATTACTGAGAGTGTCTGATCAGACCGGCGGCTTGTTGCGGATCAGCAGCAGGCCGCCGCCAACGATCAGCGCCGTGCCAAGCCAGGCCGCGAGGCCGGGCAGCGTGCCGAACACGACCCAGCCGATCAGCGCGGCGAACGCCACCGAGGCATAGGTGAACGGCGCCAGCCAGGCGGCATCGGCGATGCGATAGGCCTTCACGTTGCACATCTGGCCAAAGATCGCCATCGGGCCGATCAGGCAGAGCAGCGCCAGCGTCAGCGGCTCGACCGGCACCCAGAGGAACAGCATCGCACAGCCCAGCAGCAAGGTGGCGAAGCCGTTCACATGCAGCAGCATCGACAGCATGCTTTCATGCCGCGACAGCACCTTGATCAGGATCACTTCGCAGGCGGTGAGAAACGCGCCGGCCAGCATCGCAAGCGGCGCATAAGGATTGCTGAGAGCGTCGGGATCGACCGCGACCCCGGCATTGCCACGCACGATCACCAGCGCGCCCAGCACGCACAGCGCCGCCGCAACGCCCTGCAGCAGCACGATGCGTTCGCGCAGCAGCACGACGGCGAGTCCCATGGTAAACACGCCCTGCAGCAGCGCCAGCGCCGAGGCATCGGCCAGCGGCATGTAGGTCGCGCCCCAGATCGAGCAGGCACCGCCGCCGACACCGCAGCAGGCGCGCAGGAGATGCAGGTGCCGCCGGCCGCCAGCCAGGAGTTGCTTCAGCGGTTGTCGCTGCACCAGCGCGAGGCCGCCGACAGTGGCAAAGCCGCTGAAATAGCGGATGAAGACGATCTGGATCGCCGGCACCAGGCCACCGGTCAGCTTGCCCGAGGCATAGAGCAGCGAGAAGGCAAGGGCGGCTCCCAGCACCCACAGCGCTGCCATCGCTTTTGAGTCGAGACGAGAGATCATCGGGCCATCATGAATGAAAAAGGGCGACCGTGAAGGCCGCCCTTTTGCACAAACATACCTGCAATCAGATCGTGATCGTGTGGCCATCCACGGCGAGTGCGGCTTCCTTGACCGCCTCGGTCAGCGCTGGATGGGCATGGACGGTGCGGTAGATGTCTTCGGCCGAAGCGCCGAACTCAATTGCCATCACCAGCTCCTGGATCAGATGGCCGGCATCGGCGCCGATGATATGTGCGCCGATCACCTTCTTGGTCTTCTCGTCTTCGAGGATCTTCACGAAGCCGTCGGTCATCGTCATGGCACGCGCGCGCGCATTCGCCGTGAACGGGAACTTGCCGGTCTTGTAGGCGATGCCTGCGGCCTTGAGCTCTTCCTCGGTCTTGCCGACGCTGGCCACTTCCGGCCAAGTGTAGACCACGCCCGGAATGGCGTCGTAGTTGATATGCGGCTTCTGTCCAGCCAGCATCTCGGCCAGCACCATGCCCTCTTCATCCGCCTTGTGCGCCAGCATCGGGCCGATGATGGCGTCGCCGATCGCATAGACGCCCGGCGCCGTGGTGTTGAAATGACCATCGGTCTTGACGCGGCCGCGCTCGTCCAGCTGCACGCCGGCAGCCTCCAGCCCAAGGCCGGTGGTGTAAGGCCGGCGACCGATCGAAACCAGCACCACGTCCGCCGTGACCTCTTCCTTGTCGCCGCCTGCAGCCGGCTCCATGGTGAGCGTCACGCCCTTCTTGTCGGCCTTGGTCGCTGTCACCTTGGTGCCCAGCTTGAACTTCATGCCTTGCTTGGCAAGGATGCGCTGCATCTGCTTCGACACTTCGCCGTCATTGGTCGGCAGGATGCGGTCGAGGAATTCCACCACGGTGACCTCGGCGCCGAGACGCAGCCAGACCGAGCCGAGTTCGAGCCCGATCACGCCGCCGCCGATCACCACCATGCTCTTCGGCACCGACGGCAGCTTGAGCGCGCCGGTGGACGACACCACCTGCACCTCGTCGATCTCGATACCCTTAAGCGGCGTCACTTCGGAGCCGGTAGCGATGACGATGTGCTTGGCCGCGTAAGTCCCCTTGCTCTCGCCGGCCACGTCGACCTTGCCGCCGCCGAGCAGCTTGCCGGTGCCCTTGAGCCAGGTGATCTTGTTCTTCTTGAACAGGAATTCGATGCCCTTGTTGGACGCGGTCACCACGCTCTGCTTCTGCGCCATCATCGCGGGCAGGTCGATGTCGATCTTGCCGACCTTGATGCCATGCTGGGTAAAGCCATGGGCCGCGGTGTGATACAGCTCGGAGGAATGCAGCAGCGCCTTGGACGGAATGCAGCCGACATTGGTGCAGGTGCCGCCGAGGCCGGCGTCTTTTTCCACCACGGCGGTGTTCATGCCGAGCTGGGCGCAGCGGATCGCCATGGTGTAGCCGCCGGGGCCGGCGCCGATGATGATGACGTCGAAAGCCTGTTCACTCATGGATGATCCTCCGAAACTTTACGATGGCAGCGGGCCGTAGAGGCCGCCGCCGGCATACTTCAGTTTGCGCACCTGCTGGCTGCCCACGAGGAGCCCGCTGGCAACCAGGTCGCTCAGGATGGCGGCATAGACTGCCGAATCCTTCACCGCACCCACCGCCACCGCATCACGCCAGAAGGTGATGGTGCGCCATTCCTGTTCGTCATGGGTGAAGAAACAGGCGAGGCAGCCATCCTGATCACGGAAGAACGGCTGCAGGCGTTCGGCGGCGAAGGCGATGAAATCCGCGATCCGTCCCGGCGTATAGGCCGTGCTCCAGACGCGGACGATCATCGCCCGGCTTCCCTCTTACATCTCGAACAGCAGGCGCTGCGGATCCTCGAGGCATTCCTTGACACGCACGAGGAAGCTGACCGCCTCGCGGCCATCGACGATGCGGTGATCGTAGGTCAGCGCGATATACATCATCGGACGGATCACGACCTGGCCGTTGATGGCCATCGGACGGTCCTGGATCTTGTGCATCCCTAAGATGGCCGACTGCGGCGGATTGATGATCGGAGTCGACATCAGCGAGCCGAACACACCGCCATTGGTGATGCTGAAGCTGCCGCCCTGCAGCTCGTCGATGCCGAGCTTGCCGTCGCGGGCGCGCTTGCCCAGGTCGGAGATGGTCTTTTCGATGCCGGCGAACGACAGATGATCGGCGTCGCGAATCACCGGCACGACCAGGCCGGTCGGGGTCGATACGGCGCAGCCGATGTTGAAGTAGTTCTTGAAGACGATCTCATCGCCCTCGATCTCGGCATTCACCGCCGGGAACTCGCGCAGCGCCTGCACGCAGGCCTTCACGAAGAAGGACATGAAGCCGAGACGCACGCCGTGCTTCTTCTCGAACTGGTCGACATACTGCTTGCGCGCCGCCATCAGCGCGGTCATGTCGACCTCGTTGAAGGTGGTGAGCAGGGCTGCCGTGTTCTGCGCTTCCTTCAGACGGCGGGCGATCACCTGGCGCAGCTTGGACATGCGCTGGCGCTCTTCGCGATCAGCATTCGAACGCGGGCCGGCCGGGGCCGACGGACGGGCCGCAGGCGCAGCGCCGCCACCGGAAGCGAGCAGGTCCATCACATCGCCCTTGGTGACGCGACCATCCTTGCCCGAACCGGCAACGCCGGAGACATTCACATTCTTCTCAGCGGCCAGCTTGGCAGCGGCCGGCAGCGCCTGCCCAGCAGCCGGAGCAGCGGCAGCCGGCGCGGCAGCAGGCTTCGCGGCCGGAGCAGGCGCGGCAGCAGCAGGCGCAGCCGCCGGCTTGGCGGCGGGCTTCGCGGCACCGGCACCGGGGGTCAGCGTTGCCAGCAGATCACCGACCTGCACGGTAGCGCCTTCAGCAGCCAGCACTTCGTCCAGCGTACCGGCTTCCTGCGCGTTGACCTCGACGGTCACCTTGTCGGTCTCGAGCTCGACCAGCAGCTGGTCGCGGGCAACAGAGTCGCCAGCCTTCACCGACCACTTGCCGACGGTGGCTTCGGAGATCGATTCCGCCAGTTGCGGGACGCGAATTTCGACTGCCATGGTAACTTTCCTTATCCTTAAAAACGCCCCTCGAAACCTTCCAACCGCGACCGCTTACGCGGTCAGGGCTTCGTCCACCAGCTTGGCCTGCTGCTGGTTGTGTTTGCTCATCAGGCCCGTCGCCGGCGACGCGGCCGCCAGACGGCCGACATAGAGCGGCCGCTTCATCTTCAGGCCCAGCTCGGTCATCACCGCCTCGACACACGGCTCGACGAAGCTCCAGGCGCCCATGTTCTTCGGCTCCTCCTGGCACCAGACGACCGTCTTGGCATTCTTGTAGCGGCTGAGTTCGGTCATCAGCGCCTTGTGCGGGAACGGATAGAGCTGCTCGACGCGCAGGATCACGGTGTCCTTCAGCTCGCGCTTCTGGCGCTCCTCGAACAGATCGTAATAGACCTTGCCCGAGCAGAGGATCACACGCTTGATCTTGGCGTCGTCATGCGGTGCATCGTCCCACAGCACGCGGTGGAAGGTGGTGCCCGAGGCCATTTCGCTCAGCTTCGACACCGCCAGCTTGTGACGCAGCAGCGACTTCGGCGTCATCAGGATCAGCGGCTTGCGGAACTTGCGATGGATCTGCCGGCGCAGGATGTGGAAGTAGTTGGCCGGCGTGGAGCAGTTCGCCACCTGCATGTTGTCTTCGGCGCAGAGCTGCAGATAGCGCTCCAGGCGGGCCGAGCTGTGCTCGGGGCCCTGGCCTTCATAGCCATGCGGCAGCAGCACGGTGAGGCCCGACATGCGCATCCACTTGGCTTCGCCAGAGGAGATGAACTGGTCGAACACCACCTGGGCGCCGTTGGCGAAGTCGCCGAACTGGCCTTCCCACATGACGAGCGTATTCGGCTCGGCCAGGCTGTAGCCGTATTCGTAACCCAGCACGGCTTCTTCCGAGAGCAGGCTGTCGATCACTTCGTAATTGGCCTGCCCCTCGGCGATATGGTTGAGCGGCACATAGCGCTCTTCCGACTGCTGGTCATGCCACACGCTGTGACGCTGGCTGAAGGTGCCGCGACCGCAATCCTGGCCCGACAGACGCACGCCCTTGCCTTCCAGCTGCAGCGAACCAAAAGCCAGCGCCTCGCCGGTCGCCCAGTCGATGCCTTCGCCGGCCTCAATGGCCGCGCGGCGGTTGGCGGTATTGCGCGCCAGCGTCTTGTGGATGTTGAAGCCGTCCGGCACCGACGTAATCGCCAGGCCGACCTTCTTCAGCGTCTCGAGTTCGACACCGGTGGTGCCGCGACGCTCGTCGCCCGAGGCTTCTTCGAGCCCGGCCCACTTGCCTTCCAGCCAGTCGGCCTTGTTCGGCTTGAACGATTTCGAGGCTTCCAGTTCGCCTTCCAGCCTGTTCTGGAACTCGGTCACCATCGCCTCGGCATCTGCCTCGGTGAGAGTGGCTTCGTCGACCAGGCGCTTGGCGTAGATCTGGCGCGTCGTCGCATGCGTCGCGATGTTGCGATACATGATCGGCTGCGTGAAAGACGGATCGTCAGTCTCGTTATGGCCGTGGCGGCGATAACAGAACAGGTCGATCACCACGTCCTTCTTGAACTGCTGGCGGAATTCGATGGCGATCTTGGCCACATGCGTCACGGCTTCCGGATCGTCACCATTGACGTGGAAGATCGGCGCCTGCACCACTTTCGCGCCATCCGAGGGATACGGCGAGGAACGCGAATAGGACGGATTGGTGGTGAAACCGATCTGGTTGTTCACGATGATATGGATGGTGCCGCCGGTGCGGTAGCCGCGCAGCTCGCTGAGCGCGAAGCATTCTGCCACCACGCCCTGGCCGGCAAAGGCGGCATCGCCGTGCAGCAGCACGGTGAGTACCGAACCGCGCTCGGAATCGCCCCACTGGGTCTGCTTGGCGCGTGCCTTGCCGAGGCAGACCGGATTGACGATTTCCAGATGCGACGGATTCGCCGCCATCGACAGATGGACCTTGTTGCCATCGAATTCGCGATCCGACGACACGCCAAGATGGTACTTCACGTCGCCCGAACCCTGGAAGTCATCCGGGTGGTAGGCCATGCCCTTGAATTCGGAGAAGATGGCGCGATATGGCTTGGCCATCACGTTGGCCAGCATATTGAGGCGGCCGCGATGCGGCATGCCCAGCTCGATATCCTTCACGCCGAGCTGGCCGCCGCGCTTGATGATCGCTTCCATCGCCGGGATCAGTGCTTCGCCGCCTTCGAGGCCGAAACGCTTGGTGCCGGTGAACTTCATGTGGCAGAAGCGCTCGAAGATTTCGCCTTCCACCAGCTTGTTCAGGATCGCCTTCTTGCCCTCGGGCGTGAACTGCACGTCCTTGTCGCGGCCTTCGATGCGCGACTGGATCCAGCCCTTCTGTTCCGGGTGGTAGATGTGCATGAACTCGACGCCGATGGTCGAGCAGTAGGTGCGGCGCAGGATCTGCAGGATCTCGCGCAGCGTCGAGGTCTCCAGGCCCAGCATGTTGTCGATGAAGATCGGCCGATCCATGTCGGCGTCGGTAAAGCCGTAGGATTCCGGCTCCAGCTCCGGATGCGCGCCGGGCGCCTGGATGCCGAGCGGATCCAGGTTGGCCATCAGATGGCCGCGGATACGGTAGTTGCGGATCAGCATGGCGGCGCGGATCGTGTCGAGTGCCGCATTGCGTGCATCGGCCGGCGACGCGCCGCCCTTGGCCGCCCGGTCGGCCGACTTGGCGGCCTTGCCCTGCGGGCCGAGCAAGCCCTCGTCTTCCATCGGCACCAGCGCAGTGTTCGGTGCCCAGGACGGACGACTCAGCGCCTGCTTGGGCTGGCTGAAGTCGTCGCCCAGTGCCTCGAAGAACTGCTTCCAGGAAGCATCGACGCTGTCGGGGTTGGCTACGTACTTGGCGTACAGCTCCTCGACGAAGGTGCTGTTGCCACCATAGAGGAATTGCGTGCGTTCAAGCTGCGCCGTCATCGATGTCGTGGCGCCGCTTGTTGGCCGGCGCCGCCCTCTGTGTTCCTGTTACTTACCGTTCAACAGTTCAACCAGGGTGGTGCCGAGCGCTGCCGGGCTTTCCGAAACTCGGATGCCGGCCGATCGCATGGCCTCCAGCTTGGTATTCGCATCTCCCTTGCCGCCCGAAATGATCGCGCCGGCATGACCCATGCGGCGGCCCGGGGGCGCGGTACGACCGGCGATGAAGCCGACAGTCGGCTTCTTCACCTTCGACTTCATCAGGAATTCAGCGGCTTCTTCCTCGGCGCTGCCGCCGATTTCGCCGATCATGATGATGCACTCGGTTTCCTTGTCGCCAAGGAACAGGTCGAGCGCGTCAATGAAGTTGGTGCCGTTGACCGGATCGCCACCGATGCCGATGCAGGTGGTCTGACCCAGACCGGCTGCAGTGGTCTGCGCCACCGCTTCATAGGTCAGCGTGCCGGAACGCGACACGATGCCGACCTTGCCGCGACGATGGATGTGGCCCGGCATGATACCGATCTTGCATTCGCCCGGCGTGATCACGCCCGGGCAGTTCGGGCCGATCAGTCGGGTGCGCGAACCGGTCAGGGCACGCTTGACCTTCACCATGTCGAGCACCGGAATGCCTTCGGTAATGCAGACCACCAGCGGGATTTCCGCCTCGATGGCTTCCATGATCGAATCCGCCGCGAACGGCGGCGGCACGTAGATCACCGAGGCATTCGCGCCGGTCTTCTCGACCGCGTCGGCAACCGTGTTGAACACCGGCAGGCCGATATGCTGCGTGCCGCCCTTACCCGGAGTGACGCCGCCGACCATCTTGGTGCCGTAGGCGATCGCCTGTTCGGAATGGAAGGTACCCTGGCTGCCGGTGATGCCCTGGCAGATGACCTTGGTATCCTTATTGACGAGAACAGCCATTTACTTGGCTCCCTTCACGGCCTTCACCACCTTTTCGGCGGCGTCGGCGAGATTGTCGGCAGAAATGATCGGCAGGCCGCTCTCGGCCATGATCTTTTTGCCCAGATCGACATTGGTGCCTTCGAGGCGAACCACCAGCGGAACCGCCAGCTTCACTTCGCGGGCCGCGGCCACCACGCCTTCGGCGATGATGTCGCAGCGCATGATGCCGCCGAAGATATTGACCAGGATGCCCTTCACGTTCTTGTCGCCAAGAATGATCTTGAAGGCCGCTGTGACGCGCTCCTTGGTGGCGCCGCCGCCGACATCGAGGAAGTTGGCCGGCTCGGAGCCGTACAGCTTGATGATGTCCATGGTCGCCATCGCGAGACCCGCGCCGTTGACCATGCAGCCGATCTCGCCGTCCAGCTTGACGTAGTTCAGCGACCACTTGGCGGCTTCGAGTTCGGACGCGTCTTCCTCGTCCGGATCGCGCATGTCTTCCACATCCTTGTGGCGGTACAGCGCGTTGTCGTCGAAGTTCATCTTGGCATCCAGCGCGATCATCTCGCCGGCGCCGGTGACAACCAGCGGGTTGATCTCAACGATGCTGGCGTCGAGCGCCACGAAGGCCTCGTACATCGCCTGCATGAACTTCACCGCCGAACCGACCTGCTTGCCTTCCAGGCCGAGGCCGAAGGCAATCTGGCGGGCGTGATGCGGCTGCATGCCGGTCGCCGGATCGATGGCGACCTTCAGGATCTTTTCAGGATGCTTGGCGGCAACTTCCTCGATCTCCATGCCGCCCTCGGTCGAGGCCATCACGGTGATGCGCGAAGTGGCGCGGTCCACCAGGAAGCTCAGATAGAGCTCGCGCTTGATGTCGCAGCCTTCCTCGATGTAGAGGCGCTTGACCAGCTTGCCCTCGGGACCGGTCTGGTGCGTCACCAGGGTCATGCCGAGGATCGCCTTGGACTGGGCGGCCACGTCGTCCATCGACTTGACCACCTTGACGCCGCCGCCCTTGCCGCGACCGCCGGCATGGATCTGGGCCTTCACGACCCAGACCGGGCCGCCGAGCTGCTTGGCGACGGTAACGGCCTCATCGGCCGTGAAAGCGACACCGCCGCGCGGCACGGCGACACCGTATTTCGCGAGCAGGCTTTTCGCCTGGTATTCATGGATGTTCATGCTGACCTACGGGTTGGTAAACCCGGGCGAAAAGCCCCGGTTTCTCTGATTGCCGTTCGGGGCCGAGGTTATAGCAACCTTCCGAAAAGCCGCAACCGCTGCCGCATCGGAAAATCAGGGTTTTGGACGAAAGTTCACAGACTTGCGAGCTCAGGTACCCAACTGGTTACCGGGTACGGACTGTAGAAATCCGGACCGGATGGTACGCCTGCCTGACCATGCCGAAAAGCGATCCCGCCGGATAGGTCCGGCAGACCATCTGACAGGGTCGGAACCGCTTCAGCGGCGCTGCTGCAGGGCACGCTCGACCGCCGGGCGGTCGCCATAGGTGTAAAGCCGCGTATTGATCGCCGGCGACGGATTGAAGTCGATCTGCGACAGGGTGATGGCGGTGTCCTTGCCCTGGGCGTCGGTGACGATCCAGCCGGCGAATTCGAGCGGCTTGTCGCCAAATACGACGGTGAGCGCGCCTTCCTTGGGGCGCTCGGGTGCGAACAGCGTCACGCGCAGGATCGCTGCGCCGCGCTCGACCCTGGCAATGCCGACATCCTTGTCGTCGAAACTGACCTTGTCGCGCAGCAGAAGATCCAGCGGCGTGGCACCCAGCGGGATGCGCTCGACCGACTTCAGCTCCTTGTCTTCCATCACGATATAGGCGCCATCCGACACGATCAGCATCGGCACCGGCGGGTCGAATTCGAAGCGGAAGCGGCCCGGCCGCGTCATGTAGATCTTGCCTTCGGCGGCAGAGCCATCGGGCGCAACCTGCAGGAAGCGGCCGCTCATGCTGCGCACGGTATTGAAGTAATCCGCGATGCGCTTGAGATCGGCCCTGTCGGTGTCGGTCAGTTTGGCCGAGCCACTGGGCGCGGCGGCATAGGCGGCGGCGAGCGGCAGTTTCGCGGCGGTGGCAGCGACGGCCATGGCGAGCAGGAAGGCGCGACGGTTTGTCATGCGCCAAGCGGTAGCCCCGGCAGATGGCGAAATCAAGGCGGCATGCGTAAACTGCGGGCAGAGCCGACCGGGGCAGCCGACCCGAAACCGAGGGGGATACGATGATCCTGACGACGACCGACAGCGTGGAAGGCCGCAAAATCAGCGGCTATCTCGGCATCGTGGCCGGCGAGGCCGTGATGGGCACGAATATCTTCCGCGATTTCTTCGCCGGCATCACCGACATCCTCGGTGGCCGCTCGGGTTCTTACGAAAAGGAGCTGCGCAAGGCCAAGGCGCTGGCGCTGGAATCCATGATCGAGGAAGCCCAAGCGCTCGGCGCCGATGCCGTGGTGGGCATGGACCTCGATTACCAGCAGATCGGCGGCACCGATAAGCAAATGTTGATGGTCGCGGCCAGCGGAACTGCGGTAAAGTTGGCCTGAGGTCGGGTCTTGCGCCCCGGTCCGCCGGGGGAATCAGACAATGGAATCGCGCTTTACCAGCTTCGTCGGCGGGCCGACGGGGCCGTGGAAGGTTGTTTCGATACGGGCCATCAGCGGCGACGGCCTGCCGTCCGCCGGTCATCTCGACCTGCGCGAGGGACTGAACGAAGCCGAGGATGCTGTCTGGCAGCTGCGCGGCGTGACCAGCAACCTGCGCTACACCCAGGAAACCGAGCGCAAGGCGCTGGCGGCCGTGCAGCCACCCTTAAGCCGGCCCGAAGCGCGCTGTGCTGCGCTGATCCCGATCCGCAAGACCGCCGCCTGGTGGCTGCTGGCGCAGGATGAGCGCCGGGCCATCATTGAGGAGCAGTCGCGCCATATCGCCATCGGCATGGCCTATCTGCCGGCCGTGGCGCGCAAGCTGTTCCATGCCCGCGATCTCGGCGAGCCCTTTGATTTCCTCACGTGGTTCGAGTTCGCGCCTGACCATGCCGCCGGTTTCGACGCCCTGCTGGCGGCGTTACGCGCCAGTCCGGAATGGGACTATGTCGACCGCGAGGTGGAAATCCGGCTAGAGCGCGTCCGCTGAGCGAATAAAAGTTCGGCGAAAACCGTGCTTGAATATCGAACGGTCGTTCGATATTATGCTTTCGCCCCCGGCACCGCCTCATCCAAATCCAGAGACAGCCATGACCAAAGCCGTCCAGACCAACTACATTAAAAGCACGAATGTTCGTTCAATAATAAACGATCTTATTCAGCGCGAACTGGTCCGCACCGGCTTCCGGATCGCGCCCCGCTGGGCGGCCAACCATGCCGCGCGTCTGTTCCTGCGACCGTGGCGGCGTCCGACTAGCGAACGTTCTGGTTATATTTCACGTGAAACGCCTTTTGCCGCCGAAAGCGCTTTCGGTCCGGTCGCGGCCTGGAGTTTCGGCCCCACGACGCCAGGCACGCCGGCTGTTCTGCTGGTGCATGGCTGGGAGGACGACCATCTGAGCTGGGCGGCACTGATCGACAAGCTGGTGGCGCACGGCTACCGCGTCATCGCGCCCGACCTGCCCGGCCACGGCCGCTCGCCGGCCGATATCACTGGCATCCCGATCCTGGCAGCCGGCATCGCCGCCGTAGCGCGCGAGGCAGAGAAGATCGGCGCGGTCTCGGCCACGCAGCCGTTCAAGGCGGTGATCGCGCATTCGCTGGGCGGCACGGCGACGCTGATCGCGGCGGCTGAGATGGATCTGACGACGGAACGCTTCGCCATCCTGGCCTCACCCAATCATCCGCGCCTGTTTGCCGGCGCGATGATGCAGATGCTCGGACTGAATGTGTCGCAGACGCAGAAGGTTTTCGCTGCCATCGAGCGCCTAATCGGCCGCAGCATGGACTCGCTGTATCTGCCGCCGAAGCTGCGTGCCTTTGCCCAGCCTGGCCTGATCCTGCACAGCCGCGACGACCGCACCGTGCCGCTGCAGCACAGCCAGGAGAATGCGGCAAGCTGGCCGCGCGCCGACTTTCGCATTCTGGATGGCCTCGGCCATCGCCGCCTGATCAGCGACGCGGGCGTGCATGCCATGCTGCTGCACTTCGTCGACAGCAAAGCGCCGGCAGATATCTACAGCCTGAAGACCGATGCGGCTGACTAGCGCCGCAGCTGTTGCGCGTGATGCGCGATGTGTTCGCCGATGAAACTGGCGATGAAGTAGTAGCTGTGGTCGTAGCCGGCCTGCAGGCGCAAGGTCAGCGGAATGCCGGCAGCAGCCGCGGCATTGGCCAGCAGCTGCGGCTTGAGCTGCTTTTCGAGGAACTCATCCGCCATACCCTGGTCGATCAGTACCGGTTTGCGCCAGCCTGTGCCTGACGCCAGCGCTGTGGCATCCCAGGCAGCCCAAGAATTGCGATCCGCGCCGAGGTAACCGCTGAAGGCCTTCTCGCCCCACGGCACCTGGCTCGGCGCCACGATCGGCGCGAAGGCCGAGACCGACTTGTAGCGCTGCGGATTGCGGAAGGCGCAGACCAGCGCGCCATGGCCGCCCATGGAATGGCCGAAAATACCGCTACGCGCGGTGTCGGCGCCGGGAAAATGCTCGGCCAGCAACGCTGGGAGTTCCTCGGTGACGTAAGAATACATGCGGTAATGCTTCGCCCATGGCCGCTCGGTGGCGTCGATATAGAAGCCGGCGCCGGAGCCGAAATCGTAAGACTCATCTTCACCAGCGAGATTCACGCCGCGCGGGCTTGTATCGGGCGAAACCAGGATGAGACCGTGTTCGGCGGCATAGCGCTGCGCGCCCGCCTTGCTGACCATATTCTCCCAGGTGCAGGTCAGGCCCGACAGGTAATACAGCACCGGCAGTTTCGCGGTCTCACTGGCTTGGGGCGGCAGATAAACGGCAACTTCCATGCTGCAGCCCAACGTGGACGAGCTGTGCTTCCAGACCTGCTGCTGGCCGCCGAAGCAGGCCCAGTTCTTGATGCGCTGCATGATCAGAAGGTGACGACCGAGCGGATCGATTCGCCCTTATGCATCAGGTCGAAGGCATCGTTGATCTTCTCGAGCGGCATCACATGGGTGATCAGGTCGTCGATATTGATCTTGCCCTCCATATACCAGTCGACGATCTGCGGCACGTCGCTGCGACCACGCGCGCCACCAAAAGCCGAGCCCTTCCAGACGCGGCCTGTCACCAGTTGGAACGGGCGCGTCGAGATTTCCGCGCCCGAGGGCGCCACGCCGATGATGATGCTCTCGCCCCAGCCCTTGTGACAGCATTCCAGCGCCTGGCGCATCGTCTTGGTGTTGCCGATGCATTCAAAGCTGAAATCGGCACCGCCCTTGGTCAGTTCGACCAGATGGGGCACCAGTTCCTCATCCTTCATGTCTTTCGGATTGACGAAATGCGTCATGCCGAATTTCTCGGCCATTGCCTTGCGGCTAGGGTTGATGTCGACGCCGATGATGCGGTCGGCACCGACCATGCGCGCGCCCTGGATGACGTTGAGCCCGATGCCGCCCAGCCCAAAGACCACGACATTGGCGCCGGCCTGGACCCTGGCGGTATAGACCACAGCGCCAATGCCGGTGGTGACGCCACAGCCGATGTAACAGACCTTCTCGAAAGGTGCGTCGGGGCGGATCTTGGCGACCGCGATCTCGGGCAGCACGGTGAAGTTGGCGAAGGTCGACGTGCCCATGTAATGCCAGACCGTCTCGCCTCTGCATTTGAAGCGGCTGGTGCCGTCCGGCATCTGGCCGGCGCCCTGGGTAATGCGGATCGACTGGCAGAGATTGGTCTTGCGGCTGAGGCAGTAGTCGCACTGGCGGCATTCCGGCGTGTAGAGCGGAATGACATGATCACCCTTCTTCACGCTGGTGACGCCCGGCCCGATGTCGACCACCACGCCGGCGCCTTCATGTCCGAGGATGCAGGGGAACTTGCCTTCAGAGTCGAGGCCCGACAGCGTATAGGCATCAGTGTGGCAGACGCCGGTGGCCTTGATCTCGATCAGCACTTCGCCAGCTTTCGGCCCTTCCAGCTTCACCGTCTCGATGCTGAGCGGTTTCTTGGCCTCAAAGGCGACAGCGGCGCGCACATCCATGACGGTTCTCCTGCGGAAAATGAATCCGCAGCAGAATAAAGGTCAGGACTGCCGCTGGCTAGGCTGCCAGCTCGACCGCAATGGCCGTCGCCTCGCCGCCGCCGATGCAGAGCGAGGCGATGCCGCGTTTGCCGCCGGAACGTTCCAGCGCATTCAGCAGCGTGACGATGATACGCGCACCCGTGGCGCCGATCGGATGGCCGAGCGCGCAGGCACCGCCCAGGATGTTGACGCGGTCATGGCCGATATTGAGGTCGCGCATTGCAGCCATCGGCACAGCCGCGAAAGCCTCGTTGATCTCGAAGAGATCGACATCGCTGATGTTCCAGCCGGTCTTCTCCAGCAGCTTGCGGATCGCCGGGATCGGTGCAGTGGTGAACCAGTCCGGCGCCTGCGCATGCACGGCATGACCGACGATGCGCGCCACCACCGGCAGGCCCTTGGCTTTGGCGGTCGATTCCCGCGCCAGTACCAGTGCCGCCGCGCCATCTGCGTTGGCCGAGGAACTGGCCGGCGTGATCGTGCCGTTGGCCTTGAAGGCAGCCTTGAGAGTCGGGATCTTTTCCGGATTCACCTTGAGCGGATTCTCGTCGCGGCTCAGAGTCTCGGTGCCTTTGGCCTGCGGCGTGACGGCGACGATCTCGGCGTCGAACCAGCCGCTCTCCACGGCCTTGCGCGCGCGGGTCAGGGTTTCAATCGCGTAGGCATCCTGCTCGACGCGGGTGAAACCGTATTTCTCGGCGCATTGCTCGCCGAAGGTGCCCATGGCGCGGTCGCGCTCATAGGCGTCTTCCAGGCCATCCATCATCATATGATCGATGACCTTGGTGTGGCCGGCCTTGTGGCCGAAACGCATCTGCGGCAGCAGATAGGGCGCGCCCGACATGCTCTCCATGCCGCCGGCCACCATGATCTCGGCCGAGCCGGCCAGCAGCATGTCATGCGCCAGCATCGTGGCGCGCATGCCCGAACCGCAGACCTTGTTGATGGTGACGGCACCGACATGATCGGGCAGCCCGGCCTTGCGTGCGGCCTGACGCGCCGGGGCCTGGCCCTGCCCGGCCGGCAGCACACAGCCCATCAGCACTTCATCCACCTGCTCGCCCTGCGCGCCAGCGCGCGCCAGCGCTTCGCGAATCACCACGGCGCCAAGTTCGTTGCCTGCCACGCTGGCGAGCGCGCCGCCAAAACGGCCGAGCGGCGTGCGGATGGCGGAGGCAATGACAATGGAATCTTTCTGCGGGACGGACATGGTAGCTCTCCTGATTTTTCTTGCCGTCCAAATTAGATGATTGATATCATCTAATCGTCAAGCGAATATTGCAGCTGCGAAAGGTCGTCATGCGCCGGTCGGCCGAGGAAAAAGCGGAAACCCGCCGTCAGATCGTCCGAGCCGCCGGACGCATGATCCGCGAGCGCGGCTTGTCAGAGACCTGCGTGGCCGACGTGATGACCGAAACAGGCCTGACCCATGGCGGCTTCTACCGGCATTTCGAGTCCAAGGAGGCACTGGCTGCGGCAGCGGTCGACTCCGCTTTCGCCCATATGAGGGCGCGGCTGGAACAGATCACCGCCCAGGCGCCGGCTGGCAAGAAACTCGCCGCCCTGATCGAGACCTATCTGACCGAGGCGCATCGCGACCAGCCGCAGCATGGCTGCGTGATGGCCAGCGTCGGCATGGAAGCGCAGCGCGCCGGCGGCGTGGTGCAGGCGGCCTACGAGGATGGCATCAGCAAACTGCTCGCCCTGTTCGCGGCGCAGATCGAGGCACCGACCCGGCAGCAACGCGACGATCGCTCGCAAGTCGTGCTGTCGGTGATGGTCGGCGGGTTGCTGCTGGCCCGCGCATTGCGCAACGACCCCGCGGGGTCGAAACGCGCGCTGACGAATGCGCGCAAAGCGGCGCTGGCCGCTGCGGCCGGCTAGGAACCGTTGCGCTGCCGCTGGGCCGCGCCGCGTCGCACCAGCAGGATGCCCGAGCCGATAAAACCAATCATGGCGACCGGCAGCAGCCAGTACACCAGCACGAAACCGTCGTAGCCCGGCTGTGTCGCCCCAGCGCGCAGCGGTGGCTGTGCCGCCAGTTCGACCACCTCGCCGCGCAGCGAGCCGCCAACCTGCAAGACACGGAGGCTGACCCGGTTGATGCCGGGCCGGGCCCGCAATGCCGAAACCCCGTCACGTTCGGCCGGCGATGCAAGTGAAGCATAGACGATGCCATCCGCGCGCAGGCTGCGGCTGACCACGAAACGGTCGAACCGGTTGGCGGACGTAGCGCTCAGGCGCAACGGCAGTCCATCGTTTATGACCGCCTCGATCACCACGGGCTGGCCTGGCATGAGCAGCGGCGCACCGCTGCTGCTGCGACGCAGGCCGCCCAGTTCGCGGCTGCGCAGGCTGTCGTCATCGCCCTTGGCGGCGCTGCGGTCGAAATCCAGATCGAAGTAGATGTCGTGTCCCAGCAGGCTGAACACGGTGAGCTGCGTCTCGACATGCGGCTGCAGGGTCAGCACGGCGGCGCGTTTCGCGCCGGCAATGTGGCCCGCGGCAAAGAACATCGCAAAGATCGCCAGCGCGATATACCAGATCAGCCACTGGCGCTGCAGTCTGTCGGTCATGGCAGCCATCCGGTTGGTGGCAGCGACAACGGCAGGATAGCACGAAAATTCCCGGCCAGGCAGCCAGTCACGAAAAAAGCCCGGCCGGATATCCCGGACCGGGCTTCCTCCTTAGAAAGATTTCAGGAAGCGTCTACTCGGCCGCCTCGATATTGCGGGCCAGCACCTCGCGCTTGCCGACATGATTGGCACCGCCGACCACGCCTTCCTTTTCCATGCGTTCCATGATGCGGGCCGCGCGGTTGTAACCGATCTGCAGATGACGCTGGATGAACGAGGTCGAGGCCTTGCGCTCGCGGCAGACCAGCGCGACGGCCTGGTCATACAACGTGTCTTCCTCGCTGCCACCGCCTTCGCCACCGGTGCCCGGGGCGCCATACTTGCCGCCATCGGCGTCGGCAGTGACGGCCTCGACATAGATCGGCTCGGCCTGATCCTTCAGCGTCTTGACCACGCGTTCGACTTCTTCATCCGACACGAAGGGGCCATGCACGCGGCTGATGCGGCCGGCACCCGGCATGAACAGCATGTCGCCCATGCCCAGCAGCTGCTCGGCACCCTGCTCGCCCAGGATGGTGCGGCTGTCGATTTTTGAGGTCACCTGGAAAGATATGCGCGTCGGGAAGTTGGCCTTGATCGTACCGGTGATGACGTCGACCGACGGGCGCTGCGTCGCCATGATGAGATGAATACCGGCGGCGCGCGCCATCTGCGCCAGGCGCTGGATCGCGGCTTCGATATCCTTGCCGGCGACCAGCATCAGGTCGGCCAGCTCGTCGACGATCACGACGATGAAGGGCAGCGGGTTGAGGTCGATCGGGCGTTCTTCATAGATCGGCTTGCCGGCCTCGTCGAAACCGGTCTGCACGGTGCGACCCAGCGTCTCATCCTTGGCACGGGCCACCGCCAGACGCTCGTTGTAGCTGGCGATGTTGCGCACGCCGAGCTCTGACATCTTGCGATAGCGGTCTTCCATCTCGCGCACGGTCCATTTCAGCGCGACGACCGCCTTGCCCGGTTCGGTGACGACCGGCGCCAGCAGATGCGGGATGCCGTCATAGACGGAGAGTTCCAGCATCTTCGGATCAACCATGATGAAACGGCACTGATCCGGCGTCAGCTTGTACAGCAGTGACAGGATCATGGTGTTGATGGCGACCGACTTGCCCGAACCGGTGGTGCCGGCGACGAGCAGATGCGGCATTTTGGTCAGGTCGGCGATGATCGCCGAACCGCCGATATCCTTGCCCAGCGCCAGGCCCAGCTTGGTCGACGGGCTCTCGAACTCGGCCGAGGCCAGCAGTTCGCGCAGGTAGACGGTTTCGCGCTTGGCATTCGGCAGTTCGATGCCGATGGCATTGCGACCGGGGATGACGGCAACGCGGGCCGACAGCGCGCTCATCGAGCGGGCGATGTCGTCCGACAGGCCGATCACGCGGCTCGACTTGGTGCCGGGCGCGGGTTCGAGTTCATACAGGGTGACGACCGGGCCGGGACGCACCTTGGTGATCTCGCCCTGCACGCCGAATTCATTCAGCACCGATTCGAGCATGCGGGCATTCTGCTCCAGCGCATCCTCGTTGATCTTTTCGCGACCGGCATCGGCCGGCGGCGGCTTGAGCAGCGACAGTTCCGGCAGTTCGAAATCGCCGGCATCACCCAGATTGAGCGTGGTCTGCGCTTCGCGGGTGGCACGGCTCCCGGCCTTGGGCTTTTCGATGCGGCGGGTGACGCGGCCCTCGTCGGCACGCTTGGCCACCGGCAGACGCGGCATGTCGTCTTCGTCCTCGTCGTCGACCTCGTCGAGATCGTCCGGATCGACATAGTCGTCGTCAGCGGCCGCCCTGGTCTTTGCCTTGCCGAAGCTCGGCTCGGCCTTGCGCACCACTGGCTTGTCGTCCTCGTCATCGCGGGTGAAGGCAGACTTCAGCCGGCTGAAAAAGCCTTGTGTTTCCTGGCCGGCGCGCACGGCGGCCTTGCCACTCTGGTAGATACCCTGGGCCGCCAGACCCGCGGTGGCGGCGGCGCCGAAGCCCAGGCCGGCGCCCATGCTGCGCCATTCGCCCATGCTTAACCCTGAGGCGAAATAGAAGCTGAGCACGGCGAGGCCGAAGCAGATCACAGCTGGCAGCACCGCAGAGATCGGCAGACCGAACATGACGCCGAACGGCACCATCTGGTGATACAGGATGAAGTCGCCGACCACGCCGCCGAGACCGGCGCGGAGCGCCCAGGTGGTGGGCACCGGCAGGGCGGCCGCGAAAGCGGCGAAGAGGATCAGGGTGAGGGGCACCAGCGCCACATTCAGCCACCAGCGCGGCAGGCCGCGATGCGACACGATGCGGAAGCCCCAGGAGGCGAGCAGCAGCACGAATAGCCAGGCCGAGAGGCCGAGCGTCTGCAACAGCACGTCGGAGGTGTAGGCGCCGGGCAGGCCGAGCCAGTTATGCGGCGCCTTGGGCGTGGCGTGATTGAAGTTGGGATCGGCCGGATCGAAGCTCGCCAGCGCCAGCGCCAGCAGGAAGCCAAGGCCAAGGATCAGGATGCCGCCGCCCTCGCGGGCGCGGAGCCGCAGGAAATCGTCGAAACCTTCAGGGAAGAAAGACCGCTTCTTCTTGGACCTGGCAGCCATGCCGTTCCTCACAGGATTAACCATACCGGCGCACAAACACAGCCGCCGACCCGGGCCGATTCGCCCTAGCCTGCTTAGTTAAGCCCCGAGAACGTTACCAATGCGTTGAAGCGCGACCTTCGTGGACTCCAAATCCGCCACTAAAGCTATGCGGAGATAGGATTTTCCGGCTTTTTCGCCACCGTTTTCCGGCCGGGTCAGGTAATTGCCCGGCAGGGTGCGCAACGCCGCCTCGCGCCACAGCTTGAGCGCCATGGCCTCCGGATCGCCCACATCGAGCCAGAGGTAGAAGCCGCCGGCGGGGCGGAAAAAGCCAAAACGGTTGCCCAGCACGTTCTGCGCCATGTCGAATTTCTGGCGATACAGCGCGCGGTTCTCGACCACATGCGCCTCGTCGCGCCACAAAGCGGTCGAGGCTGCCACCACCGGCATCATCATGCCGGTGCAGCCATAGTTGCGCAATTTCAGAAAGGCCTTGGTGATCTCCAGATCGCCGGTACAGAAGCCAGACCTGAGCCCCGGTGCGCTGGAACGCTTGGACAGCGAGTGGAACACCACGACGTTTTTCAGCGCATCCTGGCCCACCTTGCTGCCGGCCAGATGCAATGCGGCATCCAGGCCGCCCGGCGGCGGCACCGTGTCGTAGATCTCGGCATAGCATTCGTCGAAAGCGACGACGAAATCGTAACGACGCGCCAGTTCGATCAGATGCGCGAGATATTCCACGCTGGCCACCGCGCCCTGCGGATTGGCCGGCGAGCAGATATAGACCAGCGCTGTGCGTTCCAGCGTGTCCTTGTCCAACGACCTGAAGTCGGGCAGGAAGCCGTTTTCGGCATGGGCAGGCATGAAATACGGATCGGCGCCAGCAGCCACCGCCGCGCCGACATAGGTCTGGTAGAAGGGATTGGGCATCAGCACCAGCGGCCGCTCGCCCTTCGGGCCCTTCTTCTGCGGCACGATCACGTTGGCGATCATATAGAGACCTTCGCGCGTGCCGGTCAGCGCAACGATCTGCGTCTCCGGCTCGATCAGGGTTTCCGGCAGCTTGTAGCGGCGCGTCACCCAGGCGGCGCAGGCGGCGCGGAATTCCGGCGTGCCGTTGATGGTCGGATAACGGTTGAGGATGCTCAGGTCCGCCGTCATCTGCTCGATCACCATCGGCGGCAGTGGATGATTCGGCTCGCCGATGGACAGGTTGATCACCGGCAGGCCAGCCGGCGTCGGCTCAGGATCGAGCAGGCTGCGCAGGCGGGCAAAGGGATAGTCGCTGAGTTCGTCGATACGGGGATTGAGCATGGCGGGCCACAACAGGAGCCCGGCGACGGAAAGCCGCGAATCGGGCATGAGTAAAGGTTGCCCGCAATCTACGGGGCAGTGACTCCCGGGGCAATACCGACGCCTTGTCCACTCGGGGCGGAGGTTCCATAGTCCTCTGAAATCGGGGGGAAATGGACATGCGCTTTCGGGTCTGGCTGGCCGTTCTGGCGGCCTTTCTGCTTCTGGCCGCCGCGCCTGGCTGGGCACAGGACAAGATCGGCGTGGTGATGCTGCACGGCAAGAACCCCGGCGGACCCAGCGATCCCAATTTCGCCGTCCTGAAAAACAGGTTGGAGCAGGAAGGCATGATCGCCCTGACGCCTGACCTGCCCTGGTCGGCGCGGCGTTATATTGATGGCGACTGGGACAAGGCGATGGCCGAGATCGACGGCCATGTCAAAACCCTGCGCGGTCGCGGTGCGACCAAGATCGTCCTCGCCGGCCATAGCATGGGCTGCCCCGCAGCCATGGGCTATGCCGCGCGCGGCGGCGACGTAGATGCGCTTGTTCTGGTGGCACCGGGTCATATCCCCGTGTTCTATGCAAACATCGGCCCCACGCGCGCTAGCATCGAGGAGGCCCGCAGCCTGGTGGCTGCCGGCCAGGGCGGCACGCGCAAGGATTTCAACGACAACAACCAGGGCCGAACTTTGCAGGTGCGCATGACCGCGAAGGACTACCTGTCCTATTTTGACCCGACGTCGGATGCGGAAATGTCGGTGACGGCGTCAAAGATTCCGGACAATACCGCCGTGCTCTGGGTGATCGGCGATGGCGATCCGATTTCCGGCCGGGGTCGCGGCTATGTCTTCGACAGGCTGCCGGCCAATGCGAAAAGCCAGTATCTGCAGGTTTCCGGCAATCACCTCAGCACGCCAGGCGCTGCAAAGGATGCCGTGGCCGCCTGGATCAGGACGGCCGTGACACCATAAAAAAACCCGGCCAGGATATCCTCCGGCCGGGCTCTCTTTAATTGCTGGCGCCGGTTACTTGGCGGCCAGGAAGTCCTTCACTTCGAGCAGTACGAATTCGTTGTCGTCGCTCTTGCCGAGCTGCCGGCCGGACGAATACGGCAGGTTGTTGTCGTTGCCGACGATGATATGCATAGCATCGACCACATCGACATTCTCGATGGTGAAGAAGGGGAAGGTCAGGCGCTGGCTGCCCTCGCCCGGCTCGCCGCCCTGCTTCGCCTTGCGGTTCGGATCGGCCATATCCATCAGGTCGATATAGCCGACCTTCTTCGCATAGCCATCGGCATCGACCTGGCTGAGGTCGATCTTGTAGATACGCTTGAACTTCGCCGGCACGTTGAAGCAGTCAGGCTTGATCTCGCCCTTGCAGGCCCGCGCCGCATTGCCCTCGGTATCATCGCGTTCGATGATCAGGCCGGTATTGGCGTCGATCATGTTGAAGTCGCCGATGCTGTTGCCGTTGGCCTCGAGGCGGTATTTCCAGTTGCGGCCGCTCCAGTCGCTTTTGGCGAGATCGAATTCCAGGATGCGCAGGTATTCCTTGCCATCCGCGCCTTTCTCGGTGCCGTTGGCAGCCGCGTCCCACAGCGCGCCCTCCAGCAACGGGTAGAGGAACTTGCCATCCTTGCTGGCGGCCATGCCCTCGAAGCCCTTGCTGCGGCGAATCTCGAAGCTCATCGCGGCCGGCGCACCGGGGCTGCGCATGGCGTAGTGATCTGGCGAGCGCACCAGCTTGCCGCTCACCTTGGTCTCGACGACCTGCTTCACCTTGCCCTGGCGATCGGTGGCGATCAGATACGGGCCGAATTCCTCGCCGAACCACAGCGTATCGCCGGCCACTTGCACGGATTCGAGATCGAAATCGCCGCCGGTTAGATAGCGTTTGTCGGTCGCCTCGTTGACGATCAGGAACGGTACCTTGCGATCGGGGTCATGCAGGAACAGGGTATCCTGACGCTGGATCTGATTGCTGGCGAAATCGATTTTCAAGCGATGGAACATTAGCATCGCGTCGGGCGAGTTGGCCTTGTTGCCGAAGCCGTTGTCGGTGACGACGAGGAATTCACCGTTGCCCAGCGCCTTGATGCCGGAGAAGCCCTGCACCGGCTGGCCATCGAATGGCAGGCTGATGCCGATCTTGCGCGGCGCGGTCTTGTCGGACAGCGCCGAGATGCCTTCGACGCTGCGCAGCTTGTCATTACGTACAGCACCCGTGAACTTGCCCGAGGTCCTGAGCAGGGCCGGCGCGTCGGCCGGTGCCGGCACGAAGCTTTCGGCCGGCAGCAATACATGGCCGATGACGGTGGCGCGGAATGGCTTGGCATCCTGGGCCAGAACTGGCGTCAGAGCCGAGCTGGCCAGGAAAGTGGCAGAGATCAATGCGTAAACGATCGGTTTCATATCCGATTCTCCCTGTTGGTTGTCCGGGAGGAGAGTCAGTAGCGACGATCAGTGACAGTGCGATGCCGCTGCGATGACACGTCGGTGACGACAGCGCGTCGTTTCCGCGCTAGACTATGGCGATGGATAAGTTGAACCCGCCGAACTCGACGGTCTGCAGTCTGGACGAAGCGCCGGATGCCTGGCGCGGCTACTTCTCGCCGGCAGAGCTCGCCGCCGAGTTGGACAAGCTGTTGCCGCGCGTTCGCGACGATGCACTGCATGCGAAACTGAAGGCGATCCGCGACAGCCTGATGGACAAGGACTGAGCCGAACTCTTATTCGGGAACAGGCTTGGGGTCGGATTCTGCTTCCGGCACGTTCGCTTGTGCCCGTGCCAGCCGCACTGGCGGCGCATTACCCGCCTTGTCCACGCCGAAATACAGCGTGCGGTGCGGGAACGGCATCTCGATCCCCAACTCGTCGAACCGTTTCTTCAGGCGCTTGCTGAATTCACGCTTCACGCTCCATTGCTGCGCCGGCTGGGTCTTGATGCGGAAACGGATCACTACCGCAGAATCCGCCAGTTCGTTGACACCCCACATTTCGAGATCCTCAAGGATACGAGCTGCCCATTCCGGCTCACCGCGGAATTCAGCTCCCAGCTTCCTGATCTCCTCGATCACCGCATCAACATCCTCGCGATACGAGATCCCGATATCGAACAGCGCCTGGGCATATCCGCGCGTCATGTTCTTGATCCTGGTGACCTCGCTGAAGGGAATCACATGCACAACACCCTCGGTGTCGCGCAGCCGGATGGTGCGGATCGAGATATCCTCCACCACGCCACCATTACCGCCCAGATCGACAATGTCGCCAACTGACACAGTCTCCTCGGCCAGAATGAAGATCCCGGTGATGACGTCCTTCACCAGGGTCTGCGCGCCGAAGCCGATGGCGAGACCGATCACGCCGGCGCCGGCCAGCAGCGGCGCAATGTTGATGCCGAGTTCCGACAGCACGATCAGCGCGGCGATCAGTCCAAGAACGATAGAAACGAACCGGCGCAGCAATGGCAGCAGCGTACGCACGCGGCCCGAGCGCATTGGCGGCTGGCCGTCGCGCCCCGGGCGCGTGAGATAATATTCGATGCCGGCTCCGGTCACTTCCCACAGCACCAGCGTGACTACGACGACCAGCAAGATCGTGGTGACACGGCCGGCGAGATTCCGGCCGGTCGAACTGCCGAGCCAACCGAGCGTATCTATGCCCCAGGCCTGCAGGATGGCAAACGTCGCCACGACATAGAGCAGCAGACGCAGCGATCCCAGCAGCAGTGGCAGGTAACGGTTGGCGCGCGCCTCCAGGCCAGGGAAGCGATGCCGCGTTTCCGGCCGCACGGCAAACAGCCCGCCCAGACCGTGTTCGATAGCAAACAGGATCACGCGCACGAGGATCAGCACGCCCAGTGTCGCCAGCGTACCGCGCAGGATCAGCGCGAAGCCGCCGCTGACATCGAAGGCCCAGACCGCGAAGGTGGCGCCGATATACAGCAGTGCCAGCGCATGCCAGATATCGCCGGTGCGATGGCGCAGCAGGCGAACCGCATTGCTGCGTGGTGACGCCGTGTCGGCCGCCGGCACATCAGAGCCGCGGATCCGCGCCGCCACCGCCGCACGATTCTGCAGCACCAGCACGGCCAGCAGGAAGGCGAAGATGAAGCCGGCCAGCGTAGCGATCGCATCCACACCATCGGCCGGAATTCGGATGCGCTGGGCGATGCGCACGATGGCATAGCCAAAGATACCGACCGCGCTGAGCCGCCGCAGCCAGACATGGATATAGGCTGCGGTTTCACCATCCAGCCGCAACGACCGGCTCAGTGCAGCATCCGGCGCCAGCAGCATCTGCGTGCCGATATCGACGGCTCGGGTGGCGACGAAGGCAAGAACGATGATCTGTGCGATGTCGCGCGTGAGATTGTTGGGTGCCAATAACCACAGCGTGCCATAGGCCGCCAGCGCGAAGGCCGCAGTGGGAATGATCGCTAACAGAATCCGCAACAGCAGGAAGAGAGAAGCGAGCCAGAGTGGATTCGACTTGCGCACCTCAAGCGCGGCGAGCGGTCGGCGGATCAGCAGGAAGGCGATGGCCTGCAGCGCGACAGCAACCGCCAGCGTGGCGCCGAGCTTGAGCAGCACATCGGCCCACAGCGCGCGACGTTTCGGATTCTCCCATTGCTGCGTCAACCATGTCTGCAGTGCCGGCAGATCGGAGAACACCGCACCCAGGGCCGCCATGCCAGACCCGGCTCGACGCACATGCTCGACCACGGTATCGACGATGGCCGCGCCCGGATCGTCTTCTGCCGGTGCAGCGGCCGGTCCGGGTGCTTTGGCCGGTTCAGCCGCCTTCGCCGGCGCAGGCTGAGCTGGCAGCGGCTGACCGCCACCTCGCTGCGCCGCCGACAGCGCACGCAGGGTTTCGATCAGCCTGCGCCGCTCGGTCTCGTTTTCCAGCTGGTCGGCCAGCGTGTTCAACTCGGCCGCGCTCATACCGGTGGCGGATGCGGGCGGCCCAGACTGCGCGGGGGCAGGCTGCTGCGCCCCGGCAGGGACAACAGCGAGCATGGCAAGCAGCAGGGCGAGGATGAACGGACGCGGGGCGCCCAGGGACGACAGGAAGAAAAGCCGGATCATTCAGCAGGTCGCAAAAAGGATGATGCCGCCGGGGCTAGGGCACCGGCGTTGACCTGTAATGAACATTTGGGAGAGAAAATGGTGCCCAGGGACGGATTTGAACCGCCGACACGAGGATTTTCAGTCCTCTGCTCTACCAACTGAGCTACCTGGGCACGGGTATCAGCAAGATACCGCCGTTACAGGGTTTTATTCCGTAACGGCGCGCGGTTATAGACAGATTCCCCACCCCTGTCCAGCCCCGGGCCCGGCACCCGCGGCTGTCCGGGCAAGGCCCGGATTTACATGAATTTCGCCACGATATCCGTGGTGGATGCCTTGCCGAGATCGTCGTAATGGCTGGCGAGGAAGCTTTCTGCCTTCTCGCGGCCGAGATCGCGCAGGTAGCACAGGAAATCCCAGTCCGGATTCAGCTTGGACGAGACGCTGAATTTCGACAGCGTCTCCTCGGCATCGACGCTGTGGATGAAGACGCGAGGGTATTTCTCGCGGTTCAGCTCATTGGTGTCGAGCAGGTTGGTGACGAACTGGATCGCCCGCATCTCGCGCATCAGGCTGGAATTCCAGCTCAGCGTATTGATGCGATCGAGGATCGCCGCGGCCGTGGTCGGCACTTCCGGGATATTTACCGGATTGATCTGCACGATCAGGATGTCGCTGGTGCCCTTTTCGTAAATCAGCGGGAAGATCGGCGGATTGCCGCAATAGCCGCCATCCCAATAGTGGTTGCCGTCGATCTCCACTGCCTGGAACAGGAACGGCAGGCAGGCCGAGGCCATCACCGCATCGGGCGTCACTTCGTCGCGGTTGAATACGCGGATGCGGCCGTTCTTCACGTTGGTGGCACAGATGAACAGCTTGGCGGCGGCCTGGTTGGCGCGCAGCGCCTCGAAATCCACCACCTCGGCGATGATGTCGCGCAGCGGATTCATGTTGCTCGGATTCAGCTGGTACGGCGACATCACCTGCGACAGCGAATTGAAGAAATGGTACATCGGTGAAAAGTCCATGTTGCCGATGCTGAACAGCTTGTCGATCGGACTGGGCTGCAACGGGCCCTTCTTGCCGGCCTCAGACGATTTGCGCCAGAACAGCTCGAGCAGTTCCTTGGCCTTGGCCGGACCGCCCTGCCCCAGGCCATAGGCCGCCACGGCGGCATTCATCGCACCTGCCGAGGTGCCGACCAGCGCTTCGATCTCGATGCGGTCATCGTCCAGCAGGCGATCCAGCACGCCCCAGGTGAAAGCGCCATGGGCGCCGCCACCCTGCAGAGCCAGCTTCAGACTCTTTTTCTTCTTCGTCATCGCCCAATCCCCCAACCCTTCAAAAAAATCAATCGCGCTGCGATACCACAGGCGGGTCCAGATGCAGGAATGCCTCATTGCGCGGCAGATGCGCGGCCAGGTCGCCGGCGCGCAGGGCGGCATAAGCGGCATACAGCAGCTGGGCCTTCATGATCACGACCCGGCTGAAATCGTCGGTGAAGAAATAGATGCGCCAGACCATGACGCCGGCATTCAGTTCATGCACGGCGATGATCGGCGCCGGATCAGACAGTATGCCTTCAATGGTGAGGGCCGCATCCTTCAGCGCGGTCTGCACTGCGGCTTCATCGACACCGTATTGCAGCGTCACGTCGACGAAGCCCAGATGCCGCGCCTGCGGCCGGCTGTGATTGAATAGCTTGGCGCGGCCGATCACCGCATTGGGTACGACCAGCAGGTCCATCGACCGGGTGCGCAAATGGGTGGAACGCCAGTTGGTCTCCAGCACCATGCCCTGGATGCCGTCGATGGTGATCCATTCACCGGCCTTGAAAGGGCGCTCCATATTCAGGGCCACGCCGGCGAAGATATCGGTCAGCAACTGCTGCAGCGCGAAGCCGAGAATGATGGCAATGACGCTGGAGGTGGCGAAGACGCCGGTCGGCTCCAGATGGAAGATCTCGATGGCGATGAAGCCGGCTGCCGCCACATACAGGGTTACATTGAACAGATCGGTCAGCAGTTTGCGCTGGCGCGGCACGCCCGCCAGACTCTGGCCGTACATGCGACGCCAGACGAACAGCTCGAAACCGGTGGCGATCACCCAGGCCAGACTGAACCCGGCGAGAACCGCCAGCGGCCTGTCCAGCCAGAGCGGCAGATGAGGCGAGATCAGCCAGGTCCACATGAACGGCACGTGACGCGGCTGCAACACCGCATAGACCAGGGCAATCGATATCAGGAGCGCCAGAAGAAAGCGCCGTGTTTCGCGCGACATGGGCCGGAAGTTAGCGGTTTGCCGCACAGGGGGCCAGCCTTTTCACGTGACACCTCTGCCTCACTGCAGACCGGAAGCGCGGCCCGCCCAGCACTGGACAATCGCGCTACCCCCGCCTTATCTCTTCGCTTCATATGATCGAGACACTCACCCGCACCGTGCAGCCCGCCATCACCGTGGCCGGCCTTGCCAAGACCTACGGCGGCACCGACAAGCCGGTGCATGCCGTGGCCGGGATCGACTTCCATGTGCCGGCCGGCAGCGTCACCGCACTGCTGGGCGGCAACGGCGCCGGCAAGACCACCACCATCGCCATGCTGCTCGGCCTGCTCAAACCCACGGCGGGCAGCATCCGCATCCTCGATACCGACATGCTGCGCGACCGGCACCATGTGCTGCCACGGCTAAATTTCTCCTCGCCTTACGTCGATCTGCCACATCGCCTGACCGTGCGGCAGAACCTGATGGTCTTCGCCGGGCTCTACGCCGTGTCGCAGGCGCCCAAGCGCATCGAGCAGCTGGCCGAGGAACTAAATTTCGCCACGCTGCTCGATCGCCCCGCCGGCGCGCTGTCGGCCGGCCAGAAAACCCGCGTGGCACTGGCCAAGGCGCTGATCAACCAGCCGGATGTGCTGCTGCTGGACGAGCCGACCGCCTCGCTGGATCCTGACACCGCCGACTGGGTGCGCAGCCTGCTGGAGAAGTATCGCAAGGAACGCGGCATCACCATCCTGCTCGCCTCGCATAACATGGGCGAGGTCGAACGGCTCTGCGACCAGGTGCTGATGATGAAGCAGGGTCGCATCGTGGATCGCGGTACCGCGCCGGATCTGGTGGCGAAATACGGCCGGCAGACTCTGGAACAGGTCTTCCTCGATATCGCGCGCGGCCAGGGCAGGGCCGCCGAACTGAACGAGGTGCCGGCATGATGCAGGACATCAGCTGCAGCCTGCAGCGCATCTTCGCCATGCTGCGCCGGCACTGGTATCTGCTGTCGGGGTCGTGGACGCGCATCGTGGAGCTGATCTACTGGCCCGCCGTGCAGATGATCATGTGGGGTTTTCTCACCCAGTTCCTCGCCAGCAAGACCTCGTATGTGGCGCAGGCCTTCGGCGTCTTCCTCGCCGGCATGATGCTGTGGGATTCGATGTTCCGCGTGCAGCTCGGCGTGGCGATCTCCTTCCTCGAGGAAATGTGGTCGCGCAATCTGGGTAACCTGTTCGTCAGCCCGCTGCGGCCTGGTGAATTCGCCACCTCGGTGCTGCTGATGGGCCTGCTGCGCACGCTGGTCGGCATGGTCCCGGTCAGCTTCATGGCCTGGTGGTTCTTCGATTTCTCGGTCTACGCCATGGGGCTGGCGCTGGCCGGCTTTTTCTTCAGTCTGATCATGTTCGGCTGGGCCATCGGCATTTCCGTCTGCGGGCTGATCATGCGTCATGGCCTGGGCGCCGAAAGCGCCGCCTGGGGCGCGATGTTCCTGATCCTGCCGGTCGCCGCCGTCTATTATCCGGTCACGGTGCTGCCGGGCTGGCTGCAGGTGGTCGCCTGGTCACTGCCGCCGGCCTATGTCTTCGAGGGCATGCGTGCGCTGCTGGTGGACGGCATCCTGCGCACCGACCTGCTGATCGGCGCCTTTGCCCTGAATGTGCTCTATCTCGCGCTCGGCTTCTGGGCCTTCCTCGCCTTCTTCGAGTCCGCGCGCCGCCGCGGCCAGCTACTGGGCCAGGGTGAGTAAGGTCACGCCTTCCGTCATCAGCCGCCCCAGCAGGCGCATCGGCAGCAGCGTAAACAGTCCGGGGATCACAAGGGCGCCGAAGAACAGGCCGATCATGGCCATGCGATGCCGCTTCACCTTGCCGCGCCGGATTGCCAGCACTGCGAGCGGCACCAGAACCAGCACCAGCAGGCTGAGCGCATGGATCGGGCTGTAGCTGCCGGTGATGCCGGTGATCCAGAAAGAGCTGGTCGCGGCCGTCAGCATCAGCACCACCCAGATCCAGCCGAGCGCCCGGTGCGAGACGGTGCCCTTGCGGCGAATCAGCATGAACGCCCCCAGCGCCAAGGCCAGAATTGTGGCGGCAAGATGGATATGGACCGCAGGACCGGCATTGAGGAGGGGTATATAATTCATGGGCCGAGCCTGCCCCGCCCCCTGCAAACCGGCCAGCGACTTGCTATATTGGTGTGATCGTGATCACCGGTTTTCCGGCACTTTCACGCGACTTGGCCGTTACAACCCGACTGCCACCAGATTCAAGGACCTCCCGTGAGCGCGACGATTGCCCTGGTCGATGACGACCGCAATATCCTGACTTCGGTTTCGATTGCCCTCGAAGCCGAGGGCTATAAGGTACGCACCTATAACGATGGTGCCGAGGCCCTGCGTCACCTGACGCAGCAGATGCCCGATCTCGTCATCCTCGACATCAAGATGCCCCGGCTGGATGGCATGGAGACGCTGAGCCGTCTGCGCCGCGTCAGCCAGGTGCCGGTGATCTTCCTCACCTCCAAGGACGATGAGATCGACGAGGCGCTCGGCCTCAAGATGGGCGCCGACGACTACATCACCAAGCCGTTCAGCCAGCGCCTGCTGATTGAGCGCATCAAGGCGGTGTTGCGCCGCGCCGAAGCCAACCGCCCTGGTGCGGAGGAAACATCCTCCGACAAGCTGGTGGTGCGCGGCTCGCTGACGCTGGATCCGGCGCGGCATCGCTGCACCTGGAATGGCGAGGAAGTGGTACTCACTGTCACCGAATTCCTGCTGCTCGATGCCCTGGCGCAGCGGCCGGGCCATGTGAAAAACCGTGACCAGCTGATGGATGCAGCCTACGACGACAACGTCTATGTCGACGACCGCACCATCGACAGCCACATCAAGCGACTGCGCAAGAAGTTCAAGATGGTGGACGATAACTTCGACTCCATCGAAACCCTGTATGGCGTCGGCTATCGCTTCAAGGAACAGGCGGCCTGATCGTAGCGGCCAGAAACGATATAGCTGGCGACGGCGGGAAGGATGTCCGGTATGGAGGGCAGACGGTGAGCGATCCGTCTCCGCGCCGGCGACTGATGTCGCCGCTGACGCGCCGCATCCTGCTGATCAACCTGGCAGCGCCGATCGCACTGGTGCTGGCCTTCTTCTATCTCGACCAGTTCCGCCTCAGCCTGATCGACACGCGCCTGACTGCCCTGCGCTACGAAGCTGGACTGATTTCCGGCGCACTGGGTGAGGTCGCCATCAGCCCGTCGGAATTCAGTCCCACGCTGGAACCCGAACTGGCGCGCCAACTGCTGCGCCGCCTGTCGGCCCAGTCGAGTGCCCGTGCCCGGCTGTTCGATGCCGATGGCGAGATGATCGCCGACAGCCGTTTACTGCTGGCGGCCGGGCGCGGTGTGGTGACGCGCCAGCTGCCACCGCCGAATATAGACACACCCTGGGAGCAGGCCCTGATCGGTCTCTACGACAAGATCAACGCCCTGTTCATGACCACACTTAATCTGCCAAAATACGTCGAGCTGCCCTTCACACATGCCAACGACTATCCGGAAGCGCGCCGCGCACTGAACGGCGACGACAGCGACCAGCTGCGTGATCTGGCGGATGGCCGCATCATGCTGTCGGCGGCCGTGCCGGTGCAGGGCCTGCGTAAAGTCGTCGGCGCGCTGCTGCTGAACGTCGACAGCGCCGAACTGGATGCGCGCGTGCGCGAGGAACGGCTGGGCGTGCTGAAGGTGTTTGCCGCCGTGCTCGGTTTCACCGTGCTGGCCTCGCTCTATCTGGCAGGCGTGATCGTACGGCCGATCCATCGCCTGGCCGAGGCGGCCGAACGCATCCGCGCCGCCAAGGGCCGCATCGCGCATCTGTCGCTGCCGGATTACTCGCACCGCGAAGATGAGATCGGCGACCTGTCCAGCGTGCTGCGCGCCATGACCGCCGCGCTATCGCAGCGGCTGGATGCCATCGAACGTTTCGCCGCCGATGTGTCGCACGAAATCAAGAATCCCCTCACCTCGCTGCGCAGCGCCATGGAAACCTTCCTGCGTACCGAGAAACCGGAACTGCGCGAGCGCCTGCTGGCGGTGATGCAGGACGATGTGCGCCGCATGGATCGCCTGATCACCGACATTTCCGGCGCCTCGCGGCTGGATGCCGAACTGGCGCGCAGTGAAGCAGCCCCGCTAGATATCGCCGTCATGCTGCAATCGGTCATCGAAACCTATATGACGCGTCTGGCTGACACCGGGCCGAAGATCGAACTGAAGCGGGTCGAGCCCGGTCCGTATCTGGCCATCGGCTTCGAGGGCCAGCTGGGCCAGGTGGCGCGCAACCTGATCGACAACGCGATTTCCTTCAGTCCGCCGAATGGCACCATCACGGTCGCGGTGAAACGCGAACCGCGACATGTGATGTTCAGCGTCGCCGATGAAGGCCCTGGCATTCCGACTGACAATCTGGAATCGATCTTTGAACGTTTTTACAGCGAACGGCCGGCCAGCGAGGCGTTTGGCCTGCATTCCGGTCTCGGCCTGTCGATCGCGCGGCAGGTGGTGCAATCGCTCGGCGGCGAGATCCACGCCGAGAACCGCGATGACGGCAAGACGGGTGCCCGCTTCGTGGTACGCCTGCCGCTTTAGGCGGCACACATGTTAACCAAAGCCCCCTTCATCGAAGCATGCTCCGTCATGGAAGCGTGTATTGACTCTCTGTGGAGGCCCCGGCAGGCTGCGCGGCCATGCTGACCATTCATGCAAGCTGTGTGTCGATTGCCGGCGCGGCGCTTCTGCTGCGCGGCCCCTCCGGGGCCGGAAAATCCGATCTGGCGCTGCGTTTGATGGACGCCGGCGCAGGTCTGATCGCCGACGATCAGACCTGTCTGCAGCGCATTGACGGCAGTATCATTGCCGGCACGCCGGAACGCCTGCGCGGCCTGCTGGAAATCCGTGGCATAGGCCCAGTCCGCATGCCGGCGACAGCACCCGCACCTGTGGCACTGATCGTCGATCTGGTGCCGCTGAATGATGTGCCACGCCTGCCCGAGCCGCGCCACGAAAACATCCTGGACATCACACTGCCCTGCCTGTCACTGCATGCTTTCGAGGCCAGCGCCGCGATCAAGGCAAGATGGGCACTGGCGCGCGCCGTCGAAGGCCGACTGTTCGAGCCCGACGAGATCGCGGCCGTAGTAGCCGGCACTGTCACCGAACTCTTTAAACGCAAGGCCTGAGCAGATGGGCGCTGCTGCAGAGCCGATCCGTTTTGTAGTGGTCAGCGGCCTTTCGGGTGCCGGCAAGACCACGGCGCTCAAGCTGTTGGAAGATCACGGCTATGAAGCCGTCGACAACCTGCCGATGCCGCTGCTGCGGCGACTGGCCATCGCAGACGAGGCCGAGGCGGCTGCGGCGCCCACGCAGCCGCGCCGCGCCATCGCGGTGGGCATCGACAGCCGGACCCGCGATTTCCAGCCTGACCAATTGATCGCCCTGCTCAGCGAGTTGCGCCAGCGCGACGATCTTGCCGTCCAGCTGCTGTATTTCGATTGCGAGGATGAGGTGCTGCTCAAGCGCTTCACGGCGACACGGCGGCGGCATCCGCTCGCCAGCGACCGGCCGATCGCTGATGGCATTGCAGCCGAACGGCGGCTGATGCTGCCGCTGCGCGCCGCGGCCGATCTGGTGATCGATACTTCGATGGCGGCCTTGCCGGAATTCCGCCAGGCCCTGGCCGCGCAATTCGCGCTGGACGCCCTGCCGGGCCTCAGTATCATGGTGCTCTCGTTTTCCTATAAGCACGGCCTGCCGCGCGAGGCGGATCTGGTGTTCGATGTGCGCTTCCTGCGCAATCCCCATTATGACGATGCACTGCGCCCGCATACCGGCGACAATCCCGCCGTTGCGGCCTATGTGGAGGCCGATCCCGGCTATGCCGACTTCTTCGGACGGCTGCGCGGCATGGTCGATGCGCTGCTGCCGCGCTATGCCCAGGAGGGCAAGCGTTACCTCACCATCGCCATCGGTTGCACAGGCGGTCGCCATCGTTCCGTTGTGGTTGCCGAGGCCCTCGGCAAGCACTTGCGCGAAACCGGGCAACGTGTCGATATCCGTCACCGCGATCGCGATCTGGCCCCAGCCTGACCCATGGCCTGAACCGCAGTTGCCGAGGAAACTTCACTGCAATGACCAGCCACAAGATCGATAGCGTCCCATGATCGGTATTGTCGTCGTCACCCACGGCCGCCTTGCCGAAGAATTCATCCATGCCACCGAGCATGTGGTGGGGCCGCAGAAGAACATGCGCGCCGTCTGCATCGGACCGGACGACGACATGGAGCAGCGCCGCCAGGATATCCTCGCCGCCGTCGCCGCCGTCGAAACGGGCAAGGGCGTGATCGTGCTGACCGACATGTTCGGCGGCACACCGTCCAATCTGGCAATCTCCATTATGGATCAGGCCAAGGTGGAAGTGATCGCCGGCGTGAACCTGCCGATGCTAATCAAGCTGGCCAGCGTGCGCGGCAAATCCGAGATGGCTGCCGCCGTCAGCGCCGGCCAGGAAGCCGGCCGCAAATACATCAATGTCGCCTCCAAACTGCTGGCCGGAGAGTCAGCCTGATGGACGGAACGGCCCCGAAGGACGCGCCCCTCAAACGCAGCGTTAACATTCCGAACCAGCGCGGCCTGCATGCCCGCGCCGCGGCCAAATTCGTCCAGGTGGTCGCCCGCTTCCCCCAGGCCAAGATCCAGGTCTCCAAGGACGGCCAGACCGTCAACGGAGAGTCGATCATGGGTCTGATGATGCTGGCTGGCACCCAGGGCTCCAGCATCGAGATCAGCGCCTCCGGCACCGAGGCCGGGGCTGCCATGGAAGCCCTGGTCATCCTGGTCGAGGGTAAATTCGGGGAATCCGAATAGCCGACCTTAAAATCTATATATCTATATAAAGATTTCTTTATATAATACTGGACAGCCCGCGGGCTGCCCTGCTATATCGGCGCCCATTGAGCACATTCCTGTGTAGAATCTCGCCAACTGGAGCTGCCGACATGAGCGCGGATTATATTGTTAAGGACATTGGCCTGGCCGACTGGGGCCGCAAGGAACTGGATATGGCCGAGACCGAAATGCCCGGTCTGATGGCCACCCGCGCCGAATTCGGCAAGGCCCAGCCCCTGAAGGGCGCCCGCATTGCCGGCTCCCTGCATATGACGATCCAGACCGGCGTGCTGATCGAGACCCTGAAGGCTCTCGGCGCCGACATCCGCTGGGCCTCGTGCAATATCTATTCGACCCAGGACCATGCCGCCGCCGCCATTGCCGCCGCCGGCATCCCGGTCTTCGCCGTGAAGGGCGAAAACCTGGAAGAATACTGGGACTACACCCACAAGATCTTCGAATGGGCCGATGGCGGCACCCCGAACATGATCTTGGACGATGGCGGCGACGCCACCCTGCTGATCCATCTGGGCATGCAGGCCGAGAAGGACGCCTCTGTCATCTCGAAGCCGACCAATGAGGAAGAGACCGTCCTCTATGCGGCGATCGCCAAGAAGCTGAAGGCCTCGCCGGGCTGGTATACGAAGATGGGCACCGCCATCAAGGGCGTGACCGAGGAAACCACCACCGGCGTGCATCGCCTGTACATCATGGCAAAGGAAGGCCGCCTGCTCTTCCCGGCCATCAACGTCAACGACAGCGTCACCAAGTCGAAGTTCGACAACCTCTATGGCTGCCGCGAAAGCCTGGTCGACGGCATCCGTCGCGGCACCGACGTGATGATGGCCGGCAAGATCGCCGTGATCGCCGGCTACGGCGACGTCGGCAAGGGTTCGGCCGCCTCGCTGCGCAATGCCGGCTGCCGCGTCATGGTCACCGAGATCGATCCGATCTGCGCACTGCAGGCCGCCATGGAAGGCTATGAGGTCGTGACCATGGAAGATGCCGCGCCGAAGGGCGACATCTTCGTCACCGCCACCGGAAACCTGGACGTCATCACCATCGACCATATGCGTGCGATGAAGCATCGCGCCATCGTCTGCAACATCGGCCACTTCGACTCCGAGATCCAGATCGGCGCGCTGAAGAACCTGAAGTGGCACAATGTGAAGCCCCAGGTGGACGAGGTGGAGTTCCCCGACAAGAAGCGCATTATCGTGCTGTCGGAAGGCCGCCTCGTGAACCTGGGCAACGCCACCGGCCATCCCAGCTTCGTGATGAGCGCCTCCTTCACCAACCAGGTGCTGGCGCAGATCGAGCTCTGGACCAACCCGGGCAAGTACGAGAAGCAGGTCTACACGCTGCCGAAGCATCTGGACGAGAAGGTCGCCAGCCTGCATCTGGAGAAGGTCGGCGCCAAGCTGACCAAGCTGACCCCGGTGCAGTCGAAGTATCTCGGCATTGGCGAAAAGGGCCCGTTCAAGCCTGACCATTACCGCTACTAAGCCATCGCCGCTTCGGCGAATCGCTTTCGCAATGCAAAGGCCGGGTTTCAAACCCGGCCTTTGTTGTTTTTAACACCTTGTTTTGCACCTTAAGGCTGGCCGATAGTGGCGCCATGTCTGGGATCGCAGGGGAAATCGCGTGAACGAGGTCTGGGGGCTTGCAGCACTGGCTGCGGCCGTAGCCGGCCTCGCCGGATGGCAGGCCTTGCGCGCACGCGGCATGGCCGAGCGGCTGCACCGCGCCGAGGCGGAAATGGCCGCGATTGCCATTGCGCGCGATGGCGAACGCAAGGCCGCCGGCGCGCTGCAGCAGCGTATCGACAGCCTGACGGCGGAGAATGAACAACTGCACCGTGCCGAGACGCAGGCCAGCGTGCTGCTGGATGCCGCCCCCTTTCCGATCTGGCGTCGCGATGCCGAGGGTCGCCTGATCTGGGTCAACGCACGCTATGCCCTGATGGCCGAAACCACGGCGCAGGATGCAGTCGAGCGCGGCCTCGAACTGGCCTCAGCGCATGATCTCGATCAGCCGCGCGATCTGGCGCTGGCGGCACAGGCCGCCGCCACGCTGAAGTCGCAGGAGCGTCGCTTCGTCGCCGAAGGCGACCGTCGCAACTACCGTATCTTCGAACTCCCTGTGGGCGATGGCACGTTCGGCTTCGGCCAGGACATCACGCCCGAAGCCGACGCGCGCGGCCAGCTGCGCCGCCATATGGAAGCCCATATGGAAGTGCTGCGCACTATCTCGACCGCCACCGCCATCTACAGCCCCGACAAGAAGCTGCTGATCTGGAATCGCGCCTATGCGCGGTTGTGGCAGCTGGATGAAGCCTGGCTGGAAACCCGGCCCACTTTCGGCGAGGTGCTGGAGCAGTTGCGCGTCGAGCGCCGCCTGCCCGAGCAGATCGACTGGCAGACCTACAAGCGCGGCCAGTTGTCGCTCTTCACCACCGTGATCGAGCGGCAGGAAGAGCTAATGCACCTGCCCGATGGTTCGACCCTGCGGCTGGTGATCAGCGCTTATCCTTCGGGTGGCTTGCTGTTTGCCTATGACGACGTGACGCGACAGCTCACCCTGGAGCGCGCCACCAATACCATGATCGCGGTGCAACGCGCCACGCTGGACAATCTTTACGAAGCCGTCGTGGTGTATGGCTCGGACGGACGGCTGTCACTGTACAACCGCGCCTTCGCCCAGCTGTGGGAAATCGACGTCAACCTGCTGAACCGCCAGCCGCACATCACCGAAGTGGTGGAGGCCGTGCGCCCGCTGATGCAGCGCAACCCCGACTGGGGGCAGCAGCGCCAGCGCCTGATCGACAGCTTCGCCAGCCGCAAGGGCACGCGCGGCCGGCTGGAGCGCGGCGACGGCACCGTGATCGATTATGCCTCTGTGCCGCTGCCCGATGGCGCGGTGCTCTACACCTATCTGGATGTCAGCGCCAATATCCGCATCGAGCGTGCACTGCGTGAACGCAACGAGGCGCTGGAACGCACCGACCGCATGAATGCCGCCTTCATCGGCAACATCACACATGACCTGCGCTCGCCCCTCGGCACGCTGATCAGCATGACAGAGGTGCTGTCGCAGGGCATTCTCGGCCCGATGAACCCGCGTCAGGAGGAATACTGCGCCGACATCATGACGACGTCGCGCGACCTGCTGAAGCTGCTCGACGACATCATCACCATCGCAACCATCGAAGTCGGCCAGATGGCACTGGAGCCTGCGGAGCTGTCGCTCGATGTCCTGTGGCGCGACGATGCTGCGCAGTGGCGCGAGATCGCCGAACGCCGCGCCATCAGCCTCGACCTGCCCGCGCATGCCGGCACCGGCACGATCATCGGCGACGGCCAGCGGCTGCGTCAGGCGCTCGACAGCGTAATGGCCGTCGCCCTGGATGGCACGCCGCAGGGCGGCCGCGTCGCGCTCTTGCTGTCAGTCGATGACGAATCGCATCTCGGCCTCCGCGTCGAATGCCATAGCGGAGGCTTAAGCCCGGTTCAGCCGCACCAGTTCTTCGCCGATCTGGTCGATGCGCCGGACCGGCGGCGCATGGATACCGATCTGTCGCTGATCGTGGCGCGCGGCCTTTTCGACCTGCATGCTGTGCGGCTGAAGCTGGACAGCAGCGACGGCACACAAGCCGTGGATATCCTGCTGCCCCGCTATCCGCTGCCCGAACCGGGCCCGATTGCGGCGCTGCTGGCGCGCCAGTAGAGTCCGCGCCATGCCGATGATTCGCCGCTATCAGTTGCCCGACGAAGCGGCGACCGCTGCCCTGGCCGTGCTGCTGGCCGACCGGCTGCAGCCCGGCGACGCAATCCTGCTCGATGGCGCGCTCGGCGTTGGCAAGACCTGCTTCGCGCGCGCCCTGATCCGGCATCTCAGCGGTAATGAGACCGAGGTGCCGAGCCCGAGTTTCAACCTGGTGCTGACCTATGACATTCCGCCAGATCGCTTGAATGGGGGGACCCTGTGGCATTTCGATCTCTACCGCGTCAGCCATCCGCGCGAACTCGATGAACTTGGCCTTGATGACGCCCTGCGCGACGGCATCACGCTGATCGAATGGCCCGACCGGCTGGGCACACAAGCACCCGCCAATGCCCTGACCGTCGCACTGTCACTGCTGACCGATGCCGCAGGGCCACGACGTGCCGAACTGCAGGGTAGCGCGGCCTGGACGACCCGTCTTTCCGATTTACCCGAGGCCTTTGCCCACGATGCCGATGTCTGACCGCGCCGCACTCTCTCATGCTTTCCTGCAGCGCGCCGGCTGGGGCGATGCCGTGCGGTCGACGCTCGCAGGTGATGCTTCGTTCCGCAAATACGAACGGCTGAACCGCGGCGGCGAACCGGCCGTGCTGATGGATGCGCCGCCACCGCAGGAAGATGTGCGTCCGTTCACGCGCATCGCCCGCCATCTTGATTCACTTGGCTACAGTGCTCCACGCATTCTGGCCGAGGATGCTGAACACGGTTTCCTGCTGCTGGAAGACCTTGGCGACGACCTGTTCGCGCGGCTGCTGAAATCCGGCGGCGACGAGCGCATGCTGTATGCAGCCACCATCGACTTCCTGCTCGACCTGCATCGGCATCCCGCGCCCACCGATCTGGCACCCTATGACGAAGACCGCCTCATTGATGAGGCCGAACTCTTCATCGACTGGTATCTGCCAGCCCTGACCGGGCGCGATACGCCAGCCAATCTGCGCCAGGCCTTCCGCTTCCTGTGGGGCATCCTGGCGCCGGAAGTCGGCATGGACCTGCTACCGGAACGTCGCGTGCTGGTGTTGCGCGACTTCCATGCCGAGAATCTGATCTGGCTGCCGCAGCGTTCCGGCCCGGCCCGCCTCGGCCTGCTTGATTTCCAGGATGCTGTGGCGGGCCATCCGGCCTATGACCTGGTCTCGCTGCTGGAAGATGCGCGCCGCGATGTCGATCCGGATTTCGCCGAGGCGATGCTGCAGCGCTATATCGCCGGCAGCGGCGTTGACGACGCTGACTTCCGCCGCATGTATGCGATACTGGGCGCACAGCGCAACATCCGCATTCTCGGCATATTTACCCGGCTGTGGAAACGCGACGGCAAGCCGCAGTACCAGGCCTTCATGCCGCGCATGTGGGGTCTGGTCGAGCGCGATCTCGCACATCCGGCATTGACCGACCTGCGCGGCTGGTTCGATGCGATGGTGCCGCGGGAGCTGCGCCGCCAGCCGCTGCCGGGTTTAGACAAGATTGGCTTGTCGTGATTGTCGTTCCGCATACTGCCATGGTGCTGGCAGCCGGCCTCGGCACGCGGCTGCGGCCGTTGACCGACCGCACACCCAAACCGCTGATTCCGGTGGCTGGCCGCACGCTGCTCGACCGCTGTCTCGACCGGCTGGCGGAAGCCGGCGTGCGGCGCGCGGTCGTCAATATCCACTGGCTTGGCGGCCAGATCAGCGAACACCTGAAAGCGCGGTACGATCTGGAGATCGTCATCTCAGACGAAACCGACCTGCTGCTGGAAACCGGCGGCGGCATTGCCAAGGCCCTGCCGCTGCTGGGCGACGCGCCTTTCCTGGCCGTGAATGCTGACCTGATCTGGCGCGATAATGAAACCGAGATGAGTGCAGTAAGGCGCCTTGCATCTGGCTTCGATCCTGCCGCGATGGACGGGATTCTGCTGCTGCAGCCCCGCGAGCAAGCCGATGGCCATGGCGGGCCCGGCGATTTTTTCCTCGACGCAGACGGAAAATTGCAACGTCGCGGCGCGCAGGCGACGGCACCATATGTCTATACCGGTGTGCAGATCCTGCAACCAGCGTTGTTTCGTGATGCACCGACCGGCGCCTTCTCGCTCAACATTCTCTATGACCGCACGATTGCCGCTGGCCGCCTGTACGGCATTGTGCATCGCGGCAGCTGGATGGATGTCGGCACGCATGACGGCCTGAAACATGCGGAGGCAATGCTGCATGGCGCGCACGACTGACCCGTCCGTATATGCGATCGCACCCGGCCGGCCGTTCCTCGACCTGTTGGCCCACGGCATCCTGCAGCAGCAGGGCGGCGATCCGCTGACGCTGTCCCGCGTTACCGTGCTGTTGCCGACGCGGCGCGCCTGCCGCGCACTGGCCGAGGCCTTCCTGCGCCAGAGCGACGGTACAGCTTTGCTGCTGCCAGTGATCCGGCCGCTCGGCGATGTCGACGAAGACGAACTGGAGCTGCGCGGCAAGGCCGATGAGCGCAGCGACGCCCTGCCCTTCGGCACGCTGGAGCGCAGCCTGCTGCTGGCGCGCCTGGTACAGGCTTCGCCACTGGCCGGCGGTGACAGCGCCAATGCGCTGCGGCTGGCGCGCGAACTCGGCCACCTGCTCGATGCGGCGGCGACCGAAGAAGTTGGCCTTGATCGCCTGCCTGACCTGGTGCCGGCCGAGCTGGCCGGGCATTGGCAGCAGACGCTGGATTTCCTGAAAATCGTCCGTGAGACATGGCCCGCTATCAAGGCCGAACAGGGCCGCAGCGACAGCGCCGAACACCGCCAGCACGCCACTCAGCGCTGGATCGAGCATTGGCAGAAGACTCCGCCGACTGGCCCGGTCATCGCCGCCGGTTCGACCGGTACGATCCCGGCCACTGCGCGACTGCTCAAACTGATCTCGCGCCTGCCGCAGGGCAGCATCATTCTGCCCGGCCTCGACCGTGGGCTGGACGAGGCCGCCTGGGCAGCCGTGCAGGATGAGCCTACCCATCCACAGCATGCGCTGGCGCGGCTGCTGGATACGCTGGGTGTAATGCGCGATGACGTCGTCGATTGGCCCCATAGCCTGGCATCGGCTGGTAAATCCGATCAGGGCCGCGCCGGATTGCTGACGGCAGCGCTGCTGCCGCCGGCGGAAAGCCATCGCTGGCGCGACCTGCGCGGCGGGATCGCCGCAGACGCACTGGCCGGCCTGCAGCGCATCGACGCCCCGGGTCCGCGCGAGGAAGCGCTCAGCATCGCACTGGCGATGCGCGAGACACTGGAAACACCGGGACGTACCGCCGCCCTGATCACGCCCGACCGCATGCTGGCGCGGCGCGTCTGTCTGGAACTGGCGCGCTACGGCATCACCGTGGACGATTCCGCTGGCATGCCGCTGATCCAGACCGCGCCTGCGGTGTTCCTGCGCCTGCTGGCCGCCGCAGTGGCCGAGGATTTCGCAGCCGTCCCGCTGCTGGCGCTGCTCAAGCACCCTTTCTGCCGGGTTGGCATGGCGCGTGGCGACCTGCTGCGCTGGACGCGCCGCGTGGAGCGGAAACTGCTGCGCAGAAGCCGGCCGGCTGTTGGCCTCGTGCAGCTGGTTTCTGATCTGGCAAGTAAACCTGACCTGCTGCCGCCACTGGCGCGCCTCGCTGCCATCGCCGAAACGATGCAGAGCGAAGACGGTCAGACCACGACGCTGAAAACCTTACTGCAGGTGCAGGTGATAGCGGCCGAAGCGCTGACGGTGGCGCCCGACCAACCGACGCCGCTGTGGCAGCAGGATGCCGGCGAGGCACTGCATGCTCTCGTGGTTGACTTGCTGGATGCGTCAGACCAGTTCGGCGCGGTGACCCCGGCCGAATGGCCGCGTCTGCTGGATGCACTGCTGGAAGGGCAGGTCGTGCGACCACGCCGACCCTCGCATAGCCGGCTGGCCATCTGGGGCCTGCTGGAAGCGCGTCTGCAGCAGGCCGACCGCATCATCCTCGGTGGCCTGAACGAAGGCACCTGGCCGCCGCAGGCCAAAGAAGACCCGTGGCTCAGCCGTCCGATGCGCGCAGCCCTGGGCCTGAGCAGTCCTGAATTCCGTCTGGGCCAGACCGCGCATGATTTCGTGCAGGCGGCCAGCGGCGGCGATGTGATCCTGACGCGGGCAGCGAAAGTGGATGGCACGCCGACCGTGCCGGCCCGTTGGCTGCTGCGGCTGGAGGCCTTGCTGGACGAGAAGGATGTGCGTTGGCAGGGTAGCCTCGCACCACAGTATCTCGCTTGGGCCGAGCAGCTCGATACGCCGGCACAGAGCCTCAAATTCGATCCCCCGAAACCGGCCCCGCCGGTGACGGCGCGGCCGCGTAGCCTGCCAGTCACAGATATCGAAACCTGGATTCGCGATCCTTACGCGATCTATGCCAAGCGCGTGCTGGGCCTGCGCCGGCTCGATCCGCCCGATCAGCCGCCCGATGCCCGGCTGCGCGGCAATGTGATCCATGCCGTGCTGGAGAAATTCCAGCAACGGCATATGGCGACGCTGCCCGACGATGCCGCGGCACTGAACGAACTGTTCGATCTGGGCCGCATCGAATTCGGCACCTGGCTGGAGCAGCCGGATATCGCCGCTTTGTGGTGGCCGCGGTTTGAGCGCGCGATGCGCTGGTTTCTGGCTTACGAGCGCGAACGGCGCAGCGATGGCTTCCGGCCCGCGCTGCTGGAAACCAAGGGCGCGACAGAACTGGTCGCGCCCGGTGGCGCCTTCACTCTGGAAGCGCGCGCCGACCGTATCGACCGGCATGACGTGGACGGCCGGCTGGCCATTCTGGATTACAAGACCGGAAATCCCCCGACGCCAAAACAGGTCAACAGCGGGCTGGCGCCGCAGCTGGCGCTGGAAGCCGCCATCGCACAGGCCGGCGGTTTCGAAGGCCTGTCGCCGGCAGGGATCGCCGAGCTGGTCTATATCCGGCTGGGCGGGGGCGCCGAACCCGGCGAGGCGAAACGCATCGAAGGAACCAGCCGTACCGAGATTCCGCCGGCCGATGATCTGGCACGCGAGGCACTGGCGCGGCTGAGCGGCTGGGTGGCGTGGTTCGACGACGAGACAAAACCCTACCTGTCGCGGCCGCGTCCGCAATTCGTCGACTATCCGGGCGACTACGATCATCTCGCCCGCGTCGCCGAACGCGCCGAAGGCACGGGAGAAGGCCAGTGAAGCCAGACACCGTGAAGCCTGATCCCGAACTGCTGACGCACACAATGAACCAGCGCAGCGCTGCCGATCCGGCACAGTCGGCCTGGGTCGCTGCCAATGCCGGCTCGGGCAAGACGCGCGTGCTGGTCGACCGCGTCACGCGGCTGCTGCTGATGGGCACGCGGCCGAGCGGCATTCTCTGCCTGACTTTCACCAAGGCGGCAGCGGCTGAAATGCAGCTGCGCCTGACCGACCGACTGGGCAAATGGACCACACTGGCCGATGCCGCGCTGAAGACCGACCTGTTCGAACTGCTCGGCCGGCCGGTGACAGAGTCCGATATGGATTCGGCGCGACGGCTGTTTGCCCGCACACTGGAATCGCCGGGCGGCTTGAGGCTGCAGACCGTGCATGCCTTCTGCGAGGCGCTGCTGAAACGCTTCCCCGTAGAAGCGCAGGTGCAGCCGGGATTTGCCGTCGCCGACGACGGCGTGACGGCCGATCTGTTCGAAACCGCGCGCAAACGCGTGCTGGGCGATGGCCTGTCTGACGCCGGCTTCCGCCCGGTGATCGACTTTTTCGCGGCCCGCGTCGATGACGGCCGCTTCGCCGATCTGCTGAAAGCGCTGCTGGGCCGCCGCCGCGACCTGGCGCTGCTGCTGGACGCGCATGGCAGCGCGGCTGGCGCTATCGGTGCACTCTATGCACAACTTGAACTGCCGCCGGATGCGACGCGTGATCTCAGCATCCGCCTGCATATCGAGACGATGCGGCTGGACGACCTGCGTCGCGCCGCGGCGGCCCTCTGCGATGGTAGCGTCACCGACCAGAAGATCGGCCGGCCGCTAGCCGACTGGCTGGCCGCCGGACTGACTGCCGATGGCTTTGAAGATATCTGGTTCTCCGGCTTCTTCACCAATGAAGGCAAGCCGCGCGCCAAGATGGCAACCAAGACGGCTGAGAAGATTGCACCTGATTGCGCCGAGATTCTGACCGAGGAACAGGGCCGCCTGATCGCGCTGCAGCAGCAGTTGAATGCGCTGACAGTGGCCGAGGCCACCGCCATGCTGCTACGGCTGGGCGAACGACTGCTGACGGCCTATGCAGCACTGAAGACCGCGCATGGCCTGCTGGATTATGACGACCTGATTCTACGAACGCGCGACCTGCTGGTCGAGCCGAGTCAGGTGCCTTGGGTGATGTTCAAGCTGGATCGCGGCATCGACCATATCCTGGTCGACGAAGCGCAGGATACCAGCCCGGACCAGTGGGCTGTTGTGGCAGCACTGGCCGAGGAATTCTTCAGCGGTACCGGCGCGCGCGACGACATTCACCGCCGCACCATTTTCGCGGTCGGCGACGTGAAGCAGTCGATCTACAGTTTCCAGGGTGCGCGACCGCAGGCCTTCCTCGACACCTACAATGATTTCCGGCGCCGGGCCGAGGCTGTCGACCAACGGCTCGCGCAGATTCCGCTGGAGATGTCATTCCGCTCCGCGCCGGCGGTGCTGCAACTCGTCGATACCGTCTTTGCCGACGATGCGGCAAAACCCGGTGTCGTTGGTGACAAACCGCTGCATCACAAGGCCAGCCGCCGCGACGAGGCCGGCCGCATCGAACTCTGGCCGCCGTTCAAGCCCGATCCGAAAGCGCAAAGCGAACCTTGGGAAACACCGCTCGACTATGTTGGCCAGAAGGATCCACGCAAACGCTTGGCTGAAGAGATCGCGGCGCAGATCAAGCGCTGGATGGACAACGAGGAGATGCTGTCCAGCCTGGGCCGCCGCGTACAGCCCGGCGATGTGATGATTCTGGTGCGTCGCCGCAACGTGTTCTTCGAGGCGATGGTGCAGGAACTGAAAGCTGCCGGTGTACCGGTGGCCGGCGCCGACCGCATGAAACTGGCCGAGCAGATTGCAGTGCTGGATCTTCTGGCGCTCGGCGCCTTCTGTCTGCTGCCGGAAGACGACCTGACACTGGCCACCGTGCTGAAAGGCCCACTGTTCAATTTCAGTGAAGAAGACCTGTTCGACCTGTGCTGGAACCGCCAGCAGCCGCGGGTATGGCATGAGTTGCAGCGCCGTGCCGAGGAGCGTCCGCTGTGGCGCGCGGCGAACGAAGAACTGCACAAGTGGCTTTCGCGCGCCGATCTGATCACGCCCTTTGCGCTCTATGCCGAACTGCTCGGCGCCGGCGGTGGGCGGCAACGGCTGGTCGCGCGGCTGGGCCGGCAGGCCAATGAACCGATCGACGAATTCATAGCCGCCGCGCTGTCCTATGAACGCGAGGCCACGCCCAGCTTGCAGGGATTCATTCATTGGATCACTCGGCACGAGATGGTGATCAAGCGCGACCTCGATCAGGGCCGCAACGAAGTGCGCGTGCTGACTGTGCATGGCGCCAAGGGCCTGGAAGCTCCCATCGTGATGCTGCCCGATACCTGCGACCTGCCGCAGGACCAAGGTGGCAGCGGCCTGCTCTGGGGTGAAGCACCCACGCCAGAAGTGCATGTCGCCGGGCCGGCTGCGGCGCGCGCCGTGCCACAGCTCTACTGGCCGATGCGCAAGGACAACGATACGGCCGTCACGGCCGGATTGCGCAGCAAACGCCAGGCCGAGCAGCTGGAAGAATATCGCCGCCTGCTTTACGTGGCGCTGACGCGGGCGCGCGATCGGCTCTATGTCTGCGGCTATCTCGGCGTCCGCAACGCCGACAAAGGCCCGCCGCAGGGCAGCTGGTACGATCTGGTCGCGACCGGTTTCGATCATCTGACGCCGACAACAACCATTGTTTTGCCATGGGGCGACGAGGCCCGACGCTTCGAGACCAACCCCGACAGTCGCAGCGAAGCCGAACCAACAGCGGCTGCTGCGAAACCCATTGCCGCGCCCGGCTGGCTGCAGCAGCCGGCACCGCCCGAACCCGTACCGCCACGCCCTTTAAGTCCTTCGCAGCCGAGCCGCCCCGATCCCGCACCGCTCAGCCCGACCGCACCGGATCGTCTGGCCGGCCTTGTGCGCGGCCGCCTGATTCACCGGATGCTGCAGACATTGCCGGATCTGCCGGACGACGAGCGTGCGCCGGCGGCGGCACGCTTCCTCGCCCATTCGGGGCATGGCCTCGATCCCGCCAGCCAGTCGGCACTGCTGAGGGAAGTGATGGCCCTGCTGGGTGATCCGCAATTTGCCGCGATCTTCCGGCCTGAGGCGCGCACTGAAGCGCCGCTGGCCGGCCGCATCGGCACCAGAACGGTTGTCGGCCAGGTCGATCGCCTGCTGGTGACTGACGAGGCCGTGCTGGTGGTGGATTACAAGACCAACCGGCCGCCGCCGTCATCGGTGAGCGAGGTCGATCCGGCCTATCTGGATCAAATGGCGCTGTATCGTGGTCTGCTGGCCCAGGTTTTCCCCAGCCACCGGATCGAAGCGGCACTGGTCTGGACCCATGTCGCCCGGCTGATGCCACTACCGAATGATCTGCTGGATCAGCGCCTTGCCGCTTTCACCGCAACGTGAGTAGTCGTAGGCTGACGGCATGCCTAGCTTGACCCTCATGATCGATCCAGCCTCATATCTCCGTTTTGTGCTCCGCCGGGCCGGGCATGTCATGTTTCTGGCCATGTCTCTGGCGCTGACCGGCATGGTATCCGCCCATGCGCAACCGCAGACGGCTCCCGCGACACCTGTCGTGCTGGAGCTGTTCACCAGCCAGGGCTGCAACTCCTGTCCGCCAGCCGACGAGTTGATGCAGGACTGGCTCAGGCAGCCGAACATCATTCCGATCTCGCTGCATGTCGATTACTGGGATTATCTCGGCTGGAAAGACACGCTCAGCCGCAAGGGCCACGGCATCCGCCAGCAGGATTACGCGCGCAATTCCGGCAAGCGCGAAGTCTACACACCGCAGGTGGTGGTGAACGGCAAGTTTGTTGCCGTCGGCTCGGACCGCGAAGCCGTCGAGAAGGCGCTAGCAAAAGCCCGACGCATGCCGTCGGTCGCCATCCAGGCCGAGAAGAACAAGACCACCGGCAACTGGCAGATCAAGGTGCCGACCCTGGCAGGCTTCGAGGGCGAAGCGAAACTGGTGCTCTGCCGCTACGACGCGCAGCATGAGGTCGCGATCGAGCGCGGCGAGAATTCCGGCAAGACGCTCAACTATCTGAATGTCGCCCGCAGCTGGGGCGACCTCGGCCGCTGGAAAGGCCAGAGCGCCAGCTATGACGTACCCGACCTGACCGGCACCGACTGGGGCCGTCAGGGGGCCATGGTGATGCTACAGGTCATTGCCAATGATGGTGTCGGCCAGATCCTGGGTGCGGTCGACATCAAAGGTGGCAAATAGCCCGCACCTGTACCCCTCTCCGCACAATCGAGAGCCCATAAAGGTTACACCCCCTGTGGTTGACAGGCCGGCCAGTGCGGCCGATGGTTTCCCCATGATATCCGTTCCATGTTCCGGAATTGCCGCATGCCGGTAGGCAACAGGCCCGCAAACAGAATCGAACACCGCCTGCGCGCGGCCGATCGCAACGACCTGCATCGCCTGCAGGAAATCGCCCGCACCACCCTGCCCGATGCCATGAGCCTCGATCTTGCCGCGCTGCAGCGTGACGAAAACCTGTTTGTGGCGGAGTGGCGTACCGCCATCGATGGCTTCCTCGTGCTGCTGCCGTTGCAGACCAGCCTGCTGATCAGCCGGTTGGCAGTGGCCGAAGACGCGCGCCGTCAGGGCCTGGGCGCCTGGCTGCTCGACTGCGCCACCATGCATGCGCGCGGCCTCGGCCTCGTCGCCATCGAGATCCAGCGGCCGGAGCATGACACCATCGGCATTACCTGGCTGGCCAAACGCGGCTTCGCGCGCCTTCCGCATGGCGGCAACAAGGTCTATCTCACCCGCGACGTCTGACCATAAAAAAACGAAATTGGGGAAACATCGATGAGCGATCCGAAATCCGTCCTGCGTCCCTCCAGCACCGTGCTGATGGTGCGCGACGGCGCGGCCGGGCTGGAAGTCTTCATGGTCAAGCGCAACCACGCGATCGATTTCGCCTCCGGCGCCCTGGTCTTTCCCGGCGGCAAGCTGGCCGATGGCGACAGCGATCCGGTGCTGATGGGCCGTCATGCCCGCCCCGGCGCTTTCGATCCGGCGCTGACCTCGTTTGGCTTCGGTGCGATCCGCGAGGCATTCGAGGAATCCGGCCTGCTATTGGCGCGCGCGAAAGGCGACGGAGCACTGCTGTCAGCCGCGCGGGTCGAGACGCTGGGCCATTGGCGCGAACCGCTCAATCGCGGCGAGAAGACCCTGCGCGACATGGCCGAAACCGAAGGGCTGGATTACGCGCTCGATACGCTGGTGCCTTTCGCACACTGGATCACACCCGACGTCATGCCGAAGCGGTTCGACACCTGGTTCTTCCTGGCACCGGCGCCGGCCGACCAGATCGGCGTGCATGACGGTTCGGAATCGGTGGAATCGGAATGGGTCGGCGCGCAGGCCGCACTCGACGACTGGGAGGCCAAGACCCGCACCATCGTCTTCGCCACGCGCATGCAACTGGTGAAACTGGCACGGTCAAACACCGTGGCCGAGGCGCTGGCCGCCACAAAGCGCGATACTGTCGTCGACGTCATGCCGGTGCTGGACAAGACATCCTTCGCCGAACCGCATCTGCGCATTCCGGCTGAAGCCGGCTATGGCATCACCGAGGTGCCGCTGAGCCGCGTGGGAATGTAAGGCCCAAAAAAAGACAAAGCGCGCTAGATCGCCTTTTCCATCAGCTTGGCCAGCCGCTGGGCGAACTGCAGCGCATCGGCCGGCGGCTCGCCCTCGACCAGGCGTGCCTGGTCGAGCAGAAGATGCGCTGCATCCTCCAGCGCATCGACCGCGCCGGGCTGCTGCGCACGCACCGCCAGCGCCTTGATCAGTGGATGGCCGGGATTGATCTCGAGAATGCGTGTGCTGGCCTTGTCGAGCTGCTTATGCTGGCGCAGCAGGCGCTCCAGATGCATATCCAGATCGCCATCGGCCGCACTCAGGCAGACCGCGCTGTCGGTCAGGCGTTTCGATTCCCGCACATCCTTCACGGCATCGCCCAGAACCTGCTTCAGCGCCGCAATCAGTGTGCCCAGCGTGGCGTCGTCCGGGCGGTCTTCTGATTTTGTCTCATCCGCTGAACCGGCAATGCCGTCGAGGTCAGCGCCAGCCCGGCTGGCCGACTTCAGCGGTTTGCCGGCATGGTCGCGTACCACCGAGAGCCAGAAGTCGTCCACCGGATCGGTCAGCAACAGCACTTCAACGCCCTTGGCGCGGAAGCCTTCCAGTTGCGGACTGTGTTTCAGCTGCTCCAGCTGCTCGCCACTGATCACATAGATAGCGCTCTGGCCGTCCTTCATGGCGGCGATATAATCGTCAAGCGAGACCCAGCCGTCGCGCTGCGAGGAACGGAAACGCGCCAGCTTCAGGATCGCCTCGCGATGCTCGGGGTCCTCGTAGAGGCCCTCCTTCAGCACCGGGCCGAAGGCTTCCCAGAATTTCTCATAGTCGGCGACGTCCCTGGCAGCCTTCTTGTCCAGCTCGGTCAGCACACGCCGGTTGATCGCCTGCTTGATGCGCGCCAGCACCGGATTGTGCTGCAGCATCTCGCGACTGACATTCAGCGGCAGGTCAGCGGAATCAACCACGCCGCGCAGGAAGCGCAGCCAGGGCGGCACCAGCTCGTCGCAGCGATCCGTGATGAAGACGCGGCGGACGTAGAGGCGGAGCGCCGATTTACGCGCCGGATCAAACAGGTCATGCGGCCGCGAGGACGGCACAAACAACAGCAGGCTGTAATCCAGCTTGCCCTCGGCCCTGGTATGCAGTGTCAGCCACGGATCGTCGAAGGCATGCGACACATGATGGTAGAAGCCCTGATACTGTTCCTCTGTGACGTCGGATTTCGGCCGCGCCCATAATGCGCTGGCACTGTTCAGCGTCTCTGACTTGCCATCGCCCTCTTCGAGCACCACCGGCAGGGCGATATGGTCCGAGTAAGTCCGCACGATATGGCTGAGCCGCAGGCTCTCGAGGAATTCCTCCTCGCCCTTGCGCATGTGAAGAATGATCGTGGTGCCCCGGCCGGGCTTTTCCGCTTCGCCGATGGTAAACTGGCCCGACCCGTCCGAGGTCCAGCGCCAGGCCTGGGCTTCGCCGGCCTTGCGCGAAATCACCTCGACCTTTTCGGCCACCATGAAAGCGGAATAGAAACCGACGCCGAACTGGCCGATCAGCGCCATGTCCTTGGCAGCATCGCCGGTCATTTTGGCGGCGAATTCACCCGTGCCCGACCGCGCGATGGTGCCAAGATTGCCGATCAGCTCGTCGCGATCCATGCCGATGCCGTTATCGGCAATCGTCAGCGTGCCGGCGGCCTTGTCGGGTGTCAGGACAACCTTGAGATCGCTGTCGCCGGCCCAGAGATCGGCCTCGGTCTGGGCGGCGAAGCGCAGCTTGTCGCAGGCATCGGAGGCGTTGGAGATCAGCTCGCGAAGGAAGATTTCCTTCTGGCTGTACAATGCGTGTGTGACGATATGCAGCAGCCGGGTGACGTCCGACTGGAATTGCAGGGTCTGGTCAGTCATGACAGCACCTCCAGTCATCAGCCTTTCTTTTCGTCGTCTTTCTTTTCCGGCTCGATCAGGTCTTTCAGCCGGCGGGTCAGATCGCGTGCCGCATAGTCGTTGACCAGATAGGCCCAGCCATCCATGCGTGCCATCGCGTCCTTCACCTGTTTCTCGGCCTCTTCGCGCTTCAGCAGGTCCTTGTTCGCGTCATTCGGCTTGACCAGCGCGGGGTCGTAGCTGGCCGAGATCACGACCCAGAATTTCTTCTCTTCGCCAGCGGGAATCGTACGGACTACGGCCTTCACGCCATCCAGTGTGACGATCTCGGTCACTGTTGCCTTCGAGAAGTCATGCTCGGTCGCCTTGCCGACATCCTCGAAACCGAGATAGGCCAGACCGCCGGCCACGGCATTCACATCGAACGGCGAACCGGCCTTCATGCCCTTCGGCATATTCGGCAGCACGAAATCGACCGGCGTATTGTCGGCCTTCTCCGGACCGCGATTGACCTTGAGCATTTCGCCGTCTGGATGCGTCACAGTGGCATAGGCCACGCGGTTTTTGTCGATCTTGATCAGGTCCTTGACCAGCCACTGCACCGGATCGGCCGGCAGTTCCAGCGTGCCCTGGGCGAGCCAGGCACGCGCCTCGTCGGGCTTGCGCACCTGGATCTGACCAGGCTTGCCGCCGGTGGGATGACTGCGCGTCTTGCCGACGATCACGGCGCCCATCGACTTGGCGTCCTTGTCGACGAGGCGGATCAGGATCGGGCCGGGGTCGCTCTTCGCAGCATCATCGACCGGCTTGTACTGATCAGGCTCCGACACCTGCAGCAGGTTGTAATTCTCCGGCTTGTCGCTGCGCGGCTCGATGGTTTCCAGCGCGGCAACGCCCAGCACGTTCTTGCGCACCAGATCGGCACGCACCGGATAGTCGTGCCGGCTCGGCATGGTCCACTGGTCGGCCGCCGCACCACGCTCAATGCGGAACAGCGACTTCGCCGTGGCGATCTCCAGCGAGGCGACGTCATTCACCTTCGAGGTCAGGCCGGGAAACATCGGCTTCGGCGTGAAATCGGCCTGCGCCGCTTTGTCGCGCGACGTCGCCACCCACCAGCCAGCGCCGCCCAAAACCACAGCGGCAACGACCAGAATTGCCCAGCTCTTGTTACGCATCTTCATGACGACCACTCCGGAAAAGACGCCTCAGCCTTCCAGCGCGCGGCGGATGCGCCGCTGACGCCAGACGATGGCCAGACCGACCGCGACCAGCGCGGCGAGCAGTGGCATCAGGCCTATATTGATGAACTTGACCAGCACCTGCAGGCTTTCGATGTCGCGATTCAGCTCGCGCTGCACGCCGCGCAGTTCTCGCCGGGTCGACAGCAGATCATCGCGGAAGGTAGTCATCGCCGCTTCCTGCTCGGCGCTGAGCAGGGCATTCGACTGGTCCTGCGCTTTGCTCTGCAGATCGGCAAGCTGCTTCTGCGTGGTTTCCAGCTTCTGCTCAAGCTGCTTCTGCCGCGCGAGGAACTGCTGTTCCGCCTGCCGGCGCATGTTGTCGATCACCTCGAACGGGCGCTGCGACCGGCCACGGCTACGCAGACCGATCAGGTCGCCCGAGCCCGACATGTTGTCTATCGCGTTGACCAGCAGGTCGGCATTGGCCGCGATCGGCACATACATGTTCTGGCCCATCATCTGCTGGCTGCGCACCCAGAAGCGGTCGTCCAGCAAATCGGCATCAGCCACCAGCAGCACGTTGATCGGCTTGGCGCTCTCGACCACATGGGCGGCAGGCGCAACAGCCGGCTTGTCGCCGTCCTTCTTCTCGACAGGCGGCGCGCCATTCGGGAAGGCCGACTTGACCGTACCGCTGATGCGGGCCGCCAGCATATAGGTCTCGCCGGTGGGCTTGAACTTCTCGGCCAGCGCCTGCGGATTCGGATCGCCGTCGAGATCCTTGACGTCCATCAGCATCGCCTGGTTCGACGAGGTGATCAGCGGCGTCACGGTGGTCGTCGCACCCTCCAGCTTGCGGATCGAGCCCATCGAGGCGGCGTTGATCTGCGTCAGCTCCGCCGTCACGACATCATCGCGACTGAGTCGCTCGCCGGGGATCGCCAGCCAGGGGACATAATCGACCACGGCAGCCGCGCCACTGCGACCGGTCTGCACGCGCTGGGCCAGCGCCAGATCGGCGACGAATTTGCCCGACGCGACCTCGATACCCCAGGCCTTGAACAATTCGGGCAGCAGCGACGACTGGTCGCCACCCGGCATCGGCCGGCCGGTCATCGGATTCGGCATCGCCGACATGGTTTCCGAATAGGGATCGGCAAAGACGATCAGCCGGCCGCCCTTCAGCACATACTGGTCGATGGCATACTGCGCCTGCGGGCTCAGGTCCTTCGGATGCGCGAGGATCAGCGTCGAAATCTTGTCGTCGATCTCTTCCGGCTTGGCAGCATCCAGCATCTTGACCTGGAAGAACTGCTTGATCTGCTCGAGGATCAGATAGGGCTGCGCCTGGCCGCGCATCGCCGCCATCATGCCGCCCGGGCCGTATTCCAGCGGCAGGGCGCCGAGGATGCCGACGGTCGGCTTGGTCGGGTTGCTCAGGGAATAGACCAGCTTGGTCAGGTCATATTCGAGGAACTGTTCCTTGTCGGCCTGGAAGAAGGTGATGGTCTGCTGCTGGTCGAGTGCATTGGTGCCGACCAGGCCGAAATACAGCTGCCCGCCGGGCAGCTGCGCGCCCTGCAGGCCGGCCTGCACCGCACGATCTTCAGCTTCGGTGAAGGGTTCGGGATCGATCACTTCCAGGCGAATCTTGCCGCCGGCCAGCGAGGCATAGCGCTCGAGCAGTTCGCGCACGCGATTGCCATACTGCTTCAGCTGCGGCGCATTGCCGGCCAGCTTGTCCGAGAAGAAGAAGCGCAGTGTCATCGGCTCCGGGATGGCTTTCAGCACATTGCGCGTACCGTCCGACAGCGTATAGAGCCGGGCTTCCGTGAGATCGATGCGCGCATCACGCAGGCCATTGTTGACCAGGATATTGAAGCCGAAGAACAGGGCGAAAGCGGCGATCAGGCCGGTGCCGGTGAGAAGGGCTTTGCTGCCGGTTTTCATGACTTAGCCAGCCTTCTTGAGGTCGACGATAACCGCGTTGGCATAGAGCCAGACCGCGATGAGCGAGAGGAAGAACACCAGATCGCGCACATCGATCACGCCTTCGGTGATGGCATTGAAATGCGCCAGGAAGCTGAAGGAGGCGATGGTGTCGACGATCAGCGTCGGCGCCCAGCCCTGGAAGAAGCCCAGCACCATCGGCGCACCCGATACGGTGAAGATGAAGCAGACCAGCACGCTGAGCACGAAGGCGATCACCTGGTTCTTGGTGACGGCCGACATGCAGCTGCCGATCGCGAGATATGCGCCCGCCATCAGGAAGCTGCCGATATAGCCAGCGAGGATCACGCCGTTGTCGGGGTTGCCGAGCCAGTTGACCGTGAGCCAGAGCGGGAAAGTCAGCGCCAGCGCGATGCCGGCAAAGGCCCAGGCGGCGAGGAACTTGCCCAGCACGGCGGCCCAGAGCGGAATCGGCAGCGTCAGCAGCAGTTCAATAGTGCCGGCCTTGCGCTCTTCCGCCCACAGCCGCATGGCAATGGCCGGCAGGAAGAACAGGTAAAGCCAGGGATGGAACATGAAGAAAGACTTCAGGTCGGCCTGGCCGCGATCAAAGAACTGGCCGAGATAGAAGGTGAAGATTCCCGCAGTGAACAGGAACACCACGATGAAGACATAGGCGACCGGAGTGGAGAAATAGCCGCTGAATTCGCGGCGGAGAACGGCAAGCATCGGTTTCATGGTCTTCAGATCCTAATCAGGCGGCGCGGGCCTGGGTGATTTCGCGGAAGGCGGCATCGAGCTTGCCGGGACCGGCGAGCACTTCACCGATGCGCCAGCCAGCGCTGCCTTCGGGCTTGCCCTCGGCCAGAATTCGGCCACGGGCGATGATGATGGCGCGGCTGCACACCGCTTCCACTTCCTCAAGGATATGCGTCGAGATGATGATGGCCTTATCACGCGACATGGCCTGGATCAGACCGCGCACTTCATGCTTCTGATTAGGATCGAGGCCGTCGGTCGGCTCGTCCAGCACCAGCACCGGCGGATCGTGCAGGATCGCCTGGGCCAGGCCGACACGGCGCTTGTAGCCCTTGGACAACGTGTCGATCGGCTGGTCCAGCACGTCCTTGATGTTGACCTGGTCGACAACCTTGTCGAGCCGCCACTGTCGGTCCTTGCCGGACAGCTCGCGCACATCGGCGATGAAGTCGAGGAAACCGCGCGCGGTCATGTCGGCATAGGTGGGTGCGCCTTCCGGCAGGTAGCCGATGGCGCGACGGGCAGCCAGAGGCGCAGCCTCGACGTCATGGCCACAGACCGAAATGCTGCCTGACGTGGGGTTCAGAAAACCGCAAAGCATTTTCATGGTGGTGGATTTGCCGGCGCCGTTCGGGCCGAGAAAGCCCAGCACCTCGCCCTTGGCGACGGTGAAACTGATATTATCGACGGCGGTGAATGGTCCGAACTGCTTGACCAGATTCTTTATGTCGATCATCGTTTTAGTTGTCCCTTGCCCCACAGTGGCGACCCCTGCCGCCCGGCGCCCGCTAGATAAGAGTGTCCCACACCATGGTTCAAGTCCCCGGCCAAGATTTGCGATGCTTCGCCGCGCCCGGGATGCCACATTTTGGCCATGATTGACGCCCCATACCCCGCAGCCATGTCCGGCGACGAGTCGCCGCCGTCGCCCTGTAACAAGGTCTGCACGATCGACCGTCGCACCGGCTGGTGTCTCGGCTGCTGGCGCACGGGCGAGGAAATCGGCGCCTGGTCCACCATGAGTGCGCAGGCCAAGCATGCCCTGCTGGCACAGCTGCCGAGCCGGCAGGCCGCCGCGCAACCTGCCATGCGAGGGCGCCGCTGATGGCCGCTTTCCTGCTCAAGCGCCTGGCCACGCTGCTGGCGACCCTGCTGGCAACTTCAGTGATCGTGTTCCTGGTGCTGGAAATCCTGCCCGGCGATCCGGCGCTGCTGGTGCTGGGCATCGACGCCACCGACGAGCAACTCGCCGTCTTCCGCCACGAATATGGGCTGGATAAACCGGTCCTCGACCGTTACCTGTTGTGGATCGGCAATCTGCTGGTGGGTGATTTCGGCATTTCCTATGCCTACAAAACGCCCGTCTGGCCGCTGATCGCCGAACGCCTCGCGCTCACCTATCCGCTGTCGCTCAGCGCCATGCTGCTGACCGTGATCCTAGCGCTCGGCCTTGGCGTCTACGCCGCCGCCCAGCACAACAAGCCGGGCGATCTCGTCATCATGGGCATCAGCCAGCTCGGCATTTCGATCCCGAATTTCTGGTTCGGCCTGCTGCTGATCCTGCTGTTCGCCGTCAATCTCGGCTGGTTCTCCGCCGGAGGCTTTGCCGGCTGGGCGGGCGGCCCCGCCGGCGCGATGAAAAGCCTGATCCTGCCCAGCATCTCTCTCGCCGTCGTGCAGGCCGCGATTCTGGCCCGCATCACGCGCTCCTCGGTGCTGGAAGTGCTGCGCGAGGATTTCGTGCGCACCGCGCGCGCCAAGGGACTGAGCCGCCAGGCCGTATTATGGCGCCATGTGCTGCGTAATGCGCTGATCCCGGTGATCACCGTGATCGGCCTGCAGTTCGGCAACCTGCTGACCGGCACCATTGTCGTTGAGCAGGTCTTTTCCCTGCCCGGCCTGGGCCGTCTGATCTTCCAGGCGATCAGCAATCGCGACATCGAGGTGGTGAAGGCGGCCGTCATCCTGCTCGCCTTCACGGTGGTGGCCGTGAATTTCATCGTCGACGTGCTGTATGCGGTGATCGATCCACGACTGAAGGCGCATGATGTCTAATTTCTTCAAACGCGCCTTCCGTCACCGCAGCTTCATCGTCGGCGCAGCGCTGACCGGCTTTGTTGTCGGCATGGCCTTGCTGTCGCTGATCTGGACGCCCTATTCGCCCACCGCCATCAACATCCGCCGCCGGATGCAGATGCCGTCGGCCGATTACTGGCTCGGCACCGATCCCTTCGGCCGCGACGTGCTGTCGCTGGTCCTGGCCGGAGCGCAGAATTCGCTCACCGTCGGGCTGCTTGCTGTCGGTGGCGGGCTCGTGCTGGGCTGCGCGCTTGGCCTGCTGGCCGCGGCGAGGCGCGGCTGGATTGAAGAGCTGGTAATGCGCTTCGCCGATTTTACCTTCGCCTTCCCCGCCATTCTTTCCGCCATCATGCTGGCCGCCATATTCGGCCCCAGCACAATGAATTCCATCGTCGCCATCGCGATCTTCAACATCCCGGTCTTCGCCCGCGTGGTGCGTGGCTCGGCCAATGCGATCTGGGCGCGCGATTACATCCTGGCCGCGCGCAGCGCCGGCAAGGGTGGTTTCCGCATCACCATTGAACATGTGCTGCCCAACATCCTGGCGGTCATTGTCGTGCAGGCCACCATCCAGTTCGCGCTCGCCATCCTGGCCGAGGCCGCATTGTCCTATCTCGGCCTCGGCACCCAGCCGCCGACGCCGAGCTGGGGCCGCATGCTGAACGAAGCCCAGAGCATGGTCTTCCGCGCGCCGTTCCTGGCCGTGTTCCCCGGCCTTGCTATCGCCGTCGCCGTACTCGGCTTCAACCTGCTGGGCGACGGGCTGCGCGATCTGACCGATCCGCGACTTTCGAGACAACGCTGATGTCGCCCCCGTTGCTCTCAGTCACTGATCTTCGCGTCGCGTTACAGACCGCGCGTGGCCCGGTCGAAGCGGTGCGCGGCATCGGCTTCGAACTTGGCAAGGGCGAGACGCTTGGCATCGTCGGTGAATCCGGCAGCGGCAAATCGCTGACCGCACTGGCCCTGATGGGCCTGCTGCCCGATGGCGCCATCACGACAGGCCAGGTGAATTACGCCGGCCGCAACCTGCTGGCCACAACCGAGGACGAACTCTGCGGCCTGCGCGGCAACCGCCTGGCAATGATCTTCCAGGAGCCGATGACCTCGCTCAATCCGCTGCATCGGGTCGGCGACCAGATTGCCGAGCCGCTGCGGCTGCATCTGGGCCTGCACGGGCCGCAGGCGCGCGAACGCACTGTTGAACTGCTCGATCGTGTCGGCATCCCCAATCCGCGCAACCGGCTCGATGCCTATCCGCACCAGCTGTCGGGCGGGCAGCGGCAGCGCGTGATGATCGCCATGGCGCTGGCCTGCGACCCCGACATCCTGATCGCCGACGAGCCGACCACCGCGCTGGATGTCACCATCCAGGGCCAGATCCTCGACCTGATCCGCCGGCTGGTCGATGAAACCGGCATGGGTCTGGTATTGATCAGCCACGATCTCGGTGTGATTGCCGAAACGGTGGACCGCGTGCTGGTGATGTATGCCGGCCGCGCCGTCGAATCCGGCCCGGTACGCGAAGTCTTTGCCCGTATGGCACATCCTTACGCGCGCGGGCTGTTTTCGGCGATGCCGCGTATCGCGCCAGGACTGGCACATCCGCGGCCGCCGCTGGCAACCATTCCCGGCATTGTGCCCGACCTGCATGACCTGCCGGCGGCCTGCGCCTTCGCCGACCGCTGCAAGCTGGTCGAGCCGCGCTGCCGCACAGAGTTTCCGCCCAATGCGGCCATCGGCCCGACGCATCAGGCCGAATGCTGGCGTACGGATATGACTATTGGCGTCGCCGTGGGGGTTGCGCCATGACCGCCCTGGTCGAGCTGACAGACATTCACAAGACCTACACGCTGAAACGGGCGACGCCGTTCTCAGCCGCGCAGCAGGTATTTGCGGTCAACGGCGTGTCGCTGGTCGTACAGGCCGGCGAAAGCCTTGGCATCGTCGGTGAGTCTGGCTGTGGCAAGTCCACACTGGCACGGCTGGTGATGGCGCTGGAAAAGCCGAGCCAGGGCCGCATGCAGTTTGCCGGCCGCGATCTGAATACCCTGTCGACCGACGAGTTGCGGGCGACGCGGCGCGATTTCCAGATGGTATTCCAGGACCCTTACGGCTCGCTCGATCCGCGTCTGACGGTGGAGCGTATCGTCGCCGAACCGCTGGACGTGCTGGAAAAACTGACGCGCACAGAACGGCGCGAGCGCGTCGCCGAAACACTGGCCACCGTGGGCTTGCGCGCCGGCGACATGGAAAAATATCCGCATGAATTTTCTGGCGGTCAGCGCCAGCGCATCGCCATCGCCCGCGCACTGATCACAAGGCCGAAGCTGATCGTCGCCGACGAAGCCGTGTCGGCGCTCGATGTCTCCGTGCAGGCGCAGGTGCTGAACCTGATGGCCGACCTGCAACAGCGTTACGGCATCACCTACCTGTTCATCAGCCACAATCTGGCAGTGATCGACCATCTGTGCAGTCATGTGGCTGTGATGTATCTCGGCCGTATCGTCGAACAGGGCAGCACGGCGACGATCTTCGCCAAACCGGCGCATCCCTATACCCGCGCGCTGCTGGCAGCCCTGCCGCAGCCAGTGCCGCCACCACCCGGACAGGCGCGGCGCAGCAGCCTGCTGCAGGGCAATCCGCCGAGCCAGACGGCGCTCAAGCCCGGTTGCGCGTTGGCCGACCGCTGCATCTATGCGGATGCACATTGCCGCGAGATCAGCCCTGAACTGCGCAGCCTGCCTGATGGCCGTGCCGTCGCCTGCCACAAGGCCGAAAGTGTTCTGGAAGAGCCGCTAACGAGGTGAGCTGACCACGGCCTGCAGGCGATAACCACGCTCGCGCATGCAGTAATCGGTGAATTCTGCTTCGCGCGGACCACGGTCGAAATAGGACGGGGTGCGCGGTTCACGCCAAGGCGCGCCAAAGCTGTTGAAGCCGGTGCCAGTCCAGGGCGGATAGAGCGGCCGCGTCGATGAGCTTTCATCCAGCGCCTGTTTCCAGGCGATATTGCGACAGTCCTTGTAGTCACCATCGCGCTGCACGGCTCCGGTGTCGCTGCGCACCCATTCGGTCGGCGTCGTCGTGCAGGCGGACAGCAGCAGGAGCAGCGACAGAAGCGGCGCTCGGCTGGCCACGCGTATCATGATGTCACACCCGACTTTTGCGCGATCGGGCGCAGATGGTAGCCACGCTGCTCCATGCAGTAGATCGACAGCTCATACATGCGCGGGCCACGGCGGGTATAGGACGTGGTGACACCGCCACCGTCCTCGCCGCCCGACTCCATGAACTGGGTATCGCGAAACGGCGGATAGATCGGCCGCGTCTTATCGCTTTCATCCAGCGCCTGCCAGCTGGCGATGTCGTGGCAGTCCTTCTCATCCTTCTGGCGCTGCTCGAGCGCCGTGTCTGCACGCGCCCATTCCGTGCTCGGTGCACATGCAGCGAAACCGAGAAGCAGCAGTATTGCGGCGGGGCGGCTCATGAGCCTTGCTCGGGGACCGGCGCCAGATGGTAGCCGCGGGCGCGCAGGCAGAAATTCTGCAGGTCACCCTCGCGCTGCTGGCGCCACATGAAGGAGTCGTGCCGGTAGCCGTACGGCCCCGGATAAGGCCCGAAGCGCGATGGCCAGCTGCCGTATCCGTAATGGCCGGGATATCCATATGGCCCGGCGAAGAAGCTTTCGCGGAAGGCCTGGTCGCGTGCGAGATTGCTGCAGTCGCGGCTGTCGGTCTGGGCTTCGGCCACGGTCACACCGGGCTTCTGCCAGGCCATGGGCGGCCCACAGGCCGCCAGCAAGCCGGCGATGCCCAGCATCAGAATCGAAGGGCGGGTAAGAACCGTAAAGGGTGTGTTTCTGCCCATGTCGGCGCGACCTCCGGGGGACAGTATAACGGAGCAGCCTATCCGCGAGTTGCGGCGGAAATGCGGCCATGCCTCACCTTTTCGTGCGCCGGGAAGCAGCCGGTCACTCCTGGCAGGGCCAAATTTATTCCTGGCAGGGGAAGGCATCCGTCATGGCTAGCCGGACAGCCTGGATCGCCTCCTGCCCCATCTGGTCGGCGTTTTCCTTCGCCCATTCGACAAACTGCTGGCGCAGCAGCACGGCCGGCGCCTCGCGCGGCGCGCAGAACCAGGTGAGTTCCTTCTCCGCCACGGCCATCTCATACATCGCCACCGAGGCCTGCAGGTAGCGCAGGCAGCCGGCCAGACGCGGACTGCCTTCGGCGCCCTCGCACAGCGCCAGCAGGTCACGGGCGAAGAATTTCGGCGGCGGCGCCAGGCTCCCCCCGGGATTTTGCTGTGCGGAAACAGTAGGGGCCAGCAGGCCGGCAACCAGGCCGGCAAGGACGAACAGGCGCATCAGACGATCTCGTTCTCGAAAGGCTCGCCGCCCATGCGGCGGAAGATGGCATACATCGCGTCGGCTGCGGCATCCAGCAGGATGCGATCCGTGGAGCGCATCACGATGGCGGTCGAGGCCCGGCCGCCACGGAAGGCCGGATAGGAGCCCATATCGACATCGGGATACTGCTTCTGCAGCGCGCCCAGATCCTCCGCGACCGCGCCTTCGGGCACCAGCGCCAGCACGGTGCGCGACAACAGCTTGTCGCCGCCGGTCAGGGTCGGTGCCACGCTCGCCACCATGGCCTCGAAAATCTTCGGCACACCAGCCATCACCATGACATTGCCGATGCGGAAGCCCGGCGCCGCCGACACCGGATTGTCGATCAGCGTGGCGGTGTCAGGAATCCGCGCCATGCGCAGGCGAGCCGCATTCAGCATGCCGGCTTCGTAATGTGCCTCCAGCCGGCGGCGCGCCTCCGGGTGAATGTCGATCGACACGCCAAAGGCCTTGGCTATGCAGTCGGCGGTGATGTCGTCATGCGTCGGGCCGATACCGCCCGAGGTGAAGACATAGTCGTACCGCGCGCGCAGATCGTTCACTGCCGCGACGACGGTCTCTTCGATATCGGGTACCACGCGCGCTTCGCGCAGGCGGATGCCGAACTCGGTCAGCTTGCCGGCCAGGTGGTACATGTTGGCGTCACGGGTGCGGCCCGAGAGAATCTCGTTGCCGATCACCAGCATGGCGGCAGTGACGATTTTAGGCGCGTCTGTCATGCGACAGGAAATAGCATGCGCTGGACGTGCAGACCAGCCGCCGTTATAGCCGTGACATGCAGTTTCACGAGCCCCTGACGCCGGCCACCCTGGTCCGCCGCTACAAGCGGTTCCTCGCCGACATGCAGTTCGATGACGGCCGCATCGAGACCGTGCACTGCCCCAATCCCGGCGTGATGCTGGGCCTGACCGAACCGGGCAGGCGGGCCTGGCTCAAGCGCGGCAAAGGCAAGCTGAACTGGGGCTGGGTGATTGCCGAGGCGGAAAACGGCAGCCTGGTCGGGGTCGATACCGGGCTGGCCAACAGGCTGGCCGCCGAGGCGCTCGCGCAGGGCGTGATGCCGGAACTCAGCGGCTACAGCCTGCATCGCCCGGAGGTGAAATACGGCACCAGCAGCCGCGTGGACTTCCTACTGACCGCAGAGGGCAAGGCCCCCTGTTATCTCGAGATCAAGAATGTGCATCTGAGCCGACAGCCGCCGCTGGCGGAATTTCCCGACTGTGTCACCGAGCGCGGCGCCAAGCATCTGCGCGAACTCTCCGCGATGGTGGCTGCCGGTCACAGGGCGGCGATGCTGTATGTGGTGCAGCGCGCCGATTGCAGCCATTTCAGCATTGCCGCCGACTGCGACCCGGGCTATGCCGCCGGCTTCATCGAGGCTAGGAATGTCGGGGTAGAGGCATTATGTTACGCCTGCAGCGTAACGGAGGCCGGTATCGCGATTGCCCGCCGACTCCCGATTGACCCGTAACGCTTTGAGTTAACAGGAAAATCAAGCCCGTGAACCAGACTCAGGCCCGCATTCTCGAGACCGAAGACGACGATGACATCCAGTCCGGCGCCGTCCGCCTGCACCGGCCAGAGGATTTCGCCAGCATGCGTGCGGCCGGCAAGCTGGCGGCCGAGACCCTGGATTTCATCACGCCCTACGTTCAGCCCGGCGTCACCACCGGCAAGCTGGACGAGCTGTGCCACACCTACATCGTCGAGCACAGCGCCGTGCCGGCGCCGCTCGGCTACCGCGGCTTCCCGAAATCGATCTGCACGTCTGTGAACCACGTGGTCTGCCATGGCATCCCGGGCGACAAAGTTCTGGAAGACGGCGACACCCTCAATATCGACGTCACCGTGATCCTGGACGGCTGGCACGGCGATACCAGCCGCATGTTCTATGTCGGCGATGTCGGCGTGAAAGCCCGCAGACTCAGCGACATCACCTATGAAGCGATGATGCGCGGCATCGAAGTGGTGAAGCCCGGCGCAACGACGGGCGATATCGGCCATGCGATCCAGAGCTTCGTCGAGAAGGAACGCTTCTCGGTGGTGCGTGACTTCTGCGGCCATGGCTTGGGCCGGATTTTCCACGAGCCGCCGAATATTCTGCATTACGGCGAGCCGGGTACCGGCGTGCCGCTGCAGACCGGCATGTTCTTCACCATTGAGCCAATGGTGAATGCCGGCAAATGGCAGGTGAAGCTGCTGTCGGATGGCTGGACCGCGGTGACCAAGGACCGTTCGCTCTCGGCACAGTTCGAACATTCGATCGGCGTCACCGAGACCGGCTACGAGATTTTCACGCTGTCGCCCAAGGGCTGGCACAAGCCGCCATACGCATAGACCGCCAGAGACAGGGACTGATTGGCAGAAGCGGGCGACACCGAAAAACCCCACTTCCACGGCCATCGCGCAAGATTGCGGGCCCGCTTCCTCGATAGCGCCGGTGCCGGCATACCGGATTATGAAATCCTCGAACTGATCCTGTTTGGCGTGTTCCGCAATGGCGACACCAAGCCGCTGGCCAAGGCGCTGGTAAGCGAATTCGGCTCACTGGCCGCCGTGCTGGCGGCGCCGGTCGAACGCCTAGGCAAAGTGCCCGGCTGCGGCGACGCGGCGATCGCCGCGCTGAAAGTGACACGCGAAGCCGGGCTGCGCATGCTGCAGGCCGAGGCGAAGGCGCGGCCGGCGCTGTCGAACTGGCAGGCCCTGCTGGATTACTGCCGCGCCGTGCTGCAGCACGAACAGATCGAGCAGTTTCGCATTCTCTTCCTGGACAGGAAGAACCAGGTGATCGCTGACGAGCAGCAGCAGCGCGGGACGGTGGACCACACGCCGGTCTATCCGCGCGAAGTGGTGAAACGCGCGCTGGAGCTGAATGCCGCAGCGCTGATCCTGGTGCACAACCATCCCTCAGGCGATCCGACGCCGTCACGCGGCGATATCGAGATGACGCGCGAGGTGGCAAAAGCCGCGGCCACCATGGGCATTGCCGTGCATGACCACCTGATCATCGGCCGCAACGGCCATACCAGCTTCCGCGAGAAGGGGCTGATCGGATGAACTTGCGCGGCATTCAGGCAACTATTGGTCAATCGCGCATAAACGCAAATGACACCTCATCGCTTCAAGTTAGATTTGATTTTGATCGCAGTTTAGTCCGTGTTTTTTTCCTTCGTACTCCACGATGAGCCGTCTTAGCGATTACAGCCTTAGTATCTCCTGGAAGCATAGGCATAGGGCGAGGGTCGTGAAATTTGGCCGATGTAATTTTGAAGCTGGTAATGGTTCCAATTGAATATGCGCAGAGTCGATGCCGGAAGTTTTCCAAACTGATGCTGGCATAAATACCGCTGGGACTCTTAGGCTCTTGGTGAAAATCTATGCTCACACCGAAAACATGATCCCGATTGATAAAGTAGTAGTGCGGCCCGCTAGTGTGGGGGAGTTGGTACATGAAGAGGCAATTTTCTGCTTCAGATGGCGCAGGTAAAGGCGTCGGTTCCTCCGCTACATATCGCGCCCCCAGTATTTCATATTGAACCGGATAATATGATTTCGGCTTTGGGAAACCCTTCATTGAGTGAATACGGGCAATAACATTGTCCCCGATATAGTACGTCCCGCCAGGTGGGACTCGCACTTCAAATGAATGCGGAAATAAATTGGAGCGATTGAACCGCAGGTTCGTTACGGGATATGGGTCCGAGCATTTTACAATCAAATTCGCAACAATAGCTCTCGATGTATTCAGGTTGCGAATGCCTACTTGGCGATGGTTAGTTTGAACTGGTTCATCAGGAACATGGAAAACAAGAACTGCGTCGTCGAAAGCCGCTAGTTCACGAGATTTCGCAATCTTCTTTTTCATCTATCCCCCAAGCCGTTTGGATGCCTAACCTCGCCAATGTATTGCTTGAGTCTAGTAACTTTCTACCTATAATATTACGCAGTTCCAATGCATGTGCTTTTAATATATAAACATACAATCTAATTCCGCCTTTAATGCGACGCACCGCCGGTCGGCACACGGCGCAGCATCACGGCCGCCATCACCGCGCCCAGGGCCGCGATCACCGCACAGGCCAGCACGCTCAGGAAAAAGCCTTGCGAAAACGCCAGCCGCGCAGCCTCCAGCAACGCGGCACCTGATGCGGCCGGGAGATCGGCTGCCACCGTCACTGCACCACCCAGCGTGCTGCGGGCGGCGTGTTCCGCAGCGGGTGAAAGCCCGGGCGGCAGAACCTGGCCGATCGTGCTGCGATAGGCGGCCGCAGCCAGGCTGCCGAGCACGGCGATGCCGAGCGCGCCGCCGAATTCGGCACTGGTTTCCGACATCGCCGCTGCGGCACCCGCACGTTCCGGCGGCGCGGTGCTGACCACCAGATCGGTCGTCAGCGTGAAGACCGGCGAAAGCCCGAGGCAGAAGACGATCGAGCCGGCCATCAGGAAGATGAAACCCTGCGGCCCGCCGGCGCGTGCGATCATCACATAGCCCACAGCCGCCAGCGCCAGGCCGAGCGCCAGAACGGTGCCCGGACGCAGGCGGCGGATCACCATCGGCGCCAGCATCGAGCCGATGATGAAGGTGACACCCATTGGCGCCATCCACAGGCCGGCCTCCAGCGCGCCCATGCCCAGCACGAGCTGGAAATACTGCGCCAGGAACAGGAACATGCCAAAGGCGATGAACACGCCGATGATGTTGATCGCGAGCGCCGTGCTGAACGAGGCCGAGCGGAACAGCGTCATGTCGATCATGGGATCAGCCAGCCGCAGTTGCCGCCGCACGAAAATCGCGCCCATCACGACACCGAACAGGATCAGCGAGCCCGACGGCCAGTTCAGGCCGTATTCGGCCAGCCGCTTGATGCCGTAGATCACCGGCAGCACGGCAACCAGCGACAGCACCGCGCTGAGGATATCGAGCCGGCCGGCTTTCGGATCCTTGTATTCGGGCAGCAGGATCGGGCCCAGCACCAGCAGCAGCGCCATCACCGGCAGGGCGACGAGGAAGACGGAGCCCCACCAGAAATATTCGAGCAGCGCACCGCCGATGACGGGCCCGATGGCACCGCCGGCCGAGAAGCTGGCAACCCAGATACCGATGGCGACCGTGCGCTGCTGTGGATTATGGAACATGTTGCGGATCAGCGACAGCGTCGACGGCGCCAGCGTGGCCGCAGCAATCCCGAGCAGCGCACGCGCCAGGATCAGCATGTCCGCCGTGGTGACGAAGGCCGCGAAGACCGATGTGATGCCGAAAGCCACGGCGCCGATCAGCAGCACGCGACGGCGACCGATACGGTCGCCCAGCGTGCCCATGGTGATCAGCGAGCCGGCAACCATGAAGCCATAGATATCGACGATCCAGAGCAGCTGGATGCTGCTCGGCTGCAGATCGGCGCTGAGCTGCGGCACAGCCAGGTTCAGCACCGTCAGGTCCATCGAATACAGCAGGCAGGGCAAGGCCAGCACAGCCAGGCCGACCCATTCGCGCCGGCCAGCCTTTACGGCAGGCGAATCCATCGTTTGTTCAAGCGTCGACATGGGGAGACTTTCTTATCTTTGGCGAGATGCGTCTTGTGAAAACGTAACCTGCGGCGATGACAGCCAGCGGCAGCAGTTGACCCTGCCCTCTGCCTGCGCCACCATCGGCGTTACCGAGGGGGGCGCCGTCAGGGCGCTGAGATTCGGCCGGCAGAGTTTCATTTCTGCAACGCCGTGACCCTAAGAACCTGATCCGGGTCATGCCGGCGGAGGGAACGGTCGTTCAGTCGCCCAGAGTCTCAGGACTCGCTGCGCCTGTATTCCGCGAACATCCACCACATCCCGGATTTCCTGTCGTTGCACGAAAAGGAAATCCCATGGACAAAATTACCGACGCCCCAAACTTCAAGATCACAACGGGCCCCCTGCCTGCCTCGCGCAAGGTCTATCAGCCCGGCCGATTGCACCCTGACATTCGCGTGCCGCATCGCGAGATCGCCACGCACGCATCCGCCAACGAGCCGCCGCTGCCGGTCTACGATACCTCCGGGCCCTACACCGATCCGGAGTCCGAGATCGATATCAACCGCGGCCTGCCGCGCTGGCGCACGCCTCTGATCGAGACGCGCGGCGATGTCGAGGCCTATGACGGACGGCTGGTGAAGCCGGAGGACAATGGCGGTGCCAACACTGTTCCGGCCTTCCCGCAGCATCCACGTCCGCTGCGCGCCAAAGGCGGTGTCGCCGTCACGCAATACGAATATGCCCGGCGCGGGTTGATCACGCCGGAAATGGAATATGTGGCGATCCGCGAGAACGAAGCGCGCAAGGAACTCGCCAAACGCGACGGCGAGGATTTTGGCGCCGAGATTCCCGATTTCGTGACGCCGGAATTCGTGCGCGACGAGATCGCGCGCGGCCGCGCCATCATCCCCTGCAACATCAACCATCCGGAACTGGAGCCGATGATCATCGGCCGCAACTTCCTGGTGAAGGTGAATGCCAATATCGGCAACTCAGCCGTCACATCTTCCGTGGCCGAGGAAGTCGACAAGATGGTCTGGGCGATCCGCTGGGGCGCCGATACGGTGATGGATCTTTCCACCGGCCGCAACATCCACAACATCCGCGACTGGATCATCCGCAATTCCCCCGTGCCCATCGGCACGGTGCCGATCTACCAGGCGCTGGAGAAGGTGAACGGCAAAGCCGAGGACCTGACCTGGGAGGTTTATCGCGACACGCTGATCGAGCAGGCCGAACAGGGCGTGGATTACTTCACCATCCACGCCGGCGTGCGGCTGGCCTATATTCCGCTTACCGCCAATCGCGTCACCGGCATTGTCTCGCGCGGCGGTTCGATCCTGGCGAAATGGTGCCTGGCGCATCATCGTGAGAATTTCCTCTACACGCATTTCGAGGACATCTGCGACATCATGCGCACCTATGACATCAGCTTCTCGCTGGGCGACGGGCTGCGACCGGGCTCGACAGCGGATGCCAACGACGCCGCGCAGTTCGCCGAACTGGAAACGCTGGGCGAGCTGACCAAAATCGCCTGGGCCAAGGGCGTGCAGGTGATGATCGAGGGACCGGGCCATGTCGCCATGCACAAGATCAAGGCCAACATGCTCAAGCAGCTGCGCACCTGTGGCGAGGCGCCGTTCTATACCTTAGGCCCACTCACCACCGATATCGCGCCGGGCTACGACCACATCACCAGCGGCATCGGCGCTGCGATGATCGGCTGGTATGGCTGCGCCATGCTCTGCTACGTCACGCCGAAGGAGCATCTTGGCCTGCCGGATCGCAATGATGTGAAGACCGGCGTGATCACCTACCGCATCGCCGCCCATGCCGCCGATCTGGCCAAGGGCCATCCCGGCGCGGCGCGGCGCGACGATGCCTTGAGCCGGGCGCGCTTCGAATTCCGCTGGGAGGACCAGTTCAATCTCGGCCTCGATCCGGAGACGGCGGCACAGTTCCACGACCAGACCCTGCCGAAGGAAGCGCACAAGACCGCGCATTTCTGCTCGATGTGCGGACCCAAATTCTGCTCGATGAAAATCAGCCAGGAGGTGCGCGACGCCGCCCGGATGCAGAATGATGTCGCCAGCCAGGGCATGACCGAGATGGCGGAGCGGTTCCGGCAGCAGGGTGGTGAAATCTATCGGTAATACTGCCCAAAATACTGCACTGCAAAAGTGGCAGCCGGTGCTTGTGAATCCGGCTGCCACTGCTTACATCATATAAACTTCGTATAAAAATCCGTGCACGCGCCGGATAGCTAAAGGGGCAGGCAAACCATGATCCGCAAACCGACCTCCATCCTTGTCGCCATTCTGGCCGCCGGCCTTGTCCTGCTGCCCGCTCTGGTCGAGGCCAAGGCCGGTCGCGGCGGCAGCATCGGCAGCCGCGGCACTCGCACCTATGACGCCGCACCCGCCACGCCGACCGCGCCGTCTGCTGCGCCCGTTCAGCGCAGCGTGACGCCGCCGGCGACCACCCAGCCGCAGGCTGCGCCCAGCACGGCGCCACGCCCGGCCACGGCTGGCGCACCTGCCGCTGCGGCCCAGCCCGGCTTCTTCAACCGCCCCTTCATGCCGGCCCTGATGGGCGGCCTGATCGGCATGGGCATCGGCGGCCTGCTGTTTGGCGGCGGCCTGTTCGGCGAAGGCGGCCTCGGCGCCATGGGCTTCGGCGGCATCGTCGGCCTGCTGCTGCAGCTGGCGCTGGTCTTCTTCATCGTCCGTCTCGCCATGAACTTCTTCCGCAACCGTCAGCAGCAGCCGGCCATGGCCGGCGGCCCGCAGTCGTATGATCGCACGCCGGTGACTGATATCCCGTCGCAGACCCAGGCCCGTACTGGCGCGATGCTCGGTGGTGGTGCCGCCGTTGCGGCCCTGCAGATCAGCGACATGGATTTCGAAGCCTTCCAGCAGTCGCTGACTGACATCCAGACCGCCTGGTCGAACGGCGACCTTGAAGCGCTGCGCAGCCATGTCACGCCCGAGATGCTGGGCTATTTCGGCCGCGAACTGTCGCTGCTGGCCAGTCAGGGCCTGACCAACCGCGTGGCCGAGGTCAATCTCGAACAGGGCGACCTGGCCGAGTCCTGGTCCGAGGACGGTATTGATTATGCGACCGTCGCGATGCGCTGGAGCGCGCTGGATTACACCACCGATGCCAGCGGCAAGGTCGTGGACGGCAGCAAGACCGAGCGTAGCGAAAGCGTGGAGACCTGGACCTTCCTGCGTGCCAACAATGGCCGCTGGATCCTGAGCGCCATCCAGCAAGTCTAAGTTGACGCCGCCGGTCTTCGATGAGGCGTTTCGCGCCAGGCTGACCGAGCTGATGGTGTGGCGGCGCGACGTGCGCCGCTTCATCCCCCATAAACCTGTATCGCCCGACCTGGTCGCCGGACTGCTGGAAACCGCAGCCCTGGCGCCCAGTGTCGGCAACAGCCAGCCCTGGCGCTTCGTGCTGGTGGAAGACGCGGATCGTCGCGCAAAAGTCATCGCCAATTTCGAGCGCGCCAACAAAGATGCGCTCTCCGACTACAGTGGCGAAAAGGCCAGGCTTTATGCCGGGCTGAAACTCGCCGGCCTGAAAGAGGCGCCGGTGCATCTCGCCGTCTTCGCCGACGAAGGCACCGGCCAGGGCCACGGCCTCGGCCGCCGCACCATGCCCGAGATGCTGGATTATTCGGCTGTCATGGCGGTCTACGGTTTCTGGCTGGCCGCGCGCGCCGTGGGCCTGGGCGCGGGCTGGGTCTCGATCTTCGAGCCGGAAACACTGACCCGCGACCTTGAAGTTCCCGAAGACTGGAAGCTGGTGGCCTATCTCTGTGTCGGCTGGCCCGAAGAGGAACAGGCGACGCCTGAGCTCGAACGCGCCGGCTGGGAACACCGCCGCAGCGTGGACCAGCAGATCATCAAGCGGTGAAGCAGCCTCACGCACTCAATCCAAATGGGATCCCGACTCTCGCGGAGCCTGTCCTCGGGCTGCGCATGGCGCAGACCCGTGGGCTCGGACGGGATGACGAGATGTTTCTGCGAAAGCGCCCATTCCAGAGCCGTCACCCCGGGCTTGACCCGGGGTCCCATTTCTCACGCGGACATATTCACGATGACCAACAGCAGAACGAGAACATAAATGGTACATTAAAACCAAAAATCAAGGCCCGGTTTTGAGGCGGGCCTTGATCGAAACTCTGTGACGCCGCCCTTACGCCGCCGCCTCGAGCATGGCGGTGTACTTTTCGACCTGCGCATTGGCCTTGGCCTTGGCGTGGTCGTCCTTGGCGTCTTCGAAGTCTTCGCGGGCATCCTTCAGCGCCGCCTCGACCTTCGCACGATCCAGCTTCGACACCGGCGTGGCCTCTTCGGCCAGCACGGTCAGCTTGTCGTTCGCCACTTCGGCGAAGCCGCCGGCCACGAAAATCCGCTCGGTGACGACGCCGTTGACGGTCACTTCGATCACGCCGTTACGGATGGTGGAGATCAGTGGGCTGTGACCCGGCAGCACGCCGAAGTCACCGGCCTCACCGGGCACCACCACCATTTCGGCATCGACCGCGAGAAGCAGCTTCTCGGGCGATACCAGTTCGAACCTGACGCTCTCCGCCATGGTCTACTCCTTTGCGCGAAGGGCTCAGGCCGCTTCGGCGGCCAGCTTCTTCGCCTTGGCAATCGCCTCGTCGATGGTGCCGACCATGTAGAAGGCCGACTCCGGCAGATGGTCGTGCTTGCCGTCCACGATTTCCCTGAAGCCGCGGATGGTCTCGGCCAGCGGAACCTGCACGCCCGGCGAACCGGTGAAGACCTGGGCCACGTCGAAGGGCTGCGACAGGAAGCGCTGGATCTTGCGGGCGCGGGCCACGGTCAGCTTGTCTTCTTCCGACAGCTCGTCCATGCCCAGGATCGCGATGATGTCCTGCAGCGACTTGTAGCTCTGCAGGATCGACTGCACGCGGCGGGCGATCTCGTAATGCTCGTCGCCGACGATGCGCGGATCGAGAATGCGCGAGGTCGAGTCGAGCGGATCCACGGCCGGGTAGATGCCCAGCTCGGCGATCTGACGCGACAGCACGGTGGTGGCGTCCAAGTGGGCGAACGAGGTGGCCGGCGCCGGATCGGTCAAATCGTCGGCAGGCACGTAAATCGCCTGCACCGAGGTGATCGAGCCCTTATGGGTCGAGGTGATGCGCTCCTGCAGCATGCCCATGTCAGTGGCCAGCGTCGGCTGATAACCCACCGCCGAAGGGATACGGCCGAGCAGCGCCGACATTTCCGAACCCGCCTGGGTGAAGCGGAAGATGTTGTCGACGAAGAACAGCACGTCCTGGCCTTCCTGGTCGCGGAAGTATTCCGCCAGCGTCAGGCCGGTCAACGCGACGCGGGCGCGGGCGCCCGGCGGCTCGTTCATCTGGCCGTACACCAAGGCGACCTTCGAGCCCGGGCCGTCGGTCTTGATAACGCCCGACTCCATCATTTCGTGATAGAGATCGTTGCCTTCGCGGGTACGCTCGCCGACGCCGGCGAACACCGAGTAGCCGCCGTGGGTCTTCGCGATGTTGTTGATCAGCTCCATGATGAGCACGGTCTTGCCCACGCCGGCGCCGCCGAACAGGCCGATCTTGCCGCCCTTCGAGTAGGGCGCGAGCAGGTCGACGACCTTGATGCCGGTGACCAGCACCTTCTGTTCGGTCGACTGGTCAACGTATTCCGGAGCCGGCGCATGGATCGGGGCAGCGCTCTTGGCGTTGATCGGGCCGCGCTCGTCGATCGGCTGGCCGATCACGTTGATGATGCGGCCGAGCGTCTCCTGGCCGACCGGAACCGAGATCGGGCTGCCGGTGTCAGTGACTTCCATGCCGCGAACCAGACCGTCGGTCGAGTCCATCGCGATGGTGCGGACGGTGTTTTCACCCAGATGCTGCGCCACTTCGAGCACCAGATGGTTGCCCTGGTTGGTGCAATGCAGGGCGTTCAGGATCGCCGGCAGGTGTTCGGTGAACTGCACGTCGACGACCGCGCCGATGACCTGGGTAATGCGACCCGTCTTGTTCGTAGCCATGATGCTGCTCCGCTCTCTTTGTCCTGTATCGTCCAGCGCGCGGTCTTAGACCGCCTCGGCGCCAGAGATGATTTCGATAAGTTCTTTGGTGATCTGGGCCTGACGCGACCGGTTGTAGACGGTCGTGAGTTTCTTGATCATCTCACCGGCATTGCGCGTCGCATTGTCCATCGCGGACATGCGGGCGCCCTGTTCGGAAGCCGCATTCTCCAGCAGCGCGCGATAGACCTGCATCGACAGGTTCCGCGGCAGCAGCTGGTCGAGAATGGTCTCTTCGTCGGGCTCGAATTCGTAGATCGCGCCTTTCAGGTCCGGGCCGGCATTGGCGGCATCGCCGGCAATCATGGCCGGGATGAGCTGCTGCGCGGTCGGAATCTGGCTGATCACCGACTTGAAGTCGTTGTAGAAGATGTGCGCGACATCGAATTCGCCGGCCTCGAACATCGCCAGCACGCGGTCGGCGATGTCCTGCGCGTCCGTGAAACCGATTCTCTTCGACTTCGCCAGATCAACCGTATCGGCGATCTTCGACGCATGGTCGCGACGCAGCTGGTCGCGGCCCTTCTTGCCGACGCAGAGGATCTTGACCGTCTTACCCTGACCGGTCAGTTCCTCGATCTTGCGGCGCGCCAGCTTGACGATCGACGAGTTGAACGCACCGCACAGGCCGCGTTCGGCAGTGGCGACGATCAGGAGATGAACCTGATCCTTGCCGGTGCCGATCATCAGCTTGGGCGCGGTGTCGGAACCCGTCTGGGCGGCCGACAGCGAAGCCATGATGCTGGCCATACGCTCAGCGTAAGGACGCGCGGCTTCGGCGGCCTCCTGGGCGCGGCGCAGCTTGCTGGCTGCCACCATCTTCATCGCCTTCGTGATCTTCTGGGTCGATTTGACCGAGTTGATCCGAACGCGCAGTGACTTGAGGCTAGGCATGAAGCTCTACCCTTTGGTTCAGGCGATCAGGCGAAAGTCTTGACGAGATCTTCGAGCACAGCCTTCAGCTTGGCTTCCAGATCCGGCGTCAGGGCCTGGGCCTCGCGGATGCCCGACAGGATATCCGCATGCTTGGACTTGATAGCGCTCAGCAGGGCCTGCTCGAAACGGCCGACATTGCTGACCGGCAGCTTGTCGAGATAGCCCTTCACACCCGCATAGATCGAGACGACCTGCTCTTCGACCGGCAGCGGCTGGTACTGCGGCTGCTTCAGCAGCTCGGTCAGGCGCGCGCCGCGATTCAGCAGGCGCTGGGTCGCCGGATCGAGATCCGAACCGAACTGGGCGAAGGCGGCCATTTCGCGATACTGCGCGAGTTCCAGCTTGATCGAGCCGGCAACCTGCTTCATCGCCTTGATCTGCGCGGCCGAACCGACGCGGGACACCGAGAGGCCGACGTTGATGGCCGGACGGATGCCCTTATAGAACAGTTCGGTTTCCAGGAAGATCTGGCCGTCGGTGATCGAGATGACGTTGGTCGGAATGTAGGCCGACACGTCGCCCGCCTGGGTCTCGATGACCGGCAGCGCGGTGAGCGAACCGGCGCCATTCTTGTCCGACATCTTGGCGGCGCGCTCGAGCAGGCGCGAGTGGATGTAGAACACGTCGCCCGGATAGGCTTCGCGGCCCGGCGGGCGGCGCAGCAGCAGCGACATCTGGCGGTAGGCGACGGCCTGCTTGGACAGATCGTCATACACGATCACGGCATGCATGCCGTTGTCGCGGAAGAACTCGCCCATGGCGCAGCCGGTGTAGGGCGCCAGGAACTGCAGCGGGGCCGGCTCGGACGCGGTGGCGGCCACCACGATCGAGTATTCCATGGCGCCGGCTTCTTCCAGGGTCTTCACGACCTGGGCAACCGTCGAACGCTTCTGGCCGATAGCGACATAGATGCAGAAGAGCTTCTTCTTGTCGTCGCCGGTGTTGGTGGCCTTCTGGTTCAGGATGGCGTCGATCGCGACAGCGGTCTTGCCGGTCTGGCGATCGCCGATGATCAGTTCGCGCTGGCCACGGCCGACGGGCACGAGGGCGTCGAGCGCCTTCAGGCCGGTCTGCATCGGCTCATGCACCGACTTGCGCGGGATGATGCCCGGCGCCTTCACTTCCACGCGGGCGCGCTTGACGTCCTTGAGCGGGCCCTTGCCGTCGATCGGGTTGCCCAGCGCGTCGACGACGCGGCCCAGCAGACCCATGCCGACCGGAACGTCCACGATGGCGCCGGTGCGCTTGACGGTGTCGCCTTCCTTGATGCCGCGATCTTCGCCGAAGATCACGACGCCGACATTGTCGGTTTCCAGGTTGAGGGCCATGCCCTTCACGCCGCCGGGGAATTCGACCATCTCGCCGGCCTGGACCTTGTCGAGGCCATGGACGCGGGCGATGCCGTCACCGATGGAGAGAACCTGACCGACTTCCGAAACCTCGGCTTCGGCGCCGAAATTCTTGATCTGGCTCTTCAGGATTTCAGAAATCTCTGCGGCGCGGATATCCATCACGCAACACCTTTCATGGCGGTCTTCAGATTATTGAGCTTGGTGAGGACCGACGCATCGATCATGCGCGATCCGAATTTGACGATCAGGCCGCCGATCAGCGAGGGATCGACCTTGGCGTTGATCACGACATTGCCGGCGGAAGCCGACGACAACGAAGACTTGATCTGGGCGAGCTGCGCGTCGTTCAGCGCCACGGCCGAGACGACGTCCGCGATGGCTTCGCCGCGATGATGGCTGAGCAGCTTCCTGAAGCCGGCAATCACTTCAGCCAGCACGAAGAGGCGGCGGTTGGCGGCGGCCACACCGAGGAAACGGCGGACCAGATCGCTCATGCCGGCCTTGTCGGCGACGGCGGCGATCGCCTTGGCCTGGTCTTCGCGGCTGAACACCGGCGAGCGGACCAGACGGACAAGATCGGCCGATCCGGCCAGCATGGCCGAAAGCTGATCGAGATCCTTTGCGACGGCATCGAGCTGACCGGCGTCACGCGCCAGATCGAACAGCGCGGTCGCATAACGGCCGGCAATGCCGGTAACGAGCGAGGTTTCCTGAGCCACGAAAGCCCCTTCTTCTTCATGGACCGGAACATCGGGACGGGACTCGCCGCATCTGTTTGCGGCCAGCCTCCCGACGCTCCACTTAAGACGTTGGCAGACTTAAGGAATTTTCGGGGAAGCTATAGCTTTTTAACGGCCCCCCCGGCGCGAAAGCCGCGTTTAGTTAGCATACGGGTATTAGCGGCGCAACGGGCAGCGCCGCACTGCGGACCAGCCCTTTTGTCGCAGTGCATCCAGACGGCGCCGCAGGGTGCTCCGGCGCGCTTTTCCGCCGCGTTGTGCAACCTGATGTGTCCGGTTTCATCCCGTTTGACGGCCAGTTCCGTCCCGTTCGATCCCGTTGCGGCCTGTTTCGTCCTGTTTAAGCCTGTTCCGTCCCGTTTTGTCCCGTTTGAGCCAGCCTCTGCCGCGGCTTGGGACGTGCCGGGGTGCGAACGGCCTCGGCCCATTGTTCGCCCAGCGTGGCGCGGAATTCGCGGTTCAGATTGAGTTTTTCGCCCAGCCACTGCAGCAGGCGCGGATCGAGGGTGTGGGCCTGGCGCTGCAGCTGGCGCGTGGTGTCCTCGCCCAGCGCCGCGAACCGCAGCCGGGCCGACAGTTTCATCCGCTCGACCTCGCGGTCGATCCGGTGCCGGAATTTGGCCGAACGACGCAGATTGCGCAGGATACGCTCCGGCTCGCAGCCGAGTGTGGTCGCGGTCGCTTCAACCGTGGCGCCACCGGCGATCAGCTGCGCCGCCCGGCCCCAGTTCACTTTCTTCCAGTGCCGGCGGTTTCCCGTCGCGGCTTGTTGAGGCACGGGCTGGGCCGGCGGCTGCCAGCCGATGGCCTTGTTGAAAGCATCCCGAGCCGCAATCAGTTCGGCATCGGCGGGATTATTCTCATCGAGCAATGGTTTATGGCGGTTTTCCATGATCCTGCCTCTGTGGCGACGTGGATTTGCTGGTCCAGTTTAGCAGAAAAATTAGAACAATTATAGTATAATGTGATTTAAAACCTATACTCACAAATGTCCCCGCAGCTGTCATCGTCACCCCGGGCTTGACCCGGGGTCGCATTTTCCTGGCGGTGAAAAAATGGGATGCCGCTCAAGGCGGCATGACGTGGCTCAGCGCGTCAGCACGCGCTGCACGGCCTTCTGCCAGCCGGCATAAAGCTGGGCGCGCGCGGCCGCATTCATGCGCGGCTCGAAGCGGCGCTCGCAATGCCAGCCATAGGCCACGGCGTCCAGGCCGGCATAGACGCCGGTGGCAAGCCCGGCGAGATAGGCGGCGCCGAGCGCCGTGGTTTCGATCACGCGCGGACGTTCGACCGCGACATCCAGCATGTCGGCCAGGAACTGGCAGAGCCAGTCATTCGCCACCATGCCGCCATCGACGCGGATCGCCGCCGGCGCCGGCGCGCCATCGGCCTTCATCGCCGCGGTGAGATCGCGCGTCTGGTAGCCGACCGATTCCAGCGTGGCGCGGGCAATGTGAGCGCGACCCGCATCGAGCGTGAGGCCGAGGATGGCGGCGCGCGCATCGGAATCCCAGTAGGGCGCCCCCAGGCCGACGAAGGCCGGCACCATATAGACGCCATGGTTTTCCGGCACTTGCGCCGCCAGCGTGGCGGTTTCGGCCGCGCCCTCGACGATCTTCAATCCGTCGCGCAGCCATTTGACAGCCGCGCCCGCGACGAAGATCGAGCCTTCCAGCGCGTAGGTGGTCTTGCCATTGAGCCTGTAGGCAACAGTCGTGAGCAGGCGGTTGTTCGACAGCACCGGCTTGTCGCCGATATTGACCAGCGCGAAACAGCCGGTGCCATAGGTGGATTTCACCATGCCGGGCTGGAAACAGGCTTGTCCGAAGGTAGCGGCCTGCTGGTCGCCGGCGATGCCAGTGACCGGTACGGCATGGCCGAGGATGTCAGCAGAGGCCACGCCGAATTCGCCGCTGCAATCCAGCACACGCGGCAGCATGGCCGCCGGGACGTTGAAGATTTTCAGCAGCACCTCGTCCCAGCTTTGCGCGCCGATATCGAACAGCATGGTGCGCGAGGCATTGGTGGCATCGGTGGCATGCACCTTACCGCCGGTGAGGCGGAACAGCAGATAAGAGTCGATGGTGCCGAAGCAGAGGTCGCCCTTCTCGGCCCGGGCGCGTGCACCCGGCACGTTGTCGAGCAGCCAGGCAATCTTGGTGGCGGAGAAATAGCTGTCGATCAGCAGGCCGGTTTTCTGCTGCACGATATGACTGAGGCCATCGGCGACTTTCTGCCGGCAGAGTGCGGCCGTGCGGCGATCCTGCCAGACGATGGCGCGATGGATCGGGCGGCCGGTATCGCGTTCCCAGACCACGGTGGTTTCGCGCTGGTTGGTAATGCCGATGCCGGCGATGTCGCTGCCGCGCAAAGAGGCCTTGGCGACCGCCTCGCGCATCAGGCTCTGCACATCGCGCCAGATTTCCTCGGCATCATGCTCCACCCAGCCATCGGCCGGATAATGCTGGGTCAGTTCCTTCTGCGCGGTGGCGACCGGCAGGCCCGCGGCATCGAAGACGATGGCGCGGCTCGACGTGGTGCCCTGGTCGATGGCGAGGATGTATTTCGGCATGGCGTGTGACTTATTCCGCCGCAGAAGCGCAGCCTTCGGCCTTGAACACGCGCTTGGTGCTGGCCGGGAATTTCACCAGCTTCGACGCCGGGCGGATCGGACGCGCCACCAGATTGCCGGTGCAGTTCGGGCAGATGCCCTTCAGCACAGTGCCGGCGCAGTCGGCGCAGAAGGTGCATTCAAAGGTGCAGATGCGCGCCAGCTCTGACTCGGGCGGCAGGTCGCGGTTGCAGCATTCACAGTTAGGACGCAGGTCCAGCATGGTTATTGGCCTTTCGCTATCTGCACGGCTTTTTTCGCGATCGCGGTGATGCCTGCCCAGTCGCCCGTCTGCACCATCTGCTTCGGCGCGAGCCAGGAGCCGCCGGCGGCAAACACATTGGGCAAAGATGTGTAGCTGCGGAGGTTGGCTTCGGTGACGCCGCCGGTGGGGCAGAATTTCATTTCGGGGAACGGGCCGCCGAAACCTTTCAGCGCGGCAATGCCACCCGAGGATTCCGCCGGGAAGAACTTGGCGCGCAGGAAGCCCTGCTCCATGGCGCGCATGATTTCAGAGGCGGTGGCGATCGCCGGCAGATACGGCAGGCCGGTGTCTTTCGCGGTGAAATAGAGTGCTTCGGTCGCACCGGGCGAGATGACGAATTTGGCGCCGGCCATCTGGGCGGCGGCGAACTGCGCCGGATTGAGCACCGTGCCGGCGCCGACGATGGCCTCGGGTACTTCGGCGGCGATGCGCCGGATAGCGTCGAGCGCTGCGGCGGAGCGCAGGGTGATTTCCAGTACCGGAATACCGCCGGCGACCAGCGCCCTGGCCAGCGGCACCGCCTGGGCGGCGTCTTCCACCACCAGCACCGGAATGACCGGGCTGCGGGTCAGGATGGCGTCCAGCGTTGCAGTCCGCTCGGTCAGCTTGTCGATGGCCTTGTCCGGCATGATTCCTCCCGTGTTTGAGGGAAGGATACGCGCGGGAGGAGGCCGGCTTCAAGCCGCCCGGCTGTCAGACCTGCTCCTTCAGCTTGCCGCGGTGATAGCGCCGTACGACCGTGTCGTCCGGCGGAAACTGCTCGGGCTGCAGCGCGGTCAGCTGCGCCTGGATGCACAGCCACTTGTCGTCTTCAAGAATGTAGGTATCGGTGTAGAAGGTCATGCCCGACCTGGCGATGTCGCCGTTGCGCCGCGTGTAGCAGGTGGCGGCGCTGACCAGGGCGACGCTGTCGAAAATCTCGATCCGCTCGTCGCGATAGTCCCAGTAGGTGATCACCTCGGGATCGAACCCGGTCGCCCAGTAGGCAAGATAGTCGGCGCGATACATGCGACTGCCATCGGGCATGATGCAGAGAAAGCGCGGATGGATGATGGCCGAATGCGACACCACGTCGTTGGTGACGAAATTATGGATGAACGTGGCATTCAGCCGGCGCAGTGCGACCAGTTTGGTATCCTGCAGCATGAGACATCTCCCCTTCTCCGGTGCCGATATCCCTGTATCGGCGATAGGAGGGAAGCGGCGCAATTACATGCGGCGTCAATCCAGCAGGGAAAATTCCGGCTCGGCGGCCAGCTTGCGCGCCAGCTGCGCCGTCGCCGCGTCGGCCGGAAAGAAGCCCTCGATCTTGATCTGCTGCAGCGTGACATCGCGCGGCATCGCGAAGGTCGTCAGGGTGACGAAGAAACTGAGATCGTGTTTGCCGATGCGCAGTTGCATCGGCACCACCGGGCTGTCCATGCCGGAACTGCTGAAAGCCTCCGGCATATCGGGATAGCGCAGCAGGTCCTCGCGCAGATGTGCAGCGGCATGGCTCAGCCCCTGCGTCGCCTCGCGATGCAGCACCTGCAGATAGGCAGCGGTGAAATCCTGCCAGTTCGGCATGAAGCGCCGCATGCCGCCGGGATGACACATCACATGCATCACATTCTGCGACAGCTCCTCCGGCACGGTGTAGAACGGCCGCAGCGCGCCGAGGATGCGGGTGGCAGCCGTGTTGCGGTGGCGCAGGTTCCAGGCCTCGTCGACCACCAGAGCCGGGAACGGTTCCTGCTGCGCCAGCATGAAGTCCAGCGCCTGCTGCACCGAGGAAAGCTCCGGCGCATCGAGCCGCGCTTCGGTGAACAGTGGCGCGAAACCCGCGGCCATGAGAAGCGCATTCTGCGCCGCCAGCGGGATATCCAGCACCTGCGCGAGCAGCACGACCATCTCGCGGCTCGGCTGCGAGCGGCCTTTTTCGAGGAAGCACAGATGCCGCGTGGAAATGCCGGCCTCGGTGGCCAGACCAAGCTGGCTCATGCGGCGTTCGCCGCGCCACTGTCGCAACAGATCAGGGAAGGCGGCACGGTCGGTGCGCGCCGGGGAAACCACCAGCATCTCGTTCATGCCGGGCAGCCTAGACCCGGCAGGTAAAGCCGACAATTACCTTTGAGGTCAATCGACCGGAGACTTACGGCTTCCAGACCGTCGGCTCGACTATCACTGATTGATCTCGGGAATCAGGGCCATACCGGTTTGGCCCGCGTGTACCCGGTATAAAAAGCAGAGCAAAGGTAAACAGCCACCCCAGGATGACCCACAATACCAACCAATTGCCGGTAATGCCCCAGCTCGTCTCCGCCGCTATCGAGATCGCGCCATCAAGCGCCAGCCATCCGAGTACAACCCAGCCCGGATAACTGAAGTCGTGGCAGCGCTGCACCATCGCCCCGATAGACAGCAGAAAAGCAATAAACGCGACGATATTGAACAGCCAGACAACGGGACCGAATAGCCAATTATGTTTTAAAAGCGCCGCCACGATCCCTATTGGGATGAGAACTAACAGTACGCCGACATAGAATCGTAAAAACGATATTCGGGAGCGCCGTTGCGATAACCACCCCTTCAGATCATCCCATGCCGTCGACATCGTCCTATTCCTGCAGACCGCCGCTTTTCAGGATGAAGTCGGCGATCTCGGCGACGCCTTTTTCCGCCTTCAGATTGGCGAAGATGAAGGGGCGAACCCCGCGCATTTTCTTTGAATCGCGGTCCATCACTTCGAGCGAGGCGCCGACCAGCGGCGCGAGATCGATCTTGTTGATCACCAGCAGGTCCGAGCGCGTGATGCCGGGGCCGCCCTTGCGCGGAATCTTGTCGCCGGCCGAGACGTCGATCACATAGATGGTGATGTCGGCCAGTTCGGGCGAGAAGGTGGCGGCCAGATTGTCGCCGCCACTTTCGACGAAGATCACGTCAAGGCCGGGGAATTTCTTCTGCATATCCGCCACGGCGGCGAGATTGATCGAGGCGTCTTCGCGGATCGCCGTATGCGGGCAGCCGCCGGTCTCGACGCCGGCGATGCGTTCCGGCGCCAGCGCATTGGCGCGGGTGAGGAATTCGGCGTCTTCCTTGGTGTAGATGTCGTTGGTGACGACAGCGATGTTCCAGTCGTCGCGCAGATGACGGCAGAGCCGTTCGACCAGCGCGGTCTTGCCGGAGCCGACCGGGCCACCGATGCCAACGCGAAGGGGATTGGAAGAACTCATGAGCGGAACAGCCTCGTATACTGGGTTTCGTGCATCATAGAGGTGAGATCGACCATCGGCGAGGCCGTGCCGCAGTCTTCCAGCGCACAGGCCAGCGCGCAGGGCACGATGCTCCCGACCACCGGCATCAGATTGCTGAGCGTGCGCTGGCCATCGGTCTGTCCGAGCGGGATCAGGCGCACGGCGGCCGAGACGAGGTTGGCGGCAAAGGCATGCAGATAGGCCGCCAGCACGGTTTCGACGCCGAGTTTATGCGCGCCGGCCGCGACGCCGACGGCGACGCAGAGCGGCACGGGTTTGTCGTCGCGTAAAGCGGCGAAGGCATCGAGTGTGGAAGACTGGCCCCAGGCGGCGCGGGTGACGGAGAGATACGAGCCGCCCTGCTGCGTGCTTTCCAGCGCCATTTCGGTGGTGCCGCGCCAGGCCGCTGCCAGATCGGCCAGTTCATCGAGCCGCGCCATATCGTCGCCGGCGGCATAGGCTTCCTTCAGCAGCACTGCATCGACCCAGCCTGCGCCATGGCGCAGGATATGCGCAATCCATTGGGTGAGCGTGGTGACATTGGTAACCCGGCCGGTCTCGACCGCATATTCGACGCCGTGGCTGTAGGAAAAAGCGCCGATCGGATAGCTCGGCGAGAACCAGGCCAGCAGGCGATACAGCTCAGTGCTTGTGGTCATGGTCGTGGTAGTGATCGTGCTCATGGCCGGGGTCATCGGCATGAGGATACACATGGCTATGGCCGCCATGACTATGTTCCTGCTTGCCGTAGCGCGAGCCGAGACCATAGGGATGCGAGGGATCGTGGTTGTGCTGGCCGTAGGCGCCGCCTTCGGGATCGAAGGGCGCGTCCACCGCCTTCACCTCGGCGCCGAGACCCTTCAGCATGTCGACGATCACATGATCGTCGCGGATGAGAATGCAATCCGCGTGAATTTCAGCGGGAAGGTGCCGGTTGCCGAGATGCCAGGCCAGCCGCGCCAGCAGCTGGGCCGAGGCGGCGCGCACTTCGATCAATGGCTCGGGCGCGGCCTGCACCTCGATATAGCCGCCGCTCTCGAGCTTCAGCCCGTCGCCGTGTCGCAGCACAGTCGCCTCGGAAAGATCGAGCAGGAAAGTGCTGCCGTCATCGGCGGTGAGCCGGATGCGGCGGCGATGCCGGTCGTGATGCGCCAGCGTGACGGTGGCGCGGCGTTCAGGCGCGGGCCAGTGGCCGGCGGGCGTAACGGAGATTGCCTTCAACATCTCCAACTCCAATTGTCATGGCCGGGCTTGACCCGGCCATCCACGACTTTCTTTCCATGCGTAACTGTAAGCATCATTCAGAGTCCCATCGCGTGGATGGCCGGGTCAAGCCCGGCCATGACACGTTTGTTTTTCGGCTAGAACAGGAAATACCGCTGCGCCATCGGCAGCACCTTGGCCGGTTCACAGGTCAGCAGCTGGCCATCGGCGCGCACAACATAGGTTTCCGGATCGACCTCGATCTTCGGCATGTAGGCGTTATGCACCATGTCGCGCTTGGTCACGGTGCGGCAGCCCTTCACCGCGACCAGCGGCCGCTGCAAGCCATATTTCTGCGCGATGCCGCTGTCGATGCCGGCCTGGCTGGCGAACAGCAGGCTCGATTGCAGCCCGTTGCGGCCGAAGGCGGCGAACATCGGGCGGTAATGCACCGGCTGCGGCGTCGGGATCGAGGCATTGGGATCGCCCATCGGCGCCGCCGCGATGCTGCCGCCCTTGAGGATCATATCCGGCTTCACGCCGAAAAAGGCCGGCGACCAGATCACCAGATCGGCGAATTTGCCGACCTCGACCGAACCGATCTCATGCGCCACGCCATGGCTGAGCGCCGGATTGATGGTGTATTTGGCGATGTAGCGCCTGGCGCGGACATTGTCGTTGTCGCCCTTTTCCTCGGGCAGGCGGCCGCGCTGCTTCTTCATCTTGTCGGCGGTCTGCCAGGTGCGGATGATCACCTCGCCGACGCGGCCCATCGCCTGGCTGTCGGATGACATCATCGAAAACGCGCCGAGATCGTGCAGGATATCTTCGGCCGCAATCGTCTCGCGGCGGATGCGGCTGTCGGCAAACGCCACATCTTCCGGGATGCGCGCATCGAGATGGTGGCAGACCATCAGCATGTCGAGATGCTCGTCCACGGTGTTCACCGTGTAGGGCATCGTGGGATTGGTGGAACTGGGCAACACATTGGCCAGCCCCGCCACCTTGATGATGTCCGGCGCATGGCCGCCGCCGGCGCCTTCGGTGTGGAAGGCATGGATGGTGCGGTGCTTGAACGCCGCAATCGTGTCTTCGACGAAGCCGCTTTCGTTCAGCGTGTCGGTGTGGATTGCGACCTGGATGTCATGCGCATCGGCCACATTCAGGCAGTTGTCGATCGCGGCCGGCGTGGTGCCCCAGTCCTCGTGCAGCTTGAGGCCGCAGACGCCGGCGGCAACCTGCTCGACCAGGCCCTCAGGCCTGGCGGCATTGCCCTTGCCGAGGAAGCCGATGTTCATCGGGAAGGCTTCGGCTGCCTGCATCATGCGCATGATGTGGAACGGGCCGGGCGTACAGGTGGTCGCAGACGTGCCGGCCGCCGGACCGGTGCCGCCACCCATCATGGTGGTGACGCCGGAACACAGCGCTTCCTCGATCTGCTGCGGGCAGATGAAATGGATATGCGCGTCGAAGCCGCCGGCGGTGATGATCTTGCCTTCGCCCGCAATCGCCTCGGTGCCGGGGCCGATAATGATGTCGATGCCGGACTGGATGTCGGGGTTGCCGGCCTTGCCGATGGCGTGGATGCGGCCGTTCTTCAGGCCGATATCGGCCTTCACGATACCCCAGTGATCGAGGATCAGCGCATTGGTGATCACGGTGTCGACCGCGCCGGCGGCATTGGTCACCTGGCTCTGGCCCATGCCGTCGCGGATCACCTTGCCGCCGCCGAATTTCACTTCCTCGCCATAGAGCGGCGTGTTGGCGGAATACCCGCCTTCGCCGGCTTTTGCTGTGGGCGGCATCGAGGTGAAATCCTTCTCGACCTCGATGATGATGTCGGTATCGGCCAGCCGCACCTTGTCGCCCACGGTGGGGCCGTACATGCCGGCATAGGCTTTGCGGGGAATGCGGTTCGCCATCGTCTACATCCCCTTCAGAGCTTGCCCATGATGTCGGCGCGGAAGCCGTAGACTTCACGCTTGCCGGCAAACGACACCAGATTGACGCTGCGCGTCTGGCCCGGCTCGAAGCGCACGGCGGTGCCGGCCGGAATATCCAGCCGCATGCCTCGGGCTTTGTCCCTGTCGAATTTCAGCGCCGGATTGGTTTCGAAGAAATGATAGTGGCTGCCGACCTGGATCGGCCGGTCGCCGCTATTGGCGATCTCCAGCGTCACCGTCGGGCGGCCGGCATTCAGTTCGACCTCGCCATCGGGGGTAATGATTTCACCGGGGATCATATGCGCGGCTCCCTCTAGCGGATCGGATTATGTACGGTCACCAGCTTGGTGCCGTCCGGGAAGGTGGCCTCGACCTGAATCTCGTGGATCATCTCGGCGATGCCGTCCATCACCTGCGCCCGGGTGATCACGGTCGCGCCGGCCTGCATCAGGTCGGCCACAGAGCGCCCGTCGCGCGCGCCCTCGACGACGAAATCGGTGATCAGCGCGATGGCTTCCGGGTGGTTCAGCTTGACGCCGCGTTCCAGCCGGCGGCGCGCCACGGTGGCCGCCATGGCGACCAGAAGCTTGTCTTTTTCTCGGGGCGTCAGATTCATGCCGCTCCCCTCCCCCGGTTAAGCGTCGATGATATCAGACGGTAAGATAGCGGCGGACGTCGTCGGCATCCAGTCGGGAGGCATCACCTTCGACCACCACCTCGCCGCGCTGCAGCAGGATGAACTGGTCGGCGAGCGCCCGGGCGAAGTCGAAATACTGCTCGACCAGCACGATGGCCATGGTGCCGCGGTTGGCCAGGTCGCGGATCACCCGGCCGATATCCTTGATGATGGAGGGCTGGATGCCCTCGGTCGGCTCGTCCAGCAGCAGCAGCCGGGGCCGCGTGACCAGGGCCCGCGCAATCGCCAGCTGCTGCTGCTGTCCCCCCGAGAGGTCGCCGCCGCGCCGGTTGCGCATTTCGTGCAGCACCGGGAACAGGGCAAAAATTTCGTCCTCGATCTTGCGCTCGCCCCTGGGGAGCGGCGCCAGGCCGGTTTCGAGGTTTTCATAGACGGTCAGGCGCGGGAAAATCTCGCGGCCCTGCGGCACCATGGCGATGCCGCGCTTCGCCCGCTCATGCGGCTTCAGCGCCGTGATGTCCTGGCCTTCCCACATGATCGAACCGGACCGCACCGTCTGCAGGCCGACCAGCGCGCGCATCAGCGAGGTCTTGCCCACGCCGTTGCGGCCCAGGATACAGGTGATCTTGCCGATCTCGGCCGAAACGGCGACATCGCGGAGCGCATGGCTGGCACCGTAATAGAGATTGAGATTCGCAGCCTGCAACATCTTCAGCGCCCCAGATAGACTTCGATGACGCGTGGATCATTCTGCACGTGATCCACCGTGCCTTCCGACAGCACGCTGCCTTCATGCAGCACGGTGACCTTGGCGCCGAGATCGCGCACGAATTCCATATCGTGCTCCACGACGACCAGCGTGCGTTCGCCCTTGAGCGTCAGGATCAGTTCGGCGGTCTGCTTGGTCTCAGCATCGGTCATGCCGGCGACCGGCTCGTCCAGCAATATAAGTTGAGTGTCCTGCACCAGGAGCATGCCGATCTCGAGCCACTGCTTCTGGCCATGGCTGAGCGAGCCGGCAATATCCTCGACCTTGGTTTCCAGGCCGACAGTATCGAGCGCCCAGGCAATGCGGTCGAGCGCCTCGGAATTCAGCCGGCCGAGCAGGGTTTTCCAGGCGCCGCGCGCCGACTTCAGCGCCAGCTCGAAATTCTCGAACACCGTGAGATTCTCGAACACGGTGGGCTTCTGGAATTTGCGGCCGATGCCGAGATTGGCAATCGCCACTTCATCCAGCCTGGTCAGGTCGATGCGGCCGGCGAACAGCACCTCGCCGGCATCCGGCTTGGTCTTGCCGGTGATGATATCCATCATCGTGGTCTTGCCGGCGCCGTTCGGCCCGATGATGGTGCGCAACTCGCCCGGCGCCACCATGAGCGCGAGATTGTTGATCGCCCTGAAGCCGTCGAAAGAGACAGAGACACCATCGAGATAGAGTTGCGTATCCGAGACGCGGACCCTGTCGACCACGTCGGGCGAAAGGCCGGCGGTGGCGGGCTGCAGCAGCGGCGACGGCAATGGCATGGCGGGGCGTTTCATTATTCAGCCCCCTTCTCGGCCGCGGCCTTGTCATCCAGCGCATATGCCTTTTTCTGGTCGCGCCAGGCTTTCCACTGGCCGACCATCCCGACGATGCCCTTGGGGAACAGCAGTGTCGACGCAATGAACAGGCCGCCGAGCACGAAGAGCCAGAGTTCGGGCGCCGCACCGGTGAGCCAGGTTTTCACCAGGTTGATCACCACACCGCCAAGGATGGCGCCATAGAGCGTGCCGCGACCGCCGACCGCCACCCAGATGGCGATCTCGATGGAATTGGCCGGCGAGAATTCGCCGGGATTGATGATGCCGACCTGCGGCACATAGAGCGCACCGGCGATACCCGCGAGCAGCGCCGACAGCACGAAGGCGAACAGCTTGGCGGCGGTCGGCGAATAGCCGAGGAAGCGCGTGCGGCTTTCGGCGTCCCTCACGGCCAGCAGCACGCGGCCGAGCTTGGACTGCGTGACGAAGCGGCAGAGCAGGAAGCACAGGCCGAGCACGATCACCGATACGACATAGAGCCCGATGCGTGTGCTCGGCGCCTGGATCGGGAAACCGAGGATGTCCTTGAAATCGGTCAGACCGTTGTTGCCGCCGAAGCCCATGTCATTGCGGAAAAAGGCCAGCAGCAAAGCGAAAGTCATCGCCTGGGTGACGATGGAGATATAGACGCCGGTGACGCGGCTGCGGAAGGCGAACCAGCCGAGCACCAGCGCCAGGATGCCCGGCGCCAGCAGCACCATCAGCATGGCGAAGGGGAAGCTGTCGAAACCCTGCCAGTACCAGGGCAGTTCCTTCCAGTTCAGGAAGACCATGAAATCGGGAAGCACGGGATGGCCGTAGACGCCGCGCGTGCCGATCTGGCGCATCAGGTACATGCCCATGGCATAGCCGCCGAGCGCGAAGAAGGCGCCATGGCCGAGGCTCAGGATACCGGCATAACCCCAGACCAGATCGAGGCTGAGCGCCAGGATGGCGTAGCAGGCATATTTGCCCAGCAGCGGGATCAGGTAATCCGACAGATGCAGCATGCTGCCGCGACCGGGCAGGATGTTGAGCAGCGGCACCAGCACGATCAGCACGAAGCCGATGGCGAGGAATGCGGCCCAGCCCCTGCGATCCAGCAGCGGGCGCGGCTTGGCGAGAGTCTCCAACTGGTTACGCATCGGCGGAGCGCCCCTTGGCCGCGAACAGCCCGCGCGGGCGTTTCTGGATGAACAGGATGATGCAGACCAGCACCACCACCTTGCCGAGCACAGCGCCGGCCACCGGTTCAAGGATCTTGTTGACGACGCCGAGCGTGAGCGCACCGACCAGCGTGCCCATCAGGCTGCCGACGCCGCCGAAGACGACGACGAGGAAGCTGTCGACGATGTAGATGGTACCCAGATTGGGTGAGACATTGCCGATCTGGCTGAGCGCCACGCCAGCCATGCCGGCGATGCCGGAGCCCAGCGCGAAGGTCATGGCATCGACGCGCGCGGTGGGAATGCCCATCACGGCGGCCATCTGGCGGTTCTGCGTCACGGCGCGCATATGCAGGCCAAACGCCGTGCGCTTGAGGATCAGCGCGATCAGGCCCAGCACCAGGAAGCAGAAGATGATGATGTAGACGCGGTTCCAGGTGACGGCCAGGCCGCCGGCGACTTCGATGGCGCCGGTCATCCAGGAGGGATTGGCGACTTCCTTGTTGGTGGCGCCGAAGATGCTGCGCACCGCCTGCTGCAGGCAGAGGCTGACGCCCCAGGTGGCCAGCATGGTTTCCAGCGGCCGGCCGTAAAGGAAGCGGATCACGCCGCGTTCGATGGCGACGCCAACAGCCGCCGCGATCAGGAAGGCGACCGGCAGCGCCACGATCAGATAGGCGCCGATCCAGCCGGGCGGCAGCAGGGCACGGAAGATTTCCTGCGTCAGATAGGCCGAATAGGCGCCGAGCATGATCATCTCGCCATGCGCCATGTTGATCACGCCCATCACGCCAAAGGTGATGGCGAGGCCGACGGCCGCAAGCAGCAGCACCGACCCGAGCGAGATGCCCTGGATGAAATTCTCGACATAGGAATAGAGCGTGATCTTGGTCTGCATCCGGTCGAAGGCTTTCACCAGCGCCGCCTTCACATCGGCATCCTGCTCTTGATTCAGGCGGGCCTGCAGCAGGGCGCGCACGCGCAGATCGGATGCCGTGCCCAGCACCGCGATAGAGTCGAGGCGTTTCACCTTGTCGGGATGCGCAATCTCGGCGGCCGCCAGGCTGAGTGCCATCACGCGTTTCACGCCATCCACCGATTCACGACCATAGGCCTCCCGCAGCAGCGCGACGGTTTCGGGGGTGGCATTTTCCAGCAGTGCATTGGCGGCCATGCTGCGCGCGGCCTGATCGGAACTGCTCAAGCCCAGACGGCCGACCGCCTCACGCAGCACATTGCGCAGGTTGTTGTTGACGAACAGCGGCTCCAGCGTGCCCGCCGACACCGCCCCAAGCGAACTGCCGTCCAGCGGCGAGGTCAGCGCGATCTCGTTGCCGCTCGGCGCGCCGATCACCATCAGGCCGTCCGACTTGCGCAGCAGCAGCCGGCCATCGGCCAGCGCGCGGAAGACAGGAATGGCGCGCACATCGCCCAATGCGGTCAGCGCGTCGATGGCCTTGCCCTTGTCGGCGAAACTGTCGCTCTTCAGGCCAGCCAGCGCGGTGGCGAAATCGACCGGTTCACTGCTGGCGGCGGGACCGGCGCCGGCCAGCAAGGCCTTGGCTTCCTCGGGCACCGCAATGGCCTGCAGATCTTCCGGTTTCGCCATATCCTCGATATCGCCGGTGGCAGCGTTGGTCACGACGATCATCTCGCCGTCCTTCTCGCCGATCACCACGGCGTTGTCGGAAAGCCGCAGATAGAGATTGCCCGCGGCCAGAGCGGCAAGCGCGGCTTTTGCCTTGTCGTCGCTGCTCTGTGTCAGCGCCTGAATGGCCGGTTTGGGATCACTGTCGGTCAGGCCGGACAGCGTGGCGGTCAGGTCCTGCGCACCGGCGGGGCGCACGCTGGCGACCAGCGCCAGCATCAGGACGACCAGCAGAAGGGGCAGATAGCGTTGCATGGGTTCGATGACCGCTGCGATTTTTATAACGAGGACGGAATGGATTTTTTGTTGGGCGACCCAAACCCCTTCCTGCGCAGCATTGCCGCGAAGGAAGGGGTCGGATGCCATTTACGTTACGCGCTTAGTTGACGAGGGCCGCGTATTTCGGCTTCTCGCAGTTGCCGCAGACCCAGGGGAAGGTCCAGTCGGCGGTCAGCTTGGCGCTTTCCGGGATGAACTTCGACCAGGCGTCGGCCTTCACCGGACCCTTGGTCTGCCAGACGGTGTTGAACTGGCCGTCGGGGCGGATTTCACCGATCAGCACCGGCTTGGACAGGTGGTGATTGGTATTCATCACCGAGGTGAAGCCCGAGGGAGCCTTCACCTTCTGGCCATACATCGCCTGACGCACGGCATCCACGTTGGTGGTGCCGGCCTGCGCAACCGCCTGGGCCCACATCTTGAAGCCGATATAGGTGGCTTCCATCGGGTCGTTGGTGACGCGCTTGTCGTTCTTGATGAAGGTCTTCCACTGCTTGATGAAGGCATCGTTGGTCGGGTTCTTCACCGACTGGAAGTAGTTCCAGGCAGCCAGATGGCCGACCAGATCCTTGGTGTCGATGCCGGCGAGTTCCTCTTCGCCGACCGAGAAGGCCACGACCGGAATATCGGAGGCCTTGATGCCCGCGTTGGACAGTTCCTTGTAGAACGGCACGTTGGCGTCGCCGTTGATGGTCGAGACCACGGCGGTCTTCTTGCCCGCCGAGCCGAACTTCTTGATGTCGGCCACGATGGTCTGCCAGTCGGAATGACCGAACGGCGTGTAGTTGATCATGATGTCTTCCTGCTTCACGCCCTTGGCTTTCAGGAAGGATTCCAGGATCTTGTTGGTGGTGCGCGGATAGACGTAGTCAGTGCCGGCCAGGACCCAGCGCTTCACTTCGCCGCCTTCCTTGCTCATCAGGTATTCCACCGCCGGGATCGCCTGCTGGTTCGGCGCCGCACCGGTGTAGAACACGTTCTTCGAGCTTTCCTCGCCCTCATACTGGACGGGGTAGAACAGCATGCTGTTGAGTTCCTCGAACACCGGCAGCACCGACTTGCGGCTCACCGAGGTCCAGCAGCCGAACACCACCGAGACCTTTTCCTTCGAGATCAGTTCGCGCGCCTTTTCGGCAAACAGCGGCCAGTTGGAGGCCGGGTCGACCACGACCGCCTCGACCTTCTTGCCGAGCAGACCGCCCTTCTTGTTGATGTCATCGACCATCATCAGGACGGTGTCCTTCAGGGTCGTCTCCGAGATCGCCATGGTGCCGGACAGCGAATGCAGGACGCCAACCTTGATCGTGTCCTGCGCCATAACCGGCGCACTGCCGACGGCGACTGCGCCCAGCATGGCGCCTGCCGCGGCCATCGTCCGCATAAACTTGGTCATTGAGACTTCCTCTCCTGCTTGGGCCGAGCCCCCCAGGCCGGCCTGACAGGAAAGGAATGGCAAGGAGCGTGCCAAGCGGACCATGCCGTGGCGGTATGGTCCGATAGCCCGCATAATTCGCTGATTCCGCGCCGCAATATGACAGGCCCGCGAGTTATCCACCGGGGCGATTCAAACTTTGGTCGATACGCAATCGGGGCGGGTCAATGCGCTTTAATTGGGCATAGACCTTTCAAAAAAAAGGCAGCGGTTAAAATATAGGCAGAACCCCGCGCCGGCGAATGAGTCAGATGACTCAAATTGAGTCAGAACTTCCAGAGCCTCGGCATCGCCGGCCGCAGGTCGAGTCCGGGCCTCAGGGCCGACCACAGGCGGGCAAACTGCCGGCGCAATCGGGCGGCATCGGCATCGAGCAGCCGGACCAGCAGCAGGCTATCGATCACCGTCGCGCCCCATTCGCAGCCGGGTTCGCGACCGGGAAGTTCGCGCAGGCAGTCGCGCGCGCCAGCCGCATCCGGGCCCTGATAGAGGATCACCGCCTGTGCCGCCGCACCGGCAAAGCCGGCGGGATGATCGAGCAGAGCCGTCGTGTCGTCCTTCAGGCGGGTGGCATCGGTCCAGATCAGGCGGCCGTCGCGGCGCACCTGCCAGCGGTCGAACAGGCTGCCAGAGGCAAAGCGCTCGCCGCGCGCGGTGCGACCGAACACCGTGATGTCGCCAGCCAGCAGACGGCTGTCGGCCTTGAGCGACACGGCAATGCGGCGATCCAGCCGCGCGCCATCGAACAGGATCATCTCCTGCGGCAGCCATTCCAGCGCCGCATCGGCCGCGACATCGAGAGTCAGATCAATCTGTGCCGCGCTGTCATCGGGAGAACGGTAGATTTTCTCGGCGGCCTGCGGCGTACAGAGTGCGGTAGCATGGGCATCGACAGTGACAGAGAGATTCAACCGGTCGCCACCGGTCAGGCCGCCGGCCGTGGTGATCAGCACGGCTGTGATCGGCTCGCCCGGATCGGGCGACGGCAGCAGGGCACGACAAGGATCGGACTGATAGAGATCGGCCAGGCGCGTGCCACCATCGTCCTGCCCGCCATTCCGTTCAGCGGTGAAACGCAGGGTGAGCGCGCCATTGGCGCGCTGCAGGCGCGGTGCCGGTGCCGCTGTCACCCGATGCTCCTCTGTCCGATACGAAACGGGGCCCCATCATGGATGGAGCCCCGCAGGTAAAGCAAGTGACGGTCAGGACCGCTTAGACCACCGTGGCGTGGCGCTCGATGCAGGTCTTCAGCACCGCATCGGCGTCCTTCTTCCACCAGTTGCCGGTCGACATGATCTCGACCTCACAGAAACCGTCATAGCCGACGCCTTCGACCATGGCGCGGATCGACGGGATGTCAATCACGCCATCGCCCATCATCCCTCGATCCAGCAGCAGGTCGGTGGTCGGCACCAGCCAGTCGCAGACATGGAAAGCCAGCACGCGCTTGTTCGCCCGCCTGATCTGCGCCGCCAGGGTCGGGTCCCACCAGACATGATAGACGTCGACGGCGACGCCGAGATGGCGGTCGTTCGGCCCGGAACCGAGCGCATCGCAGATATCGAGCGCCTGCGCCACCGTGTTCACGCAGGCGCGGTCGGCGGCATACATCGGATGCAGCGGTTCGATCGCCAGCGGCACATTGGCCGCGCGGGCATGTTCCAGCACAGCCGCGATGCCATCCTGCACTTGGCTCCGGGCCCCGGCGAGATCGCGGGAACCAGAAGGCATGCCGCCAACCACCAGCACCAGGCACTGCGCGTTCAGGGCAGCGGCATCATCAATCGCGCGCTTGTTGTCCTCGATCGCCGCCTGCCGCCCGGCCGCATCTGCGGCGGGGAACATGCCGCCGCGGCAGAGACCGGTGACGGTCAGGCCGACCTCACGGATATGTTTCGCGGCTTTCGCGGTCGTGTACTCCGCCAGCTTGTCGCGCCAGGGCGAAATGCCGGTAATGCCATGGCGCGCGCAGCCTTCGATACACTGCTGCAGCGACCACTGTTCCTTCACAGTCGCCGTATTGAGCGACAGAGGACCCGGTTTCGTCATGCGGCAATCCCTTGCGTCGCCATCACTGCCTTCATGCGGCTGGCGGCGCGGTCCGGATCGCTGAGCAGCCCGGCCGCATCGGCCAGACGAAACAGCTCGGCCAGATGCTGGGCCGAGCGCGTGCTCTGCTGGCCGCCGACCATCACGAAGTGATCCTGATGGCCGTTGAGATAGGCCATGAAGACAACGCCGGTCTTGTAGAATCGCGTCGGCGCCTTGAAGATATGCCGCGACAGCGGCACCGTCGGCGCCAGCAACTCATGGAAGGTCTTTTCATCGCCGCGTGTCAGCGCGCCGATTGCGGACGAAGCCGCCGGCGCGATGGCATCGAAAATGCCGAGTAGCGCATCGGAGTAACCTTCCGCATCGCCGGCAATCAGTTCGGCATAGTTGAAGTCGTCGCCGGTATACATGCGCACGCCCTTCGGGAGCTTGCGGCGCATGAGGATTTCCTTGTCCTTGTCCAGGAGCGAAATCTTGATGCCGTCAACCTTGGCGGCATTGGCCTTGATCACATCGAGGCAGGTGTCCATCGCCTTGAGATGGTCGCCATTGCCCCAGTAGCCGGTCAGCGCGGGATCGAACATCTCGCCCAGCCAGTGCAGGATTACCGGCTGCTTCACCTGGGAGAGAATCCGGCTGTAGACCTTCGCATAATCATCCGGCGATTTGGCCGCAGCGGTGAGCGCGCGGCTCGCCATCAGGATGATGCGACCGCCGAGCTTCTCGATGGCGCCGCACTGCTCCTCATAGGCCGCGATCACCTTGTCGATGGTGACGTCTGGCCCCGGCGCCAGATGATCGGTGCCGGCACCCGAAGCCACCGTCGCGCCCGGCACGTCCTTCGCCGCATCGAGCGAACGGCGCACCAGTTCCAGTGCATCCTTCCAGTCCAGCCCCATGCCGCGCTGGGCGGTGTCCATGGCTTCCGCCACACCGAAACCGAGCGACCAGAGATGCTGGCGGAACGCGATCGTGCGGTCCCAGTCGATCGCCGGCGTCAGCCATGGATCATGTTCGGCAAGAGTGTCCGCCACCACATGCGCCGCCGCGTAAGCCACACGGCTGAACGGTGGCTTCGCGGCCGGGAAGGCCTTGGGCTGCTTCAGCGTATAGGGTGCCAGCTTGCCGGCGCCGGCAGGCAGGTTGAGCGTCGTCATGTTTTTACGCCTTCAATTCCGGCAGGTCGATCCAGCGGCGTTCCTTCCAGCTCTTCAGGCCGGCTTCGGCGAGCTGCACGCCCTTGGCGCCTTCCAGCAGCGTCCATTTGAACGGTTCGTTGTCGACCAGATGGCGGATATACATTTCCCACTGGGCGCGGAAGCCATTGGTGTAGATCTGGTTGTCGGGGACTTCCTGCCAGGTGTCGAAGAAGTCGATGGTCTGCGGCACATCGGGATTCCATACCGGCTTCGGCGTGTTGACGCGAGCCTGGGTGCGGCAGCTGGTGAGACCGGCGACCGCCGAACCCAGCGTGCCGTCGACATGGAAGGTGACGAGGTCGTCGCGGCGCACGCGAGTGGTCCAGGATGAATTGATCTGCGCGATCACGCCGCTCTTGAGCTGGAAGGTGGCATAGGCCGCATCATCGGCATCGGCCTTGTAGGGCTTGCCGTTCTCGTCCCAGCGCTTCTTGATATGCGTCGCGCCGAGGCAGGACACGCTCTCGACTTCACCGAACAGGTTGTCGAGCACGTAGCGCCAGTGGCAGAGCATGTCGAGGATGATGCCGCCGCCATCCTTGTAGCGGTAGTTCCAGCTGGGGCGCTGCGCCTGCTGCCAGTCGCCTTCAAAGACCCAGTAGCCGAACTCGCCGCGTACCGACAGGATCTCGCCGAAGAAGCCGCTGTCAATCAGCATCTTGATCTTCTGCAGGCCGGGCAGGAACAGCTTGTCCTGCACCACGCCGTGCTTGACCTTGTATTTCTTCGCCGCCTTCACCAGGTCCATGGCGACGCTGAGCTTCTCGGCGGTCGGCTTTTCGCAGTAGATGTCCTTGCCGGCGGCCATCGCCTTTTTCAGCAGGCCGGCGCGCGCCTGCGTGGTGGCGGCATCGAAGAACAGCGTGTCGTCCTTGTTCTTCAGCGCGGCATCCAGATCGTCGGTATAGCGGTCAATGCCATGCGCCTTGGCCAGACGGGCCACCTTGTCGAGGTTGCGACCGACCAGGATCGGATCGGGCATCACGCGGCGGCCATTCTTCAGTACCACGCCGCCATCCTTGCGGATCGCGCAGATCGAACGGATCAGATGCTGGTTCATGCCCATGCGCCCGGTGACGCCGTTCATGATGATGCCGAGACGGATATCCTTGCTCATGGTGTCTTGTCCTTCTTCAAGAATTCAAAGTCATGGGGGCGAGATTGCCCCAATCTGGTTCGGCGTCCGACCCGAAGGCCGTGGCGTCCATGGTGCTGCGCAGATCGAGAGTGCCGTTGCGGATGCTGAGCCGCACGCGGCCGCTTTTTGGATCGCGGTGATAGAGATCGGGATGGGCCGCGAGGAACGCATCCTGCTCAGCCTGCGGTGCCGTGCCGAAACCATCCACATAATGATGGCCGTTGCGTTCGACATCGCCGAGGCCAAGGGCTGCCACGAGGGCAAGGTCCTGCTGCAGGGCGAGGCCGGCCTGGCAGGTGAGGTCCTCGCCAGTAATGAAATAATGCGAGCTATTACTTTCCTGGCCCCAATGGGCGCAGCGCGCCGCATTCAGGATGGCGCGGTAGACGCCCTTGCAGGTCTTGGACGAGATGCCGCCATAGCCCAGTTCGCGCGCCTTGGGGAAAACGTCGTAATCGGCATCGGATTCATCGACGATCAGCGGAATTTCGGCGGCGAGTTTTGCCACCGGCTGGGCCAACGCGGCGGCGCGCTTGATCGGCTGTTCGATGTAGATGATCGAGGAGATCAGCCGCCGCAGCATGCGATCGTCCTTCATGGCCGCCCAGAGCGCGGCAATGCCGTTGACGTCGTCATACTGTTCGTTGCCGTCCAGGCTGGCACGATAGGGCTCGCTCGATTGGTCGAGCACGGCGGCGATGCCCTGCAGGCGGGCCAGATCGCTCTCTACATTGCCGCCGACCTTCAGCTTGAACCAGCGGTGACCATACTGCGCCACCGCGCCTTCCAGACTTTCCGGCAGGCCGTCATTCAGCCGCGGCGCAGCCACATCGCTTTCACGCAGCGGATCGATCAGGCCGACAGTATGTCGCGCGGCGATAAAGCGACCGGTCTTCAGCGAGCCAAGCCAGCCATCGAGATCGAAACCGGCCAGATCCGGCGTGAGGGCCGCGGCGTCGATGCCGAACTGGTTCCTGCCCAGCAAAGCCACGAAGGGCACGCCGCGCAGACGGCAAAGCGCATCGATCACTGCACGATCCAGCAGCGCGGCGCCGTAGGACACCACCAACGCATTCAAGTCCTCGCCTGCGCCATGCCGCACCAGGGCAGCGTGATGCGCGGCGGAATGGCCGAAGGCGGTACGCGGCGTGGGATCGGCGGCGTAAGCATTCACCGCATTCAGCAGGCTGCGGCGCAGCTGATCGAAATTCTGCTCGTTGGAGAGCGCCGGATTCTTGTCGAACCATTTTGGCGCCATCAGTTCGGCAGCCGAGCCCCATGCGCTGCGGCCATCGGGCAAGCTAATACGCAACCGGGCATAAGCCTGCGGGGCCGCCGTCAGCGTCACCACGCCGAAACGGAACGGCAGGCGCAGCGTGACCGGCCGCTCAAACAGCTGGATTTCGCCGATGGTGAAACCGGGCGCTTCGGTTTTCATGCCGCCGCTCCCAGCAGGTTGCGTAAGTATCGGATCGAATGCGCGGCGACGCCCGGGCCGTTGGGCTCATAGATGAAAGGCTCGACGCCGATATCGCCGGCGTAGTCATGCTGCTTCAGCGCGGCGATGATCGGCACGAAATCCATATCGCCCTGGCCGGGGCCCTTGCGATTGGGATCGTTGACCTGGATATGCGAGATCAGACCGCTCGGCATCCAGCGTGCGATCAGCTCGGCGACGCTTTCCTCTTCGGCCAGGCCGGCGGCGCTGCAGTCGATCATGGTACGGAAGCTGTTGCTGCCGATGCCCTCGACCACGCCGATGGCTTCGGCCACCGTGTTGATGAAATTGGTTTCGCGGCGCGACAGCGGCTCGACGCAATAGATCACACCGGCCTTCTCGGCCGCACGCGCTGCATAGCGGAAGGCCTCCAGCGCATAGCCCTTGGCGGCATGGATGTCGCGCTCGGGCAGCTGGCGCTGCGCCGGCGAACCATGCACCAGATACCTGCCGCCCAGATCGGCGCAGAGCTCGCACAGGCCCTGCATCATGTCGCGGGTACGGCGGCGCACCGCCGGATCGGTATCGGTGATCGACATGCCCTTGGGCGTGACCAGCAGCCAGTGCAGGCCGGTGACCGCGAGTCCGGTTTCTTCTACAGCGCGGCGAATGACCTTGCGCTCGGCTGCCGTCAGGCTGAGTGGGTCTTCGCTCAACGTGAACGGCGCGATTTCCAGCCCGTCATAGCCAAGTTCCGCCGCCAGCGTGCATTGTGCAGCGAACGGCAGACCGGCAAGAACCTCATTGCAGAGCGAGATGCGCATCGTTAGCTAGTCCGTAAAGTAACTAGTCAGTTACTTATAGTGTGAAACAGCGGGTATCGTCAATTCCCGACTGTGGCTCAGGCGCGCCGGAACGGACGCAGCAGCAGCGCGGTCCCCTGCCCCAGGACGCGCCGGGCGACCGGGACATTCATCAGGATGGTGAACAAAACAAGCAGGAAGATGACGAAGGCAATCGGGCGGCCGAAGAAGGGCGTCAGGTCGCCATCCGACAGGCTGAGGCCGCGGCGCAGGCTCTTGTCGAGCAGGTCGCCCAGCACGATGCCAAGCACCAGCGGCGCCATCGGGTAGTTCAGGCCACGCATTACCAGGCCGACAATGCCGAAGACCAGCATGACCAGAATATCGAAGGGTCGCGCGGCGATCGCGTAGGAGCCGACCGTGCAGAGCACGAAGATCACCGGCATCACCAGGGCGCGCGGCACCAGCAGGATCTTGACCAGCAACTTGGTCAGGGTCAGGCCGTAGATCAGGATACCGATCGAGGCGAACAGCATCATGGCAACGACGTCGTAAACGAAGGTCGGATTTTCCACCATGATCATCGGACCCGGACGCACGCCATGGATCAGCATGGCGGCGAGCAGCACGGCGGCAGGCGCCGAGCCCGGCACGGCCAGCGTCAGCACCGGAATGACGGCACCCGGCACGCAGGCATTGTCGCCGGTTTCGGCGGCCATCAGGCCTTCGACCGACCCCTTGCCGAACTTTTCCTTTTCCTTGCTGGCGCGGCGCGCGGCGGCATAGGAGCTCCAGGCCGCGACATCCTCGCCCACACCCGGCACGATGCCGATGAAGGTGCCGATCAGGCCCGAGCGGATAATGGTGCGCCAGTACTGCACCACGTCTTTGATCTTTGGGACAACCGTGTCGTAGGTGTTGATGATGAATTTCTGCGGCTTGTCCTTCATCACGTTCAGCACTTCGGCGAATCCGAAGACGCCGACCAGCGCCGGGATCAGCGCAATACCGCCCGAAAGATCATGCACGCCGAAGGTGAAGCGGTCGTAGGCATACATGCCTTCCTGGCCGATGGCGGCAATGAAAAGCCCGATGAAGCCGGCGATCCAGCCTTTCAGCGGATCGGTGCCGGTGAGGTTGCCCGAAATCACCACACCGAAGACGGCGAGCCAGAAGAATTCATAGGCACCGAATTTCAGCGCCATTTCACCCAGGATCGGCGTGAACAGCGCCAGGAAGAACATGCCGATCCAGGTGCCGAGGATCGAGCCGGAGGTGGCGATGCCCATGGCGCGGCCGGCCAGACCCTGCTTGGCCAGTGCATGACCATCGAGGCAGGAGGCGGCCGATGCCGGCGTGCCCGGAATGTTAAGCAGGATGGCGCTACGGCTGCCGCCATAGATCGAACCGACATAGGTGCAGATCAGGATCAGTAGGGCCTGGTCGGACGGCAGCTTGAGCGTGAGCGTGGTCATCAGCGCCACGCCCATGGTGGCGGTGAGGCCGGGCAACGCGCCGATGATCAGACCGATCAGAGAGGCGCAGAGCGCGTAAAAAATGGTTTCCGGGCTGGCGAAATTCCAGATCGAATGGGCAAAGCCGAACAGACCGTCAAACATGGATGCGATGCCTTCTACTTACGGCAGCCGGACAAGGAACAGTTCTTCAAAGACATACTGGATCGCCCAGCCAGCGAGCACACCATGCACCACGGCCACGGCGATGCCGCGCGGCACCTGCCCGGCGGCGCGGCGCTCGGCATACTGGAAGACGATCACGAAGGCGCTGACATAGATGGCCGTGACCAGCCAGAAAGGCATGGAGCTGGAGACAATCACCAGCGCATAGACCAGCGACAGGCCGAGGCTGAAGATCAGGCGCCAGTGATCGCGCAGCACCAGCCGGACCGGGGCGCGGCCCTGCAATGCGCCGGCGCGCACCGCGCGCAGCATCAGGATGCCGCCCATCAGTGCAATCGCAAAACCCAGCAGGCCCGGTACAAGGCCGGGCGCGGTGTAGATGCTGGCCTGGAAGCGCTCAAGGCGGTCCATCCGCAAACTGATCACGACAATGGCAAAACCCAGTACAATCCAGACCACGGCGGACCAGAAGTCGGCGCGCGGCGGAACCGCCGGTTCGGCAGCGGTGGATTGAACGGGATTCTGATCCATTGCGATAACTCCTGAAAAGCAAATCGGCCGCCCGGCTTTTGCCAAGCCAGGCGGCCGTTCTGTTTACGCGTCTTACGGCTTCGGAATGCCGATGGTTTCCGGATTGATCTTGGCCTTGCCGCCTTCCTGCAGGATCCAGGCAGCGCCCTGGATCGCCGGGAAGGACGCCTTCTTGGCATCATCGCCAAAGCGCGGATCGAACAGGGCGCCCTTATCGGCCGAATACTTCTGCAGGGCTGCCGACTTCTTGATCTTCTCTTCCCAGATCTTGTTCAGCGTGGCGGTCACTTCCGCCGGCACGCCCTTGGGAACGAAAATGCCGAAATAGTTGATCTCGGTGCGGAAGCTCGGCAGCGTCTTGGTGATCGGCTCGATCGGCGGCACGCCATCGACCACCAGCGGCTTGTCGGCCAGCACGGCCAGCGCACGCAGGCGCTTACCGCGGATCATCTCGATCTGCTCGACGCCCAACTGGCTGGTCACTTCGGTTTCGCCGGCCACCGTGGCGATCACCGCCGGATTGCCGCCATCGTACGAGACGTGCTTGTAGGTGGCGCCCGCGGCGCGCGACAGCGCTTCCGAACCGTAGTGGCCCGAGGAATTCACGCCGGCGGTGGCGAACGAGACCTGACCCGGCTTGGCCTTCATGGCGGCCAGCAGGTCGGCAACGCTTTTGTACGGCGTGTTCGGATTGACGCTGATCACCGCCTGATTCGCAACGGCGAGATAGAAATCCCAATCCTTCGAGGTGGTGTCGAGCAGGCCGGACACGGCATAGGAACCAATATCCTTGGCAGCGCCCGAAGCCCAGGTGTAGCCGTCCTTCTGGCCTTCCAGCACGCTCTTGGTGCCGATCGAACCCGAGGCGCCGGGCTGGTTCACGACCACGATCTTCTGGCCGAGTTCTTTTTCCAGTTCCGCGGCCGTAACGCGGATCACCTGGTCGGTGGAGCCGCCGGCAGCCCAGGGCACGATGATGGTGATCGGCTTGGTCGGCTTCCAGTTCTGCGCATCGGCCGGCTGGGCGACGAGGCCCAGGGTGCCCAGCGCGAATGCGGCCACAGCGATACGAATAGCAAGCTTGCCTTGCATGGCGGTCTCCTCCGTTTATGGATCGTCACGATCCTAGTTATCCGCCCAGCATTTCCGATGCCGGGCGGACTTGTCAACGGGGAAGTAACCGTTCAGTTACGAAATTCGACCAAGGCCGAAAGAATGGGCATGCACGGATTACGGCCGCAGGAAGCCCAGCACCACTTCCATCGAATGGTCGAGGCGGATTTTCTGCTGTTTCGCCGACAGCAGGTTGCGGCCGAAGATGGTCGACAGCGTATGGATGTTGGAAAAATAGAAGAATCCAAGTGCCGCAATCGTCGTGTAAAGCTCGACCGGGTCCACGTTTTTACGGAACACGCCTTCCTTCTGACCGCGCTGCAGCAAATCGGTGATCACCACCAGCAGCGGGGTGTAAAGCTCGCGAATCTTCTTGGAATCCTTCAGATAACTGGCCTTGTGCAAATTCTCGGCATTCAGCAGCGCGATGAACTCCGGATTGCGGGAACAGAATTTGAAATTGAATTCCATCAGGTAGCGCATGCCCTCTTCCGGCTTCATACGCGCCACGTCGATGGCATGCTCCTCTTCGCGCATCCGCGTATAGGCGTTTTCCAGCACGGTGAGCCACAGGCCCTCCTTGTTGCCGAAATACTCGTAGATCATGCGCTTGTTGGAGCCCGACCGTGCGGCGATCTCGTCGACCCGCGCCCCGGCCAGACCCTTGGCGGCGAATTCCACCAGCGCCGCATCGAGAATGTTGCGCCGCGTCACGTCCGGCTGGCGCGGTTTGGCCCCAGCAGATTTGGCCTTTACAGGCTTGGCGGATTTCGACTTGGTCATTCAGGCACTCTCCCCGTGGCCCAGTCTTGCCGGGCAGAGGGGGTGACCGTCAAGCGGCGAAGGCTTTTAAGCCAGCATCTCCGGCAGGGTCACCAACTTGACGCCGGCCTGTTCCAGCCCGGCGCGGATATGGCGGGCCATCGAGACGGCGCCGGCGCTGTCGCCATGCACGCAGATCGAGTCGACATTGCAGGGAATCCGCTTGCCGCTGACCGAGACGATGGCGCGTTCCTGCACCATGCGCAGCACGTTGCGCAGCGCTTCGTCGTTGTCATGCACCATGGCATGCGGCTGGCCGCGCGGCACCAGATTTCCGTCATCGTCGTAATTGCGATCGGCGAAGACCTCCTGCGCCACCGGCAGGTTCATTTTTGCCGCAGCCGTCACCATGGCCGAGCCGGCCGGCGCGAGGAAAATCAGGTCCTTCGAGACACCGGCAATGCCGCGCGCCAGCGCCATCGCAAGGTCCATGTCGGTGGCGGCCTTGTTGTTGATCGCGCCATGCGGCTTCACATGCGTGACCTTGCCACCCTTCGTCGTCGCCACGCCCATCAGCGCGCCGATCTGATAGGCCATCAGCGCCTCGACTTCCCGGTTGCTCATGGTCATCGGCCGACGACCGAAACCCTGCAGATCGGGATAGGACGGATGCGCACCGATCGAGACACCGTTCTTCACGGCTTCGGCCACGGTGGCCTGCATCACGCTCCAGTCGCCGGCATGGAAACCGCAGGCGACATTGGCGGTGCCTACCACGGCCAGCATCGCCGCATCGTCACCCATGGTCCAGGCGCCGTAGCTTTCGCCGAGATCGCTGTTCAGGTTGGTTTTGGTCATCGCCAGTCTCCACCCAAATTAATATCCACTGGGCGCGTCTACTGCGCCGCTGATCAGGTTCTGCGTATATAGCGCGTTCAGGTCGAGCATGACATCGGGCAAAGCCGTGCGGATGCCCTTGATCAGACGCCGCACCATCTTTTCCTGCTCACGACGGGCGGCCTCGGCGGCGGCCACCTCGAGGGCGGCAAACTGCAGCGTATCGCCCGGCTTCATGCGGCCGACACGGGCGAGATCGGCGGAGATCACGGTGGCGATCTTGGTATAGCCGCCGGTGGTCTGGCGGTCGGCCATCAGGATGATCGGCTTGCCGTTGCCCGGCACCTGGATCGAGCCGGTAACGACGCCTTCCGACGCAATGTCGGCGCCGCGCGTATGCTCGACGCTGTCGCCATCCAGCCGGATGCCCATGCGGTCGGCTTCCTTGGTCACCGTGTAGGTGGCCGAGAGAAACGTGTCGATGCCCTTGGCGGTGAAGCGGTCTTCCTGCGGTCCGAGCACGACGCGGACCGGGCCGCTGCCATAGTCGATATCATCGGCCAGTTCGCGTTCTTCGCCCTCTGCGGCGACCGTATTGAGCGGCAGCTTGTCGCCGGCCTTCAGCGCGCGTCCTTCGAAGCCGCCGAGGCCGGAGCGCATATATGTTGAGAGACTCCCCATGAAAGGCTGGATGGCAAAACCGCCAGCCACGGCGAGATAGGCCACGCCGCCCTCTTCTACCGCGCCGACGGTGAGTTTGTCGCCGCGCCTGAGCAGCAGCGAGCGCCAAGGCTTCACGCTACGCGCCTCACCACCGGCCGGCTGCACAGTGAGTTTCGCCTTACCGCCGAGCGCGACACGCACGCCGTCGACGGCTGCCACCAAGGTCGGGCCGAGATAGCCGATTTCCAGCGCGCCGGTGTTTTCAGGATTGCCCACCACCGCATTGGCGATGCGCAGAGCCATCGCATCCGTCGCACCGGCCACCGGCATGCCGAGCGCCTGCGACCCGAGCCGACCGAGATCCTGGACCGAGGTCATCAGACCCGGCGCGATGACGTCAAGGAAGCCCGCGTCGCTCACGGTTTCACCCTGAGCGACGCAGAATCGAACGATCCATCCTCGACCTGGCGCAGCATCGCGGCATAGTCATCGGTGGAGACGGCGAAATAAGTCACTTCGTCGCCGGCTGCCAGCAGGATCGGTTCGTCGCGCACCGCATCGAACAGTTTCAGCGGTGTGCGGCCGAGCAGATGCCAGCCGCCCGGGCTTTCCCAGGGATAGATCGTCGTCATCGATTCCGCGATCGCAACCGAGCCCTGCGGCACCTTGGTGCGCGGCGAAGACCGGCGCGGCAGATGCAGGGCCGCCTCCAGTCCGCCCATATAGGCCAGGCCGGGCATGAAGCCGAGCATGTAGACGAAATAGCGGCCGCCGGTATGGATCTCGATCACCTTCTGCGGCGTGACCTTGCAGCGTTCGGCAACCTCGGCGAGGTCCGGTGCGAATTCATCGGCGTAGCAGACCGGCAGGCGCCAGAGCCGGCCGGCGCGCTGCTGCGGCTTCAGGCCACCCAGCAGGCCGCGCACATGTGATTCCAGATCGGCGCGGCTGGTGACGAGCGGATCGTATTGCACCAGCAGGGCGCGGAAGGACGGAATGGTTTCGACCAGACCGGCCGGGCGCGTATCGGTCAGCGCGGCATGCAGCGCCATCACCATGGCATTGATACCACGGTCGATGCCTTCGCCGAATTCGACGCTGAAGCCGGTATCGCCGAAGGACCGTATCTGGGGATAGGCGCTCATGCCCGAGTCATAAGACGGAGTGGCTCACGCCACAACAGGAAGCGCCTCGATATCATAGGCGTGGCCGAGCTTACGCTGCAGCACCGGGTCCTCCAGCTCCATCTCGAAGCGCGTACCGGGGCGGATGCCGCCGATGGCGCCAATGGTACCGCCGAACATCAGACTGCCGGGAGGGAGTGTGGCGGTGTTGCTGTAACGCTGCATCAGGTCGGCCGGGCTGCGGAGCCCTGAGACCGCGCCTTCCTGATACAGGGTGCGCTTGCCATCGATGGTGGCCCAGGCGCGCAGGATCAGGCTGTCCCAGTGCGGCGCGACTTCGTCATAGCGCCACAGACCGGTGCCGACCACCTTGGAGCAAAGCTGCTTGGAGAGGGCAACGCCAGCGGCTTCGGCCTTGCGGTCGGTATGATCCGAGCCGACCGCGACCCAGAGCCCGTCGGCGAGCGACAGCACCACAGGTTCCACTTCACCCGAGGTATCCGGGCCGAGCACCTGCAGATGCGTGGTCTGGCTCAGCTGGCCGGTGCCGATGCGATAGAACAGCGGCACGGTGGACGGCCGAGGCACGCCGATAGCGGCCAGTTCCTCGATATGATGCTCGATGGCATGCGCATCGCGGCCGGCCCAGCCGGCAACAATAAGATTGTCGATCTGCACGGCGACGCGGTCGCGCTTGTCCTGCCAGAGGCGATCAAAAGTCAGCATGGGGCGAATCCTGTAGGTTAACCGAAGGCCAATATTTTAACCGAAAGTTTGGGGCAGCCAGAGCGCGATGCCCGGGAAGACAGTCAGCAGCAGGATCAGCAGGACCATGATGCCGACGAAGGGCACCGAGCCTGCAATCACGTCATTCAGCGTGCCGTGGGTGCGCAGCGACTGCACGACGAAGAGGTTGAGGCCGACCGGCGGCGTGATTAACGCCATCTCGATCAGGATGATGATGATGATGCCGAACCAGATCGGGTCGAAGCCTAAACCGAACATCACCGGCGCCACGATGGGGATCGTGGTGATCATCATCGACAGCGTTTCCATAAAACAACCGAGGACGAGGTAGAAGACAACAAGCGCGATCAGCATCTCGAATTTCGACAGGCCGAGACCGGCGATAAAGTCGGTCAGCATCGTGGTCAGCCCAATGGCTGAAATGATGAAGTTGAGGAAATAGGCCGCGACGATGATCATCATCACCATCGCCGTGGTCCGCATGGTGTTTTCCATCACCTCTTTCAGCATGGCGATGGACAGCCGCCGGTAGAAGGCGGCCAGCCCGAGCGCCGCCACCACGCCGAGCGAGGCGGCTTCGGTGGGCGTGGCCAGACCGGCATAGATCGAGCCGACCACGACGAGGAAGATGCCGAGCGGCGGCAACAGATCGATCAGGCTGGCGAAGCGTTCGCCCCAGCTGAAGTTTTCGGTTCGGCCACCCAGCGACGGCTTGACCATGCAGCAGATGGCGACGAAGAGCATGAACAGCAGCGCCAGGCCAAGGCCGGGAATAATACCGGCGAGATACAGCTTCGGAATCGAAGTATCGGTCAGCACCGCATAGATAATGATATTGATCGACGGCGGGATCAGGATGCCGAGCGTGCCGCCGGCAGCCAGCGTACCGAGAAACAGGCGTTCGTTATAGCCGTGCTTCTTCACCAGCGGCAGCGCCACAGTGCCGACGGTGGCTGCCGTGGCGACCGACGAGCCGGAGGTGGCGGCGAAAATGGCGCAGGCGCCGATATTGGAATGCATCAGGCCGCCGGGAATCCAGGCCAGCCACTTCACCATCGCGGCATACATACGCTCGGCCACGCCGGCGCGCAGCAGTATCTCGCCGAGCAGGATGAACATCGGGATCGAGACCAGCAGGAAGTCTTTTGAGGACGACCATGCCACCTCGCCCAGCGCCAGGCTGAGCGGCATCTTGGAATAAATTTTGTCGAGCAGCAGGCCAAGCGTGCCGAGCGCGCCGGCAACCGGAATGGCCGCCGCCAGAAGGGCGAGCAAGAGGACGAGCGTTGTGCCAAGCATCGGATCAGTCCTGCGGCTTGAGTGTGGCGGTATGTGCGGCTTCGCTGGCGGCGTCTTCCTCGATGGTGCGCGCGCCGGCCAGGCTGCGCACCTTGGCGAGATCGCCGCCGAGTAGCGCGAACAGGCTGCGCAGCAGCAGCGGCAGGATGGTGAAAAGGAAGAAGACCAGGCCGATCAGCCAGAGCGACTGCGGAATCCACAGCGGCGTCGCCAGCGGCGTGGTAGCGCGGGCCTGGAAGGCCAGCGAAGTGTCGAGCACATCCCAGGCCTGCCAGGTGAGCAGCGCGAGGAAACCGCCAAAGGTGATCAGGGCGACGATATCGAGAATGGCGCAGATCGCCTGCGGCAGGTGGATATAGAGTGCGTCCACACGCACATTGGCGCGGCGCAGCAGCGTGAACGCCAGCGCCCAGGTGGTGCCGATGGCGAAGGCATAGCCGGACAGTTCGTCGGCACCGCCGAGTGACACGAGAAACAGCTTGCGCAGCAGCACGTCGACGGACACCAGAACGGCGGAAACAAGGATCATCGCGCCACCGGCCCAGATGGCATAGTGGGAAATGCGGTCGGCAAAGCCGAGCCAGCGATCGAGCAGCGCGGTCATGATGTCCCCCGAGGTCAGAGAAAGGCAGGCGGGGCCGCGTCAGCGCGGCCCCGCCCTCGTTCCGGGCGCTTAGTTCGCCTTGGCGGTGATGCCGACGATCTTGCCGATGCTGTCGTTCCAGGCCGGAACGCAGTCGCCGGTGCAGCGGGCAGCCCATTTCGGCACAACGGTTTCAGCCATCGCCTTTTTCAGCAGCGCCTTATCGGCGTCAGTGACCGGTACGACGGTCATCTTGGCCTTGCTGCCGAGCTTGCAGTTGTCCTTGCCGGCGTTGCAGTCGTAACCCTGCTGGGTTTCTTCCGCGGCGGCCTTCCAGATGCGGTCTTCCAGGCCCTTGATCTCGGACTGCAGGAAGCTCTTCACCTTCGGGTCGAGGCGATCCCAGGTCTTCACGTTCACGCCATGCATGACATGGCTCCAGCCCAGCGGCAGGGCATAGATATGCGTCGCCACTTCATACCATTTGGCCGAATTGCCCGACAGCGTGCCGGTGATGGCGCAATCGACCACCTTGTTCTGCAACGCCGGCACCACTTCGTTGAAGGCCAGTGTCACGCCGGTGCCGCCGAAGGCCTCGACGAATTCGGCCAGCGTGCGGTTACCGGTGCGCACCTTCTTGCCCTTCAGATCGGCCAGGCCCTTGATGTCACCGTTGCAGAACAGCACCTGGGCCGAATAGGGCCAGATGCCGAGCACCTGCACGCCGAAACGCTCGCGGTAAAACTTGTCATAGACCGGCTTGTAGGCATCGGACACCTTGCGGGCCATCTCGACATCCGGCGACAGGCCGGCGAGATCGACGGCTTCGTTGCGCGCGTCATCGGCGGCGACATAACCCAGCACGGTGGAGCCGAAGTCGATCACGCCCAGACGCATCAGGCGGAAGATTTCCGCACCCTTCAGGCCCATTTCGTTGAACGGCGTGATTTCCGCGGTGACGGCGCCCTTGGACTTCTCGCTGATTTCCTTGGTCCAGAACGGCTGCTCGTATTCCTTGTACTGGGTCAGATTGCCCCAGGCGCCGACCACTTTCAGCGGCGTCTTCGGCAGGTCCTGCGCCAGAGCCATACCGCTCAGCCCCATCGCAACGGCGCCGGCAAGCGCCAGCGTCTTGATCATGGATTTCATCTCTTCCCTCCGGTTGTGAATTGCAGATTTACAGGATCGCCAGGCGACTGTTCTTCAGATCGGTCACCAGCATGTGGCCCGGCGCATGGGTGATGCAGAAATCCGGTTTCACGGTGGCGATCACCGACTGGGGCGTGACGCCACAGGCCCAGAAGACCGGCAGTTCGTCGGCCTTCACCTCGACCGGGTCGCCGTAGTCGGGCTTCGCGATATCCTTGATGCCCAGCAGCTCGGGCTTGCCCAGATGCACCGGCGCGCCATGCACGGCCGGGAAACGCGAGGTGATCTGCACCGCGCGGATCGCGTCGGCGGGTTTGAGCGGGCGCATGGAAACCACCAGCGGGCCATGGAAGGGCCCGGCCGGCACGGTGTCGATGTTGGTGCGATACATGGGCACATTGGTGCCGGCACTGATGTGGCGCAGGTCGATGCCATCCTCGACCAGCGCTTCTTCAAATGAAAACGAGCAGCCGATCAGGAACGCTACTAGGTCGTCGCGCCACACGGCCTTCAGGTCGGGCACTTCCTCGACCAGCTTGCCGTCGCGCCAGACGCGATAGAGCGGCAGGTCGGTACGGATATCGAGGTCCTCGGCCAGCGCCGGGATCCGCGGATCGCCCGGCTCAGAGGCACCGATCAGCGGGCAGGGTTTGGGATTGAACTGGCAGAAGCGGAAGAAGTCGTCCGCCAGCGCCTTGGGCAGGATGGCCAAGTTGCCCTGCACGAAACCCGGGGCAATACCGGCGGTCTGGCCGCGATGTTCGCCGCTGCGAATGGCCAGCCGGGCCTCGCGGCCGCTGCCATAAATCTTACCCGACGCCATTGCGTTCATTCCGTCCTCCACTCTGCGGGTATCGCATCATGACGGATGGATGACTGTCCAATCGCGAGTTCGCATGGTGACCCATAAGAATTTCTTATGGGTCAAAAATCATACGACCGGAGATTACTTCTGCCTCTTTTCGCGCCGACGTGCTTCCGCCTGCGCCATCTCGCGCGCAATCTCGGTCACCGCTTCGGCCAGATAGCTGTCGGGTTTGACCGGATAGCAGGCATGGAAATTCAGATCGGGCAGATTCTGTTCCGCCTTCACCACACGCAGGCGCTTTTCCGTCAGTTCGCGCCGGATGATCAGCGGCGGAATCGCCGAGATACCGATGCCATCCAGTGTCATGCGGACGATGGTGGAGAGTGATGCATTGCCATACATCCGCAGTGCTGGCATGTCGTGACGCGTCATCATCTCGCGGATCGCGATATAGGGCCTGGTGTTGCGCGGATAGGTGATGATCGGCCAGCGTGCCAGAGTTGAGAGCGGCACCGGCTCGGCGCCCAGATCAAGCGACGGGCTGGCGACCCAGGCCAGTGGATAGCTGGATAAAGCCACATTTTTCATACGTGGTTCGCTGATCGGACCCAGCACGAAAGCGATATCGAGCTGATGCGCCAGCAGGCGTTCGCGCAGCAGTGGCGAAACATCAACTTCGATTTCCAGTGTCAGCGCCGGATAGACCGTGTGCATGCGCTCGATCAGTTTCGACAGCCAGGTATGCACAATGGTTTCGGCCACGCCGAGGCGCACGATGCCACGCATCGCCTTCTTCTCGCGCGCTGCATGCAGCAGGTCGGCATGCAATTGCAGCATGCGTTCGGCATAGGGCAGCAATTCATTGCCCTTCGAGGTGAGCGCGATACCGCGCGGCTCGCGATCGAAGAGTTTCACGCCGAGTTCGGACTCGAGCTGCGCGATACGCTGCGACACGGCCGGCTGCGTGGTGTTGAGCTTGTCGGCGGCGGCGCGGAAGCCGCCGAGATGGGCGACCCAGACGAAAGTTTCGAGATTGCGCAGATCGGCCATTGCTCGCAGCCCAGGGTTTTGCTGTCGGACTATAAGCCGGGCTTATGGGCCCTCGGCAAGGGCCGCGGCGCTGCTCCGGACTTGCCTATGAAACATTCGTATCATTATAAAATATAATAGCATCAATTGTTGCAAACCATCCCGGCCTGCGGTTCAATTACGCCATGCCGGAACTGATATCCGCCGATCCTTCTTTGAGCGACCGTATCGCCCAGGCCTTTCCCAGCCTGCCGCCGCAACTGCAGGCGGCCGCCCGTTTCGTGCTGGAGCATCCGGACGATGTGGCTCTGCTGTCGATGCGCGAGCAGGCGCGCCGCGCCGGCGTACCGCCGGTGACGATGACACGACTGGCGCGGCAACTGGGCTTCGCCGATTACGCTGCCTTCCGCGACCTGCAGGCCACGGCATTGCGTCGACCCAGCCATACGGCTGAATTCAGCCACCGCGCCGGCCGACTGCAGCAGCGCAAGGCGCAGAGCGGCGATGGCGCGCTGGCGACACAGATTGGCTGGGCTACCGCCGAGCATATCGCCGGTAGCCATGACGAAGCGGGCACTGCCGCGCTGATCGCAGCCGCGACGCTCATCGAAACGGCCCGCAAAGTGTATTTCCTGGGCCTGCGCTCCTGCCATGCCGTCGCCTTCCACGCACAATATGTGCATGGCCTGTTTCGCGACAATGGCGTGCTGCTGGATGGCGCCGGTGACACCGGTTTCGACGCGCTGCGCCACGCCGGTCCGGGCGACGTGCTGGTGGTGATCAGTGTCGAGCCCTATACCACGGCGGCAGTCGAGCGTACGGCTTATGCCGCCAGGCTCGGCATGGAGGTGGTAGCCATCACCGACAGCCGCGTGTCGCCGGTGGCAGCCCTTGCCCAGGCCAGCATTCTGGTACCGACCGACACGCCCTCATTCTTCCATGCCATCACGCCGGCCTTTGCCGCCGCCGAAACGCTGATCGCGCTGGTGGCTGCGCGTAGCGGCGAGCAGGCACTGAACGCCATCCGCAATGCCGAGCACCAGCTCGACGCCTTTTCCACCTACTGGTCCCGTCGCCCGCAGCGCAGAAAGCCGAAAGCATGACAAGCCGCATCCTGCATCGCTCGATCACCCACAGCTATCCGGTCGCCGTCGGCGGCGAAGGCATCCGCATCATCGATTCCAACGGGAAGCAGTATATCGACGCCTCGGGCGGTGCTGCGGTGAGCTGTCTCGGCCACGGCCATCCCGACATCACACGCGCCATGCATGAGCAGGCCGACAAGCTGGCGTTTGCCCATACCAGCTTCTTCACCACCGAGCCGGCGGAACGTCTCGCCGACGAGCTGATCGCCCATGCGCCCAAGGGCATCAGCCATGTCTACTACGTCTCTGGCGGGTCTGAAGCCATCGAAGCCGCACTGAAGATGGCGCGGCAGTATCATGTCGAGCGCGGCGAGCCGCAGCGCAAGCATTTCATCGCCCGCCGCCAGAGCTATCACGGCAACACGGTGGGTGCATTGTCGGTCGGCGGCAATGCCTGGCGCCGCCAGCAATTCGCCCCGATGCTGATCGAGGCGCATCATATCGCGCCCTGCTTCGAATACCGCGACCGCCGCCCCGACGAGACGCCAGAAGCCTATGGCACGCGCACCGCCGACGAGCTGGAAGCCAAGATCCTCGAACTCGGCAAGGACAGTGTGATCGCTTTCGTCGCCGAACCGGTGGTGGGCGCGACGCTGGGCGCGGTGACGGCCGCGCCGGGCTATTTCAAACGCATCCGCGAAATCTGCGACAAATACGGCGTGCTGCTGATCCTTGATGAGGTGATGTGCGGCATGGGCCGCACCGGCACGCTGCATGCCGTCGAGCAGGAAGGCATTTCGCCCGATATCATGACCATCGCCAAGGGCCTGGGCGGCGGCTACCAGCCGATCGGCGCCATCCTGCTGGGCCAGCATATTTTCGACTCCTTCAAGAACGGCTCCGGCTTCTTCCAGCATGGCCATACCTATCTTGGCCATCCCATGGCCTGTGCCGCAGCGCTCGCCGTGCAGGAGGTGATCAAGCGCGACAAGCTGCTCGACAACGTGCAGGCGATGGGCGCGCATCTGATGGACCGCCTGCAGGATCGCTTCGGCAATCATCGCCATGTCGGCGACATCCGTGGCCGCGGCCTGTTCCAGGCCATCGAACTGGTGCAGGATCGCGCCAGCAAGGCCACCTTCGATCCGGCCAAAAAACTGAATGCCCGCATCAAGCAGGAAGCCATGGCTCTCGGCCTGATGTGCTATCCGATGGGCGGCACCATCGACGGCAAGCATGGCGACCATGTGCTGCTCGCCCCGCCTTTCATCTGCACCAAATCAGATATCGACCTGATCGTGGAAAAGCTCGGCGAGGCCGTCGATATTTCGCTGAAGAGTGTTGCCTGATGACGCCTGCCATCATCGCCGTCGCCCCGAATGGTGCCCGCAAACTGAAGCCCGACCATCCGGCGGTGCCGCTGAGCGCTGATGAACTCGGCCTCTGCGCCGCGCAGTGCCTGGAGGCCGGCGCCACAATGATCCACCTGCATGTGCGCGAGCCCGGCAGCGGCAAACATTCGCTGGATGCCGATCTCTATCGCGCCGCCATCAGGGCGGTGCGGCGCGAGGCCGGCGATGACCTGATCATCCAAGCCACGTCAGAAGCCGCTGGCGTGTATGACCGCCACCAGCAGATGGCGGCGATGCGCGCCCTGATGCCGGAAGCCTGCAGTCTCGCCGTGCGAGAGATCCTGCCCGATGAGGCGGCAGACAAGGAAGGCAGCGCTTTCCTGACCGAACTCTACAAGGCCGGCGTGATGATGCAGTACATCCTCTACGCCGATACGGATGTGCAGCGGTTTCACGAACTGAAAGCGCGCGGCATCATTCCGGGCGACAAGCATTTCGTGCTGTTCGTGCTCGGCCGCTATACGGCAGGGCAGAAGTCCGAACCGGTCGACCTGCTGCCTTTCCTGCACGACTGGAGCAATACGGATGGCGATTTCGCCGTCTGTGCTTTCGGCGCGAAGGAGTCGGCCTGCGCCTTGACTGCGCTCGGCCTCAACGGCCATGCGCGATTGGGTTTCGAGAACAACATGCTGCTGAGCGACGGCAGCACCGCGCCCGACAATGCGGCCCTGATCCGCCAGACCGTGCAGGCGGCCGGCGTGATGGGTCGCAGCATCGCCGACGTGAAGACGGCGCGGGCGTATCTGGCGGCGCTGCGCTAAGCAGCGCGTTTCAGGCAGCACTCAGCGCGAAATCCGCTTCCGGCACCGGCGACGGCCGGCCGGCAAGTGCCGCCGCGATCACTTCGGCAGACCCGAACGCCAGCGTGAAGCCGAGCGCGCCATGGCCGACATTGAGCAGCAGGTTGTCGATTCCGCTGGCATTGAGGATCGGCAGGCCCTTGGGCGTGGCCGGACGCAAACCCGTCCAGGGCTCCATCTGCTGCCAGGTCGAAGCCTGCGGAAACGTTTCGCGCGCCTGCGCTACGAGCTGGCCCAGCCGGCGCGGATCGATGCTGTCATCGTTGCCGACGATATCGGCCATGCCGGCAACGCGCAGCTTTTCGCCCAGCCGCGCATAGACCACCTTGTAGTCCGTGTCAGTGATCGAGACGCGCGGCGCGGCATCGTCATTGGCGATTGGCAGCGACAGGCTGTAGCCCTTGATCGGATAGATCGGCAGATCGAGGCCGGCCGTGAGTCCGAGCCGCCGACTGGCGACGCCGGCCGCCAGCACATAGGCATCGGCCTCCAGCACCTCGCCAGCGGCGGTTTCCACACCGAGCAGACGCCGGCCGCTGCGCAGCAGGCGCCGCACCTTGGCGCCATAGACGAATTTCACACCGCCGTTGCCGCCTGACAGCAGGCTTTCGATGCCCTGACAAAGGCGGTACGGATCAGCAGCTTCCTCATCGGCCGTATATACGCCGCCGACTATGCGATGTGCGATGCCGTTCAGCGCCGGCTCCAGCCGCAGGCAGGCGTCGCGGTCCAGCACCTCCTGCACGCTGCCGCGCCGGCTCTGATACTCCACCTGTGCCCGCGCGGCCTCAAGGCTGGCCGCACTGCCCTGCACCACCAGCTTGCCCGCCTTGCTCCAGGCGAAATCGAGGCTGCGGATATCCTCTGCGCCATGCAGCACGGCGCGGCTCAGATAGGCCAGGCGCAGCAGCCTGTCAGTAGTGGCGAAGGCCTGTTCGCGCGTGCAGGCCGCCATGAATTTCAGCAGCCAGCGATACTGGAACAGATCGAAGGTGGGGCGGAAGCGCATCGGCGTGTTGCGCCCGAACAGGTATTTCGGCAGATCAAACCAGACGCCGGGACTGGCCAGCGGCGCCACATAGGAATAGCTCAACTGCGCGCCATTGGCGTGGCTGGCACCCTGCGCAGTGGTGGATGCGCGATCGACGATGGTGACGCTGTGGCCGTCGCGCGCGAGACGCCAGGCGGTCGTCATGCCCACCACGCCAGATCCGATCACCACGATATTCATGCGACGCTCCGCATCACTCAACGAATTGGTGCACCGCGAGACAAATGGCCTCGCAGCGGCCAGATCAAACTAGGTGGCCACGACCCGCACTGCCACTGCCGATCCGGCGGTTGCCCATTACATTGCGTTATGCCATGTCTTGCTCAAGTCGCCCTCCTGGCCGGACCCGCCATGCAACTGCGCCACCTTGAAGTCTTTCACGCCATCATGCTCACCGGCACGATCACGGCGGCGGCAAAACTGCTCAACATCTCGCAGCCGGCGGCAACGCGCCTGCTGCTGCGCGCGGAAGACCAGCTCGGCTACAAGCTGTTTGACCGCGTGCGCGGCCGCCTGCTGCCGACGCGCGAGGGTCAGGTGCTGCATGCCGAGAGCGAGCGCATCATCAGCGGACTGGACAACCTGCGCAAACTCTCGCGCAACCTGGGCGCCGCTACCAGCGGACATCTGCGCATCGCTGCCGCACCGGCTTTGTGCGTCGACCTGATCCCGCTGGCGATCACACGCTTCCGGCAGAAACATGCCGATGTCAGTTTCGAGGTCGAAAGCCGGCAATATGCTGATCTGCTTCGCGTGGTGCTGAATCACGAGGTCGATCTCGGCGTCGGCTTCGACATCCAGTCTCATCCCGGCCTCGACATCCAGACGCTGGCACCCGCGCAATTCTACGGCATCTTCCCGAAATCGATGGGAACGCAACTGCCGGCAGCGGTGAAAATCGAATGGTTCCGCAAACATCCCTTTATCGGCCTGCGCAGCGACGATCCGCTCGGTGCCGCCTTCAGCGCCGCGGTGAAACTCTCGGGGGTCGACCTGCAGCCGATCGTCGAGGTCAAGACCAACCAGATCGCCCTGGCGCTGGTCTCGCGCGGCGCGGGCGTGGCGATCGTGGACCAGTATACCGCCGCATCGCTCAACCCGGACCTGGTCGTGGCCCGTCCGCTGTCGCCGCGAATCGATTTCACCGTGCAGACCCTGCGCGCAAAACACCAGCCCGCATCGGTTTTAGCGCGGAAATTCAGCGCTACTCTGGCACTGACCGAGAAAACCATCTCCGGCGTGCTGGGCCCGACGGACAAGACCTATCGGGCTTGACGAAGCGCGCCTAAATTGCCTCCATACCATCAGGTTATGGACATGGCACCGATACGCATGGCAGAAATGCCGTGCGGTTCAGCTATCACAGGGTTAAGGAACTGGCCGGCAGTCGCATCGGGGGGCGGCACCGGCATGGTTGGCGGAGACACTTCGGAGACCGATCCGAAGACAGCCGGCCCGGATCCTTGTCTGTCCCGATACCGCTGGCCCGGGTTTTCACAATCCCTGGACAGCATCTTGAAGTAACGCCTGGCCTGGCCAATCACGGCGGCGGCCATCACGGAGGAGAAGTAATCATGCTGTTTGGAACCAAGCACCTCGCGATCGGTGCTTTCGGCGCGGCCGTTCTGGCTGCCCTGCCCGGCGCCAGCATGGCGCAGCAGAAGTTCGTCACCATCGGCACCGGCGGCGTGACCGGCGTGTACTACGCGGCCGGCGGCGCGATCTGCCGCCTGCTGAACAAGGACCGCAAGGCCCATGGCATCCGTTGCTCGGTCGAATCGACCGGCGGTTCGGGCTACAATATCAACACGATCAAGGCCGGCGAGCTGGATTTCGGCGCCGCCCAGTCTGACGTGCATTATCAGGCCTTCAAGGGCGTTGGCCCGTTCAAGGATGCCGGCGAGTTCAAGGATCTGCGCTCGGTCTTCTCGATCCATCCGGAGCCGTTCACGGTGCTGGCCCGCAAGGAAGCCAACATCACCAAGTTTGAAGACTTCAAGGGTAAGCGTTTCAACGTCGGTAATCCGGGTTCGGGTACCCGCGGCTCGATGGAGCAGCTGCTTGCCACGATGGGCTGGAAGCTGACCGACTTCTCGCTCGCCTCCGAGCTGAAGGCTGACGAACACGGCCCCGCGCTGTGCGACAACAAGATCGACGGCTTCTTCTACGGCGTCGGCCACCCCTCGGCCAACATCCAGGACCCGACCACCACCTGCGGCGCCAAGCTGGTTTCGCTGACCGGCCCGGCCGTCGACAAGCTGGTGGCCGAGAATTCCTACTTCGCCAAGGCCACGATCCCGGCCGGCCTGTACAACAACAACCCGCAGGCGACGCAGACCTATGGCGTGCTCGCCACCATCGTCAGCTCGACCAAGGTTGACACTGAAACGGTCTATCAGCTGGTGAAGGCGGTTTACGAGAACTTCGACGAATTCAAGAAGCTGCACCCGGCTTTCGCCAACCTGGACCAGAAGGCGATGATCAAGGACGGCAACTCGGCCCCGCTGCATGACGGCGCCGTGAAGTACTACAAGGAAAAGGGCCTGATGTAAGGCCTCCGCAGCGATGCGCAGCCGGCCCGTTTTCAGGAACGGGCCGGCTTTTTTTTAAGTAGAAGACCTTTCGAATTTTCCGGGGGACTGCAATGACTACCACCGCAAACCGGCCCGCCACCGAGCAGGAACTGCAGGAACTCGTCAAGGAAGCCGATCTCGGCGGCCGCGATCCGCAGGGTCTGGTCGCGAAGATCATCCTGATCGTCGCCGTCGCCTGGTCGGTCTTCCAGGTCTGGTACGCCTCGCCGCTGCCCTTCGTGTTCGGCGTCTTCATCCTGAACGACACCGAAGCCCGCGCGATCCATCTCGGTTTCTCGGTCTTCCTGGCTTTTACCTGCTATCCGGCGTTCAAACGCTCGCCACGCCGCTACATTCCAATTGCCGATTGGGTATTTGCCATCGCCGGCGCATTCGCCGCGTCCTACCTCTTCCTGTTCTATCGCGATCTGGCGCTGCGGCCGGGCCAGCCGACCTGGTATGACCTGGTCGCCTCGGGCGTAGGCCTGCTGCTGCTGCTGGAGGCTACGCGCCGCTCGCTCGGCCCGCCGATGGTGATCGTGGCCGCGGTTTTCATCACCTTCACCTTCGCCGGCCCCTGGATGCCGGATGTGATCCAGCACAAGGGCGCCTCGCTCACCAAGTTCCTGCAGCATCAGTGGCTGACCACTGAAGGCGTGTTCGGTGTCGCGCTTGGCGTCTCCGCCGGCTTCGTCTTCCTCTTCGTGCTGTTCGGCTCGCTGCTGGAAAAGGCCGGCGGCGGCAACTGGATGATGCAGATTTCCGTCGCCCTGCTCGGCCATCTGCGTGGCGGTCCCGCCAAGGTGGCCGTGGTCTCTTCGGCGCTGAACGGCGTTGTCTCGGGCTCATCGGTCTCCAACGTCGTCTCGGGCGGCATCTTCACCATCCCGATGATGAAGCGGACCGGCCTGTCCGGCGTTAAGGCCGGTGCCATCGAAACCGCCTCCTCGGTCAACGGCCAGATCATGCCGCCAGTGATGGGGGCAGCCGCCTTCCTGATGACCGAATATGTCGGCCTGCCCTATTCCGACATCGTCAAACACGCCTTCCTGCCAGCGGTGATTTCCTACATCGCGCTGTTCTACATCGTCGATATCGAAGCGCAGATCATCAACGCCAAGCCGCTGGAACGTGCCATAAAGCGCCCGCGCGGCGAATTCTGGCTGCGCCAGTTGCTCGGCTGGAGCGGCACGGTCGCCTTCATCTGCGGCCTGTACTATGTCGTACTCGGCATCCAGGCCGTGTTCGGCGTCGCCGCGCCCTGGCTGCTCGCCATCGGCGGCATCGGCCTGTATCTGGTCTCGCTGTGGTATGCTGCCAGGTTCCCGGATCTGGAACTCGACGATGCCAGCAACCCAGACCTCAAGATTCCCGAAGCCTGGGCGGTGGCACGCACCGGCCTGCATTTCACCCTGCCGATCATCGTGCTGCTGTGGTGCCTGATGGTGGAAGAAATGTCGCCCGGCCTGTCGGCTTTCTGGGCGACCGCCTCGGTGATGGCGATCGTGGTGACGCAGCGGCCGATCATCGCCTTCTTCCGTGGCAGCCGTGAATTCTCGGCGACCGTGAAGCAGGGCCTGCTCGACCTGGTTGACGGCCTCAACCTCGGCGCCCGCAACATGATCGGCATCGGCATCGCCACCGCCACTGCCGGCATCATCGTCGGCACCGTGACGCTGACCGGCATGGGCCTGATGATGACCGACTTTGTCGAATTCCTGTCGGGCGGCAATGTCATGATCATGCTGTTCCTGACTGCCTTCATCTGCCTGATTCTGGGCATGGGCATCCCGACCACGGCGAACTACATCCTGGTCGCCACCCTGATGGCCCCGGTGATCGTCGAACTGGGCGCACAGGCCGGCCTCGCCATCCCGCTGATCGCCGTGCATATGTTCGTGTTCTATTTCGGCATCATGGCCGACGTGACACCGCCGGTGGGCCTGGCCTCCTTCGCGGCCGCCGCGATTTCGGGCGAGGATCCGATCAAGACCGGCCTGCAGGGCACAATCTATTCGATGCGCACAGCCGTGCTGCCCTTCGTGTTCATCTTCAATCCGCAGCTGCTGCTCATCGACATTGACCACGCGGCCGAGGCGGTCCTGGTAATTGGCATTTCAACCATCGCCATCCTGCTGTTTGCCGCCGGCACCATGGGCTGGTTCCTGACCCGCAGCAAACTCTGGGAATCCGCCCTGCTGCTGCTGATCTGCTTCGCCATGTTCCGGCCGGGCTTCTTCATGGACAAGCTCTATGAGCCCTATGTGCAGGCCCCTGCCGCACAGATCTACGACATCGCCGGCCGCCTGCCGGATGACGGCCGCATCCTGCTGGTCGTGGCCGGCACCACGCTGGAAGGCGAGGATGTGACCAAGACGATCAGCCTGCCGGTAGGCCTGCCCGGCGACGGCCGCAAGCGGCTGGCTGATGCCGGCCTGACGCTGGTGCCGATGGGCGACAAGATGCAGATCGGCGCGATCAAGTTCGGCTCGGGCGCCAAGCGGGTCGGCCTGGAAGGCGGCTTCACCGTCGAGCATGTACTGCTGCCTGCCGATCGGCCGAGCAAGCACCTAGTCTACATCCCCGCCTTTATCCTGCTGGCGGGAATTGTGATGCTGCAACTGCGCCGCCGCAAGACGGCGAAGCTGGCGGTGGCATGAGCCTGACCGTCGTTCTCTGCTCGGGTGGCATTGATTCCGCCACCCTCGCCTACAAAGTAGCGGTCGAGCGTAAGCTCGACCGCCTCATTTCTTTCGACTACGGCCAGCGGCATCGCCGCGAGATCGAACATGCCGCGCGCATCGCCGCTGCGCTCGGCGCGCGCCATGATGTGGTCGACATCACCGCGCTAGGCAAGTTCCTCACGTCTTCGTCGCTGATTTCAGGCGGCGATGCGATACCGGATGGGCATTACGCGCAGGACAACATGAAGTCCACCGTGGTGCCGAACCGCAATGCTATCATGCTGAGTATCGCTTTTGGCATCGCGGCCGGTGCAAAGGCGGACGCAGTCGGCATTGCCGTGCATAGCGGCGATCATTTCATCTATCCCGATTGCCGTCCCGCCTTCATCGATGCCTTCCGCACCATGCAGCAGCGCGCACTGGAGGATCTGTGGGAGGTCGAACTGTATTCGCCCTTCACCACGACCGACAAGGCCGGCATCGTCGCCGAAGGCGCGCGGCTTGGCGTGCCCTTCCACCTGACCTGGAGCTGCTACAAGGGTGGTGAGATGCATTGCGGCCGCTGCGGCACCTGCGTGGAACGCCGCGAGGCATTCCACCTCTCCGGCGTGCCCGATCCGACGCAATACGAGGACGCGGATTACTGGCTGCAGGCCATCGCGGAGATGAAAAAGACAAAAGGCGGCTGAGAGGCCGCCTTTTCTTTACGCAGTCGCGATACCTTGCCGCTGGTCACGGTCACGCAGCAGCCGAATCACCGGGATGCTGAACAGCACCATCCAGGCCTTGCCGATGATCTGGCCGGCCAGATAGTCGAGGCTACCGAAAGCCAGATAGAGGAAAGCGACCGAGTCGACGCAGAGACCCACCAGACTGGAGAGGATCACGGCGCGGATCAGGCCGCGCTTCTGCAGCGGCGTATAGACGGCAAAATCAGCCAGTTCCGACAGCAGGAAAGCAACCGTGGAGGCGACCACCAGCGCCGGCGGTGCGACAAAGCCGGAGAGCGCCGCACCGGCCAGGATCGCGGCCAGCGCCCGGCCCTTGCCAAGCCGACGCTGCACCAGGTCGCGCAGCACCAGCGCCAGCCCGATCATCAGCACGCCGCTCGGCGCAGTAATGCCGAACGGAGCAACCGGAATCAGGCAGGGCCCCTGCGGTATGCAGACCGTGCCGACATTGCCAATCAGCCAATTCGCAGCCGGCACGCAGGCGATGAAGCCGGCGAGATAGGCAAATCCTTCGAGGCGCAGTCGGTCCATAGCAGGCTCCTTCGGCCGGGGGATATACGGCGCGAACGGATTTCAGGCAACCCTGTCGAATTTACCTATTCAGAACATATGCTTACGCCGCCGCCACGCTGGCCCAGGGCTGCGCGATCTCGACCATGCCGCTGCAATTGCCTTCTGCATCGAACATCACGGCGCTGGGGCAGGCATAGTTCAGCGGCAGGGGATCGCGGCGTTTTGGCACCGCGCCGGGGAAGCGCGCTCTGATCGCTGCCTGCACATCGGCGTCGTGCATCGGGTCGTACCAGGGCTGGCCCATGATGCTGGCGTCGATGCGCGGCTGATGGAAGGCCGCCTCCAGTGGCAGCTTGTAGTCGATCAGGAAAGACAGGATCTGCATGACGGCCGGCATGATGCGGCGGCCGCCCGACGCGCCAGTCGCCAGCCAGGGGCGGTCACCATCCAGCACCAGTGTCGGCAGCATGTTGCACAGCGGCCGCTTGCCGGCGCCGATCGAGTTCGGCTGGCCTGGCCGGGTGTCGAACCACATGATGCCGTTGTTCATGGTGATGCCGCTGCCCGGCAGCATCGTGCAACTGCCAAAGGCGGCCAGCAACGTCTGCGTCACCGCCACCATGTTGCCGTCGCCATCGACGACGCAGAAATGGCTGGTGCAGCTCTTGCCGTTGTCGGTGTCGCCCATGCCAGCCAGCCGCTTCTCGTAAGCCGCGGTCAGGCCTTCGATATAGGCGATGTAGCTTTGCGCCGAGAGCGTCTTGTCGATCTTGGGACCGGCGACGTTGAAGGCATCGCGCAGCGATGGACCCGCTGTCAGATTTGGCGGCAGCAGCAGTGTCTTGCCGTGATAATCGTAGCGCAGCGGCTCGACCAGTTGCGCTTTGTAGGTCTTGAGATCATCGGCAGAAATCTTCGAACCGCCCTTGGCAAGATCGGCCACGATACCCTTGGCCAGTTCGCCCTCATAATAATCGCGACCGCCGGCCTTGGCGATCTGCCGCAGGGTTGCCAGCAGCGCATCGTTCTTCAGATATCCGCCGGCTTCTGCTGTGGGCGGATATCCATCGGCCAGGAACACGGCTTTCGCGGCGAGCGATTTCGCCAGATGGCGCGCGGCATTGGTCACCTGCAGGCTGAGGAACCAGTCGACCTCCATGCCGCGCTCGGCCAGACCGATGGCGGGCGCCAGCAACTCGGCCCAGCTGCGCGTGCCAAAGGTTTCATGCGCCAGCCGCACGCCGTCGACCACGCCAGGCACGGCCATCGAGGAGTAACCATAGATGTTGCGATCTTCCACCACGGTCGGCCAGCCGAACATGCTGTCGTCCACGCCACCCTGCAGCGGATAATCGGCCGGATCGAGTTTCGATGCGCTGACGGCGCTGAAATTGATCACATGCGCCTTTTTCTTCTTCGCATCCCAGATCTGCATATAGCCGATGCCGCCGATACCGCTCATCCACGGCTCCAGCACGCCGAGCGCAAACGAGGTCGCGACGGCAGCGTCGATGGCATTTCCGCCATTGCGCAGCACTTCAGCGCCGATATCGGCGGCCTTCTGGTTCTGGGCGGCCACGACGCCGCGGCGGCTGCTGGCAGCGGATTTGCGGAACTGAAGAGTACGATTCAGATTGGAGGACATGGACGAGCTCTTGTTTGAAGATTATTCGGCGGCGAAAGGATCGGCGACGCGCGGCCAGTAGGGCCCGCGCACCTTCTGGAACGGAATATCGGCAAAGTCGGAGCGCATCGCACCAGGTGCCTGCACATGCAGGATCTCGCCCGCAATCGGCGCGAAGCCGGCATGAAAATGCTGTGTCGATTTCACCACAATAATCGCCTTCGACTTCACATCGATACCGAACTGCTCGAAGGCACCGGGATGGAAAGTCTGCGTGCGGGTTGAGATCAGTACAAGATCGATTCCGCCCTCGACCTGCAGCCAGACGGCGTCCCCGATGGGCACATCGCCGCTGAGCGCCGGCTGCATGGCATCGGTCAGCATGCGCTTCACCGTGACCTTCAGGTCGAGCGGATCCCCCGAGGTCATGCCGCATTTTCCACCCAGACGCAGGTCGAGAGTCGCGCCCTCGCCGGCATCGCAGCAGAAGCGCACTGCCATCGGATCCCAGTACAGGCCGCTGGCAACATTCTGGATGCCGCGCTCGAGAATGCGGCGCAGGATGAAAGTCGCATCGCCGGGAGCACCGCCGCCAGGATTGTCGGTGACATCGGCCAGCACCACCGGGTGCCTGGCCGCAGCAGACGTAGCGCGGTCGAGCGCCGCATCGATGCTAAGATTCTGTGTGGCCGTCTGCTCGCGCATGCCCCAGATCTTTTTTCCGAAACGTTCCGCTACAGCGGAAGCCCTGGCGACATCGCCATCGGCAATGACAATCACCTTTGCAGTCGCGTCAGGCACGTCCTGCATGGGGAAGCCGTGGGCAAAGGAGACGGACAGAATACCATCCTTGCCTTCCTGCGCCTGCATCTCCTTGACAAAACCGGTCATCGGCTCGACCGGCGTACGCCAGAGATTGATCATGCGGGTATCGAACACTGCCATCACAGGCTTCGCCGCGCCCTGCTGCTTGGCCAGCAGGATATCGTAGAGTTCCTGCGCGCGTTCCTTGCTGTCGGTATGCGGGTATTCCTTGAAGGTGATCAGCGCATCGGCACTGGTCAGCATCTTTTCCGTGATCGAGCAATGCAGGTCGAGTTCGGCGCCAACGGCGGCCTGCGGGCCGACGACGGCGCGAATTTTCTCCAGCAGATCGCCTTCGCAATCGTCGTAGCCATCCGCCACCATGGCTCCGTGCAGGCTGAGCAGCACGATATCCACCGGCATGGCCGCTTTCAGGTCGGTGAGGATTTCGTCACGGAAGCCTTCATAGACCTTGCGCACCGTCACACCGGCCGGCTGGGCGAAGGCCGACAGGCTTTCGGCGACCTCGGCCTGCTGGGCTTCCGCCGCCCGCCGCCAGACGTGCAACGGGGCCGAGAAAAGGTTCTCAGGACGTCGGGTTGCATCGCCGCGATACAGCATCCACTCCCGGAAGCCGGCTTCCGCCGTCGGCAGCGGTGAGAAGGTATTGGTTTCCGTTCCCAAGCACGCAATGAACACTTTCATCGAACCATTTCCCCGTTGCTAAGGTTCAGACCAGCGGCGAACCATCGACATGGACCAATGTCCTCCGGTTATGCGGCTGACGCTCTGGCAGCAGGCATGCTGCACAGCGAAACGGCAGGGACGCAACTGCCCGGCAGAAGGGCAAACTTTTCTTGACCGAGGCCCATCGACCATGATCAGCTTTCATTAGCGATCAAACAATGACAAGGGGGAGTGCTATGCGTTCGCGTCGATTCCACATGCTCGTTTCCGCCATTGGCCTGAGCATCGGCCTGGGGCTTCTGGCTGGTGCTGCCACAGATGCCGTCGCCCAGGACAGCAAGAAGACCCTGCGCTTTATTCCGCATTCGGGCTTGCGCGTCACCGATCCGATTCTGACCACTGCCTTCATGTCGCGCAACCATGGCTACATGATCTACGACACGCTGTTCAGCGTGGACGACAAGATGGTCGTCAAGCCGCAGATGGTGGAGAAGTACGAGGTCAGCGGCGACAAGCTGACCTACACCTTCACCCTGCGTGACGGCTTGAAATTCCACGACGGCGCGCCCGTCACCTCGACCGACGTCATTGCCTCGCTCGCACGCTGGGGCAAGAACGACACGATGGGCCAGAAGCTGTTCACCTATACCAAGGAATGGAAGGAAGTTGACGCCAAGACCTTCCAGCTCGTGCTGAAGGAGCCCTACGGTCTGGTGCTCGATTCGCTCGGCAAGCCGAGCTCGAACGTGCCCTTCATCATGCCCAAGCGCATGGCTGACACGCCGGCCACCACCAACGTGCCGGAAGAAATTGGCTCCGGCCCGTTCCGCTTCGTCAAGGGCGAATTCCAGCCCGGCGTGAAAGTGGTCTACGAGAAGAACCCTGACTACAAGCCGCGCAGCGAACCGGCCAGCAACACCAGCGGTGGCAAGGTGGCAAAGGTCGATCGCGTCGAATGGCTGACCATTGCCGACCCGCAAACTGCGATGAATGCCCTGATCAAGGGAGAGGTCGACATCTGGGAGCAGCCGGCCTTCGACCTGCTGCCGGAGCTGAAGAAGAACAAGGAAATCGATATCCGCAACCTGCAGCCGTTCGGCATGAATTACATGCTGCGCATGAACTGGCTACAACCGCCGCTGGATAACGTGAAGGTGCGACAGGCCATTCTGCATGCCGTCCAGCAGGAAGACTATCTGGCCGCCCAGGTTGGCGACCCGGAATACTATAAGGTCTGCGGCGCGCTGTTTGGCTGCTCGTCGCCACTGGCGACCGATGCAGGCGCAGTGGGCGTGAAGAAGGCCGATGTCGCCAAGGCCAAGAAGATGCTGGCCGACAGTGGCTACAAGGGCGAGAAGATCGTCATCATGGCGCCGACCGACCTGAACAGCATCAACCAGCTGCCGCTGGTGAGCGCGCCGCTGCTGCGCGCCATTGGCGTCAATGTGGAAGTACAATCGATGGACTGGCAGACGCTGGTTGGTCGCCGCGCCAAGATGGATCCGATCGACCAGGGCGGCTGGCACATCTTCCACACCGCCTGGGGTACGGCCGACATGATGAACCCGATCGCCAATGCCGGCACCAAGGGCCTGGGCAAGGTGGGCGGTTTCTTCGGCTGGACCGAGGATCCGACCATCGAGAAGCTGCGCGACGACTATGCCCGCGAGCCCGACGCCACCAAGCAGAAGGCGATTGCAGAGGCCGTGCAGAAGCGGGTCTACGAGATGGTGCACTACATTCCGCTCGGCGAGTATTTCCAGCCGTCGGCGATTCGCAAGAACGTGGTCGGCAATCTGCCCAGCGCCGCCTACGTGCTGTGGAATATCGAAAAGAAGTGATGCGGGAGCGAGACGGTGGCATGATTGTTGCGTAATCTTCACCCATGCTGCGTCTCGTCCTTTCACGTCTGCTGGCCGCCATCCCCGTCATGGGGGTGGTGGCCATTTTCGTTTTCCTGCTGCTGCGCCTGAGCCCGGGCGACCCGGCTGCCATCCTGGCCGGTGACACCGCCACGGCAGAGACCATCGCCGCCATTCGCGCCGATCTCGGCCTCGACCGCCCCATCCCCGAGCAGTTCGTTACGTGGATCGGCCAGTTGCTGCAGGGCGACCTCGGCAAGTCGGTGCTGTCCAAGCAGCCGGTCTCCATGATGATCGGCCAGCGCGTCGAGCCGACCATGTCACTGGCGCTGACCACGCTGATCTTTGCCATCGTCGTAGCCGTGCCAATGGGCATTCTGGCTGCCTGGAAACACGGCAGCTGGTTCGATCGCGGTATCATGGCTCTCTCGGTGGCCGGCTTCTCGATCCCGGTTTTCGTGCTGGGTTACATCATGGTCTATATCTTCTCGATGAAACTGGACCTGTTCCCGGCCCAAGGGTTCGCCTCGATCCGCGAGGGCCTGCCAGCCTTCCTGGAGCGTATTGCGCTGCCTACTGTCACTCTCAGTTTCATCTATATCGCGCTGTTTGCCCGCATCACCCGCACGGCGATGCTGGAAGTGCTGAACGAAGACTATATCCGCACCGCCCATGCCAAGGGCCTGAAGGAGCGCGTGGTGCTGGTCAGACATGCGCTGCGCAACGCCGCCATCCCGATCGTGTCGGTAATCGGCATCGGCTTCGCGCTGCTGATCGGCGGCGTGGTGATCACCGAAACGGTGTTCAATATTCCCGGTATCGGCCGCCTGGTGGTGGATGCCGTGCTCGGCCGCGACTATCCAATCATCCAGGGCGTGATCCTGGTGTTTTCCGGCGTTTACGTGCTGATCAACCTGGCGATCGATGTCGCCTACGTCATGCTCGACCCCAGGATTCGTTACTGATATGCGGCAAGCCCTCCAGCATGCGGCTTTCCGCAATCCATCTGTATTGATTGGCGGCGGCATCCTTCTGCTGCTGCTGGTTGTCGCCCTGATCGCGCCCTGGCTGACCGATCACGATCCCGGTTCCATCGCGCCGCGTTTCCGCCTGCGCGGACCCTCCGATCAGTTCCTGATGGGCACCGACATGCTGGGCCGCGACGTCTGGACGCGCGTGGTGCATGGCGCTCGCATTTCCCTGCTGGTCAGCGCCGTGGTGGCGAGCATTTCCATCTCGATCGGCCTGGTGATCGGCCTGATGGCCGGTTATATCCGCTGGCTTGACGGACCAATAATGCGCTGCATGGACGGCGTCATGGCCATTCCCGGCATTTTGCTGGCCATTGCACTGGTGAGTCTGAGCGGCGCCTCGCTGGTGACCGTGATTGTCGCCATCGTGATCCCCGAAATCCCCCGCGTCGCGCGCCTGGTGCGCGGCGTGGTGCTGTCGATCCGCGAAGAACCCTACGTCGAAGCCGCCGTGGGCCTGGGCACACCGACAGTCAAGATCCTGATCCAGCACATCCTGCCCAACACGCTCGCGCCGCTGATCGTGCAGGGCACCTACATCTGTGCCTCCGCTGTTCTGGTCGAAGCCATCCTGAGTTTCTTAGGCGCCGGCCTGCCACCTGAGATTCCCACCTGGGGCAACATCATCGCCGAAGGCCGCGCCGTGTTTCAGCGCGCCCCATGGATCATTCTGTTCCCCGGCGGCTTCCTGGCCGTCACAATTCTCGCTGTCAACATCCTCGGCGACGGCCTGCGCGACACGCTCGATCCGCGCATGAAGAAGCGGCTGGGAGCATAAAGAGATGACCGCCCCCGTTCTCAGCGTGAAAGACCTGTCGGTCGCCTTGCCCAGGGGCGGCGACCGCAGCCTCGCCGTCCAGAAGGTCAGCTTCGATGTCATGCCGGGCGAGATCGTCTGCCTGGTCGGGGAGTCCGGCTCGGGTAAGTCGGTTACCGCCAGCACCGTGATGGGGCTGGGCAGCCTGCCGATCGTCAGCGGCGACGTCCGTCTTGAGGGCGAGGACTTGCGCAAGGCCTCTAAGGCCCGCCTGCGCGACCTGCGCGGCAGCCGCATGTCGATGATTTTCCAGGAGCCGATGACGGCGCTCAATCCGGTGCACCGCGTTGGCGAACAGGTGATCGAGTTGCTGAAGGCGCACAACTGGAAGGGTAAGGGCGTCAGCGCCGAAGAGCGGGTGCAGCAGTTGTTCGCTGACGTGCATCTGCCGGATCCGGAACGGCTGATGCATGCCTATCCGCACCAGCTTTCGGGTGGCCAGCGCCAGCGCGTGATGATCGCCATGGCGCTGGCGCTGGAACCCGCGCTGCTGATTGCCGACGAGCCGACCACTGCACTCGACGTGACGACACAGGCACAAATCCTGTCGCTGCTGCGCGAGTTGCAGCAGACGCATGGCACCGGCGTGCTGTTCATCACACATGATTTCGGCGTTGTGGCCGATATCGCCGACCGCGTGGTGGTGATGCGCTACGGCGAGGTGGTGGAAAGCGGCAAGACCGAGGACGTGCTATACCGTCCGCAGCATGACTATACCAAAATGCTGATCAATGCCGTGCCGCGCCTGAAGCCGCGCCAGGCAACACCGATTACCACCGAGCCGGTACTGAAGGCACAGGACCTCAGCAAACTGTATGTCACCCGCAGCCTGTTCAAGGGCGTGCGCGAAGTGCGCGCGGTGGATGGCATCGAACTGAAGCTCTATAAGGGCCAGACCCTCGGCATCGTCGGCGAATCCGGTTCGGGCAAATCCACGGCGGCGCGCTGCGTCGCGCGACTGATCGACCCCACCGGCGGCAAGGTGCTGCTTGACGATACCGACATCGCACATCTGAATGTGCGGCAACTACACCCCTTCCGTCGCCG